>NZ_AEUD01000007.1 GCF_000192435.1 Gordonia neofelifaecis NRRL B-59395
TGATCTGGTTCGTCGTCTGCCGGACGGTGGTCTGGAGTACTTGGGTCGCACGGACTTCCAGGTGAAGTTGCGCGGTCAGCGCATCGAGCTGGGTGAGATCGAAGCGGTGGTCGCGGGTGCGCCGGGCGTGGTTCATGCCGCGGTGACCGTGGCCTCGGCACCGGGCGGTGGCGAGCATCTGGTCGCGTATCTGGCCGGTGCTCCGGGCGAGCGACCGGATGCCGACGCGGCGAAGGCCGCGGCCGCGAAGGCACTGCCGGGCTACATGGTGCCGTCGGTGTGGATGGTGCTCGACGACATCGCGTTGAATACGGCGGGCAAGATCGATCGGAAGGCGTTGCCTGCGCCGGAGTTCGGTTCGCTGGATGCGGAGTTCGTGGCGCCGGAGGGTCCGGTGGAGGCCGCGGTGGCGCAGGCGTTCGCCGATGTGCTGGGTGTGGAGACGGTCGGTGTGACCGATGACTTCTTCGATGTGGGTGGTAACTCGTTGTCGGCGATGCGTCTGGTGGCGCGTGCCGGTGAGGCGTTGGGCGTGGAGTTGTCGGTGCGTGATCTGTTCGACGCGCCGACCGTCCGAGAACTGGTGGCCGCCTCGGGTGGCAAGTCCGCGGCGTTGGCGCCGATCGTCGCGGTGGACCCGCGGCCGGACCTGATTCCTCTGTCGTTCGCGCAGCGTCGCATGTGGTTCATCAACCAGCTCGACACCTCGTCTCCCGCCTACAACCTGCCGACGGTGCTGCGCATCAGTGGCGAGTTCGACTCGGACGCGCTGCACGCCGCGGTTCTCGATCTGCTGGCGCGGCACGAATCGCTGCGGACCACCTTCCCGGCGGTCGACGGCGAGCCGCACCAGAAGATCGCCCGGGCCTCGGCGGTCGCGGCCCGGCTGGACTGGGACATCGTCGAGTCACAGGCCGAGATCGAAGCGGCCGTCGTTGCCGGATTCGACGTGACGCGCCAGTTCCCCGTCCGCGTGCGGATCTGGCCGGGCGCCGGGAGCCAAGCGAGCGGGCCCGATGATTCAGCCGCACCGAACGAGCACGTGCTGGCGGTCGTGGCGCATCACATCGCGTCCGACGGCGAGTCGATGGCGCCGATGATCACCGACCTCGTGACGGCGTACCTCGCGCGCGCCGAGGACACCGACCCGGTGTTCGCGCCGCTGGCGATCCAGTACGCGGACTACGCGATCTGGCAGCAGCGGGAGCTCGGTTCGCCCGAGGACCCGGCGTCGGTGGTCGGGCAGCAGTTGGCCCACTGGGAGAGTCGCCTCGCAGGTCTGCCCGACCTGGTGGAACTGCCCGCCGATCGGCCGCGTCCGGCGACGGCGTCGCGTCGCGGCGACAGTGTGACGTTCGAGATTCCGGCCGACCTGGCCGAGCGGATCGGCGAGCGGGCCCGCGAGTACGGCGTCACGCCGTTCATGGTGGTACATGCCGCGTTGGCCGCGCTGGTCTCGCGGCTGACCGCCCAGGAGGACATCGCGATCGGCACGCCGATCGCGGGCCGCGGTCAGGCGGATCTGGATCCGCTGATCGGCATGTTCGTCAACACTCTCGTGCTGCGCACGCTGGTGGAGGGTGGCGGCTCGTTCGCCGACCTCGTCGAGCGCGCGAAAGCCGCCGATCTGGACGCCTTCGCGAACGCCGACGTGCCGTTCGAGACGGTCGTCGACGCCGTGAATCCCGCCCGCTCGAGCGCGTTCGCCGCGTTCACGCAGGTGTGGCTGACGTTCGACCAATCGGCGCTGCCCGAACTCGCCGGCGCGAACCTCGCGCAGGGCGAGATCGGCGGGCTGACGGTGGCCCCGGTCGAGACCGGTTCGGTTCCGGCGCGCGTCGATCTGCTCGTGTCGGTGGGCCAGGGGCCCGCAGGCGAGCCGTGGCTCGGCTCGATGCTGTACGCCACCGATCTGTACGACGGCTCGACCGTCACCCGGTTCGCCGACTACCTGGTCGGCATCTTGGACGCGGCGCTGACCGATCCGCAGATCGCGGTCGGCGACCTGCCGCTCACCGAGCGCGAGCACGACGAGGCGGCGTCGGGCGCGGACTCGACGCCCGCGACGCCGGCCTCGGGACGCGAGTACCGAGTCGTCGATCCGCTCGACGGCGCCCCGGCCGAGCCGATGGTCGTGACCGGGCTGAGCACTGAGCCGATGCTGCTGCGCGAGATGTTCGCCCGAGCTGCTGCGGAGTTCTCATCCCGACAGGCGGTTGTCGACGCCGACGGCACGGTGCTCACCTACGCCGAGCTCGACGCACGGTCGAACCAGCTGGCGCGATGGCTGATCGCTCGCGGAATCGGCACCGAATCACTGGTGGCACTGGCGATCTCGCGGTCGGTTCCGCTGCTGACCGCCATCTGGGCGGTCGCCAAGACCGGCGGCGGCTACGTACCGATCGACCCGACCTACCCGGCCGATCGTGTGCAGGCGATGGTCGAGGACTCGGGCGCGATGCTCGGCCTGGCGGTCGCCGGGTCCGGCGACCTGCCGGACCAAGGGTTCGACTGGGTCCGACTCGACGACGTGCGCGTCGTCGAGGAGATCGGTGCCGCTGACGCGGGCGAGGTCGCCGCGTCGGAGACTCTGGCTCCGGTCCGCATCCACAACACGGCGTACGTGATCTACACGTCGGGTTCCACTGGCCGTCCGAAGGGCGTCGCGGTGACCCATGCGGGTCTGGCGAACTTCGCGGAGGAGGAGCGTCGTCGTTCCAGCGCGGATGAATACTCCCGCGTCCTCGGATTCGCATCGCCGAGTTTCGACGCCTCCGTACTCGAGTACCTGCTCGCCACCGTCTCCGGCGGCGTGCTGATCTATCGGCCCGACGACGCGGTCGGCGGACCGGTCCTGCAGGACTTCATGATGCGCCAGGCGGTGACCCACACCTTCCTGACGCCGACGGTGCTCTCGACGCTCGAATCGGCGGGGCTGCCCGCGCTCCGCGTGGTGTATGCGGGCGGTGAGGCCGTTCCGGCGGCCCTGCGCGACGAGTGGTCGCAGATGCGACGCATCCAGAACCTGTACGGTCCCACCGAGACGACCATCGGTGTCACGATCAGCGAGCCGATGCAGCCGGGAGCTCCGGTGTACCTCGGCGGACCGATCAACGGCGTGGGCCTGCTGATTCTCGACAACAGGCTCAAGCCGGTGCCGGTCGGCGTCCCGGGCGAGCTCTACGTGGTCGGCAACGCGGTCTCCCGCGGCTACCTCGATCACCCGGCGCTCACCGCGGTGCGGTTCGTCGCCAATCCCTACGGTGTTCCGGGGGACCGGATGTACCGCACGGGCGACGTGGTCCGCTGGCGTAAGGGCGACGGCGGGCAGATGGTCGTCGAGTACTCGGGTCGCAGCGACGATCAGGTGAAGCTCCGCGGTCTGCGCATCGAGCTCGGCGAGATCGAGTCGGTGATGGCCTCGCACGAGGCGGTCGACTCCGCGGTGGTCGTGGGTGTAGGCACTTCGACGGGGCTCAGCACAAGCGGCTCTGTCGCCACGGCCCTCGCCGGGTATGTGGTCGGTGATCCGGCCGTCGTCGACGTCGCGGAGCTGAAGGCGTTCCTGGGGGAGCGGCTGCCCGCGCACATGGTGCCCGCGTCGATCACCGTGCTGGACGCGTTGCCGCTGACTCCGGTCGGCAAGCTCGACAAGCGTGCCCTGCCGGAACCGGTGATCGAGGTCGCCGAGTACGTCGCGCCCGAGAACGACGCGGAGCGCGCCGTCGCTGAGATCTACGCCGACCTCATCGGGCTGGAACAGGTCTCGGTGACCGAGAGCTTCTTCGACCTCGGCGGCAACTCGCTGTCGGCCACCCGTGTGGCCGCGCGGGTGTCCGACGCCCTCGAGGTGGAGGTGTCGATCCGCGACGTCTTCGATGCGCCGAGCGCGCGTGCGCTGGCCGCGGCGGTCGCCGGGCACGGCGCCGCGCTGCCGCCGGTGACCGTCGCCGATCCGCGACCGGAGCTGATTCCGCTGTCGTACGCACAGCAGCGGATGTGGTTCATCAACCAGTTCGATCCGAGCCTGCCGACCTACAACGTCCCGATCGCGCTGCGCCTGACGGGCCCGCTCGACGCCGAGGCGATGCACGCGGCCTTCGTCGACGTGGTGAACCGGCACGAGGTGCTGCGCACCACGTTCCCGGCCCGCGAGGGCGCGCCGCATCAGCTGGTGCACGCGCCCGGAGCGGGCCTGGACTGGGCGGTCGTCGACAGCCGCGCCGACATCGAGAAGGCCCTCTCGACCGGCTTCGACGTGTCCGTCGATCTGCCGTTGCGGGCCCGCCTGTGGCAGGCCGCCGAGGGCGAGCATGTGCTCGCGGTCGTGGCCCATCACATCGCGGCCGACGGCGAGTCGATGGCACCGCTGATCACCGACGCGGTCGTCGCCTATCTGGCCCGAAGTGCCGGTGCCGCACCGGAGTTCACGCCGCTGGAGGTGCAGTTCGCGGACTACGCGATCTGGCAGCGCGAAGTGCTCGGGTCTACATCGGATACCGGATCGGTGCTCGGCAGGCAGCTCGCCTACTGGACCGACCGGCTCGCCGGTCTGCCCGACGTCCTCGACCTGCCCACCGACCGGCCGCGTCCGGCGGTCGCCTCCGAGCGTGGCGCCGACTTCGCGTTCACCGTGCCGGCCGAGGTGGCGGACCGGATCGCGGAGCTGTCGGCCAGTACCGGCGCGACCGCATTCATGGTCGTCCACGCGGCGCTCGCCGCGCTGCTGTCGCGCATGAGCGCCACCGAGGACATCGCGGTCTCGACGCCGGTCGCCGGGCGCGGCCACGCCGTACTCGACCCGTTGGTCGGTATGTTCGTGAACACCCTGGTGCTGCGTGCGGTCGTCGACCAGCGGCAGTCCTTCAGCGAGCTGCTCGAGCAGGTGCGCGTGGGTGACCTCGATGCGTTCGGCAACGCCGACGTGCCGTTCGAGACGGTCGTCGAAGCCGTCGATCCCGTCCGCAGCGAGGCGTTCGCGCCGCTCGCGCAGGTGATGCTGACCTTCGATCAGTCCGGCGCCGCCATGTTCGAGGACGAAACCGTCGGCGGATTGACCATCAGCCCCGTCGAAGGTGTCGACAGCCCCGCGAAGGTCGATCTCGGAGTCAATGTGACGGTGACCGAGGACGGCCAGGATTGGCGGGCGTCGTTCACGTACGCCACAGATCTGTTCGACGCCTCGACGATGAGCGCGCTGGCGGATCGGTTCGTCGCGCTGCTGCGCGAGTTGACCGCCGACCCGGAGTCGCCGATCGGCGACGCCCCGCTGATTCCGACGCAGACGCAGCGCGAGATCGCCGCACACGCGTGGGGACCGGAGGTGACGGTGCCCTCGGCACCGACGATCGCCGACGCGGTCGCGCGGCAGGTCGCGACGACCCCGGAGGCGACTGCGCTGCTGTTCGCCGGTCGCGAGGTGACCTATGCCGAGTTGGGTGCCCGCGTCAACACGCTGGCCCGCGAACTGATCGCGGCGGGCGTCGGACCGGATGTCGCGGTGGGTGTGTGCCTGCCGCGATCGGTGGAGATGCTGGTGGCCGTGCACGCGGTGATCGCCGCGGGCGGTCAGTACGTGCCGATCGACGTCGAGGCTCCGGCCGATCGCGTCGAGTACATGATGTCGACGGCGGGCGCCGCTCTGGTGCTGACCGTCGCCGAGACGCCCGACGCGGTCGCGGGACTCACCGGGACTCCGGTGCGCGTGGTCGACGCCTCCGGGCCGGCCCCGACCGACTCCGGTCCGGTGACCGACGCCGAACGTCGCGGACCGTTGCGTCCGGACAGTGCGGCGTACACCCTGTTCACCTCCGGTTCGACGGGCAAGCCGAAGGGTGTCACGGTCTCGCATCGCGCCGTGCTCAACCGGCTCTGGTGGGGATTGGACGCCTTCGCCTGGACCGCCGGCGACCGGGTGATCCAGAAGACGCCGTACACCTTCGACGTGTCGGTGCCCGAACTGTTCGGGCCGCTGCTCGCCGGCGCCACCGTCGTCGTCGCGGCGCCGGGCGGCCACGCCGACCCCGAGTACATCGCCGACCTCATCGAGCAGACCTCGGCGACGTCGGTGCACTTCGTGCCGTCGATGCTGGCGGTGTTCCTCGACGTCCTCGACGCCGAGCGTCTGGCACGCCTGACGACGCTGCGCTGGGTCTTCGCCTCGGGCGAGGCGCTGCCGCCCGCCGCGGTCGCCGCGACGCACGCCGTCTGGCCGCAGGTCGGGATCCACAACCTGTTCGGTCCCACCGAGGCCGCCGTCGAGGTCGGCTGGGCCGACGTCTCCGACGCTCCGGATCTGGTCACCATCGGCAAGCCGGTGTGGAACACCTCGATGGCCGTCCTCGACTCGCGTCTGCAGCAGGTACCGGACGGTGTTCCGGGCGAGCTGTACCTCGGCGGCGTCCAGCTGGCCCGCGGGTACGCGGCGCAGCCGGGGTTGTCGGCGGAGCGGTTCGTCGCCGATCCGTTCGGTGCGCCGGGTGCGCGGCTCTATCGCACGGGCGACCTGGTGCGTCGTCGTGCGAACGGTGACATCGAGTATCTGGGTCGTGCGGACTTCCAGGTGAAGCTGCGCGGTCAGCGCATCGAGCTGGGCGAGATCGAGTCCGTCCTCGCCGGTGCCCCGGGTGTCGTCCATGCGGCGGCGACCGTCGCGACCGGACCGGGTGGCGGCGAGCACCTGGTGGGATACGTGTCCCCGTCGACGATCGATCTGGACGCGGTGAAGACCGCCGTCGAGCAGGCGCTGCCGGAGTACATGCGTCCGTCGGTGTGGACGCTGCTCGACGACGTGGCGCTCAACTCGGCGGGCAAACTCGACCGCCGGGCGCTGCCCGAACCCGACTTCGCCTCCACCGAAGCCGACTACGTCCCGCCGGCGAGTCCGGCCGAGGAGACCCTCGCGGCGCTGGTCGCAGGTGTGCTGGGACTCGACCGGATCAGTGTCACCGAGTCGTTCTTCGCCATGGGCGGTGACTCGATCATGTCGATCCAGCTCGCGTCCGCCGCGCGTGCCGCGGGTGTCGACCTCTCGCCCCGCGAGATCTTCGAGCACCGGACCGTCCGCGCGATGGCCGCGGCGATCGCCGACGCCTCGGCGCGTCTGCCGATGCTCGACGAGCCCGCCGACGGTCCGAAGGGCGTCTCGGCGATTCCGTCCGTGGTGCGGTGGATGATCGAGCTCGCCGGCGAGCCGGAACGGTTCGCGGACCTCTCGCAGTCGGCCACCCTCGTCGCACCGAGCGGTCTCGACCACGACGGCCTCGCCGAGGTGATCGGCGCACTGGTCGCCGCCCACCCCATGCTGTCCGCGCGCCTGGAGCGCGTCGACGGCGATTGGGCGATGACCGCCGGTGCCGAGTTCGACCCGTTCGCGGCCACCGGCGTCGTCACCGTCTCGGACCCGGTCGGCTCCGCGGGCTTCGAGGCGGCACTGCACGAGGCCTTCGCCGACGCGTCCGCGCGCCTCGACCCGGCCACCGGTTCGCTGCTGTCGGCGATCGCCGTCGTCGACCCGGCGGGTGTCGGACGCATCGTCCTGGTGATCCATCATTTGGGCGTCGACGCGGTGTCGTGGCCGATCCTCATCGAGGACCTGGTCACCGCGTGGGCTCAGCGTGCCTCCGGCACGCCGATCGCACTGCGGCCCGAGACGACCTCCGGTCGCGCGTGGTTCGGCGCCCTCGCCGATCAGACGGCCGAGCGAGTGGACGAGGCCGCCTACTGGCTCGCCCGATCACCGGAGACCGCCACCGATCTCGGTGCGGTGCCCGACACCGGTCGCGACACCATGGGAACTGAGCTCTCGGTGATCCATCGGGTGGACCCGGTGATCACCGAAGTCGTCCTGACCTCGGTTCCCGAGGCCTTCGGGACCACCGGTGCCGAAGGCAGCGCCAACGACGCACTCCTCGGCGCGCTCGCCCGGGCGGTGCGGTCGTGGCAGGCCGCGCGCGGCATCACCGATGACGCGCCGATCCCGTTCCTGGTCGAGACGCACGGTCGCGACGAGGACATCCTCGTCGCGAGTGCCCAGCCGCGCCGGTCCGACCTGACCCGCACCGCGGGCTGGTTCACCACCATCGCACCGGTGGTCGTCGACCCCGGCGCCGACGCCGCTCACGCGGTGAAGTCGGCGAAGGAGGAGCGACTGGGCCAGCCGTCCGCGGGCGTCGGCTACGGTCTGCTCCGCTACGCCGACGGCTCCGAGATCGGTCGGCGGCCGCTGCCGTCGATCGGCTTCAACTTCTTCGGCGCCGGTCGTTCCGGCGGTGCGCCCGAGTCGGTGGAACCGCTGCCGTTCGGCGGGGCCGACGACGCGCCGGCGTTCGCGCCGTCGTCGTCCGGTGCGATGCCGGTGCTCAACCCGCTCAGTGTCAACGTCGGCACCGTCGCGTCGCCGGAGGGCCGCAGCCTGTCGGCGAACTTCTCGTTCCCCGGGGCGCTCTTCGACCGCGATGCGATCGAGGATCTGGCGCGCCGGTGGGAGGCCGAGCTGGCGGCGGTCGTCGAGGCAGCGAACGCCGGGCCGGGACTCTCGCCCGCCGATGTTCCGGGCGCATCCGTGACGCAGTCCGACCTGGATACGATCGCCGCACGGTTCCCGTCGGCCGCGGTGTGGTCACTCACGCCGCTGCAGCAGGGCCTCGCCTTCCAGGCCGCGCTGTCGGCCCACCTGGACGCCGAGAGCGTCGACGTCTACGTCACGCAGGCCGTGCTCGAACTCGGTGGCGACCTCGACGCCGACCGTCTGCGGGCCGCGGCGGAGAAGCTCCTGTCGCACCATCCGGTGCTCCGAAGCGGGTACCTGCGCACCGAGTCCGGCGAGGCCGTCACGGTGGTTCCCGCCGAGGTCGACCTGCCGTGGACCGTCGTCGATCTGCCCGCGGACGCTCCGGACGTGACGGGACGCGTCGCGGAGATCGCGCGGCAGGAGCGGCTGCTGCCGTTCGATCTCGACGCGCCGCCGCTGATCCGGTTCGTGCTGGTCACCCATCATGAGACCGCTAGCCTCGTCGTCACCAACCACCACATCCTGCTGGACGGCTGGTCGGGGCCGCTGGTGCTGGCCGACCTGCTCGCCCTGTACGTGACCGGCGCGCCGGTCACCGGCGCCGAGCGCACCGATTTCGGCGACTACCTGCGGTACATCGCGGCGGTGGACACCGACGCCGGACTGGCCGCGTGGGCGGAGGTCGTCGCGCCGCTCGACGACGCGACGCTGGTCTCCGCGGGCGCGGAGGCCTCGGCCGACGCCATGCCGCGGGACCTGGCGCGCACCCTCGACGCCGAGACGACCGCGGCCGTCGAGTCGCTGGCGCGCAGCCAGGGCGTCACGCTCAGCACGGTCCTCCAGGCGGCGTGGGCGGTGCTGCTGTCCCGACTGACGGGCAACCGCGTGGTCGCCTTCGGCGAGACCGTCTCGGGACGACCCGCGGAACTCGACGGCGTCGAGTCCATGGTCGGCCTGTTCATCAACACCCTGCCCGCCGTCGTCGACGTGGATCCGTCGGCGAGCGTCGCGCAGGTGCTCGGACGGCTCCAGCGGGCGAAGGTGTCCGTGCTCGACTACCAGCACCTCGGTCTCCCGCAGATCGCGGCGCTCACCGGGATGCCGACACTGTTCGACACGCTGACCGTGCACGAGTCGTACCCGGTCGACAACGAGTCGCTCTCGACCGCGGGCGCCGGGATGACCGGCGGCCTGGAGATCCTCGACGTCGACGCCAGCGATGCGACGCATTACCCGTTGAACCTCGCGACCATGATGACCGGCGATCGGCTCACGCTGAAGCTGAAGTACCTGCCCTCGGCGTTCTCGGAGGAATTGGTCGAGATGCTGTCCGGGGCCCTGGCGCGGGTGCTGTCGGCGATGGTCGCCGATCCGCACGCGCTGACCTCGTCGATCGGACTGCTGTCGGAGGCCGAGTCCCGGCCGTTGACGCCGGTCAGCGGTGGCGATCGGTCGGAGCCGCGACTGCTGGCCGACCTGTTCGGCGCGGTGGTCCGGTCTCATCCGGACCGGGTGGCGGTCACCGACGGCTACGGCGGCCGGCTGACCTACGCGGAACTGGACGAGCGGTCGAATCGATTGGCGCGCGCGCTGATCGAGCGCGGTGTGCGCGCCGAGGCGCTGGTGGCGCTCGCCATCCCGCGCTCGGTGGAGCTGTACACCGCGATGTGGGCCGTGACCAAGACCGGCGGCGCCTACGTGCCGATCGACCCCGACTACCCGGACGAGCGGATCGTGACCACCGTCGAGGACTCCGGCGTGCTGCTCGGACTGCGCAGTGCGGCGTCCGGCGAACTGCCGGACGCGGGCGTTGACTGGATCGACGTGTCGGAGGCGGCCGCGGGTCGCGGCGGCGAGCCGATCGAGCCCGGCGAACTGGCGATCCGTCCGACGGCGGACAACACCGCCTACGTCATCTACACGTCGGGCACCACCGGACGCCCGAAGGGCGTCTCGGTGACCCATGCCGGACTCGCGAACTTCGCGGCCCAGGAGTCCGAGCGGCTCGGGCTGTCGGACGGCGCCGTGGTCCTGGGCTACGCGTCGCCGGCCTTCGACGCCTCGGTCCTCGAGTACCTGCTGGCGATCGGCAACGCCGGCGCCCTGCGCTACCGGCCGGCCGACGTCGTCGGCGGTGCGCCGCTGGCCGAGTTCATCCGGGAGATCGGCGCCACGGACGTCTTCCTGACGCCGGCAGTGCTGGGCTCGCTCGATCCGTCGGACGTGCCGCCGCTGAACTCGCTCGGCGTGGGCGGCGAGGCACTGCCGCCCGCCGTCGCGGCGCAGTGGGCCGGGCACACGCCGCTCCACAACATGTACGGCCCCACGGAGGCGACGGTCGCGGTGACCATCAGCGGCCCGCTCGACTCGTCGCGCGTCGTCCTCGGTTCGCCGATCGCCGGCGCCGACCTCTACGTGCTGGACGCGAACCTGCGGCCGGTGCCGGTCGGCGTGCCCGGCGAGCTGTACGCCGCCGGAACCGTGCTGGCGCGCGGCTACCTCGGACGTCCCGACCTGACCGCGGCGAGCTTCGTGGCGAATCCCTTCGGCGCACCGGGGGAGCGTCTGTACCGGACCGGCGACATCGTCCGCTGGGTGCGCGGCACCGACGGTGAGCTGGTGGTCGAGTACTCGGGCCGCAGCGACGACCAGGTGAAACTGCGCGGCCTGCGGATCGAGCTCGGCGAGATCGAAGCCGTGCTCGGCAGTCATCCGGCCGTCGAATCGGCGGTCGTCATCGGTGTCACCGCAGCGGGGCAGCGGACCACCACGTCAGTGGTCTCGGCCCTCGCCGGGTACGTCGTCACCGCGGAGCCGATCGACGTCGCCGCGCTGCGGGAGTTCGCGGCCACCCGATTGCCCGCCTACATGGTGCCGTCGACGATCACCGTGCTGGACGCCCTGCCGCTCACTCCGGTCGGCAAGCTCGACAAGCGGGCGCTGCCCGCGCCCGAGATCGCCGACGCCGAGATGGTGGCGCCCGAGAACGACGCCGAGCGTGCGGTCGCGGCGGCGTTCGCCGAGGTGCTCGGACTGGACGAGGTCGGCGTCACGGCGTCGTTCTTCGACCTCGGCGGCAATTCGTTGTCGGCGATGCGTGCCGCGGTCCGCGCCGGTGAGATCCTCGATGCCGACCTGTCGGTGCGTGACCTCTTCGAGGCGCCGACCGTCCGGGCACTGGTCGTCGCGGCAGCGGGTCATCGCGGTGCGCTGGCCCCGATCGTCGCGGTGGTGCCGCGGCCCGCGGAGATCCCGCTGTCGTTCGCACAGCAGCGGATGTGGTTCATCAACCGTCTGGAACCGACGGCCCCGACGTACAACATCCCCGCGGTGTTGAAGCTGAGCGGGACGCTCGACGTGCCGGCGCTGCGCGGTGCGGTGGTCGATCTGCTGGAGCGACACGAGGTCCTGCGGACCTCGTTCCCGGCACTCGACGGAGTGCCGACGCAGCGCATCGCGTCGGTGGACGAGATCGAGGACGGGCTCGACTGGGCGGTCGTCGATTCGCAGGACGCCGTGGCCGCCGCGGTGACGACGGGCTTCGACGTCACCGCCCAGTGGCCGTTGCGGGTGCGCCTGTGGGAGCAGTCGGCGGGCGAGTACGTGCTCGCGGTCGTCGCCCATCACATCGGTGCCGACGGCGAATCGATGGGCCCGCTGGTGCGGGACGTGGTCGGTGCCTACGCCCGCCGCGTCACCGGATCGTCCGCGGCCGCCGACCCGCTGCCGGTCCAGTTCGCCGACTTCGCGATCTGGCAGCACCGCGTTCTCGGCTCGCCGGAGGACCCCGATTCGGTGGTCGGCACCCAGCTGGCGTACTGGCGCGAGCACTTGGCCGGAGCACCGGACGTGCTGAACCTGCCGATGGACCGGCCGCGTCCGGCGATCGCGTCGCACCGCGGCCGGAAGCTCGATTTCGGCATCCCGGCGGAGCTCGGCGATCGGGTGGCACAGACCGCTCAGGCGGCCGGGGTCACTCCGTTCATGGTGGTGCACGCCGCGCTCGCGGTGTTGCTCGGCCGCCTCGGAGCGACCGACGACGTGTCGGTCGCGACGCCGATCGCCGGCCGCGGTCAGCAGGTGCTGCAGCCACTCGTCGGCATGTTCGTCAACACCCTGGTGCTGCGGACGCCGGTGTCGTCCGGTGACACGTTCGACGCGCTTCTCAGCCGAGTCAAGCAGGTCGACCTCGACGCGTTCGCCCACGCGGACGCCCCGTTCGAGACTGTCGTCGAGGCGGTCGGGCCGGTGCGCAGCGAGTCGTTCGGCCCGCTGGCCCAGGTGATCCTCGCCGTGACGCAGACGGGTTCGGACCAGCCGGGTGTGGACATCGGCGATCTGCGGGTGGAGCCGATCAGCTCCCCCGAGATCCCGGCCCAGTACGACCTGCATGTGAATGTCGCGATGCAGGCGGGCGAGGCGTGGCAGTCGTCGCTGGTCTACGCCACGGATCTGTTCGACGAGGCGTCGATCGCGTTGCTCGCCGACCGCTTCCTCGTCGTGCTGGATGCGGTGACCGCGAATCCGGCGGCCGCCGTCGGTGACGTCGACGTGCTGACGGCCGCCGAGCGTGCGCGGCTGTCGTCGCTGCCCGCACCGGCGGTCGATCCGGAGCGGCAGCGCTCGCTGGTCGACTCGTTCGCCGAGTCGGCGTCCGCCCACCCGGCGTCGACGGCGGTCTCCGCGCTCGGCCGGTCCGTGTCGTACGCGGAACTGGACGGGCGGTCGTCCGCGATCGCCGCCGGTCTCGTCGCCGCGGGAGTCCGTCCGGGCGACCTGGTCGGCCTGGCCACCGCCCGATCGGTGGACCTGGTGTCGTCGATCCTGGGCGTGCTGAAGGCGGGCGCGGCGTATCTGCCGCTGGACGTGACCAACCCGGTCGACCGGCTGTCGTACATCGTCGGCGACGCGGGGGTCGGGGTCGTGCTCACCGACTCCTCGACCGAGGACCACGGTCTGTGGTCCGTCGTGGAGGCCGACGTCCAGGTGCTCGACGTCGACGATCTGATCGTCGGCAACGATGCCGCGGGCATGTCGTTCGTCCCGGTTCGCACGCCCGCCGCGGCACGCGCCTACGTGATCTACACGTCCGGCTCGACGGGTCTGCCGAAGGGCGTCGAGGTCACCCATGGTGACGTCGCGGCCTTGATGGCGGCGTGCGGTGAGGACTTCGATTTCCGTGCCGACGACGTGTGGACGCTGTTCCACTCCTACGCCTTCGACTTCTCGGTCTGGGAGCTGTGGGGACCGCTGTTCTCCGGTGCCCGCGTGGTGATCGTCGACCGGGACCTGGCGCGGGACATCGACGGTTTCGTCGAGTTGCTCGCCGCCGAGCGCGTCTCGGTGCTGAGCCTGACGCCGTCGGCGTTCTACCAGCTCATCGATGCTCGCCGACGCCGTGATCCGGAGCTCGCGCTCCGGTACGTGGTGTTCGGCGGCGAGGAACTCGGCTTCGAGCACGTGCGCCGCTGGTTCGACGAGTACCCGGCTGACACCGCGCAATTGGTCAACATGTACGGCATCACCGAGACGACGGTCCACGTCACGTACCGGCCGATCGACCGCGCCGCGGTTTCTGCGGCGGACCCGTCGTTCATCGGACGCGCGTTGAGTTCACTGGCGATCCACATCCTCGACGACCGGTTGCGGCCGGTTCCCACGGGCGTGGTCGGCGAGATGTACGTCGCGGGCGGACAGCTGGCACAGGGCTATCTGAATCGTCCGGGACTGTCGGCGACGCGGTTCGTCGCGAATCCGTTCGCGGCCGACGCCGCGGGTTCGCGACTGTACCGGACCGGCGACCTGGCCCGGTGGGTCGGCGACGACATCGAGTACCTGGGCCGCGCGGACGGGCAGGTGCAGCTGCGCGGCTTCCGCATCGAGTACGGCGAGGTCGAGTCCGCGCTGCTGAGCGTGGACGGGGTCACCGGAGCCGCGGCGCGCATCGTCACCGACCGGCACCGCGGCGATCTGCTCATCGGCTACGTGGTCGGCGACGCGGGCGCGACTCTCGACGTCGCAGACGTCCGGGAGGCCGCCGGGACCCGAGTGCCCCGGTACATGGTTCCGGACCTGGTGATCGCCGTCGATCGCCTGCCTCTCACCGCGAACGGCAAGCTGGATCGCAAGGCACTGCCGCTCCCGGACTTCACCGGTTCGGCGACCGAGTTCGCGGCGCCGGCGAACCGCGTCGAAGAGGCGATCGCCGGAGTGTTCGCCGATCTGCTGGGCGCCGAGTCGATCTCGGTGACCGAGTCCTTCTTCGACCTCGGCGGCAACTCGCTGGCCGCGACCAGGCTCGCGGCGCGGGTGGCGGCCGTGCTCGACGTCGACGTCACCGTCCGCGACGTCTTCGACGCACCGAGCGTCCGCGAGCTCGCCGAGGCGATCGACGGACGCGGCAGGCAGATCACCGCGCTGACCGCGCGGGAGCGGCCGGAACGACTGCCGCTGTCGACCGCGCAGCAGCGCATGTGGTTCATCAACCAGTTCGACACCGTGTCGCCCGCCTACAACATCCCGATGGGCCTGAAGCTCGACGGCGCCCTGGACCTCCAAGCGCTCCGCGGAGCCCTCGACGATCTGCTCGATCGGCACGAGGTGCTGCGGACGGTGTACCCGTCCGACGATCGGGGACCCCGCCAGCGGATCCTGTCCGCGGCACAGGCCTCGGAACTGTTCGTCTGGACCGAGACCGCCGACGTCGCGGGCCTCATCGAGTCGGCGTCGAGTGGATTCGACGTGGCCGTCGAGCTGCCGATCCGCGGCGCGTTCCGTCGTACGGAGAACGGACTCGACCTCGTCCTGACCGCTCATCACATCGCCTTCGACGGCGAGTCGAATCAGGTCTTCGTCCGCGATCTCCTCACGGCCTATCTGCGGCGGACCGGTGCGGACGTCCCCGCGCAGCCGACACTGGGCGTCCAGTACGCCGATTTCGCGCTCTGGCAGCGCGAAGTCCTCGGCGCCGTGGCGGACGCCTCGTCGCCGATGGGCAGGCAGATGGCGTACTGGCGCGAACAGCTCGCCGACCTGCCCGCGGTGACCGATCTCCCGATGGATCGTCCCCGCCCGGCCGTTCTCGACACCGCGGCCGCGGTGCTGAGCGTCGACGTCGACGAGGCGCTGGCGGACGGCGTCGAGCGTCTCGCGCGCAGTCACGGCGCCACCGGTTTCATGGTCACGCACGCCGCGCTGGCGATCACCGTCGCGCGTCTGGCCGCGACCACCGATGTGGTGATCGGCTCGCCGATCGCCGGTCGTACAGACGCGGCCCTGGAAGACCTGGTCGGCATGTTCGTCAACACGCTGGTCCTGCGCACGGAGGTGGATCCGGCGCAGTCGGTCGCGGACTTCCTCGGCCGTGTCCGCGGCGTCGACCTGGACGCCTTCGCGAATGCGGACGCCCAGTTCGACGATCTCATCGAGGAACTGGCACCGGAACGATCGACGTCGCACCAGCCACTGGTTCAGATCGCCTTCGCGCACGTGAGTGCCGGCGGCGGCGCCGATCTCGGGCGAGTGGAGCTGCCGGGTCTGACGGCCGAGCCGCTGGCCACCGCCGAGCCGGTCGCCAAGTTCGACCTCACCGTCGAGGTCGCCGAGTCGACGGCGGACACCCCGATGACGGCGCGCTTCCTGTACGCCACGTCGCTGTTCGACGACGCGACCGTGCGCCGGTTCGCCGACGCCTGGCTGCGGACGCTCGCCGCCATGATCGCCGATCCGCGGATCGCCACCGGCGACATCGACCTGGTCGGCACCGGCATCGCGTCGGCGGTCAGCCGGAACTCCGTGGGCGGCACACTGCCCGCCGCGGACGGCGGCGTCAGCGTCCCGGCACCGCTGCCTGAGCTGCTCGCTCGGCGCAACGTGGACCCGGACCATCCGGCGCTGGTCTGTGACGGCGTCGAGCTCACCTACCGTGAGTTCGACGCTCGCACCGACGCGGTGGCCCGTGCCCTCATCGAGCGCGGGGTGGGGCCGGACGACATCGTGGCGATCGGACTGGAACGGTCGATCGACTCGGTGGTCGCTGTCTTCGGCGTCATCAAGGCGGGCGCCGCCTATGTACCGATCGATCCCGCGTACCCGCAGGACCGCATCGATTACATGGTGGCCGATTCGGGCGTCCGGCTCGGGATCACCGACGCCGCGACCCGCGGTCGCCTCGGCGACGGAGCGGGGACGTCTCCCGCCTGCGAATGGCTCGACGTCGCGGACATCTCGGTCGGCGACGCCGCACCGATCACCGCGGCCGACCGCAACGGCGTCGTGACAGTCGACAACCTCGCCTACCTCGTCTACACCTCGGGCTCCACCGGCCGGCCGAAGGCGGTCGGCGTGAGCCATCGCGGACTGGCGAACTTCATCGACCAGTTCCGCGAGGTCAGCGGGTCGCACGCGGAGTCGCCCGACACGCGCGTGCTGCACGTCGCGTCGCCGAGCTTCGACGCATCGGTGCTGGAGATGATGTGGTCGATCGGACTCGGTCACACGCTCGTCATCGCGCCGGCCTCGGAGTATGCGGGCGAGGCGCTCGGTCGCATCCTCGATCGCGACGGCGTCACCGACACCCTCATCACGCCGACCGTGCTGGCCACCGTCGACCCGGCACGCGGACATCGCATCCGCAACCTGGTCACCGGCGGCGAGGCCTGCCCGCCCGAGTTGATCGCGAAGTGGGTCGGCGCCGGGTCGGTCGCCGACCGCACGATGTACAACTTCTACGGTCCCTCGGAGGCGACGGTGTGGTCGCTGACCGGACGGTCGATGCCCGGACAGCCGGTCACCATCGGCCATCCCGTGCGCGGCTTCGCCGCCTACGTCCTCGACGTCCGACTGCATCCGGTGCCCCAGGGCGTCGTGGGCGAGCTGTACCTGGCGTCCGACGACTCGCTGGCCCGCGGATACCTGGGCCGCCCCGGCCAGACGTC
The DNA here is from genome assembly GCF_000192435.1 of Gordonia neofelifaecis NRRL B-59395. Taxonomy (GTDB): domain Bacteria; phylum Actinomycetota; class Actinomycetes; order Mycobacteriales; family Mycobacteriaceae; genus Gordonia; species Gordonia neofelifaecis. Next base: position 17,449 of record NZ_AEUD01000007.1, read on the forward strand.
CGGCTCGTTCGTCGCGGACCCGTTCTCGGCCACCCCCGGTGCCCGGATGTACGCCACCGGCGATCTCGTCCGCGTGAACGCCCACGGCGAGATCGAGTTCGCCGGCCGCGCCGACGATCAGGTCAAGATCAACGGTCAGCGTGTGGAACTGGGCGAGATCGAGGCGGTGCTGGCGGACCTGCCGGCCATCGACTCGGCCGTCGTCATCGGTGTCCGGGACGCGTCGGGCCGGTCGCGACTGGCGGCCTACGTCGTCCCCGCGGCGGGCGGCGAACCCGCCGTCGACGAGATCCTCGACGAGGCGTCGCAGCGGCTGGCGGCCCACATGGTGCCTCATGTGGTGACGATGCTGGACGCGTTGCCGCTGACCCCCGGCGGCAAGCTCGATCGTCGCGCCCTGCCCGAGCCCGAGCTCGTGATCGCCGACGACGATCTCGTCGCCCCGGCGTCTGCGGCGGAGGAGACCCTCGCCGCGATCGTCGCCGGACTCCTCGGCCGCGAACGCGTCGGCGTCACCGAGTCGTTCTTCGCCATGGGCGGCGACTCGATCATGTCGATCCAGTTGGCGTCCGCGGCGCGCGCGGCAGGCCTCGAACTGACCCCGCGGGAGATCTTCGAGCACAAGTCGGTGCGCGGGATGGCCCGCGTCGTCGCGGAGGGCGCCGAGCGCCTCCCGATGATCGTCGAACCGGGCGGACCCGCGGGCGACGCCGTGGTGGGGCCGATCGTGTCCTGGCTGATCGAGGCCGCGCCGACCGCCGCGGACTTCGCCGACTTCAACCAGTCGATGGTCCTCACCGCGCCCGACGGCGTCACCGGCGAGCAGCTCGGTGTGGTGCTGGACGCAGTGGTCCGTGCACATCCGATGCTTACGGCGTCGCTACGGCGGGGCAGCCGAGGATGGGGCATGTCCGTCGGCGGCGACTTCGACCCCGCCGCCGCGGTGACGGTGATCGACGCCGACGACGCACTGCCGGACGCGGTCCGGGCGGCACACGCCGCCGATGCGGCCGCGCTCGACCCGACGTCGGGCGACCTCGTGCGGGCCAGCCTGGTGCGCGCCGAGGGCGAGGCACGCGTCGTGCTCACGGTGCATCACCTGGCCGTCGACGCGGTGTCGTGGCCGATCCTGATCGAGGACCTCGTCACCGCTTGGGCGCAGTCGTCCGGCGGACAGCCGGTCCTCGTACGGCCGGAGGCATCGTCGGTCCGCGCCTGGAACGCCGCACTGTCGGCGCACGCCGTCGACCGCGACGGCGAGCTGAGTTACTGGCTCGCGCGGTCGCCGGAGACGTCCGCACCGTTCGGCACGGCCTTCGATCCGGTGCGCGACGTGTACTCGGAGACCGAGTCCGTCGTCCACACCGTCGACACCGCCGTCTCCGAACCGCTGATCGCAGCGGTGCCGCAGGCCTTCGGCGGCAATGCGACGGACGCGATGCTGGCCGCGCTCGGACGTGCGGTCCGGTCGTGGCAGGAGTCGACGGGCATCGCCGACGCCGGGCCGATCGCGGTCCTCTCTGAGGGACACGGCCGATACGAGGACGTGCTCGCGGACGCCGCGACTCCGGCTCGCGCCGACCTGTCGCGCACGGTCGGCTGGTTCACGACGATCGCCCCGATCCTCGTCGACCCGTCCGACGACCCGGTCCACGCGGTGAAGGCGGTCAAGGAGGAGCGGCTCGGACAGCCCGGCCACGGTGTCGGGTACGGACTGCTGCGGTACCGCGCGGGCTCGGCGCTCGGCGACCGGCCGCTGCCGTCGATCGCTTTCAACTACCTCGGTGGCTCGGGATCGACCGCCGGTGCCGGAGCGGAGGGCCAGGCCCCGCAGGCCGCCCCGTTCCTCCCTGCGCCGGACGCGCCGTTCCTGCCGTCGGCGGTGCGCGGCCGACTGGCCGCGATGGCGCCGCTGGTCATCAACGCGTCGACCGTGGCGGGCACCGACGGACCGGTGCTGTCCGCGGACTTCCGCTACGCACCCGCGGTGCTGACCGGCGACGACGTCCGCGTCATCGCGGACAACTGGAGCCGCGAGCTCGCGGCGGTCGTGCACGCGGCCCGCGGCGACGTGGGACTCTCGCCGTCGGATGTGCCGGGCAGTGGGATCAGCCAGGCCGATCTCGACACGATCGCCGAGCAGCATCCCGGAGCCGACGTCTGGCCGCTCACTCCGCTCCAGCGCGGTCTGTACTTCCAGTCGCAGCTCGCGGGCGACGCGGCCGTCGACGTGTACGTCACGCAGGCCGTTCTGCATCTCGGCGGCGACATCGACGTCGAGCGGCTGCGTCGGGCGACGGGCGACCTGCTCGCGCATCACGGCTCGCTGCGTTCGGCCTTCGTCCAGACCGGAGGCGGCGCGGTGGTCGGCGTGGTGCCGGTGACCGTCGACGTGCCGTGGCGGGTGGTCGACCTCGGCGACCGCGACGGTGAGGCCGCCGCGGCGGAGATCGATCGCGTGGCCGCCGCGGAGAAGCTCGTACCGTTCGACATGGCGGTCGCACCGCTCCTGCGCATCGTGCTCGTCGAGCACGCGCAGGGCGCGAGCGTCGTGATCACGAACCACCACATCCTGTTCGACGGATGGTCGGGTCCGCTGGTGATGGCCGACCTCCTCGCGCTCTACGCAACCGGAGCGACGTACACGGGACTGGGCCGCCCGGCGGGGTCGGAGACGCTCGACTTCGCCGACTACGCACGCCGGATCGGGCGAGCCGATCATGCGGCCGGCCTGAACGCGTGGCGTGAGGTTCTCGCGCCGATCACCGAGCCGACCTTCGTCGCGACCACGGTGGAGGCGACCGCCGACACGATGCCGCGCGACCTGCGGATGTCGCTGGGAGCCGAGCTGACGGCGGCGATCGAGGAGTTGTCGCGGCGCAGCGGTGCGACCGTCTCGACCGTCCTGCAGTTCGCCTGGGCGGTGCTGATGTCGCGGTACACCGGCAATCGGGTCGTCACGTTCGGCGAGACCGTATCCGGTCGGCCCGCTGATCTCGACGGCGTCGAATCCATGGTCGGCCTGTTCATCAACACCCTGCCGGTGGTCGTCGACGTCGATCCGGCCGCGCCCGCGCTCGACGTCCTCGCGTCGCTGCAGGCGGACAAGGTCAAGGTGCTCGACCATCAGCACATCGGTCTACCGGAACTGACCGCGCTCACCGGGCTGCCCGCGCTGTTCGACACGCTGACCGTCTACGAGTCGTATCCGGTCGACACCGACAGCCTGGCCGACGCCGACACCGAGTCGGTCGGATCGGGCCTGCAGATCCGCGGCGCCGAGGTCACCGACGCGACGCACTACCCGCTGAACCTCGGGGCCGCGCCCACGGCGGACGGCATCCTGCTGACGGTCAAGTACCTGCCGATCGCGTTCAGCGACGGCCAGGCGCAGGTGTTCGCCGACGCCGTCCGGCAGATCCTGTCGGAGCTCGCGGCCGACGCCGCGCGGCCGATCGGTGACATCCCGCTGATCGCCCGTGAGGCGCTGGCGGGCGCGGTGCTCCCGTCGCCCGCCGACGCCGTCGAACCCAAGCGCGTCGTCGACATGATCGCCGACCGCGAGATCGACCCCGACCACCCGGCACTCATCGACGGCGACGAGGTCATCACCTACGCCGACTTCGAGGCGCGGACCAACCGCGTGGCCCGCGCGCTGATCGCTGAGGGCGTGGGGCCGGAGGACATCGTGGCGGTCGTGATCGACCGATCGGTGGAGTCGGTCACCGCGGTGTGGGGCACGGTCAAGACCGGCGCCGCGTTCGTGGCGATCGATCCGGCGCATCCGGACGAGCGCATCGCGGGCATGCTCGACGACACCCGCTCGCGATTCGGCATCACAGTGCCGGGACACCTGTCCCGGCTCGCGGGCTTCGATCCGGAGTGGCTGCTGGTCGACGATCTGGTCGCGGCAGACGTGGACGACTCCGACGTCACTGACGCGGACCGGAACGGCGTGGTGCGGCTGGACGATCTGGCGTATCTGATCTTCACCTCGGGCACCACCGGCCGGCCGAAGGCCGCGGCCAACCACAACCGCGGTCTGGCGACGATGGCCGATCGGCTGGCTCAGATCACCGGTACCCGCGACGACCACGACCACACGCGGATCCTGCACCTGTCATCGCCGAGCTTCGACGCGTCGTTCTTCGAGATGATCTGGGCGCTGGGCGCGGGTCACACGCTGGTCATCGCACCGGCGTCCGACTACGCGGGTCCGGCGCTCGACGCGCTCCTGGCGCGGTACGCCATCACGGATCTGGTGCTGACGCCGTCGGTGCTCGCGACCCTCGACGTCGACAGCGCGAGTGCGCTGCGCAACCTCATCGTCTGCGGTGAGCCGTGCGGGCAGGAACTGGTCGAGAAGTGGGCCGGCGCCGGGAGCGGAGCGAGCGGGCCGAATCGGGCCGGCGCAGGCAAGGCGATGTTCAATTTCTACGGTCCGTCCGAGGCCACGGTCATCTCGTCGACCGCGATCCTGGAGGCGGGGAAGCCGGTGAACGTCGGTACCTCGGTCCGCGGGTTCACCGGGTACGTGCTCGACGCCCGCCTGCAGCCGGTGCCGCACGGCTTCGTCGGCGAGCTGTACCTGTCGGCGCCGCAGGGCCTCGGCCGCGGCTACCTGCAGCGGTTCGGGCTCACGGCCGAGCGGTTCGTCGCCGATCCGTTCACCGCGGACGGTTCGCGCATGTACGCCACCGGCGACCTGGTCCGGATCAACGACGACGCCGAACTCGAGTTCGCCGGCCGCGCCGACTTCCAGGTGAAGATCGCCGGTCAGCGCATCGAGCTCGGTGAGATCGAATCCGTGCTGTCCGATCTGCCCGGCGTCGCCGCGGCGGTGGTGATCGGCGTGGGCGAGCCGGCGTCGTCGCTGGCGGCCTACGTGGTGCCCGAAGGCGGGCACGAGCTGTCCGTCGACGAACTCCGCGACGGCGTGCGGCATCGCCTGCCGTCGTTCATGGTCCCGGCGAGCATCATGGTCATCGAAGAGATCCCGATCAACGCGGTCGGCAAGCTCGATCGGCCGGCGCTGCCCGAGCCCGAGATCGCCGAAGCCGAGTACGTCGCACCGGCGAGCCCTGACGAGGAGGCGGTCGCCGCCGTGTTCGGCGAGGTCCTGGGCCTTGACCGGGTCGGCGTCACAGTCGGCTTCTTCGAGCTCGGCGGCAACTCGCTGTCGGCGACCCGGCTGGTGGCGCGGGTGTCGGAGGCGCTCGACGTCGACGTGTCGGTGCGCGACGTGTTCGGTGCGCCGAGCGTCCGCGATCTCGTCCGGGCGGTCGCCGGCCGCGGCGCGGCGCTCGAGGCGGTCTCGGCGGTGTGGCCGCGTCCCGACCGGATTCCGCTGTCGTTCGCTCAGCAGCGCATCTGGTTCATCAACCAGCTGGAGTCCGGTTCGGGTGCGTACAACGTGCCCGCCGTGGTCCGGCTGACCGGTGCCCTCGACGTCGGCGCGCTGCGCGCCGCCGCCGTGGACGTCGTCCGCAGGCACGAGGTGCTGCGAACGTCGTTCCCCTCCGAGGACGGGGTGGCCTATCAGCTGATCCACGAGCCGGAACGGGCGGAGGAACTGCTCGACTGGGCGGTCGTGACCGACCCCGCGGACGTCGAACGAGCCGTCACCAGCGGCTTCGACCTGGGCACCGCCCTGCCGATCCGGGTCCGCCTGCTGGCACTCGGCCCGGACGAGCACGTGCTGGCGGTCGTCGCTCATCACATCGCGGCCGACGGCGAATCGGTGACCCCGCTGGTCGGCGACCTGGTGACCGCATACGCGGCGCGGGCCGCCGGGACGGTGCCGATCTTCGCTCCGCTCGACGTGCAGTACGCGGACTACGCCCTCTGGCAGCATCGCGTCCTGGGCGATCCGGGCGATCCCGCGTCGGTCCTCGGCAGGGACCTGGCGTACTGGACCACGCAGCTGTCCGGACTGCCGGACGTGCTGCGGCTTCCGACCGATCGTCCGCGTCCGCCTGCGGCGTCGCATCGGGGAGCAGAGGTCGCGTTCGAGATCCCCGCAGAGGTGGGGGAGCGGATCGCCGCCGTCGCGGCAGCGCAGTCGGCCACTCCGTTCATGGTGGTGCATGCCGCACTCGCGGCGCTGCTGGCCCGGTTGTCCGGAACCTCGGACATCGCGATCGCCACACCGATCGCGGGCCGCGGACAACGCGCGCTCGATCCGCTGGTCGGCATGTTCGTCAACACCCTGGTGCTGCGCACCAGGATCGACGGCGGATCGACGTTCGACCAGCTGATCGACCAGGCCCGAGTGACCGACGTCGACGCCTTCGCGCACGCCGCGGTGCCGTTCGAGGTGCTGGTCGACGCGCTGAACCCGACGCGGACCGAGGCGTTCTCACCGCTCGCCCAGGTGATGCTGTCGTTCGGCGGCGACGGCGCCGCCGTCGCGGACGAGCCGGTGGCACTCGGCGACCTGACCGTGACTCCGGCCACCGCGCCGGAGAAGCCCGCACAGTTCGACCTCACGGTGAACGTGTCGGCGTCCGACGGTGCCTGGACCGGATCGATGATCTACGCCACCGATCTGTTCGACGAGTCGACGATCCGCGCGGCGGCGGACCGGTTGGTGCTACTGCTCGACGGACTGACCGCGGACCCGCGGCAGGCGGTCGGCGACGCGTCGATCCTGTCGGCGGAGGCGCGAGCCGGGGTTCTCGGCTTCTCGCACGGCGCCGAGACGGAACCCTCGGCAGCGCTGATCGGCGCGGTCGTGGACCGTGCCCGGCGGACACCGGATGCGGTGGCGGTCAACGTGGGCGACGCGACGTTCACCTACGGCGAGGTCGTCGCCCGCGCGGACGCGCTGGCGGCCGAGCTCGCGGGTCTCGGCATCGGGTACGACGACGTGGTGGTGCTGGCGCTCGACCGTTCGGTTCACTGGATCGTCGGCATGATCGCCGCCTGGAAGGTCGGCGCGGCCTACGCGCCGGTCGACCCGTCCGTCCCGATCGCCCGGCTCCGCTCGCTCGTCGAGGACGCGGCCGCACGCGTGGTCGTCGGTGTCGCCGACTGGATCGACCGCCACGCGGACGATCTCGCCGACGGCGTCGAGCTGGTGGCGGTCGGCGAGCAGCGGGCGGTCGAGCCCTTCGCCGACGTCCCCGCCGGACCGGCCGGCCGGCTCGGCTACGTGATCACCACCTCGGGATCGACCGGCAGGCCGAAGCCGACGATGGTGCCGCTCGCGGGCATCGAGAACACGATCGGCTGGTATCACCGGGAGTTGGCGCTGTCGGAGGGCGACGGCGTGCTGGTGGCTTCGTCGCCGACGTTCGACCTCACGCAGAAGAACGTCTGGGCGGCGCTGGCCTCCGGAGCCACGGTGCACCTCGCCGACGCGGTCTTCGACCCCGAGCAGATTCTGCAGCTCCTCGCCGAACGCTCGATCGCGGTGATGAACATGGCACCGTCGGCGTTCGAGGCGCTCGTCGAATCCGACGGGGCCGGGGCGCTGGCCGGACTCCGGACGCTGTTCCTCGGCGGCGAGCCCGTTCGGCTCGCGCCGTTGCGACCGCTCCTCGCGGGCGGGCTGCGCGTGTTCAACAGCTACGGGCCGACCGAGGCCTCCGATGTGGTGTCGTTCCGCGAGGTCACCGGTGACGAGACCGGATCGGTGCCGATCGGAGCGCCGATCGCGGGCGTCGACCTGCTGGTCCTCGACGCCCGACTCGGGCTGGTCCCGGTCGGCGTGCCCGGCGAGCTCTACGTCGGCGGTGTCGCGGTCGGTCGCGGCTACGGCGGCATGACCGGACTGACGGCGGAGCGGTTCATCGCGAATCCCTTCGCCGCGGACGGGTCCCGCATGTACCGGACCGGCGACCTCGCGCAGTGGACCGCCGACGGCGAGCTCCTGTACCTCGGCCGGACCGACTCGCAGATCAAGCTGCGCGGTCTGCGGATCGAACTCGGCGAGATCGAAGCGGTCCTGGGCGAGACGGAGGGTGTGGCGCTGGCCGCGGTCACCGTCGCCGGGGAGGCGGGCCGGGAGTTCCTCGCGGCCTACCTGTCGCCGGCGTCGGCGCCGGTGGACGCCGTCCGTGCCGCCGCCGAGGCCGCGCTGCCCGGCTACATGGTTCCGACGGTGTGGACGTGCCTCGACGACATCGCGCTCAACGCCGCAGGCAAGATCGATCGCCGATCGCTGCCCGCGCCGGACATCGCACCGACCTCGGCCGACTATGTGGCCCCGGAGACCGCGATCGAGGAGGCGATCGCCGCCGTGTTCGCCGACGTCCTCGACGTCGAGCGGGTCAGTGCGACCGCGTCGTTCTTCGACGTGGGCGGCAACTCGCTCTCGGCCACCCGTGTCCGCTCCCGGCTCAAAGAGCGCAACGGGGTGGAGATCGAACTGTCGTGGCTGTTCAGCGCGCCGAGTCCGCGTGCTCTCGCCGCCCGGATCGCTGCGGGGAACGAAGAGGCCAACGACGTCCTCATCGCCCTGCGCGCGGACGGAACCCGGCCGCCGCTGTTCTGCATCCATCCCGCGGGTGGACTGGCGTGGTTCTACGGCGGACTGCTGCCGTACCTGCCGGACCGACCGGTGTACGGCCTGCAGGACCCGCACGTCGTCGCCGGCGAACCGGTGTACTCCGACGTGGCGGAGATGGCGAGCCGATACGTCGAGGAGATCCGCCGGGTGCAGCCCGAGGGGCCGTACCGCATCCTCGGATGGTCGGTCGGCGGCGTGATCGCATACGCGATGGCCAATCAACTCGAGTCCGCAGGCGAGACTATCGCCTACCTCGGCGTGATGGACGCGCAGCCGGAGGACCCCGAGGCGGTCGCGAGGGCGATGGAGCAGTCGGGCGATCAACCGTCGATCGACGCCGAGGACGTGATGGACGTCCTGGGCGGATGGCGCGAGTTGTTCGACCTCGGCGACGACGTCACGGCCGACACGCCGGAGGGAGTCACCGAGATCATTCGTTCACAGATCGCGGGCATGGGCCTGTTCGGCGACGGCCAGGTGGAGCGGATCATGACCAGCTTCGCGACCGCGGGAGAGGTGTCGCTGACCCTTCGTCCAGAGCCGTTCGGAGGCGAGATCCAGGTCTTCGTCGCCACCGCGGACAAGGCGGACCCGGCGACGATGGTCGACGCGTGGCGGCCGCACGTGGCCGCGGTGCGAGAGCAATTCGTGGACACGCATCACCTCGGAATGACCGACGCCGCGTCATTGGCGGTCATCGGCCCGCGGATCGCGGCGGCGCTCTCGGAGGCCGACGTATAGTAATCGCTCGGGTAACGCTACGGGGTCCTCTCATCGATTGACGTTCCAGTGGATGAATGTCGGGAGGACCCCGGCGACCCGGTGAAATGCTTTTGGAGAATGTGATGTGCTAGGTGTGCATCGCAGGAAGGACAAGACATGACGAACCCCTTCGACGACGAGAACGGACGCTTCTACGTTCTGGTGAACGAGGAGAACCAGCACTCGCTGTGGCCGACTTTCGCCGACATTCCGGCGGGCTGGACGAAGGTGTTCGGCGAGGAGAGCCGAGAGGCCTGCCTCGAGTACGTGGAGAAGAACTGGACCGACCTGCGTCCGCAGAGCCTGATCGACGCGATGGCCGCCGATCAGAAAAACGCATGATTCGGACAAGTCCGATGACATTCGATAGGTGTCCTACGAACATGTGACAAGGATCTCATTTTTTGTGATCCGCGTGTCGCGACGAACAATCCATCTAAAAGGCCAGGTCACGGGCGGCGACAAGGTATCGAAAAGGTTAACGGAACAGCTCTTTTGTGTCAGCGACGCGATGCCCCTATGCTCCGCGCCCCCGATGCCGATAGCCTGGTTCCCAGGTGGTTTCCAGCCGGAACCCCTCGAGAATCACAGCATGTGGCACCCGGAAGGGTATGGAGATGGACAACTACGCGAGCGTCGACCGCAAGGAGTGGATCCGGAGTCTCAGCGTGCATCTGGCCGATCGGGCCGATGCAGCACCGTGGATGACTGCTGTTCGCATCGGCGATCAGAGCGTGACGTACGGCGACCTCGTCGACTCCCTCCATGGCTACCGCCGGGTGATCGATGCCGAGTACATGTCTGTCGAGAGCGCGTTGACCGCATCGGTGATGCACAACATGCCGGGTCTCGGTTCGCTCGCGCCGCGCGATCTCGCTCGCGCGATGCAGGAGATCGTTCAGTGGCTGGGCCGGGATCTCCCCACCGCGGGTGTCGGGCTCCGCTCCGTCGTCTGAGTCGTTCCTCCCGCGGTGCTCCGCATAGCCGAGCCGGGGTGTGATGCCCGGCCGCAGTGAGCAGCCGTCGGCGTCGTCCCGCATGCAGTCCACGGGAACGATGGTCTTCGGGGTCACCTACCTCGGTATCTTCCTCCTCGCCCCGAGTGATCTGTCTCAGTACGCCTCGCTGACCGCGGACTGGTGGGCCTGGCTCAGCGGCGCGGTCGTCGTCGCGTCGGCGCTGGCGTTCTTCGTCGGCGGACTGAGTCGCCGAGTCGAACTGCTCGCCCCCGTCGCGTACGTCTGCGCTGCCGCCTATCTCCTCGTCGCCGTTGCGTGGTTCATCGGCTGGACCGGGCAGTCCGGGGCCGATTCGTCCGCGAGCGCCTTCGACTTCGGGCTGGTCTTTCTGCCGCAGGTGGGCAGTTGCGTTCTGGTCCTGTGCGACCGCATCGCGGCCGCCGTCGTCAATCTGCTGGTCGCGGGCGGGCTGAGCCTGTTCGCCGCCGCAATCGTGTCCGGCGGGGCGGACTGGACAGACTTCGTATCGGCTTTCTGGGCATTGTCCCTGGCGAGCATCTATCTCGTCATCTGCTGGGCGGTGATGAGCGGGGCACGGCGCTTCGACGAACGCCGGCGGGCCGCGGGTGCCCAGACGGCCGAGCTCCTGCAGAGCAGGGTGCGCGACGCGGAGCGCCGGCGACTCGACGCGATGGTGCACGATCGCCTCATCGCTCTGCTCATGGCGCTGCGGCCCGGACCGCTCTCCGAGGGATTCCGGTGGGCGATGGGGAGCGTGCTCGACGAGATCGCGAACTGGTCGACCGACACCGGGACGGGGCGGGATCAGGTCGCCGCGACCGAGTTCGTGCAACGACTGCGGGTGTCGGTGGACGAGTTGGGCAGCGGGCTCGACATCGAGACCATCGTGACTGCGCCCCGTGATGCGGAGTATCCGGCGGCCGCAGCCGACGCGATCGTCGACGCCGTCGGCGAGGCCGTGCGGAACTTCCACCGCCACGCGGGCCCGGGGGCGGCGGGCGCGATCCGCTGCGGTGTGGAACCCGATCGGCTGTCTGCGGTCGTGGTGGACGACGGCGTCGGATTCGATCCCGCAGCCGTGCCCGCCCACCGGATCGGTGTGGCACTCGGCATCCTGGAACGGATGCGGCAACTGGAAGGCGGCAGCAGCCGCGTGGTGAGCGAACCCGGACACGGCACCCGAGTGGAGCTGATGTGGGTGCAGAGCGGCGTCCGTCCATGAGCGAATCCGCGGATCTGCAGCGATCGATCACCGAACCGGCAGTGCGGCGCGCGCTGATGGCGGTGCTGATCGTGTATCTCGCGGGGTCGGTCGTCCTCATGATCGTGCAGGGGGTCGTCGACTCACCCGGGCAGTCGTACTGGCTGGGCGTCGTCGCCGGGTTCGTGCTGTACACCTGCGCATTCGGGTTGGCGCTGGTGCCGCGCCCGGGACGATTCGGGAGACGCCCGGCCGTCGGGGTCGTCGTGCTCACCCTGGCCGCGCAGGGCGCGCTCTGGTCGGCGCTCGCCAACGACGGTTCGGCGGACGCGAGGCTCTACCTGCCGATGTTCGTGACCGCCTTCGTCGTGGAGACGGTCGTGGTGTTCCGAGGCAGACTCCTGGAGGCGTGGATCGGGGCGCTCGCCGGCATCGCGCTCACTGTCGTCGCCGGCACGTCGACGGATGCCACGCATTGGTGGAGCACGGTGCAGACCACGACGGTGCTGCTGCTGGTGGCGGCGACCGCGGCGACGACCGCGCTGGCGCCTCTCTTTCGGGAGATCGACGCGCTCGCGATCCGCCACGACCGTGCCAGCGGCGAGGAATGGGCGGGTCGTGCGGCGAGCGCCGCGCGGGACGAGCGCATCGCCAGGATCGACGGCTTGGTCCGCCCGCTGTTCGAGAACGCGATCGATGCCGATCGGGTCACGATCGCCGATGTGCAGCGAGCCCGCCTGATCGAGGCCCGCCTGCGAGACGGGATCCGGGCCCCCGCATTCGACACCGCGCAGGTACGTGAGGCGGTGTGGCGCGCGCGCTCGCGCGGCGTATCGGTCACCCTGCTCGACGACGGCGGCCTCCGGGATGTGGCTCCGGAGGACGCATCGGTGGTCCTGGCCGAGGTGATTCCCCGACTGTGCGCCGAACTCGGCTCGCTCACCACCGGTGAGATCGTGGCCCGGGTCTCGCCGCCGGACCGCACACCGATCGCCGCCGTGACCGTCGCCCGGCCGGACGTTCGCCGGCGCGTCGAGTTCGGCGTCTCCGGCGCGACGCGGGTGGTGGAACTGTGAACGAACTCCGCATGCGCCGTGGCGTGGCAGTCTGCATGGCCATCACCACGCTGATCGTGCCGACGATCATGGTGAGCTACTACGACCAGGTGATCTCGCTGGTCGCGGTGTGGTGGGTGCCGGTGAGCATCGTTCTCGTCGTCGGAGCCGCAGCGGCCCTGCTGGCCGATGCGACCCGCGGATCCGGCCGGCTGATCGGACCGCTCGCGCTGACGCTCGGTGCGGCCAACGTGACCGTGGTCGTCCTGTGGCTGATCGCCTGGACGGGCGACGCGGCACCGCCGTCGTACGGCTCGCCGCCGATCTGGCCGGCGAACACCGTGGTCCTGCCTGCGATCGTGATGGCCACCGTGTACCGCGCAAGGGTGCCGGTGCTGTACGCCGGGTTCGTCCTGCTGCTGCTGGCGACCGCCCAGCAGTACGTCAAGCAGGGACAGTTCGGCGTGCTCGGCTATGCGAACTCGTTGCTGACGGCCGCGTTGGTCGGAGTGTTCCTGACGCTCGAATACTCGACGATGCGGGCGGTCCGCGCCGCCGACGAGCGTCGCGAGCAGGTTCTGTCCGCGAGTGCGCGCGCGGCGAGTCGCGCCGCGCGCGTGGCCGAGCGTGAGAGGCTCGACATCGTGGTTCGGGACAAGGTGATCGCGGTGCTTCGCCAGGTGTCGGAGGGCGTGCCCGAGCCCCGGCTGCAAGCCAAGGCGACCCAGACACTCGCCGACCTCGACGGCAGGAGTCGATCCCGGCCGCCGCCCGCCGAGATGTCCGTAGCGGAGACCTCCCTGCGCCTGCGCGAAGCGGTGAACGCGGTCGCCGACGACCCGATGACCGAACTGACCGTCCTCGACCCGGACGCCCATTACCCCTACCGCCTCGGCGAGGCGCTCGTCGATGCGGCGGCCGAAGCCGTCGGCAATGCCGTCGCGCACGCGGGCCCGACGGCCGCATGCGCCCTGATCGGCGTTTTCGACTCGGATCTGATCCGGCTGCGGGTCGTCGACGACGGGGTGGGTTTCGACCCCCGGCGGATCCCTGCGGACCGTGCGGGCGTCGAACTCGGGATCCTTCGCCGGATGCGGGAGCAGCCGGGCGGCGGAGCCTGGATCGACTCGTCGACGACTGGCGGCACCATGGTGTCGTTGCACTGGCGTCGGCCGTGACCGCGTCGCGTACGGATCCGGGCGCGACGGGATCCGAGACGATCGCCGGCATGATGGGTCTCGGCCGCCGGGGCCTCCGGGTCGCGGTCGGTGGGGTGATGGCCGCCTATGTGGCGGTCGGCCTGATGCTTCCGTCCCTCGAACTGAGTCCGGCCCGGTGGGTGGCCGCGGTCCTCGGGTCGGTGGGGCTGGCCGTGTCGCTGTGGCTGGCGGCGCGCGGTGAGGAGGATCCGCTCGGGCGGTCGGCGACGATCGCAGTGGCGGTGATCGGCGCAGTGGCCGGCGCGGCCGTCTGGTGGTCCATTCCGGTGGGACCGACGAACTGGGTGCGACCCGGCGCGCCGATGGTGGTCTATGCGATCGCGATGTGTCTACTCATCGTCCGCGGACGGGTGAGATGGGCCTGGCTCGGCTTCCTGGCCGTCGTCGGCGTCGCGGCGGTCGCTGCAGCGGTGTGGGGGTGGAGACCGGGAACGGTGGTGCCGGTGGTGCTGAGGATGCTTGCGTCGATGGTTCCGGTGACCCTGATGATGGCGTTCGTGCGTCCCCTGCTGGCCTTCTCCCGGGTGCTCGACCGCCGGGAGGTGGCAGCGGTGGAGGCCGAGGCGGCCCTGGCGGCGACCGTCGCGCAACGTGCGCGGACGCTGGCCGAACTCGATCACGAGGTGCGGCCGTTCCTCGAGCACGCCGCGCGCGGCGGCCACTTCTCGGCAGACGATGCGGTGCGCGCGCGCCTGCTCGAAGCGGCCTTGCGCGACGAGGTGCGCGGCCGCGGGTGGATGTCACCGGAGGTCCGGGCGGAGGTATCCGCCGCTCGGGAACGAGGCGTCGCGGTGCGGCTCTTCGACGACCGCAGCGGGGACGCGGGCGCGGTGCGGGACCGCGATCGGATCCACGCGGAACTGATCGACGTGCTGAGCGGCGCGGACCGCGGCAGCGTCACCGCACGACTGGTTCCCGCGGCCCGCGCGATGGTCGCGGTGATCGCCGAGTCGGACGGTGCGTCCGTGCGGCGGCGGGTCTGCGCCGTCGATGAGTCCGGCGAGCCGGCCTGGACACGAGACACCGGCGGCACGCTCTCGATGTGAGAGGGTGCCGCCGGTGTCGGAACGCGTGGTGCCGGCGCGTCAGTGCTGCAGCATCAGTGCTGGGGCATCATCGACGTCAGCGTCGTGACGGAGGCTCCCGCCAGCTTCCACTCGCCGTCCTGCTTGACCATCGCGAGGTTCAGGTCGACCGGCTCGGGAGCATGCGGCGACTTGATCGCGGTCACGGCGACGGCCTTGTTCTCGCCGTCGGCCTTGACCGACTTCACGGTGTAGGCGTCGGGGGTGTAACCGGCCTCGTTCGCGGCCTTCGAGAACGCGTTCAGTGCCTCGGCGGCGCCCGGCGTGGAGGTGTCGAGGACGGTCGAGAGTTCGGCGACGGTCGTGTCGCCGTCGACGGCCTTGCGGACGATGACCTGCGCCTGACCGTTGTCGAGACCCGCGACGGCCACGGTGGCCGAGGCGCTCGCGGGTGCGGACGCGCTTGTCGCGGATGCGGAGTCGTCGTCGGAGCTCGAGCATGCGGCCAGGAGCGCGGTGGCGGCGGCGAGTGCGGCCACCGCCGCGGCGGGACGACGCAGGTTGCGGGAAACGGTCATGACTCTCCTGTGTTCGGTCTGAGTAGTTTAGGCGAGCCTAACAGAATTTCCGGGTGCTCAGCCCGCCGGGGTGATGACCGTCGCGTCGTCGAAGACCATCGACAGATCGGCCACGGAGCTGGCCATGAGTGCGGTACGGGAGAGGTCGAGCCGACGGAGCTCGTCGGCCATCGGATGATCGCCGAGGGTCAGCCTGGCGCCGCCGATCCTGGTGCGGGTGCCGACGGTCGACGTCAGTCGCCACGGTGTGCGACGGGTGACGCCGTCCAGTTGCGAGTACGCCTGGAGGACGGTGTCGCGCGCGGTGTCCGGCACGGGCAGGCCTCGCCCGACGGTCAGGTCGGCGATCAATCGGCCGTCCTGGCTGACGCGTCCGTGCTTGACGGCCGAGTCGTGGTCCACGTCGAAGTCGGCGAGAACCTTGGGGAAGCCCCAGATGCCTCGGCCCGCAGCCATGGTGAACTCGCCGTCGACCGGCAGCTGGTGGATCAGCGCGTGTGCATCGCCGGAGCCGAGCGAGCGCAGCGTGCGCAACGGCGAGGCTGCGGCACCCGGCGGCTGCATCAGGAAGCAGACCCCGAACTCGTTGTACGGTCCCAGGTCGCCGTCGCGGTAGTCGACGAACACCACCATGCAGATCGCGCGGCCTCGGCGGACCTCGAGCGGTGCGAGATCGGCGGCCCCGCGACGGCGGACGGCTGCGGCCACCGCTTCCGTCGACGCGGTGAAGCCGGCCACGAAACAGCGGGCGGAGCGGATCTGGACGGGCATCGTCACGTCTGTGCCGAGCACGTCGTGAACATCGTGAGCAGTCATTCGGGTCACGCTACGAGACAACGGTGCTGTTACGGGTGGGTTCCCTGGTGAACTGGACGACTCCGGTCACGGACTTTAGTCCCACGAACGGGTGATCGGGCGGCTCTTGTCGGAGGGGTCGGCTATTTTTGACGTGTCCGAGATGTCGAGGTCGGGCCAGGAATGGGGAGATGACGAACTTGATGGATGAGCGTGGTGATCTCGCTGGTGAGCGGCCCGGCGTCGTCCGCGTGGGCATGGTCGACGACCATCAGTCCCCGGTGTGGGGCATCGAACGGATCCTGGAGGGTCAAACCGACCTCGAACTCGTCGAGGCCGCGCCCACGGTGGCGGAGCTGTTGGCCAAGACGGCCGATCTCGACGTCGTGATCCTCGATCTCCGGTTGAATGACGGAACCACGCCGCGGGAGAACGTCAACACCCTCGCCGATCGGGGAATCGTGACGGTGGTCTACACCTCGGGCGAGCATCCCGACCTGTTGAGATCGGCGGCGCGCGCGGGCACCCTCGGCGTCGTCCTGAAGTCGGCCTCCGAAGAGGAGGTCCTGGCGGCGATCCGCGCGGCGGCCGGCGGCGAAGAAGTCCTGACAACCGAATGGGCGGCCGCCATCGACGGCGACCCGAACCTCGACGGCGTCGACCTCAGCCCCCAGCTGCAACGCGTTCTGACGTTGTACGCCTCCGGAGGCACCTCGATCAGCGTCGGCCACGAACTCGGGGTCACTCCGGACACGGTCAACGAGTACCTCAAACGGATTCGGCAGAAGTACGCCGACGCCGGCCGTCCGACGCGGACCAAGCTGGACCTGTTCAAGCGTGCGGTCGAAGACGGCTGGCTTCCGATGCCGCACCGAGACCACGCGCCCTGACCCGTGGGTGGACGGGTCCGGTCGGCGGGTCGTCGGGCACTGTGACCTCGGGTTCGGTGTCACCAGTTCTGGGTCTACCGGGCGACGCCGGACCTTCGTAACGTTTGTGTCGAACCTGGGCGACTCATCTTCCGGGTGCACTTATTCAGCCGGTCGGGGATTGATCAGGAGGATCGCCTGTGAGCGTTGCCGAACTCGAGATCGGAATCAACGGTGGGCGAGCGTCGCAGATGACGTCGCCTGTCATGGAGGCGGTCGTACCGCATCTGGTCCCCACGCAGCCTGCGCGGCCCGCCCTGTCCACGCGTGAGGTCGAGGTGCTTCTCGCTTGGATGGCTGCGGAATCCAAAGAGGACGCCGCGCACAAGCTCTTCATCTCCCAGTCGACCGTGAGCACGCACATCTCACGGATCCGCGCCAAGTACGCGGCCGTCGGACGCTGTGCGCCGACCAAGGCGCACCTGCTCGCGCGCGCGCTGCAGGACGGGTATACGACACTAGAGGAGTGGTGACCCGCACTCTTACCGAGCGACTCCGCCCGCTGCCCGGATTTCGGGACAGTGGGCGGAGCCTTTTCGCGCGCCCGGTCGAACACGGTCGCGGCGAGTTGGACCGGTTGCGGGTCGCACTCGCCCGGCTCACCGGCGCCGGGTATGTGGTCTACACCATCATCGTGCTGCCGCAGATGATCAGTGAGGCGGCCGGCCGCGTACCTGCGTGGTACCCGGTGGTCGGGGGCCTGCTGGCATTCGGCCCGGGGGTCGCGCTCTTCGCGGTGTCCGTCGTCCGGCGGTGGCACGCGGCGATCGCCGCCGCGGCGATCTCGTGTGCCGTCGGAGCGCTGGGGGCGGCCGTGCTGTGGCTGCTCGTATGCGAGTCCGGTTCGGACACGTCGCCGATCTGGATCCTGGACTTCGTCGGGCTCGCGGGCCTGGCGGTGGTGCTCGTCCGTCCGGTACTGGAGGCGGTCGCCGTCCTCGTGGTCGGCAAGCTGGCCGGTGCGGCGGTCGCGGTGTGGAACGTGGATGGAGTCGACGCGTGGGCGGCAGTCGAAGAGGCGCTGTTCGGCATCGTCTTCACCTCGCTGTGCATCCTGCTCGTCCGGCGGGTGCTGCAGGTCGGAGCGGACCTCGACGAGTCGCGTGCGGATACCGAACGTGCGGTGGCGCGGAACGTCGCCAACATCGAACTGGCCCGGGTGGATGCGCTGATCCACGATCACGTCCTGTCGACCTTCGTCGCCGTCGCCGCCGATCGAGACGACGCCCGGGTGCCTGCGCAGGCGAGCGAGGCACTGGTCGCGCTGGATCGCCTGGCCGCCGACGATCTCGCGGAGGCCGACGTCCCCGGGCCCGAACTGGTCGCCCGGCTGCGCGCGGTGATCGGCGGAATCAGCAGTGACCTTCCGGTGACCGTCGAGGTCGCCGCCGACGCGCCGTCGTGCCCGGCGGAGGTCGTCGCGGCGCTGGCCGAGGCCGCGGCCGAGGCCGTGCGGAACAGTGCCGCACACGCCGGGCCCGATGCGGAGACCGCGGTGTACATCGGCGTCCGCGCGGATCTGGTCCAGGTCGTCGTCACCGACGACGGCGTCGGATTCGATCCCGAAGCCGTCGGCGACGACAGGTTGGGACTGGCGTTGAGCATCCGGCACCGAGTCGGAGCTCTCGTGGGCGGCGAGACCGCGGTGATGAGTACTCCCGGGCGTGGATCGACGGTGCGGCTGTGGTGGACACCGGAGTCCCGTGAGGACCACGCGTGACCGCCGGCGATCCCGTGCCGGTCGCGGGTAAGACCTCCGATGTCGCGACGATGCTCGGCCTCCGCAATCCGGCCGCGGCCTTTCTCGCCGCCGGAGCCTGGCTGGCGCTGCTGTTCATCGGCGTCGCCAGCGGCGGCATCGAGGTCCCGGTGGCCTATCTCGCGGGCTTCGCGCTGCTCGGGGGTGGATGGTTCGTCGTCTTGGCCTCGCCGTCGGATCCCATGCGCCTGCCGGATGCGATGATCGCAGCACTGACCGCCGCCGCGGCGTGCGGTCTGGCGGTCTCATCGACGGACCTCGGCGACCGGGCCGTGGTCCTGGCGCTCGGCGGGTCCGCGGCGCTCACATTCGTGATGCTGGCCGTCCGGGGTCGTACCGGCGTCGCCTGGCTCGGTGGGCTGGTGAGCCTGATCGCCATCGTCGTGGCCGCAGCAGCACGAGGTGAGGACATCGCGGTGGCGGTCGGGATCGTGATGCCGGGGAACACCGGGATCCTGGCGATGGCTACCTTCTTCGCGATGCTGGTCCGACCGCGGGCGCAGCAGATCGGCGCGCTGCGCCGCCTGGGTGAGCGAGACCGGCAGGCCGAAGGCGTCCGGATGGTTCGGGACGCGCGACTGTCCCGGCTGCAGGATCAGGTCCGACCGCTGCTGGAGTACATCGCCTCGGGCGCGCGGTTGTCGGACGATCAGGTCGCGGCATGCCTGCTGATCGAAGCGGGTCTCCGTGATCGGATCCGGGCACCGGGTCTGGATGCGCCAGAGGTCGCGGACGCGGCCTGGGATGCGCGTGGACGCGGTGTCCGGGTGCTGCTTCTGGACGATCGTGAGAAGGCCACATGGGACGACGAGTCGGCGCAGTTCGCCAAGGTCCGTGACGCGGCTGTCGGCGTACTCGTGGGAGCGCGGGCGGGTGCTCAGGTGACGGTGCGACTCCTCCCGGAGCGGCGCGACAGCTTCGCGACGATCGCGATCGCCGAGGGCGGTCAGGTCCGGCGGATCGATTTCCCGACCGGAGACCTCGGCGACGTCGAATGAACGGGTTTCTGCAGGTCCGGGGCCCACATCGATTTGGCCGACGCTACGAGTCTGGCCTACACTAGAGCGGTTGCCTGCGGTGCGTGCACCGCAAGTCGAGTCGCGAACCCACTGCAGCGGACTCCGAATTCCGGAGAACGCCCAGGCAGGCGCGGATTTCGATGGTGACAGACCGTGTGCGTCGGGTCGGAAATCCGGCGGACATAAGTATCCAGGTCAAGGAGACTACGCAGTGATTCAGCAGGAATCGCGGCTGCGCGTCGCCGACAACACCGGTGCGAAGGAGATCCTCTGCATCCGTGTTCTCGGTGGTTCGTCGCGGCGCTACGCCGGCGTGGGTGACGTCATCGTCGCCACCGTCAAGGACGCCATCCCCGGCGGAAATGTCAAGAAGGGTGAGGTCGTCAAGGCCGTCATCGTGCGCACCGTCAAGGAGCGCCGTCGCCCCGACGGTTCGTACATCAAGTTCGACGAGAACGCGGCCGTCATCCTCAAGAACGAGAGCGACCCGCGCGGTACCCGCATCTTCGGCCCCGTCGGCCGCGAGCTGCGCGACAAGCGCTTCATGAAGATCGTTTCGCTCGCACCGGAGGTGATCTGACCCATGAAGATCCATAAGGGTGACACCGTCATCGTCATCGCGGGCAAGGACAAGGGCGCCAAGGGCAAGGTCATCGAGGCCTACCCGAAGCGCGAGCGCGTGCTCGTCGAGGGCGTCAACCGCATCAAGAAGCACACCAGCGCCTCGGCCAACGAGCGTGGCGCCGAGTCGGGCGGCATCGTGACGCAGGAAGCTCCGATCCACGTCTCGAACGTGATGATCGTCGACGCCGAGGGCAACCCGACTCGCGTCGGTTACCGTCGCGACGAGGAGACCGGCAAGAACGTCCGCATCTCCCGCAAGACCGGGAAGGACATCTGACATGACCACTTCTGAGAAGGTCCAGCCCCGCCTCAAGGCCAAGTACCGCGAGGACATCAGGGGCAAGCTGAACGAAGAGTTCAACTACGCCAACGTGATGCAGATCCCCGGCGTCGTCAAGGTCGTCGTGAACATGGGTGTCGGCGACGCCGCCCGTGACGCGAAGCTGATCAACGGTGCGGTCGCCGATCTGGCGCTCATCACCGGTCAGGCTCCGGAGATCCGCCGCGCGCGCAAGTCGATCGCACAGTTCAAGCTGCGCGAGGGCATGCCGATCGGTGCGCGCGTCACCCTGCGTGGCGACCGCATGTGGGAGTTCCTCGATCGCCTCGTGTCGATCGCGCTCCCGCGTATCCGCGACTTCCGCGGTCTGAGCGATCGCCAGTTCGACGGCAACGGCAACTACACGTTCGGTCTGAACGAGCAGTCGATGTTCCACGAGATCAACATCGACTCCATCGACCGTCCGCGCGGTATGGACATCACGGTCGTCACCTCGGCCACCACGGACGACGAGGGCCGTGCGCTGCTTCGCGCTCTGGGCTTCCCGTTCAAGAGCAACGACGCAGCCGCGAACTGAGATAGGGACAACTGAGATGGCAAAGAAGGCTCTGGTCAACAAGGCCAACAAGAAGCCCAAGTTCGCAGTCCGGGGTTACACCCGCTGCAACAAGTGCGGTCGTCCGCACTCGGTGTACCGCAAGTTCGGTCTGTGCCGCGTGTGCTTCCGCGACATGGCACACGCAGGCGAGCTGCCGGGCGTGCAGAAGTCCAGCTGGTGACTTCCCGCCGATAGGCATATCGACGACGACCCCGTCTCCCGTGAGGGAGGCGGGGTCGTTCCGTTGTTCCACGTGAAGCGGCCGCTCTTCGCGAATCAGGCGGGGTGTCGGGACCCCCGTATCGACGGTCCCGACGATCTCACTGCGGTCCGGCGGGCGTGGCCCTGCGTCCGCGCAGCAGGTACACCGCGGGCAGGACGCCTGCCGAGTTGACGACCGACAGCGCCGCCGACCACACCAGCTTCGACCCGTTCACTTCCTTCTTGTCGCGCGACCGCAGATCCCGGATCGCCCAGACCCGCAGGCCGGCGTCGACGGCTGCGATGGAGATGATGCCCGCGCGTGCGGCGGGCGGAAGCTCGGACCATTTCTTTGCCATGACTCCAGTCTGCCAGGCGCGCAGTGCTCCACGGGACGCCGTCGGCGTACGGATGCCAGAGGCCGGCGATGCGCTGCGCTAGATTCACCTCGGACGCGTCTCGCGTTCCGTCATGACCCGGAGGCTGCCCTATGTCGTTGTGGATGGCGTCGTCGAATCTCGACAACGCGGCGTCGCTGCTCCATCACGGAGGGGAGCTCATCGGCATCGTTGCGTTCGCGGCGTCCGGAGCCCTGCTGTCGGTGCGACGGAACCTCGACATCGTCGGTATCGTCCTGCTCGCCGCGGCCACCGCTCTCGGCGGAGGCATCATCCGCGACGTCATCATCGGCAAGACGCCGCCCACGGCGTTCACCAATCTGTGGCTGGTGGCCGCCGCGGTCGGCACGGCGCTGGTGATCTTCGTGTGGCAGCCGCCTGCCCGCCTGACGCGGTGGCCGTTGGACGTCACCGACGCGGTCGGCCTCGGACTGTTCGCGGTGACCGGCACCGTCACCGCCTACGACTACGGTCTCGCCGCGCCGAGCGCCGCGATGCTGGGCCTGACGACGGCGATCGGTGGCGGCATCATCCGGGACGTGCTGTCGGGCACAGTTCCGGCCGTGCTTCGTTCCAACGAGCATCTCTACGCGATCCCGTCGCTGGCCGGCGCGGCAGTGACCGCAGTGCTGCTGCATCTCGACGTGTACCGGCCGTGGGTCGGGCTCCTGTGCGCCGGATCGGTGACCGTCGTGCGCATCGCCTCGCTGAGGTACGGCTGGCACGGTCCACGACCCTGGTACACCAAGCGCGAACGCCCAGAGGAGAGTTGACCCGCAGCGGCGGGCAATCGTTCGCCGTGACGGCGCCGACGTGGCAGGCTCGAACATGTGGATCCGAATCAGAAGCGCGCGACGGTGATCACCGTGTCGGACCGGTCGTTCGCCGGTGACCGCGAGGACGTCTCCGGGCCGCTCGCGGCCGAGTTGCTCGGTGAGTCCGGGTGGACGGCGGAGGTGATCGTCGTGCCAGACGACCGGGATGCGATCGCGAGCGTGATCACCGAGGTCGTCGATGCCGGCGCCGGCCTGGTCGTCACGACCGGGGGCACCGGCGTCGGACCGCGAGATGTGACTCCTGAGGCCACCGAGCCACTCCTGTCCCGCGTCCTGCCCGGGGTGGCCGAGGAGATCCGCCGAGTCGGCGTCGTGGCGCTCCCGCATGCGATGCTGTCGCGGGGCCTGGCGGGGATGCGGAACGGTGCGCTCGTGGTGAATCTGGCGGGCTCGACGGGCGCTGTCCGGGATGGGGTGCCGGTGGTCCTGCAGATCGCCGACCACGCCGTCGCGCAGGCGGCCGGAGGCGATCACTGATGATCGTTCTCTGTGCGATCAGCGAGCATGACCTGGACGTCGCCGCGCACCTGAACGCCGTCGCAGCCGACGACGCCGGAGCGACCGCGGTGTTCGTCGGTACCGTCCGCGACAATGATCCGGACGCGTGGGGACGCGTGGTCGAGCTCGAGTACAGCGCTCATCCGGACGCCGAGCGCTTCCTGCGCGCGATCGTCGAACAGGTGGACCGGCCGGACCTGCGCATCGCGGTCAGTCATCGTGTCGGCCGGCTGCCCGTCGGCGGTGTCGCGATCGTCGCGGCGGTGTCGTCGGTGCATCGGGGCGAGGCGTTCGACGTCGACCGCCAGCTGGTCGAGCGGGTCAAGGCCGAGCTGCCGATGTGGAAGAAGCAGATCGAGAGCGACGGCTCGCACACCTGGGTCGGCCTGGGAACGGTCGCGACATGACGGCGTCGTCGGAGGGGCTGGTCGACAAGTTCGGCCGCGTGCACCGAGACCTCCGGATCTCGCTCACCGACCGATGCAATCTGCGCTGCACGTACTGCATGCCCGCGGACGGGGTCCCGTGGATTCCCCGGCCGGAGCTGCTGACGTCCGACGAGATCGTCTCGCTCGCCGTGGTCTTCGCGTCGCTCGGGATCCTCGAGATCCGGCTCACCGGCGGTGAGCCGCTCCTGCGGCCCGACGTGGTCGACGTGGTGCGCAGGCTCGCCGCGATCGAGGGCGAGCGTGGACCGCTCCGCGTGTCGATCACCACGAACGGCATCGGGCTCGCGAGACTCGCCGAGCCGCTGGCCGAGGCCGGTCTGGAGCGTTTCAACATCAGTCTCGACACGCTGCGCGCCGACCGCTTCGCGACACTGACGCGACGAGACCGGCTGACCGACGTCCTCGAGGGCATCGCCGCCGCACAGGCCACCGGGCTCCGTCCGCTGAAGATCAACACCGTTGCGATGCACGGGACCAACGACGACGAACTCGTCGACCTCGTGCACTTCGCGCGGGACCACGACGCGCAGCTTCGGTTCATCGAACAGATGCCGCTCGACGCCGGGCACATCTGGTCGCGCGTACGGATGGTCACCGGTGAAGCGATTCTTGACGTGCTGTCGGCCGAGTTCACCCTCGACGCCTGCGCCGGGCGAGGCTCCGACCCGGCCCAGCTGTACTTCGTCGACGGCGGACCGACGACGGTCGGCGTGATCGCCTCGGTGACCGCGCCGTTCTGCGGCTCGTGCGATCGCGTTCGGCTCACCGCCGACGGTCAGCTCCGCAACTGCCTGTTCGCGCGGGACGAGTCGGACCTGCGGTCCTTGCTGCGCTCGAGTGCGTCGACCGACGACGTCGCCGCCGCGATCCGCGCCTCGGTGACCGCCAAGCTCGCCGGCCATGGCATCGACGACCCCGGCTTCCTCCAGCCCGACCGCCCGATGTCCGCGATCGGCGGCTGACGCCAAGGCTGGTCGAATAGTTCCCAGGCCGCCCCCAGGCTGGTCTCAGCGTGAGGGTTGAGTGGCCCCAGGCCGCCCCAAGGTTGGTCGAGTAAGCCGAGGAGCGTAGCGACGAGGCGCATCGAGACCCGGTTGTCGTGTGGGGTCTCGATACTCTCGTCACTTCGTTCCTCGTTACTCGACCAGCCTCTGTGTGGGGGCTGTGGTCATCAGGAACGAGGGTGAGACGTGAACGACGCCTAGCCGCCGGCGAAGGGAGGGAGGACGTCGACTGTCGCGCCCGAGCCTGCGAAGGTCTCGTCGGTCGCTCGCGTTCCGTCGACCAGGACCGAGCAGCAGGTCAGCACTCGGGCGAACTCCGGCCCCAGCGCACCGGAGAGCAGTTCCTTCAAGTCGCCGACGGTGAGTTCGCCGTCGACCGTCTGTTCCTTGCGGCCCGCCGCTTCGGCGGCGCCCGCGAAGTACCGGATGATCATCCGGCCTCTTTCGCCTTCACCAGCTCGTGCACGCGAGCGGCGGCGTCCTCGACGCTCATCCCGTTCGCCACCGCGAGGCCGATCAGGTACGTCGTGATCGGCCCGGCGGGACGCAGTACCGCGTGGGCGACGTCGCGCGTCACGTCGAGGAGGACCTCGGTGGGCACGTCGGCCTGCGACAGTCCCAGCGCCGGAGCGAGCTCATCGGCCCACCGGTCCAGACCGGGTGGATAGGTGCTCACGATTCGTCCTCCAGACTGCTCGGCCGGGCCGTCACGGCCCGATAGTTCTCCACATCGTCCCAGGTGTCCAGGTCGATTGTCGCGCCCGCCCGGTCGACGACCGAGCGCAGCGCGAGGCCGCCGACGAGTGCGCGCATCGATGCGTCTCGGACCTCCGGAAGTCGTGCGAGCGCACGCCGCAGGGCGCCCGCTCGATAACGGCCGGCGAGCCACTGGGCGCGACCGTCGGCGTCTTCCAGGATCACCGCGTCGTCGGCGGCCGCGAGCGGGACCTCACGCAACTGCGCGACAATCGCCGACGCCCGCGGCAGGTCGCAGGCGAGCAGCCACACCTCGTCGGTGTCGATCGCCGCAAGGGCTGCGGCCAGGCCGGCGACCGGCCCGCCGAACGGCGGATCCTCGCGGATGACCCGGACGCCGGGGCGTTCGAGGGACTCCGGTCCGACCACGATCACCGGGTGTGCGTCGGCCACCGCCTCGTAGACGATGTCGATCAACGACCGCCCCGCGATGTCGACGGCGGCCTTGTCGACGCCGCCCATCCGGGTGGCACGACCGCCCGCGAGCACGATGGCCGCGGTCATCGCACCCAGTCGCCGCTCTTGCCGCCGGTCTTGCGCAGCAGTCGTACGTTCTCGATCTCCACCGACTTGTCGAGGCCTTTGACCATGTCGACGAGGGCGAGCGCGGCCACGCTCACGGCGGTGAGCGCCTCCATCTCGACGCCGGTCCGGTCCGCGGTCCGGACGGTCGCCGAGACGCTGACCCCGTCGTCGGTGATCGCCAGGTCGACGGCGGCGCCGTGCACGCCGATCACGTGGGCCAGCGGCAGGAGCTCGGGAGTCCGCTTGGCTGCGGCGATTCCGGCGATCCGGGCGACGGCGAGGACGTCGCCCTTGGGCACGGTCCCGTCGCGCAACGCGGTGACGATCGGCGCGCTGCACCGCACGAAGCCCTCTGCGGTGGCACTGCGCACCGTCGGGGCTTTCTCGGTGACGTCGACCATCCGGGCCTGCCCGGCCGTGTCGAGGTGGGTGAACGGCTGGGTCATCGCAGCTCCATCACGGTCACGGGATCTCCTTCGAAGACTTCGATCACCTCGGCGGGCACCACTGCCAGCGCGGTCGCCTCGGCGAGCGAGGTCACCAGGTGCGAGCCGCTGCCGCCGGGGGCCGCCGGCCGGACGGTGTGCTCGTCGACCGTCACGGGCAGGACCTGGACGCGGTCGGCACGACTGCGCCAACCGGTCGCCGCACGCCGTACCGACCGCGGGCGATCTATGGTCGGATGTCCGGCCATGGTGCGAAGTGCCGGACGGACGAACATCTCGAACGAGACCGCGACGCTGACCGGATTGCCGGGCAGGCAGAACACCGGAACGCCGGCCTCGGTGAGGCCGAAGCCCTGGGGTTTGCCGGGCTGCATCGCGACGGTGGTGAACTCGATGCTGCCGGTGCCGTTGAGGACGGCCTTCACGACGTCGAACGAACCGACACTCGCACCGCCGGTGAGAACGATCGCATCGACGTCGGCGTCGGCGAGGGTCGCGACGAGGGCCTCCTCGTCGTCGCGGACGGTCGCCGTCCAGCCGACTTCGGCGCCGGCGTCGACGATCGCCGCGGCCAGCAGGACGGAGTTCGACTCCGGGATCTGCCCGCGTTGCGGGGTATCGGACGGTTCGACGAGCTCGGAGCCGGTGGAGATCACCGCGACACGCGGACGTGCGACGACGGGGATCCGGTCATGGCCTGCGGAGGCGATCGCGGACAGCTGCCACGGTCCGAGCACCGTGCCCGCCCGCACCGCGACCGAGCCCGCCGCCGCGTCCTCGCCTGCCCGGCGGATGTGCGCGTGCGGCTTCGGCGCCACCGTGACGGTGATCGACTCGGGTGGGGTGGCGCGGACCTCCGTGCCGAGGTCGGTGTGCTCGAGCGGGACGATCGCGTCGGCGTCGGCCGGCACCGGAGCGCCGGTCATGATCCGGACGGCTTCGCCGGGACCGAACGACGGATCGTCCGCACATCCCGCGGGGACGTCCGCAACCACTCGCAGGATCGCGCCTTCGACGGCGTCGGCACGACGCACCGCGTAACCGTCCATCGCCGAATTGTCGAAGAGCGGAACCGGCCATCGACTGACCACGTCGTCGGCGAGCACGAAGCCCGCGGACCGATGAACCGACCGCTCGGTGGCCGTCGAGCGGGATACGGACGCGAGAATCCGGGCGCGGTGCTCGTCGATGGTGATCACCGTCGGACCTCGGATTGCTTTGCGGCAGATCGCATGCCGTCAGCCTAGTGCCTCGACTCGCACAAGGGTCCCGGGTGCGGATGTCCGCGTCGAACCCGGCGCGGACGCATTTGCGTATGCATACCGAGAAATGTGCCGTGTTTACGGATAGATTCACTAGATATGACCGAATTTCGGATACGCGACGCCGCCGAGCTGCTGGGCGTCAGCGACGACACGCTCCGCCGGTGGATCGATCGGGGACGGATCGCGGCCGGGACGGACGAGTCCGGCCGCGCGACCGTCGACGGCGCCGACCTGGCGAGGTATCTCGACTCGGCGGAGGCCGACGCTCACGACCCCGTGGGCCGGGCCACCAGCGCCCGCAACCGGTTCGTCGGCATCGTCACCCGCGTCCTGTCCGATCCGGTGATGAGTCAGGTCGAGATGCGGTGCGGACCGCACCGGGTGGTGTCCCTGATGTCCACCGAAGCCGTCCGCGAACTCGGGCTCGAGGTCGGGTCGCGGGCGACCGCCACCGTCAAGGCGACCACCGTGGTGGTCGAGACGCCGAAGAGAGCCGAAGGAAGTCGATGAAGAGACTGATCGCGGGCCTGCTGGCCCTGACCCTGCTGGTCGCCGGATGCGGCAGCGACGAGCAGGCCGCCGCGAGCGGCGCCGCTCCAGTCAAGATCTTCGCCGCGGCCTCCCTTCAAGGTTCGTTCGACGAGCTCGCCGAACAGTTCACCGCGGCGCACCCGGAGTACTCGGTGGCGCCGATCGTGTACGACGGTTCGCAGGCGCTCGCCACCCAGATCGTCGAGGGCGCCGACGTCGACGTCATCGCCTTCGCCGACCAGTCCAGCCTCAAGCCGGTCACCGACGCGGGCATCACCGACCACGGGACCGTCTTCGCAACCAACACGCTGCAGATCGCGGTGGCACCGGGTAACCCGAAGCACATCACCACCCTGGCCGATCTCGCCAGATCCGATGTGAGCACGGTCCTCTGCGCACCCGAGGTGCCGTGCGGCAAGGCGTCGAAGAAGCTGCTCGACGCCGCCGGCGTCACGGTGCACCCGGTGAGCGAGGAGACCAACGTGACCTCGGTGGTCAATCGAGTCGAGGCCGGCGAGGCGGACGCGGGCCTGGTCTACAAGACCGACGTCGCCGCCGCGGGCGACAAGCTGACCGGCATCACGCCCGCCGACGTGACGGCCGCGGTCAATCGCTATCCGATCGCGGTGTCGAAGAAGGCGCCGTCGCCCGAGGCCGCCGTCGCCTTCGAACAGTTCGTGCTGTCGCCTGCCGGCCAGAAGATCCTGGCGGAGTACGGCTTCGGATCGCCATGACCGCGTCGCGGCTGCCGACGGCGCTCTACGTTCCCGCACTGATCGCCCTGGCACTGCTGGTGGCGCCGATCATCGGTCTCCTCACGCGAGTGCACTGGGAGACAATCGGCGCAGACCTGTTCTCGTCCGCGTCGCTCACGGCGCTCTGGCTCTCACTCAGCACGGCGGCCTGTGCCACCGCGGTCTGCGTAGCGATCGGGACTCCGCTGGCGGTGGTGATCGCGCGGGCCCCGCAGCGCTGGGCGTCGGTGCTGCGGGCGGTCGTGCTGATACCGCTCGTCCTGCCGCCGATGGTCGGCGGACTGGCGCTGCTCGCGCTGCTGGGGCGTTCGGGGCTGATCGGCGAGCCGCTCTTCGAGGCCACGGGCTACAGCCTGCCGTACACGACGGCCGCAGTGGTGGTGGCCCAGTCATTCGTCGCGATGCCGTTCTTCGTGATCGCGGTCGAAGGCGCACTGCGGACGGCGGGCGACGGCTACGAGCAGATCGCGGCCACCCTCGGTGCGGGCCGGTGGCGCGTACTCGGCCGGATCACCCTGCCGCTCGTGCTGCCCGGTCTGACCGCGGGCGCGGCGCTGGCGTTCGCCCGCGCCCTCGGCGAGTTCGGGGCGACGGCGCTGTTCGCGGGAAATTCGCCGGGCGTCACTCGCACCATGCCGCTCGCGATCTACACCGCGTTCAACGGCGTCGGCGTCACTCAGGACTCGGCGGTCGCGTTGTCGTTGCTGCTGCTGGTGAGCACCGCGGTGATCGTGCTCGGGCTGCGGTCGTGGCGTCAGGACGCGGTCCGATGAGCGGCGAGCGGCTCGCGGCGCGCATCGAGGTCCGGCGCTCCGGGTTCACTGTCGCGGCGGACTTCGTGGTGCCCGGCGGTGAGTGCCTGGCGATCCTCGGACCGAACGGTGCCGGCAAGTCCACCGTCCTGGGCGCGGTCGCCGGGCTCGTCGGAATGGCCGACGGCGAGATCCGTCTGGGCGACCGGCTGCTCGACGGTCACGAGCACGACCGCCGCGTGCACGTCCCGCCGGAGCGCCGTCGAATCGCGCTGCTGGAACAGAAGTCCCGATTGTTCCCGCACCTGACCGTCGCGGAGAACCTCGCCTTCGGGCCGCGCGCGCAGGGCCGGTCGCGTCGGGAGGCTCGTGCGGTCGCGGCCGGCTGGCTGGAACGGATCGGCCTGCCGGACGTCGGAGCCTGGAAGCCGAATCGGCTCTCCGGCGGGCAGCAGCAGCGGGTCGCGATCGCCCGCGCACTGGCCGCCGAACCCGAAGCGCTGCTGCTCGACGAGCCGTTCGCCGCGCTGGACGCCGAGAGCGCCCCGGCGATCCGGCGGATGCTCGCCGACGAGCTCGCCCGGACCGGCACCACCGGACTGCTGGTGACACATGAGCTGACCGACGCCTGGCAGCTTGCGAGCCGATGCCTCGTGCTGGACGAGGGCGCGGTGGTCGAAGCGGCGACGCCCGCCGAACTCGCCGCCGCGCCGGGGCATCCGTTCAGCGCGGTGCTGGCCGGCTACAGCGTCGTCGAAGGGCGATGGACCGACGGGGCACTGGTAGTCGGAGACGCGGTGCTTCCCGCGGTCGGAGACGGTGAGATCCGCGACGGCGCCAGGGCTTTCGGGATCGTCGTCCCGCAGGAGGTGACGCTGTCCACCACGTCGGGTGCGGTGCGCAGCCGGGTGAGCGCCGTGTCGGTGCACGCGGGACGGGTGCGGGTCGAGAGCGAGAGCGGCCTCGTGGCGGAGATCCCGGTCGGCGCCACGGCGCCTGCGGTGGGGGAGCGCGTCTGGCTGACGCCAGTCGGCATGCGGGTGTTGGGCGAGGCTGACGGCATCCGCGCGGCTCGCCGTCAGACGAGGGCTTGTGAACCACGCTTCTGACGGCGAACCACGCGGATCATCCCCGGGGCGAGATCTCCGTGTGGCGTCGGCTCAAGGTCATCCACTCACTGCAGTGCCACCGTCAGCAGCACCGCCGAGTCGTCGTCGGCGAGCAGACCGTGCCGGACGAGCGGAATGTCGGTGAGCGCACCCGCGGACCCCTCCCAGTCGCCGGCTTCGCAGGTGAGCCGCACCCGTCCGGCGAGCACCTGCAGGGTGGCCTCGCCCGGACTCTCGTGGTCGGAGAGTTCCGCGCCCGCGCGCAGGGCGATGACCGTCTGCCGAAGGCGGTGGTCGCTGTGGCCGCGGACGGTGCGGCCGGCTCGGCCGGACGAGGCCTCGCGGGCCTCGGCCAGCAGTTCTTCGACGACCTCGGGCAGTGATACCGAACTCATGCCTTCGCTCCTGTCTCAGCGGACTCGTCTTCGCTCTGCGGTATCCCGAACACGGTGAACAGGCACGCCGCCGCCGCGAACGCGACGAGCAGGCCGAGTCCGATGGTGTAGGAGTGGTCGACCGCGTCGTAGGTCGCACCCATCACGAGCGGCGGGAAGAATCCGCCCAGGCCGCCGGCCGCGCCGACCAGACCGGTGACGGCACCGACCTTCGCCGGCGGCGACGCGAGCGACACCCAGGCGAAGACCGAGCCCGATCCCATGCCCATCATCATCGCCATCAGGATGAAGTCGACGGCGGCCATGCCGTTGCCCATGTCTGGTTTGGTCATCATCCACACGGCGAGGATCGCTGCGCCGCCGCAGGAGATCGCGGTGATCACGCGGGGACCGAATCGGTCGGACAGGGCGCCGCCGACCGGGCGCATGACGACGGCGGCGATCGCGAAGCCCGCTGTGCGGGCGCCCGCAGACTTGAGGTCGGTGATGTCGTAGACGTCGTTGAGGTAGGTCGGGAGGTATGTCGAGAAGGCCACGAAGCCGCCGAACGCGGCCGCGTACAGGAACGACATCTGCCAGGTGACCGGCAGCTTCAGCGCGCTGACGAGCTTCGGTACGGCGGGTTCGGTGTTCGCCACCCACACCGGGGATTCACGCATGAACATCCAACAGAGCACGGCGACGACCACCAGCGCGATCGCGACGATGAGGTGTGTCGGGAAGTAGCCGAACCACTCCTGAAAGCGCGGAGTGAAGAACGCCGAGAGCGCGGTGCCGCCCATGCCCGCACCGAAGACGCCGGTCGCGAAGCCGCGTCGACTCGGTTCGTACCAGGTGTTCAGGAACGGGATGCCCGCGGCGAACGTGGTACCCGCGATGCCGAGGAAGAAGCCCATCACCAGCATCATCGGATACGACTTCAGCTCACCGGCGACGGCGACGAGAATCACGAACGGTGCCGAGATCACGAGCAGCGCCGTGAACATGATGCGGCCGCCGTAGCGCGGGGTGAGGACGCCGACGATGATGCGGCCGAGCGAGCCGACGAGGATCGGTACCGCGACCAGGACCGACTTCTGCGTGGAGTCGAGGTCGAGTTGGTCGGGACCGGCGTAGAACACGCCGAGCGGCGCGATGAGGTTCCACGCCCAGAAGCTGATCGCGAACGCGGCCGTCGCGAGGATGAGGTTGCGGGTCTGGGCGGCTTTGTCGAACGTGGTCGGGGCAGTCATTCAGTCACGATCCTTCACTCCGATCGGCGCCCATCCGCGACGGCTCGGCGCGTTGCCCGGGGCCGGGCGCGCATCCTTGCTGCGGTAGACGATGTAGGGGCGGAACAGATAGTGCAGCGGCGCGGTGAAGATGTGCACCAGGCGGGTGAACGGCACCAGGATGAACATGACCATGCCGATCACGACGTGGATGTGGAAGCGGGTCGGCGCGGCCTCCATCGCGTCGATGTCGGGCTGGAAGGCGAAGACCGAGCGGAACCACGGAGAGACGGTCTGGCGGTAGTCCACGCCCTCGCCGTGGGGATCGATCATGCCGACGATCGTGATGTACGTGCCCGCGATCAACGCGGCCACCAGGACGACGTACATCAGCTTGTCGTTGCGGGTGGTGGCCATGAACACCGGGCCGGTGCGACGACGGCGGTAGATCAGGATCGCGACGCCGACGATCGCGGCGAGTGCGGCGATGATGCCGCCGATGGCGGCGACCCAGTGGTACATGGTCTCGGAGATGCCGACCGCGTCGGTCCACGACTCCGGAATGATCAGCCCCATCGCATGCCCGGCGATCACCGCGAGGATCCCGTAGTGGAACAGCGGGCTGCCGATCCGCAGGAGCCGCGATTCGTAGAGCTCGGATGAGCGGGTGGTCCAGCCGAACTTGTCGTAGCGGTAGCGCCAGATGGTTCCGCCGATCACGCACAACAGCGTGATGTACGGGAGAACGCCCCACAGGAAGATGTTCATCGGAAGGCCTTCGCGGAGTTGTTTCTCAGGGGGTCGGTGAGGGGGTCGTCGGTGATCAGCGGCAGCAGCCGCGGATCGTACGGTTCCAATCCGACGGTCTCGACGGGCCGTTGCGGCGCGGCCATCGCCATGGCAGAGGCGCGGTCGGGCGGAGCCTGACCCGGCAGCGTCGCGCAGACCGCGGTCAGGATGTCGGCGTACGGCGAGTCGAGATCGAGCAGGGCGAAGCGGATCAGCTCGAGCGCCGCACGGTTGTCGGAGAGGATCGCCGTGCCGCGGTCGGCGTCGGCCAGTGCGGTGAACTCGAGGACGATCGGCAGATGGTCGGGGAGTTCGCCCTGCAGGTTCACCAGGAACCCGCTGTCGCGGTAGAGCTGTTTGAAGCGGCCGAGCACGGCACCGCGCCGGCGGGTGTCTCCCGCGGACCAGTACGACAGGTACAGCGTTCGCTTGCGCGAGAGGTCGAAGACGTCGGTGTAGTGCTGAGCCAGGCCCGTCCGGTCGGCGGTGGCCGCGTGTTCGAGGAACCGGCGCAGTGCGGCGGTCGCCGTGGACGGACTCTGCTCGTCGAGTGCGGCGCGCATCAGATCGAGCCGGTCGAAGAGCTGCTCGTCGGGGTAGCCGAGGCACCAGGCCGAGACCTGGTGGACCACCTGCCAGTCCATGCGTGCCGGGTCGCGGCGGCGGGCGAGCAGCTTCATGATCGGTTGCCGCCCTTCGGGAACATGCCGTCTGGAACGCCGTTGCCGTCCCAGTTCAGCAGGTTGGTCCGGCCGCGCAGCACCGATTCGCTCGCCGCCGTGTCGGTCGACTGTCGTTGTCTGAGCGCCTCGAAGGTCTCGACGGAGACCGGGACCGGCCGCCCGCTGGCCTCGCCGAACGCGGACGACCCGTAGTGGCGCAGCTCGTCGTCGTAGTCGACGGGGCACGCGGTCTCCTCGAGCCTGTGCGCCTGCTCGTGGTGGGCCGTCGGAATCACGTAGCGCTCGTCGTATTTGGCGATGGCGAGGAGCCGGTACATCTCGTACATCTCCTCCTCGCTCATTCCGACGCTGCCCGGGATCAGCGGATTGGGTTCGCGGCCGAGATTCACCTCGCGCATGTACGACCGCATCGACGCCAGCTTCTGCAGGACGAACTCGATGAGGTCGGTGTCGCCCGCGGTCAGCAGCTCCGCGAGGTACTCGACGGGGATGCGCAGCGCCTCGATGGCGCCGAACAGATTGTCGCGGTCCTCGCCGTCGTGCCCCTGCTCGGCGAGCAGATCGACGATCGGCGAGAGCGGCGGGATGTACCAGACCATCGGCATGGTGCGGTACTCCGGATGCAGCGGCAGCGCCACCTTGTACTTCTTGGCGAGGGCGTAGACGGGGGAGCGTCGGGCCGCGTCGAGCCACTCGTCGGGGATGCCGTTCGCCTTGGCCTGGCGGATCACTTCGGGATCGGTCGGGTCGAGCATGAGCTCGAGCTGCGCCTCGTACAGGTCCTGCTCGTTCGGCACCGACGCGGCGGCGGTCACCGCGTCGGCGTCGTACAGGAAGATGCCGATGTAGCGGAGGCGGCCGACGCAGGTCTCGGCGCAGACGGTCGGCTGGCCGACCTCGACGCGCGGATAGCAGAATGTGCATTTCTCGGCCTTGCCCGACCGGTGGTTGAAGTAGATCTTCTTGTACGGGCAGCCGGTGATGCACTGGCGCCAGCCGCGGCATCGGTCCTGGTCGACGAGGACGATGCCGTCTTCCTCGCGCTTGTAGATGGCACCCGACGGACAGGAGGCCATGCACGACGGATTCAGACAGTGTTCGCAGATGCGCGGCAGGTAGAACATGAAGGTCTGCTCGAACGAGAACTTGATCTTGTCGGCGGACTCCTTGCGGATCTTCGCGACGATCGGATCGAGCTCGCCGTACTCCATCGAGCCGCCGAGGTTGTCGTCCCAGTTGGCCGACCAGGTGACCTTGGTGTCCTCTCCGGTGATCAACGACTTCGGCCGGGCGACGGGGAAGTCGTCGCCGAGCGGCGCGTTGATCAGCGTCTCGTAGTCGTACGTCCAGGGCTCGTAGTAGTCGTCGAGCGTCGGCTGGACGGGACTGTGGAAGATGGTGAAGAGCTTCTGCAGTCGTCCGCCGGTGCGGAGCCGCAGCTTGCCCTTCTTGTTGAGGTGCCAGCCGCCCTTCCACTCCTCCTGATCCTCGTACCGCCGCGGATAGCCCTGCCCCGGGCGGGTCTCGACGTTGTTGAACCACACGTACTCGGTGCCCGCCCGATTGGTCCACGCCTGTTTGCACGTCACCGAGCAGGTGTGGCAGCCGATGCACTTGTCGAGGTTCATCACCATCGCGACCTGCGACATGACTCGCATCAGTACGTCACCTCCTGGCTTCGCTTGCGGATAGTCGAGACGATGTCGCGCTGATTGCCGGTGGGCCCGAGGTAGTTGAACGCGTACGACAGCTGCGCGTAGCCGCCGATCAGGTGGGACGGTTTCACCAGCAGCCGGGTCGGCGAGTTGTGAATGCCGCCGCGACGACCGGTGGCCTCCGACTTCGGGACGTCGATGGTGCGCTCCTGCGCGTGGTGCACGAAGCAGACGCCCTCGGGCATGCGGTGACTGACCACGGCGCGGGCCACGTAGACGCCGTTGGCGTTGGTGCACTCGATCCAGTCGTTGTCGCGGACGTCGATCGACGCCGCGTCCTCGGCCGAGAGCCAGGCCGTCGGGCCGCCGCGGGAGAGCGACAGCATGAAGAGATTGTCCTGGTACTCCGAGTGGATGGACCACTTGTTGTGCGGCGTCAGGAACCGGACGGTGATCTCCTTGCTGCCGTCGGCGCCCAGCTTCGGCTCCCCGAACAGCCGGTGCATGTCGAGCGGCGGCCGGTAGGTCGGCATCGCCTCGCCGATGTCGAGCATCCAGTCGTGGTCGAGGTAGAAGTGCAGTCGTCCGGTGAGTGTGTGGAAGGGTTTCTCCCGCTCGATGTTCACCGTGAACGGCGCGTACCGTCGACCGCCGGTCTCCGAACCCGACCACTCCGGGGAGGTGATCACCGGGACCGGGGCCGCCTGGGTGTCGGCGAAGGTGATCCGCTTCTCCTCCGAGCCCTCGGCGAGGTCGGCGAGCTTCTTGCCGACGCGGCGCTCCAGCTTCTTGAAACCGTCGACGGCCAACTCGCCGTTGGTGGTTCCGGAGAAGGTCAGGATCGCTTCGGCCAGTTTGGCGTCGGTGTCGATCGCGGGCCGTCCGGCGCCGACGCCGTGGGACATGACGCCGTTCGACGCCGCCAGCTTCGGGACCTGGGAGCCGACGTCGAAGGTGACGTGCTTGACGGTGAACCCGAGCTCGTCGGCCAGCGGTCCGACCGAGGCCAGCTTGTCGGCGATCGCCGTGTAGTCGCGCTCCACCACCTGGAAGACCGGCGTGTTGACGCCCGGCTTCGCGGGGTTCCCGGTCTCACGCCAGTCGACGACCCGGCCGTGCGGCTGCGCGGTCTCGCCCGGGGTGTCGTGCTGCAGGGCGGTCGCGACCAGGTCGTGGCGGGTGCCCAGATGGGTCCTCGCCTGCCGCGAGAGCTCCTGGGCGAGGCGGTGGAACATGTCGAAGTCGCTCTTGGCCTCCCACGGCGGGTCGATCGCCGGGCTGAACGCGTGCACGAACGGGTGCATGTCGGTGGACGAGAGGTCGTGCTTCTCGTACCAGGTGGCGGCGGGCAGCACGATGTCCGACAGCAGCGTCGTCGACGTCATCCGGAAGTCGGCCGACATCAGGAGGTCGAGTTTGCCCTCCGGCGCCTGCTCGTGCCATTTGACCTCGCGCGGTCGTGGGGCCTCCGGGTTCTCGGTGCCGAGCACGTTGTGGTGGGTGCCGAGCAGATGGCGCAGGAAGTACTCGTTGCCCTTGGCCGACGAGCCGAGCAGATTCGACCGCCACAGGACCAGCGTGCGCGGCCAGTTCTCCGGAGCGTCGACGTCCGAGATCGCCGGGGTCAGTCCGCCGTCCACCAACCGGTCCGCGACGTAGTCCGCCGGAGTCGCCGCCTCACCGGCGTCGACGGCGGCACGCGCGGCGTCGGCGACCTCGAGCGGATTGGTCGAGAACTGCGGGTAGAACGGCATCCAGCCGAGTCGTGCCGACTGCGCGATGGCGTCGGCCGTGTGCATCCCGTCGAGCGTCCCCGACGACAGCGGCGAGGTGAGCGCCGACGTCGAGTAGCCGTCGTTGCGCCACTGGTCGGTGTGCATGTACCAGTACGACGTGCCGGGTGTGGTCCGTGGCGGACGGCTCCAGTCGAGCGCGTTCGCGAGGGAGATCCAGCCGGTGATCGGCCGGCACTTCTCCTGCCCGACGTAGTGGGCCCACCCGCCGCCGTTGCGGCCCATGCTCCCGGTGAGGATCAGCATCGCCAGGATC
Source organism: Gordonia neofelifaecis NRRL B-59395 (assembly GCF_000192435.1). GTDB lineage: Bacteria > Actinomycetota > Actinomycetes > Mycobacteriales > Mycobacteriaceae > Gordonia > Gordonia neofelifaecis. Next base: position 55,093 of record NZ_AEUD01000007.1, read on the forward strand.
GCGCGGTAGGTCGCGTCGCCGTGGAACCACTGGCAGATGCCCGCACCCATGATGACCATCGACCGGCCGCCCGATTCCTCGGCGTTGGTCGCGAACTCGCGGGCGACCCGGATCGCCTGTTCCGCAGGCACACCGGTGATCTCGGCCTGCCACGCCGGGGTGTACGGGCTCGAGGCGTCGTCGTATCCGGTGGGCCACTGGCCGGGCAGGCCGTCGCGGCCGACGCCGTACTGCGCCAGCAGGAGGTCGTAGACGGTGGTGACCAGACCGCCGCCGAACTGCCGGGCCGGAACTCCGCGGGTGACCACGCTCCCGGATCCGTCCGGCGCGTCGAAGAGAGGAAACGAGACCTCGACGGGCTGCGCGCCGATCTCGTCGATCATCGTCAGCCGCGGGGTGATGCCCTCCAGGGCGAGGTTCCACTTGCCTTCGCCCGAGTCCGAATAGCGGTCGCCGAGGGTGCCGTTTGGGACCATCGGGATGCCGGTGACGTCGTCGACGAACACCGTCTTCCAGTGGTCCTCGTCGGCGGTGCCGCCGATCTCGTCCGCGGTGACGAATTTGCCGGGGACCAGTGTTCCGTCGCGCTCGTCGAGGTGGATGAGGAACGGCAGGTCGGTGTACTTGCGCGTGAAGTCGGAGAAGAACGGGGTGCCGCCGGACCCGTCGGCGTTCTCGCGGTCGACGTAGAAGTCCTTGAGGATCACGTGACCCATCGCCATCGCGAGGGCGGCGTCGGTGCCCGCCTGTGCGGGCATCCACTCGTCGGCGAACTTGGTGTTGTCGGCGTAGTCGGGGGAGACCGAGACGACTTTCGTTCCGCGGTAACGGACTTCGGCCATCCAGTGGGCGTCCGGTGTCCGGGTGACGGGGACGTTGGATCCCCACATCATCAGGTACGACGCGTCCCACCAGTCTCCGGACTCCGGGACGTCGGTCTGGTCGCCGAAGACCTGCGGGCTGGCGACCGGGAGATCGGCGTACCAGTCGTAGAACGACGTCATCACGCCGCCGATGAGCTGAATGAAACGGGTGCCGACGCAATGGCTCACGATCGACATCGCCGGGATCGGCGAGAATCCCGCGCAGCGGTCGGGGCCGTAGGTCTTGATGGTGTGCACGTGTGCGGCGGCGGCCATCTCCGTGGCCTCCTCCCACGTGACGCGCACGAGCCCGCCCTTGCCGCGCGCCTGCTGATACGAGCGGCGACGAAGCGGATCGTTCACCACGTCCGCCCACGCCAGAACGGGATCGTTCAAGCGCGCCTTGGCTTCTCGGTACATTTCAAGGAGCACGCCGCGCGCGTACGGGTGCCGGACGCGGGTCGGGGAGTAGGTGTACCAGGAGAACGCGGCACCGCGCGGGCAGCCGCGCGGCTCGTACTCCGGCCGATCGGGGCCGACGGACGGATAGTCGGTCTCCTGCGTCTCCCAGGTGATGATGCCGTCCTTGACGTACACCTTCCAGGAGCAGGAGCCGGTGCAGTTCACGCCGTGGGTGGAGCGGACGATCTTGTCGTGACTCCAGCGGTCGCGATAGAAGACGTCGCCCGCTCTGCCGCCGTCGCGGAACACGACGCGACTGTCGTCCGTCTCGTCCCATTTCGTGAAGAACCTGCCGACGTCCAGCAGTGCTTGCGCTGCTGGGCCCTGAACCGAGTCAGACGGTGCCATACGGTCACCATAGGACCGGGATCGGGGCGATTCGGGCGTCGCGAAGGAATCGACGGGCCGAACGGCGATCGGTGGGACTAAAGTCCCCGAGCGTCTTGAGGCGAAGGTCTTAGATTTGTGACTGATCTGCAGTTCTGATGCCTGCGAGCTTCACGGTATGCACGTCCAGAAGCAGGATCGTGATCGCTCGGTTCGCGATGAACCAGTCGCCCGATACGCGTTGGTACTCGTCGTCGTAGCGCAGGTGCCAGACCACGTCCTCGGCGTCGCGACCGGACGACGCCACGTGGTGCGCGACGCAGTTGATCCGACCGCGGGCGCGGCCTGGTCCGGTCTCGTCGATCATCGATCCCGCGAGTCCGTGAAAGGTGACGGCGAAGCCGTCGAGCTTGCCGAGGCCGTCGACGATGGCCTGCCTGCCGGTGCTGGTCTGCACCGGGCCGAGCTCGCGAGGCGGAAGCGGCGTCGTCAGGGTGGCGTCCGGGAGGAACAGGTCGCCGACCCGCTCGAACTCGCCCGCGTCGACGAGATGCGCGTAGCGCTCCGCGAGGTCGTCGATGGCGAGCCGGTCGTCGGTGGCGAGGGCCATCGGATTCTCCTTGCGTCGCGCTCAACCAAGCGCTTGCTAGGTTACCAGTCTGCGGACGCCACGCATTCGTAACGTCGCCCGCCGCACACGTAGCACGGCCGAAACTCGCGCGTCGCCGCGTGGAGACATCTCGTCCATACGGTCAGCTCACCGAATCAACAACGGCGAGTGGAGGATCGATGACCGATCAGGTGACGCGCGACATCGGGGCGGTGTCCGCACCCGATCTCGAAGAGCGCGAGGCGCTCAAGGAGACACTCGAGGACTACACGCTGCGTTTCGCGCCGCGAAGCTATCGCAAGTGGAGCGCGGCCGTGGTCGCCACGTCGGCTCTCGGCGGCATCGCCTACCTCGCCGACTTCTCGATCGGCGCGAACATCGGCATGGCGCACGGCACCGGAAATGCGCTGTGGGGCATCGGATTGTTCGCGACGGTGATCATCGCGACGGGCATCCCGCTCGCGTACTACGCCGCTCGGTACAACCTCGACCTCGACCTGATCACCCGCGGCAGCGGATTCGGCTACTACGGCTCGGTGGTCACCAATCTGATCTTCGCGTCGTTCACCTTCATCTTCTTCGCGCTCGAGGGCTCGATCATGGCCCAGGGTCTCAACCTCGGTCTGTCGATACCGCTGCCGATCGGCTATCTCGCGTCGACGCTGATCGTGCTGCCGCTGGTGATCTACGGAATGAAGGCCCTCGCGAAACTTCAGGTGTGGACCACGCCGCTGTGGCTGGTGATGATGGTCGGTCCGCTGATCTACCTGCTCGCCGCGCACCCGGGTTCGGTCTCCGAGTTCCTCGCGTTCTCCGGTGTCGACGAGAACGGCGCGCCCCGCGGAGCCGGGGTCAGCTGGGCCGGAATCATGCTGTGCGCCGGCGTCTGCCTGTCGTTGATCGCACAGATCGCCGAGCAGATCGACTACCTGCGGTTCATGCCGCCCAAGACTCCCGACAATCAGCGCCGGTGGTGGACCGCCGTCCTGATCGCCGGCCCGGGCTGGGTGCTGTTCGGCGCCGTCAAGCAGATCGTCGGTCTGTTCCTCGCCGTCTACCTGATCGCGAACGTCGCGGACGGCGCGGGAATCGCCAATCAGCCCGTCCACCAGTTCGTCGCCGTCTACGACGAGATGATGCCCGCCTGGCTGGCGATGACCCTGGCCGTGGTCCTCGTGGTGATCTCGCAGATCAAGATCAACGTCACCAACGCCTACTCCGGTTCGCTGGCCTGGACCAACTCCTTCACGCGGGTCACCAAGACCTACCCAGGCCGCCTCGTCTTCGTGGTCGTGAACCTGGCGATCGCGCTGGTGCTGATGGAGGCGAACATGTTCAGCTTCCTGTCCGAACTCCTGAACTTCTACGCGAACTGCGGCATCGCCTGGATCGTCGTCGTCGCGACGGACATCGTCGTCAACAAGTACCTGCTCGGCATCAGCCCGAAGGATCCGGAGTTCCGCCGGGGCATGCTGTACGCCGTGAACCCGGTCGGATTCGTCTCGGTGATCGTCGCCGCGGGCGCCTCGATCGCGGTCTTCTTCGGAGCGTTCGGCGACGGGATCGCGCCGTTCTCACCGCTCGTCGCCGCGGGTCTGGCCGTGGTCCTGCCGCCGGTGATCGCGATCCTCACCCGAGGTCGCTACTACCTTCGTCGCACCGACGACGGCATCGACCTGCCGATGTACGACGAGCACGGCAATCCCAGCGACGCCAAGCTCTGGTGCTGCGTCACCCAGACCGAGTTCGAACGCCCGGACATGCTGGCCTCGGCACTGCCTGCGCCGGACGGGTCGAAGCAGTACATCTCGTCGCTGGCCCTGGCGTGCGACAAGACGGGCGCGCACATCCTGCCCGAACAGCGCACCTGACCTGGGCGGAGTCCCCGGCATGAATCCCCAGTGTTCGGCGTGACCACCAGGTGGTCACGCCGAACACTGCTGTTGCCGGACGGCGCACTCGGGCGACGCGCACGGCGTCGTCCGGCCCGTCCAGCCGAGGCGATTCATCACGACGCCGAGCTTCGAGGCGGTCGTGCACGACCGCACCGCCGCCTGTCCCCAGCACAGTCGGAGCGTGCGGGCGCGGGCGAACACGGCCGCGTCGAGGTCTCGCTCCATGTCGCGGTCGCGGGCGAGCGCGTCGTCGTGGAAGAGCCTGCCGTCCAACTCGACGATCAGTCCGAGGTCGGGGTAGTGGAGGTCCCGGAATCCGCTTCGCCCGGCGGTCGTCGGCGCCTGCCGGTTCGGGGTGGGCAGCCCGTGGGGACGTTCCACCCGGGTGAGGAATCGGTGTTCCAGCGCCGAGCAGGTGCCGCGGGCGACGTCCGTCAGGACGTCGTGAATGAGTACCCGGTGGCGGATCCGTGCCCGCCGATCGAGCGCCGCGAGAAGGCGGGGCGCGGTCGTCAGCCTGGCCTGCACCGGGTCGGCCAGCGCGGCGATCACGCCGAGCTCGGTGGTCGCGCGGGCGGCGACGTCGAGGACTGCCTCGTCCACTCGGACCCGGGGAGGCAGCGCACCCGTCATGGTGACGGCGTCGAGATCCGAGCGGTGATGGAAGACGACGCCGCGCTTGGGCGTGATTCGCCGACCGGATTCGATGGCGAGGTGAATCGCGTCGGATCCGCCGAGCCGCTGGGCGTCGCCGGACGCGACCAGCAGCGCCGACTGGTCGCTCAACGCCGCGGGCTCGGCGACGAGGATCGCGCACCACGCCCTCTGCAGCCACGTCGCCGGTCCGGTGTGGGTGAGGTAGATACCCGGGTGAACGCGGACCCACGCGCCGCTGCGGAGCCGACGTCGGATGAAGGCCGAATCCAGTCCGCACGCGCAGACCTGCTCGCGCGTCACCACGCCGTCCTGGTCGCGGAGCAGACTCGACAGTCGTGCCGCTGCGACGTGCTCATGTCCCGCTTCCCCCATGCGGATGAGTCTGAATCGGCCGGCGGGGCAGCGGAAGACATTCGGACCGGCTGTGGACAGTCCCGTACGAAATCCCCAGTGTTCGGCGTGACCACCGGATGGTCACGCCGAACACTGGGGGAACGCCGCCCACTGATTTGGGTTCTGCCTGCAGATTCACTACACTGTTTCAGGTTGCCTGGGTGAAGTGTGCCCCCAGGGCCCACAACTTCATACAGCTTGACGGTGCCGGTGAAAAGCCAATGGCATCTTCGGGCGTTGAACAATGCACAACTATCCACTTCGTGGAAGGCCCACCAGTGCTGATCGGCAGAGATGCCGGTGACACCGCTGTATGGGAACCGCTACGAGAAAGGTTGACGGTCAACCATGACCATGACTGACCCGATCGCAGACTTTCTGACGCGTCTGCGTAACGCCAATTCGGCGTACCACGACGAGGTGTCGCTGCCGTCGTCGAAGATCAAGGTGAACATCGCCGAGATCCTCAAGCGCGAGGGCTACATCACCGATTTCAAGGTCGAAGACGCTGAAGTCGGCAAGAAGCTCACCGTGACCCTGAAGTACGGCCCGAGCCGCGAGCGCAGCATCGCCGGCCTCCGCCGTGTTTCGAAGCCGGGTCTGCGTGTGTACGCAAAGTCCACCAACCTGCCCAAGGTCCTGGGCGGCCTCGGCGTGGCCATCATCTCCACGTCGTCCGGTCTGCTCACTGACCGCCAGGCAGCAAACCAGGGCGTGGGCGGCGAAGTCCTCGCTTACGTCTGGTAGGGGAGCGAAACATGTCGCGTATTGGTAAGAACCCCATTGAAATCCCCGCAGGCGTCGACGTCGCAATCGACGGCCAGGACGTCAAGGTGAAGGGTCCGAAGGGCGAACTCAGCCTGACGGTCACCTCGCCGATCGAGGTGGCGAAGGAAGAGAACGCCATCGTCGTCACGCGTCCGAACGACGACCGGCAGAACCGTGCACTGCACGGCCTGAACCGCTCGCTGCTGAACAACCTCGTCGTCGGTGTGACCCAGGGCTACACCACGAAGATGGAGATCTTCGGTGTCGGTTACCGCGTCCAGGCCAAGGGCAAGGACCTCGAGTTCGCCCTCGGCTACAGCCACCCCGTGCCGATCGAGGCTCCGGAGGGCATCACCTTCGCGGTGGAGTCCCCGACCAAGTTCTCGGTCTCGGGTATCGACAAGCAGCTAGTCGGCCAGATCTCGGCGAACATCCGCCGCCTGCGTCGTCCGGACCCCTACAAGGGCAAGGGCATTCGCTACGAGGGTGAGCAGATCCGCCGCAAGGTCGGAAAGACGGGTAAGTAAGCCATGAGTGAAACAGCAACCGTTCGCAAGCCCCTCGGCAAGGACGTCTCGACTCGTCGTCGCACCGCGACCAACCGTCGTCACTTCCGTCTGCGCAAGAAGATCAACGGCACCGCCGAGCGTCCGCGCATGGCCGTCAAGCGCAGCAGCCGTCACATCCACGTCCAGGTCATCGACGACCTGACCGGTCGTACCCTGGCCGCCGCCAGCAGCATTGAGGCTGACGTGCGCGCCGCCGGTGGCGACAAGTCGGCTCAGGCCGCCAAGGTCGGCGAGCTCGTCGCCGCCCGCGCCAAGGCCGCAGGCATCGAAGCCGTCGTCTTCGACCGCGGTGGCAAGGCGTACCACGGCCGCATCGCGGCTCTGGCAGACGCCGCCCGCGAGGGAGGACTGCAGTTCTGATGATGACCAACAAGATTAACGGAGGGGACTTCTGATGCCCGGACGTCAGCGTGATGGCGGCAACGGACCCGCCGGAAACAACAGCAACGACAACCGCGGCGAGCGTCGCGGCCGCGGCGATCGCCGCGACAACCGCAACCGCGAGCGCGAGGAGAAGAACCACCTCGAGCGCGTGGTGACCATCAACCGCGTGTCGAAGGTCGTCAAGGGCGGTCGTCGCTTCAGCTTCACCGCTCTCGTGGTCGTCGGCGACGGCCAGGGCATGGTGGGCGTCGGCTACGGCAAGGCCAAGGAAGTTCCCGCGGCGATCCAGAAGGGCGTCGAAGAGGCTCGCAAGAACTTCTTCCGCGTTCCGCTGATCGGCGGCACCGTGACCCACCCGGTTCAGGGTGAGGCCGCGGCCGGCGTCGTGATGCTTCGTCCGGCCAGCTCGGGTACCGGTGTGATCGCCGGTGGCGCCGTGCGTGCCGTCCTCGAGTGCGCGGGCGTCACCGACGTCCTCGCCAAGAGCCTCGGCTCGGACAACGCGATCAACGTGGTTCACGCCACCGTCGCCGCACTGAAGATGCTGCAGCAGCCGGAGCAGGTCGCTGCTCGTCGTGGACTGCCGGTCGAGGACGTCGCTCCGGCAGGCATGCTGCGCGCACGCGCCGCTGCCGCTGCGAACAAGGGAGCATGACCATGGCTGAGCTGAAGATCACCCAGATCAAGGGCACCATCGGTACCAAGAAGAACCAGCGTGACAGCCTGCGCACCCTTGGGCTCAAGGGCATCCGTCAGACCGTCACCCGCGAGGACACCCCGATCAACCGCGGCCTCATCAACGTGGTTCGTCACCTCGTGACAGTCGAAGAGGTTTAGTCATGACCATCAAGCTGCACCACCTTCGCCCCGCTCCGGGTGCGAAGACCGAGAAGACCCGCGTGGGTCGCGGTGAGGGCTCCAAGGGTAAGACCGCTGGTCGCGGTACCAAGGGCACCAAGGCGCGCAAGAACGTTCCGGCCGGCTTCGAAGGCGGCCAGATGCCGATTCACATGCGCCTGCCGAAGCTGAAGGGCTTCACCAACCGCAACCGCGTGGAGTACCAGGTCGTCAACGTCGGCGACATCGCCCGCCTGTTCCCGGAAGGCGGCGCCATCGGCATCGCCGACCTGGTCGCTGCGGGTGCCGTCCGCAAGAACCAGCTCGTGAAGGTTCTGGGCGACGGTGAGCTCAACGTGAAGGTCGACGTCACCGCCGACAAGTTCACGGGCTCCGCCAAGGAGAAGATCGCCGCTGCCGGCGGCACCGCGACGCAGGCCTGAGCCTCCGCCGCATGCAGAACAGCCGAACCGGTCAGGTGAGCGTCCGCACGACTATTGAGTCGTCGGCCGCGCACCTGACCGGTGGCCGTTCACCGGACTGTTAAAGTTTCACCGTGGGCGTCCGTCGTCGGGCGCCCGGGTCATTTCCGAGTCGACCGCCAATGCACGATGAGGCTGACGTGCCCACCGAGTCTGCGGTGCTATAGGAGGAGTTAGTGCTTTCCCCCCTCGTGGCGACCTTCAGGACGCCCGACCTGAGGAAGAAGATCTTCTACGTCCTCGGCATCCTCGTGCTTTACCGCCTCGGTACGACGCTTCCGTCGCCCGGTGTGGACTTCAAGGAGATCGAGAGCTGCGTCGACGCGGCCAGCCGCGGCGACTCGGGTCAGATCTATTCGCTGATCAACATGTTCTCCGGCGGCGCACTGCTGCAGCTGTCGGTGTTCGCGATCGGCATCATGCCGTACATCACGGCCAGCATCATCGTTCAGCTGCTCACCGTGGTCATCCCGCGGTTCGAGCAGTTGCGAAAGGAAGGCCAGTCGGGCCAGACGAAGATGACGCAGTACACGCGTTATCTGACTGTCGCCCTGGCGCTGCTGCAGTCGACCGGCATCGTCGCACTGGCAGCCACCGGAAATCTGCTCCCGTCGAGCGGCGCGGACTGCAACGCCGACGCGATCCTCAACGACACCAGCGTGTTCGGCCTGTCGATCATCGTGCTGGTGATGACCGCGGGCGCCTGCCTCGTCATGTGGTTCGGTGAGCTCATCACCGAGCGCGGCGTCGGCAACGGCATGTCGCTGCTGATCTTCACGGGCATCGCCGCCCGTATCCCCTCGGAGGGACGCACCATCCTCCAGCAGCGCGGCGGCCTCGCCTTCGGCCTCGTCTGCGTCGCGATCTTCCTGATCCTCGTCGCGGTGGTCTTCATCGAGCAGGGCACCAGACGAGTACCGGTGCAATACGCCAAGCGCATGGTCGGGCGGAAGATGTACGGCGGCTCGTCGACGTACATGCCGATCAAGGTCAACACCGCGGGCGTCATCCCGGTGATCTTCGCGTCCTCGCTGCTCTACATCCCGCAGCTGGTCATTCAGCTGACGAACAGCAACGACGGCGAAGCGGCGGGCTGGAAGCTGTGGCTCCAGGACAACTTGATCAACCCGTCCAGCTGGTTCCACATCGTCGCGTACTTCCTGCTGATCATCTTCTTCACCTACTTCTACGTCGCCGTGACCTTCAATCCGGAGGAGCGCGCGGACGACATGAAGCGGTACGGCGGATTCATTCCGGGCATCCGCCCCGGACAGCCGACCGCTGACTACCTGAGCTACGTGCTCAGCCGGATCACGCTGCCCGGCTCGCTGTACCTGGGCATCATCTCGATCCTCCCGAACCTGTTCATGGACATCGGCGGCGGCAGCGCCTCGAACATCCCGTTCGGCGGTACCGCCCTCCTGATCATCGTGGCCGTCGGCCTCGACACGATCAAGCAAGTGAACAGCCAGTTGATGCAACGCAAGTACGAAGGGTTCCTGAAGTGAGACTCGTCATCCTCGGACCGCCCGGAGCGGGCAAAGGCACACAGGCCGAACTGATGTCGGAGGCCCTCGGCATTCCGCACATCTCGACCGGTGACCTCTTCCGCGCGAACATCTCGCAGGGCACGCCGATCGGGGTGGAGGCCAAGAAGTACCTCGACGCAGGCAACCTGGTCCCGCCGGAGATCACGATCAACATGGTCCGTGAGCGAGTCGCCGAGCCGGACGCGTCGAAGGGCTTCATCCTCGACGGGTTCCCGCGCTCCACTGAGCAGGCCGTGGCCCTCGAGGGCATTCTCGACGACCTCTCGACCAAGCTCGACGGCGTGCTGTCGTTCAAGGTCGACACCGACGTCGTCGTCGAGCGCATGCTCGCCCGCGGTCGTGCAGACGACACCGAAGAGGTCATCCGCAACCGCATGGCGGTCTACGACGCGGAGACCGCGCCGTTGCTCGACCACTACGCGGACCAGGTCACCGAGATCGACGCCGTCGGCAGTGTCGACGAGGTGCACCAGCGCGTGCTGCGCGCGCTCGGCAAGGCCTGATCCTCCAGTGGGTTTCCGCAAGCCGAAGCCGGTCCCGTTCAAGTCGGCGGGTGAACTGGACGCGATGGAGGCGGCGGGCGCGATCGTCGGCGCCGCCCTCGTCGCGGTCCGGAACGCTGCGAAGGCCGGCATGAGCACGCTCGACCTGGATGAGATCGCCGAGTCGGTGATCCGCGATGCGGGCGCGGTGCCGTCGTTCAAGGGCTACCACGGGTTCCCGGGCTCGATCTGCTCCTCGGTCAACGAGGTGGTCGTGCACGGCATCCCGTCGAAGGACGTGGTGCTCGCCGACGGGGATCTGGTGTCCATCGACTGCGGAGCCATCCTCGACGGCTGGCACGGCGACTCGGCGTGGACCTTCGGCATCGGTGAGCTGTCGACGGCGGACAGCGAGCTCAGTGAGGCGACCCGGCTCTCGATGGAGGCCGGCATCGCGGCGATGATCCCGGGTAACCGGCTCACCGACGTCTCGCACGCGATCGAGCAGGGCACCTACGCGGCGGCGGCCACGTTCGGTCGTGACTTCGGCATCGTCGACGGCTACGGCGGCCACGGCATCGGCCGCGAAATGCACATGGATCCGTTCCTGCCCAACGAGGGCAAGCCGAATCGGGGTCCTCGGCTGGTCGTCGGATCGACGTTGGCGATCGAGCCCATGCTGACGCTCGGCACCGAGGCGACCACTGTGCTGGACGACGACTGGACGGTCGTCACCGACGACGGTTCGCGGTCGGCCCACTGGGAACACACGGTGGCCGTGACCGAGGACGGCCCGCGCATTCTGACGCCGCGACGCTGACACCGGCGCACGGCAGCATTTTCACGGGAGACCCCCGATCGAGTGAGTCCACTCGGTCGGGGGGTCTTCGGTTTCGTCGGCCGGTCCCGCAGCGTCGGGGTCGGGCCTACGATGCGGTTGACGCGGCGGACGAACTTCGTCGGCGGAGGCGGAGGAGCACGGTGCCCATGAGCGACAACGGAATCCAGATGCGGCATCGGCTGGCCGTGCTGGGGAGCGGGCTCGCGGTCGTGGCGGTGGCCGTCATCGTGTTCTTCGTCGTGAACAGCGCGAAGCAGTCGGACACCGGTGACGCCGAGCAGCGGGAGCAGGTCGAGGCGGTCTACCACGACTATGCGATGGCCGTGCAGTCCGGCGACGTCGCCTCGGCCCGCGTGTGCACGGGACGTACCGAGCCGACCGAGAAGCTCGCGCAGACCGAGGGCATGCTCAGCGGCATCGGCACGGCGGGCAGCGAGGTCCGCGTGAAACTGGTGTCGATCACCGTCGACGGCACGACGGCACGCGTCGACGGCGCGCTCAACACGATGGGGACCGACGTGCCGTTGCCCGCGGAGTTGCGGAAGGTCGACGGCCGGTGGTGTGTCTGGGCCTGACCCTCAGTCCCCGGCACGTACCGGTGTGCGGTCGGCTGTCTCGAGCGCCGCGGTCGGTCGCCAGCGGACGGCGCCGACCACCAGGACGGCGACGGTGAACCAGACGTAGGCGTCGCCGACGATCCGCTGCCACCACGTCCAGCCGAGCTCGGCGTCGTGGCCGCCGGGCAGCAGCCAGTGCGGACCGACGGCGAAGACGACGGTGGCGAGGACGGTCGTGGCGACCAAAGGCCAACCGAATCGCCGCGTGGTGATCGCGTAGACCGCCACCAAGAGCGCCGGCGCCACCCAGGTCCAGTGGTGCGACCAGCTGACCGGCGACACCAGCAGCACCGCGGCCGCGTTGACGAGCAGCGCCGTCGCCTGCTGGCCGGCGGCGAGCAGACGATGCATCCAGACCGCGGCGAGCACGACCGTCAGCGCGGACAGCGCGATCCACAGAGCCGTCGACACGCCTTCACCGAGTCCGAACCGGAACACCGCGCCCTTGATCGACTGATTGCCCGCATAGTAGGGCGCGCCGATCCGGCCGGTCTCCCCGAGCGTGTGGAACCAATACTTCGCGGAGTCGGCCGGCATCACGAGCCAGGCCACGGCGACCGCGCCGACGGTGCCCGCGACCATGGTCGCCGCACCGCGCCAGTCGCGGCGAAGCAGGAAGTACAGCAGGAAGCCCGCGGGGGTGAGCTTGATCGACACCGCGACGCCGATCAGCAGCCCGCGTGGCCAACGGGGATGCCGGCACAGGATGTCGAAGGCGATCAACGCCATCAGGACGGCGTTGATCTGCCCGTAGCTCAGCGTCTGTCGCACCGGCTCGATGAACTCGGCGATCGCGGTGCCGCCGATCACGACCGTCCAGCGGTCGATGAGGTTCATCCGCGGCGCCAACCTCGCGAGCACCATCCACAGGGTCAGCCCCACGGCGGCGAGGGTGAGGGCGAACATCAGGGCGTCGGCGGCGGCGGTCGGGATGATCGCGAACGGACTGAACGCGATCGCCGCGAGCGGGGGATAGGTGAACGGCAGTGCGTGGCCGTCGACGAGAGGCGTCGGGCCGTACAGCGACTCGCCGTCGAGCCAGAGCCGGGCGCCCATCCGGTACACGTGGAGGTCCAGGTAGCTCTGCCAGCGGATCCCGATGACCGTGTTGATCGCGAGGAGCGCGACGGCCAGACCGAAGAGACGGCCCCGCTGGGCGGTGGTCGTACGGCTCAGCGGATTCGGCACGAGGGGAAGGGTATCAGCGCGCCGTGCCGGGACCCGGATCAAGCCGACCGGGAATAGCGCGGTGGTGACCACCGGTTGCACGGACCATGACCGACAGTGACAGGGCATCGCACATTCAGCGCTTCGGCCGGCACGGCGTCTGGGGCGGATTCAACCAGTTCTCACCGGAGAGCGCACGGGAGATCGAACGGCTCGGCTACGGGACGATCTGGCTCGGCGGCTCGCCGGCACACCTGCGGCCGGTCCGGCGGGTCCTGGAGGCCACCGAGGCGATCACCGTCGCCACCGGCATCGTCAACATCTGGAACACCGATGCGGCCGCCATCGCCGCCGAGTTCGCCGACCTCGAACAGGACTTCCCCGGCCGCTTCTACCTCGGCATCGGCGCGGGCCATCCGGAGGCCACCGCCGAGTACACCTCGCCGTACCGGGCCGTGCAGCAGTATCTCGACGTTCTCGACGACCGCGGCGTCCCGGTGAATCGACGGATTCTCGCCGCTCTCGGTCCCCGCATGCTGGCGTTGTCCGCCGAGCGCGCCCTCGGTGCCCATCCGTACCTGACCACACCCGGGCACACCGCTGTCGCCCGCGAGACGGTGGGTGACGGCGTACTCCTGGCTCCCGAGCACAAGGTGGTCGTCGACGCCGACCCGCAGGCGGCGCGCGCCGTCGGCCGCCCGCCCGTGGATCAGCCGTACCTCCATCTGCGCAACTACACGTCGAACCTGAAGCGGCTCGGCTACACCGACGCCGACATCTCCGATGGCGGCAGCGACGCCCTCATCGACGCACTGGTCGCGCACGGCGACGCCGCCACCGTCCGCGCACAGGTCGACGAACACCTCGCGGCGGGTGCCGATCACGTCGCACTGCAGGTCCTCGGGTCGTCGGACCTGACCGCAGACCTCGCGGCGATCCTCGCGTCACCGAAGCGGTGATCGGGCTTCAGACGTCGAGGACCAGCGTCACCGGGCCGTCGTTCACGAGGTCGACGTGCATGTGGGCGCCGAAGCGGCCGGTGGCGACCGTCGCACCGAGGCCGCGGAGTTCGTCGACCACTCGCTCGACGAGCGGTTCGGCGACCGGGCCGGGGGCCGCGGCGTTCCACGACGGCCGCCGCCCCTTGTCGGTGTTCGCGTACAGGGTGAACTGGCTGATGACGAGAATCGGCGCGTTCAGATCGGCGGCCGACGCCTCGCGGCGGTCGTCGCCGCCGTCCAGGATGCGGAGTCGCCAGAGCTTGTCGGCGAGCTTGGCTGCGGCCGTCGGACCGTCGTCGTGCGTGACTCCGACGAGCGCGACCAGTCCGAGCTCGCCGTCCGACAGGTCGAGTTGACCGACCGTCTCGCCGTCGACGGTCACCGAGGCGGAACTGACCCGCTGCACCACCGCGCGCATGTCAGACGAGCTCGAAGACGACGGCGACCGACGCCGAGAACTGTTGCTCCCCGGCCTCGATCGGCGGCTCCCCGCCGGCGAAGGCCGCCAGGCGGGGCACGGGTGAGGTGCTCGGCGCGCCCTCGCTGATCGAGAGCCCACGGCCCAGAGACGCACCGGCCAGCCGTGCGTACTGCTCGGCGCGATCACGGGCATCGGCGAACGCGGCGTCGCGGGCGGCGGTCAGGGCCCCCGAGGGATCGGCGACCGACAGCGACAGTCCGTGCACCCGCAGGTCGTCACCGCCGGCGCCGGCGGCGGCCGACAGCACGGACCCGGCCGCGTCGAGTTCGCGCACCGTCGCGGTGAGCATGTTCGACACCTCGTATCCGGTGATTCCGGGGTCGTCGCCCCGGCGGTACTGCGGCTGGACCGACAACTGCGACGTGGCGAGGTCGGTGCGCGCGACACCCGCGTCGACGACCGCCGCGATCACCGCTCGCATGGAGACACCCGCCCGGTCCATGGCCGTCGACACATCGGCGTCGGCCACCGCGACGCCGATCTGGACGCGCACGACGTCGGGAACCGCGGACACTCGGCCGCTGCCGTCGACCGATACCGTTCGGACGTCGGTCACAGGTTCTCCACGCTGTCGCGCATGACCATCGCGGTGAGCCAGCCGACGATCGACACGACGATCGCGCCGAAGATCGCCGACCAGAAGAAGTCGTCGACGACGAGGCCGTGGTGGAAGACGTTGTTCGTCAGCCAGCTGGTGATCTCGAGCATCAGGGCATTGATGACGATGTGGATGAGCCCCAGCGTCAGGATGTACAGCGGGATCGACAGGATCTGGATGATCGGCTTGATGAAGCCGTTGACCAGACCGAAGACCACGGCGACGAAGAAGACGATGCCGAGCTTGGTCCACCACGAGTCCAGACCGCCGAACTCGAAGTAGATGCCGGGAACGAGGAGGGTCGCGATCCACAGGGCGACACCGGTCAGAGCGCTACGGATGAGGAATGCTCGCATACGCCCAGTCTGTCACGTTGTTTGGACTGGAGTCGTATCTGGCGTAGACTCGAACGTCGGTGCGTCGTGCGGTCACGCATGCCCGCGCCCGGTGCCTCACGGTGCCGGACTCGGGTGGCCGTTCGATATCGCCACCGTAGCGGATAGACGAAGCTGAAGTCGGCAGACACGGGCAACCGGTCGCCGGAGAATCGCGGAGGATATGGCGAAGAAAGATGGGGCCATTGAGGTCGAGGGTCGCGTAGTCGAGCCCCTGCCCAATGCGATGTTCCGCATTGAGCTGGAGAACGGACACAAGGTCCTCGCCCACATCAGTGGCAAGATGCGGCAGCACTACATCCGCATCCTGCCTGAGGATCGCGTGGTCGTGGAGCTGTCGCCCTACGACCTCGGTCGCGGACGCATCGTCTACCGGTACAAGTAACCCTCGTACGGGCGGTACCGGGACGATGCGTCGTTTCGTGCTGTCCGGACACCGTGCTGTCGAGGCATACGGCAGTACGCAACAGGAGAATCAAGGGAGAAGCTGACGTGAAGGTCAAGCCGAGCGTCAAGCCGATCTGCGAGAAGTGCAAGGTGATCCGCCGCAATGGTCGGGTCATGGTGATCTGCGACAACCTGCGTCACAAGCAGCGTCAGGGCTGATCGACTTCTTCAAGGTCGCTTGAAGACACACAACTGAAGATCGTCATCTGAAGAACTTCCAGAACCAGCATCCGCAGACGCGCGGGTGCCGACCCCCGGTTCAGAGGCCGGAGCCTGGCGCAGAGTCCAGGGCGGACTGGGAGCAGACCTCTGAGAATGTAAGGAACAGCCACATGGCACGTGTTGCAGGTGTGGATCTCCCCCGCGAAAAGCGGCTGGAGATCGCGCTCACCTACATCTACGGGGTGGGTCGTACCACCTCGAAGGAAATCCTCGCCGCTACCGGTCTCTCGGCCGATCTGCGCGCCAAGGATCTGACCGACGCGGACGTCTCCAAGCTCCGCGAGTACATCGAGGCTTCGGTCAAGGTCGAGGGTGACCTGCGCCGCGAGGTGCAGGCCGACATCCGTCGCAAGATCGAGATCGGCTGCTACCAGGGTCTGCGTCATCGCCGCGGCCTGCCGGTCCACGGTCAGCGCACCAAGACCAATGCCCGCACTCGCAAGGGCCCGAAGAAGACCATCGCCGGGAAGAAGAAGTAATGCCACCCAAGTCACGTAGCGCTGGCCCGAAGAAGGGCACCCGTCGTCGCGACAAGAAGAACGTCCCGCTGGGTCACGCCCACATCAAGTCGACGTTCAACAACACCATCGTCTCGATCACCGATCCCGAGGGCAACGTGATCAGCTGGGCCAGCTCCGGCCACGTCGGCTTCAAGGGTTCGCGTAAGAGCACCCCGTTCGCCGCTCAGCTCGCTGCCGAGAACGCTGCCCGCAAGGCGCAGGAGAACGGCGTCAAGAAGGTCGATGTGTTCGTCAAGGGACCGGGTTCGGGTCGTGAGACCGCCATCCGGTCGCTGCAGGCAGCCGGCCTCGAGGTCGGCACCATTTCCGACGTGACCCCGCAGCCGCACAACGGCTGCCGTCCGCCCAAGCGGCGCCGGGTCTAGCGGGAAAGGGAGGAAGAAAGAACTATGGCTCGCTATACCGGCCCCGCAACTAAGAAGTCCCGTCGACTCCGCGTCGACCTGATCGGTGGAGATCAGGCGTACGAGCGTCGTCCGTACCCGCCCGGCCAGCACGGTCGCGCGCGGATCAAGGAGACCGAGTACCTGCTCCAGCTGCAGGAGAAGCAGAAGGCTCGCTTCACCTACGGCGTCATGGAGAAGCAGTTCCGCCGCTACTACGAGGAAGCCAACCGTCGCTCGGGCAAGACCGGTGACGTGCTGCTGCAGATCCTCGAGTCGCGTCTGGACAACGTCGTGTACCGCGCCGGCCTGGCCCGGACGCGTCGTCAGGCTCGCCAGATGGTCAGCCACGGCCACCTCACCGTGAACGGTGTTCGCGTGGACGTGCCCAGCTACCGGGTCAGCCAGTACGACATCATCGATGTCCGTCCGAAGTCGCTGCAGACCACGCCGTTCCAGATCGCCAAGGAGACCCTCGGCGATCGTCCGACCCCGGCTTGGCTGCAGGTGGTTCCGTCGACTCTGCGCATCCTGGTGCACTCGCTGCCCGAGCGCGCACAGATCGAGGTTCCGCTCACCGAGCAGCTCATCGTCGAGTACTACTCCAAGTAGTCTCGCCCGAGCTTTCGCGAAACCTACTGAGCAGCATCAGCTGCTCGGTCCACCTCGACGCCGTCAAATAGTGGGCGGCCGAAGGAGAATCCCACCACATGCTCATCTCACAGCGACCCACCCTGTCCGAAGAGGTCATCGCCGAGAACCGCTCGAAGTTCACCATCGAACCGCTCGAGCCGGGCTTCGGCTACACCCTGGGCAATTCGCTGCGGCGCACGCTGCTGTCGTCCATCCCGGGCGCAGCGGTCACCAGCATTCGCATCGACGGTGTCCTGCACGAGTTCACCACCGTTCCCGGTGTGAAGGAGGATGTCACCAACATCATCCTGAACCTCAAGGGTCTGGTCGTGAGCTCCGAAGAGGACGAGCCGGTCACCATGTACGTCCGTAAGCAGGGCCCGGGCGCCGTCACCGGTGCGGACATCGTTCCGCCCGCCGGTGTCACGGTCCACAACCCGGACCTGCACATCGCGACCCTCAACGACAAGGGCAAGCTCGAGATCGAGCTCGTCGTCGAGCGGGGCCGCGGTTACGTTCCGGCCGTGCAGAACAAGGCCACCGGCGCCGAGATCGGCCGCATCCCGGTCGACTCGATCTACTCGCCGGTCCTGAAGGTGACCTACAAGGTCGAGGCCACCCGTGTCGAGCAGCGCACCGACTTCGATCGTCTGGTGCTCGACGTGGAGACGAAGAACTCCATGACCGCGCGTGACGCCCTGGCGTCGGCGGGCAAGACCCTGGTCGAGCTCTTCGGCCTGGCTCGGGAGCTCAACGTCGAGGCCGAGGGCATCGAGATCGGCCCCTCGCCGCAGGAAGCGGATCACATCGCCGCGTTCAGCCTGCCGATCGAGGATCTCGAGCTGACCGTTCGGTCGTACAACTGCCTCAAGCGCGAGGGTGTTCACACCGTCGGCGAGCTGGTTGCCCGCACCGAGTCGGACCTGCTCGACATCCGCAACTTCGGTCAGAAGTCGATCGACGAGGTCAAGGTCAAGCTGCACAGCCTGGGTCTGGCCCTCAAGGACAGCCCGGCGAGCTTCGACCCGTCGCAGGTCGCCGGTTACGATCCGGCCACCGGCACCTGGTCCGATGACGCGTCGTTCGACACCGACGGTGGCGAGGATTACGCCGAGACCGAGCAGCTGTAGGGCTCGCAACGAACCACCTGGTTTTTCCAGACCAACGGACTTCCGGTCGCGAGATCGTGAGTCGCTCCTAGGAGAAAGAAATGCCCAAGCCCACTAAGGGTGCCCGCCTCGGCGGGTCGGCCAGCCACCAGAAGGCGATCCTGGCGAACCTCGCCACGGCTCTCTTCGAGCACGGCCGAATCACCACCACCGAAGCCAAGGCCAAGCGGCTCCGCCCGTACGCCGAGAAGCTGATCACCCACGCGAAGGCCGGCCAGTTGGCCAACCGTCGCGAGGTGATGAAGGACATCCGCGACAAGGATGTCGTTCACACCCTGTTCGCCGAGATCGGTCCGCACTTCGCGGAGCGGAGTGGCGGCTACACCCGCATCATCAAGACCATGCCGCGCAAGGGCGACAACGCCCCCATGGCCGTGATCGAGCTGGTGCAGGAGAAGACCGCGTCCTCGGAGGCCAGCCGCGCCACCCGTGCCGCCGCTTCGAAGGCCAAGGCCGCTGAAGAGGCTGCTCCGGCAGAGGCTGCCGACGAGGCTCCGGCCGCTGAAGCTCCGGCCGCTGAGGCCGCTGCCGAAGAGGCACAGGACTAGTCACTGCTCCTCTCCGGCGACCTCGGTCGCCGGAGGAGTGGTCACCATCCATGACGACACAGCCCGCCCCCATCATCGATGAGGGCGGGCTGTGTCGTCTCCGGCTGCTGATCGGATACGACGGCACCGACTTCTCCGGCTGGGCCACGCAGCCCGGCCGCCGCACCGTGTGCGAGACGATCGAGCAGGCGCTCGGCACGGTGCTCCGCGCTCCGATCCGCCTCACTGTCGCGGGCCGGACCGACGCGGGTGTGCACGCGGCCGGCCAGGTGGCGCACTGCGACGTTCCCGCGGCGTCGCTGCGGACCCGGTCGATCGACGGCGATCCGGCGCGACTGGTGCGCCGACTGGCGAAGATGCTCCCCGACGACGTCCGGGTCAAACGGATCGAGGCGGTGTCCGAGGACTTCGACGCCCGCTTCTCCGCTCTCGCCCGCACCTACGAGTACCGGCTCACCGACGCCCCGTGGGGCGCCGAGCCGACCCTCGCCCGCATCACCGCGGACTGGACGCGTCCGCTGGACGTCGAGGCCATGAACACGGCCTCCGCCGGTCTGGTCGGACTCAACGACTTCGCGGCCTTCTGCCGCTACCGCGAGGGATCGACGACGATCCGCGAACTGCAGCGCTTCGACTGGCGGCGTGAGGGGCCGGTCGTGGTCGGTACGGTGATCGCCGACGCCTTCTGCTGGTCGATGGTCCGATCGCTGGTCGGTGCCGTCGCCTCGGTGGGCGACGGCAGGCGCTCCCTCGGCTGGTGCACCGACCTGCTCGATCAGCGAGCCCGATCGGCGCAGGTCCCCGTCGCCCAGGCGCGAGGGCTGAGCCTGATCGGCGTCGACTATCCGCCGCCCGAGGAGTGGGCGGCGCGGAATGAGCGCACGCGCGACGTTCGTGACGCAGCAGATCTGGACTGTCGGTCCGCAGGCGAAGTCGAGTAGCGAGCCTCAGGGGGCTGCGCCCGACACGATGGTGGCGAAGGTCCTCCGCGGTTTCCCAGCTGCCCAGCTTTCCGCCCGCCCCGGCTCCCCCAGGTTGATCGAGTAGCCCCGGTGCGCAAGCGCCGCGGCGTATAGAGATCCCGCACGCGGCCTCGATACGCTCGTCACTTCGTTCCTCGCTACTCGACAACCTTCTCGTGACGCCCCGTCGCCAAAAGCTGTGAGTCGCTCCCCAGGGTGGTCGAGCAGCCCGTGAACGTAGTGAGCGAGCGTGTCGAGACCTGTGTCGTCGGCGGGCGTGTCTGTATGGAAGGTCCAGTATTTCCGCTGGTCAGGTAAGGACGAAGTGCGTGACGAGATCAAGGCTGTCGTTTGGTGTCTCCTGGTGGCACCAAACGACAGCTGTAGTCCGTCAGCGTGGGGATCTGTAAGGAATGTCCTGGATTTCCGCTGGTCACCGCTCCCGTCACGCAAAAGCTGTGAGCCGCACCCAGGTTGGTCGAGCAGCGCGCGAACGGAGTGAGCCAGCGTGTCGAGACCTGCGTGCGGGATCTCGATACGCCGCGGCGCCTGCGCGCCGGGGCTACTCGATCAACCGGGGGGGAGGCTGGGGCGGACCTTCGCACCAGCGTGTCGGGCGCAGCCCCTTGAGGCTCGATACTCTCGTCACTTCGTTCCTCGCTACTCGACAACCCTGGGATGTGACCAGCGGAAATGCAGGATCTTCCTTACAGGAGACAGACGAGGCCCGCCCGTGCATGGGAACGCCCCGACTCCGACGTTTGAGTGGGGAGGGTGGGGGCCGTCGGAGCCGGGGCGTGGTCGGTGAGAAGCGTCAGGCGGGCATGCCGATCGCTTCACGGTAGGCGAGCGGGAGTTCGTCGTCGGCCAGTTCGCGGACCTCGACCGGGCCGCCGGTGTAGGAGTCCTCGCCGATGATGTACAGATTCTCGTCGAACGGCCAGAAGATGACGTTCCGCATCTTGAACAGGTAGTTCTTGCCCGCTTCGGCGAACGACGCGGCCATCGGGTTCTCCGCGAGGAAGGCGCCCGGTGTGATCATCGTGAGCTCGCCTTCGATGACGATGCAGTCGTCGTCGACGACCATGCGCTTGCAGTCGAACTCGAGCACGTGCGCATTGCTCTCGACCAGATGCGCGTAGTAGTCCCGAACGCCGCCGAGCTCCTTGGGGCCCGCGTCGCCGGACATCCGCCAGAAGTGGTAGTCCGTGGCGGGTCCGAGGGTCCCCATCAGACCTTCGAGGTCGCCCTGGTGCTCGTAGTGGGCGTGCTCGAGCATGCGCTCGAGCATGGTGCGGTGGCGTTCGTTCGTGGTCCTCGCGAGGCGGGCCTTGATGACCTCGCAGAGAGCTTCCTGATCGATCTCGATCATCGGGTGATCACCGGACCTCAGGCCGGGAGTCCGATGACGGCCCGGTATTGGTGCGGCAGTTCGTCGTCGGCGAGCTCGCGCATCTCCATCGGCCCGCCGGTGTACGAGTCCTCGCCGATGATGTAGAGGTTCTCGTCGAACGGCCAGAAGATGACGTTTCGCATCTTGACCAGGTAGTTCTTCGACGCGTCAGCGAAGGATGCGGCCATCGGGTTCTCCGCCAGGTAGGCGCCGGGCGAGATCATCGTGAGCCAGCCCTCGATGACGATGCAGTCGTCGTCGACGACCATGCGGTCGCAGTCGAACTCGAGGATGTGCGCCTTCATCTCGACCAGATGCGAGTAGTAGTCGCGCACCCCGTCGAGGCCCTTCGGCCCGACGTCGCCCGACAACTCCCAGAAGTGGTAGTTCGTGTCGGGTCCGAGGGTGCCCATCAGACCTTCGAGGTCGCCCTGATGCTCGTAGTGGGCGTGCTCGAGCATGCGCTCGAGCATGGTGCGGTGGCGTTCGTTCGTGGTCTTCGCCAGACGAGCCTTGATGACCTCGCACAGGGCTTCCTGATTGATCTCGACCATGGTGGTGCTCCTTCGTTCGGTGGGGCTGTTCGGGAGGGAACTGCGTCGTGGGTGTCAGTTGCTGGGGATCAGATGGGCGCGGTCGTAGGCGCGGAACTCATCGGTGAGGCGCAGGGCTGCGGCATCGTCGAGCGGCCGGTAGCCGTCGCCGTTGACGCGCTCGAACACCGGATCGGTGGTCCGCCATCCGGAGCGACGGAGCGGCGCCTTGTCCAGCTTGCGGGTGGCGGTGAGGGGGAAGGCCTCGGTGATGCGGACGAAATGGGGGGTCCACTTGGTGCCCATGTCCGGCTGCTGCTGCAGGAAGTCGAGGAAGCCGTCGGGATCGAACTCGCCGGCGTACTCGAGGGCGACCATCACCCGGTCGCCGGTCTGCGGATCGGGGACGGCGTAGGCAGCGGCACCGGTCACCCCGGGGTAGCGGGCGATGATGCGCTCGAGCGGCGCGGTGGAGAAGTTCTCCGAATCGACCCGGATCCAGTCGTTGGTGCGACCGGCGAACCAGTAGACGCCGTCGGCGTCGCGGTAGGCCAGATCGCCCGACCAGTAGTCGCCGTCGCGGATCTTGGCGGCGTCCGCCTCGGGATTGTTGTAGTAGCCCTCGAATCGAGCGGCTCCGCCACGGGCGACGATCTCGCCGATCGCCTCGGCACCGTTGAGCAGCGAGCCGTCGGGGGCGAACTCGGCGGGCGGGCACTCCTCACCGGCCGGGTTGAGGACCGTCATACCGAGCATCGGATTCGGCTTGCCGAGCGCTCCCGGCGGAGTGGTGGCGTCGCGAACGATGACGCAGACGCCCTCCGACGAGCCGTACGACTCGGTGATCGGTGCCTTGAACCGGCGGGTGAATTCGTCGCGGTCACGCGCGGAGGCCTCGGTGCCCCAACCGAATCGCAGGTTGTTGTCGGCCTCGGCCGGCGTCTCCGGCTGCGCGAGGATGTAGGCGAGGGATCGGCCGACGTAGTTGAAGAAGGTGGCCTTGAACCGCTGGATGTCCGGGAGGAATCCGGATGCCGAGAACTTGGACCGCAGGGCGTACGTGCCGCCCACCGAGGCTATCGGTGCCCACGCGCTCATGATGGCATTGCCGTGGAAGAGGGGCATCGCGTTGTACGCGACGTCGTCCGCGGTGATGCCGTGGACATTGAGGACGCCGATCGCGGCGAGCCGAGCGGAGCTGCACTTGACGGCTTTCGGTGCGCCCGTCGAGCCGGAGGTGAACAGCAGCAGGAGATTGTGGTTCTGGCCGGAGCGATCGGTCCAGTCGTCGGCGGTGGAGCCGGCTCCGCTCTGGAGCAGCGCGCGGTACTCGTCGCCGGAGGCTTCGATCGTCCGGACGTGGTCGGGGAAGTCGCGTGCCAGGTCCAGCTGGGAGTCGCCGACGATGATCGCCTGGCAGTCGGTACGCGTGATGTCGGACTGCAGTTCGGCGCCGCGGCGGGTCGGGTTGATGCCGACGATCGTCGCGCCGGCGAGTGCGGCGCCGCAGATCAGGAACAGGTACTCGGGGTCGTTGTCCATCAGCACGCCGACGTGCCAGGGGCCGTCGGGCTGCTGCTTGCGAAGCTCGGTGAGCGCCGCCGCCCGGACTGCGGACTCGGTGACGAACTCACGCCAGCTCCAGGACTTGTCCTCGAACAACAGGCCGGGTGCGTCGTCGTTGCGCCGATCCTGCAGGAGATCGGCCGTGGTCACGGGTGCAGCTGGGGCTTCAGGCATCGCTCGTTCCTCCGGAATTACGTTCTGTGTTGACACGAAATGTGAATTGGAATGTGATGTACGTCAAGCTATCGACGAAATTGATCGTGGCGCACAATCGTCACGGAGGCGGCCGGATGTCCCGGCTGTCGGGACGAAGAGAGGTTGTCGCGTGACGGAGACGGTGAACGTGGGGCGGCCGCGCGACGACCGCATCGACCGCGCGGTGCTGGAGTCGACGCGCGATCTGCTGGGTGAGCTGAGCTACGCGGATCTGACGATGACCGCCGTCGCGGCCCGTGCCGGAACCTCGGTGCCTGCGATCCGCCGCCGGTGGCCGAGCAAAGCGCATCTGGTACACCACGCGGTGTTTCCGGACGACGTCGCTGTGCCGCCGCGGCGGCATGACACGAGCCTGCGAGACGAAGCGGCGGCGGTCATCGACAGCTGTGCGATGCTGATGTCGAGCCCGGCGATGGTCCGCGCGATCACCGGCCTGCTGAGCGATCTGGCCGCCGACGAGGACTTGCAGCGCGAGCTCACGGCCCGGCTGCGACAGGCCGTGTGGACCGATCTCGGCGAGCGTTTCGCCGAGGCCGCGGAACGAGACGGAGTGCATCTGTCGGTCGATGTGGATCTCGTGGTCGAGACGACGTTCGGGACCGCGCTGATGGCGGCGCTCCTGCGCGGCGCGGACGGACTCGACGGCCGGTGGCGCGCGGCGATGACCGAACTGCTGCTCGCCGGGGTGGGCGCCGACCGACGGCCGACGGAGGCCGCTCGATGATGCCGTTGCAGGAGATGTCCGATCGCCTTGAGATCCAGGATCTGCTGGCTCGCTACAGTCACGCGATCGACGACAAGGAGTGGGATGCGCTCGACGAGGTCTTCACGCCGGACGCCTACGTCGACTATCGCGCGGCCGGCGGAGTGGACGGTCCGTACCCGGAGGTCAAGGCCTGGCTGGCCTCGGTCCTGCCCGCATTCCCGGTGACGCAGCACCTGGTCGCCACCACCAAGCTCGATCTCCGTGGCGACCGGGCACGGGCGCGGACCATCCTCTTCAATCCGATGGTCACGCGCGACGAGGCGGGCGCCGACCAGGTGCTCTACGTCGGCCTCTGGTACCGCGACGAGTTGGTCCGCACCGACGCCGGCTGGCGGATCTGCAGCCGCGTCGAGGAGAAGGGCTACATGAAGTCGATCTGATCCGGCGGCCCCGCGCGCCCGTCTCGGCAGCGTGCGCCGCCGAAGTCGTCGGCGATGGTCGCGGCCAGTTCGACGAATGCGCGGCGGGTCGACTTGTTCAGCAGTTCCAGATCGATGTCTGCGCCCTCGGCGAGGTGGTCGTCGAAGTCGATGGCGTGCACCGCGCGGCAACGCGTGAGGAAGTGCTGGGACAGCTGCTCGACATCGATCGTCGACGCGCCGGGCCGGGCCGAGCTGAGGACGACGACGCTGCGTTGGATCAGGTGGCCGTAGCCGTGCCCCGCCAGCCAGTCGAGAGTCGAGCCGCAACTGCGGGCGCCGTCGAGTGCGGGGGAGCTGACCAGCACGAGCGCGTCCGCGGTGTCGAGGACGCCGCGCATCGCGGAGTGGCTCATACCCATGACTCACGCTAAAGCGCTATATACTCGCGGCCATGACCAGCACGAACGCGCGGCGCGCGGCAATCTACACCCGGATCTCACTAGACGCGTCGGGGGACGGGCTCGGCGTGACACGCCAGGAGGAGGACGCGCGGGCCATCGTGTCGTCACGCGGCTGGGAGGTCGCCGGGGTCTGGTCGGACAACTCCATCTCGGCGTCGGACGCGCGCAAGGTTCGGCCGGGATATGACGCGCTGGTCAAGGCCTACGACGCCGGAGCGTTCGACGCGCTGGTCTGCTACGACCTGGACCGGCTCACGCGCCAGCCGCGGCAACTGGAGGACTGGATCGACGCGGCCGAGGCCTCCGGCCTGGCGCTGGTGACCACGAACGGTGAGGCCGATCTGACTACCGACGCCGGTCGGCTGTTCGCCAGGATCAAGGCCGCGGTGGCGCGCGCCGAGGTGGAGCGTAAGTCCGCCCGCCAGAAACGCGCCGAGATCCAGCGCGCGCGGTCCGGTAAGGCCCCGGTCAAGGGTCACCGTCTCACCGGGTATGAGCTCGGTGGACGGGTCATCGAATCCGAGGCCGCGATTGTCCGGCGGATCTTCGCGGAGTTCCTGGCCGGGGGAGCGGTCCACGGTATCGCCACGCGGCTGGAGACCGAGGGTGTGCCGACGCGGAGCGGGCGGCGGTGGAATCCGGCCACGGTCACCACCATCCTCAAGAACCCGCGCTACGTCGGCCGCGTGGTCTATGACGGCCAGGTCCTAGAGGGTGTCGTGGGCCAGTGGGAGCCCATCATCGACTCCGCGGACTTTGACCTGGTGCAAGCCAAGTTCAATGACCCGGCGCGTAAGGCTCTGAAAGTGTCCACGGCCCGGAAACACCTGGGCTCGGGCCTGTACAGGTGCGCGGAGTGCGGCGGCCCCATGAAGCTCAAGGGTGGACGGTCCTATCAGTGCCTCGGGCACGTCTCCAGGCTCCAGGCCGTGGTGGACGACTATGTCCTGGAGGTCATAGCCGAGCGGCTCCGCCAGGCCGACGCCTCGGAGCTCCTGGCACCAGAGGAGGCCGACCTGGAGCCTCTGGTGGCCGAGGCCGAGCGGCTCCGGTCGCGTATCGCGGTGGTCGATGAGGAGTACATGGCCGACCTCATCGACGCGCGGCTACGCCGGGACAAGGTGGCCAGGCTCCAGGCCGAGCTCACCGAGCTGGACGGCAAGCTGGCCAGCCACCGGACGGGCTCGGCACTTGGCGGCGTCCTTGCCAGCCCGGACCCGGCCGCGGCGTTCTTGTCGTCGGGTCTCATGGCCCAGCGCGCCATCATCGACTCCCTAGCCGAGGTCCGGCTACACCGAGGTGTCAAGGGCCGCAACGTGTTTGACCCCGAGAGCGTGAGTGTCATCTGGCGCGGAACCGACTAGACCACCGACGCCGACAACGATGGCCCCAGATCTCGATGAGGTCCGGGGCCATCGTCGTCGTCCCTACAGGAGCGGGTAGGTCTCCCCACGCGCGCACGACGGGCACGGGACACCGGGCCGGATCTCGTGCCGGAGTCGCATGGGAGCGGTCCGTCCGAGCGGGTGGGCCATCTTGCCCACGGGGACGTGTCCGGTGGCTCCCACGACGGTCTGGGACCCCGAGGCCGCGTCCCGGCGTGCGGACCCCGACACCAACCCCGGCTCATGGCCGTCCGAGGAGATCAGACGGGCGGCGGGCCTCCCGGTCCGGCGTCGTCGCTCGGCGGCCTGTTCGCGGGTCGGCCCGCTCCGGGCCTGGAGCTCGTCCAGCGCGGCCTTGGACGCCGACGCGCGGGCCTCGGCGGCCTGGCCCCGTGTGGGACCTCGGCGTCCCTGGATCTCGGCCAGCTTGCGCGCCGAGGCCTGGGCGCGCTTGTCGTCCCCGATCCGGCCACCGTCGCGGAGCCCGAACGGCTCGTCCACCAGCTTGATGTCCGGGAGCGGTCCGGGGAGGTTGATCCCGAGGCGGATACGTCCGCCGGAGATCCCACCGGAGAACATGCCGCCGATGGAGAGCCCATCGTCACCCCATAGGCCCATGGCGGGCCTCCTCTCAAGTCAGACACCAGCGGCCCCGGAGGATCTCCCCGAGGCCGCTGGTGGTCATTGTGCGGTGGTCGGTCAGGCGGCCGAGGTGTCGATCTTGACGATGGCCTCGGGGCGGCTCACGCCGACCTCGAACCGACCCTCAAGGCGGCACCGGACCGCGTTCTTGGTGAAGTCGTCGCCGGTGCGGTCCCACTCGGTGCGGACGGTCGCGCCGGTGTCGGCGTAGATTTTGACCGAGTCGTCCGAGAGGAGGAACGCCTCCCCGGCGTCGAGCTGGGTCGAGACGACGACGCGGACGCCCCAGAGCCGCGACTCGGCCGGGTCGAACGGGCCCGACTTGTTCACGAACTCACCCGAGCCCGAGGTGGTGGCCAGGTCGATGGTCTCCAGGTCGGACGGGCTCACGACGAACACCTGGGGGTTGTAGCCGAGGTTCACCACAGCGGTGACGGCCTTACGCGTGGTGCGGAACAGGTCCGTATCGAACGTGACGGCCTGGACGCCCGACTCCTGGGCGATCCCGTGCAGGTGGGACGCGGTGCCGTCGCCGTAGAACAGTTCACGCTCCAGCGCGGCCATGAGGCCGAACTGGAGCTCGGTGTCCACGAAGTCCCGGAGCGCGGGCACGTCGATGATGTCGTACTCCTGGAGCGGCTCGGAGAGGTGAGCCAACACCTTGCGGGTACGGTCCACCGGGGTCACGCCGTACGTGCTGGTCGGCTTGGTGGCACCGGCGGCGACCACCGCGGCGTTGTTGGTGCGGCTGGTCTGGCGCATGTACCGCACGGCCGGGGCCGAGGCACCGATGACCGGGACGACATCCAGGACGGTGGTCGGCCGTCCCATCGGAGCCAGGCCGGGGTCCACGACGTGAACCTCGGTGCCACCGGCGGCGGTGAGGCTCTTACCCTCACGGGCGGCCGAGATCTTGGCGGCCATGCCCTCGGCGGCGGCCTTGATGGCGCGGCCGGTGAGGTACCCCTTGACCGAGCCACCGAGGCCCGCGCCGAGGGTGCCCTCGTCGTGGTTGATCCGGCGCGCGTCGCCGCTGTCACCGGCGGCCCGACGCTCGGCGCGGGACTTGAGCTCGGCGTCGATGGCGTGGGCGTGGTTGACGATCCGGCCCGCGCGTTCGATGTCCGCACCGCTCTTGCGCTCCTTGGCAACGAACGCGTTGCCCTCCTTGAGCAGCTCGGCGCGGCGCGCGCGGAGCTGGTCATCGGACTGGTCGAGGAAGTTGAGGCGGCCGTCCTGGCCGAGGAAGTTAGTCACTGGGACCTCCGGGAAGTTGGGAGATCCACCCGGCCCGCGTGGCCCTGGAGGAGCAGCACGCGGGCCGGGTGAACCGTTCAAGGGGTGCAGCACTCCCGGAAGCGGCGGCGGCGTGGTCGGTCTGACATCGACGCCCGGAGGGCTCGGAGACGGACCCGCAACGTCCAGCGGCATAGCCTGGCGAGCGGTGGCGTCGGCGTGTTCGCCTCGGCCACCCACGACGATACAGGCCACGACGCCCACCGTCACGGAACATGTTGCGGGACAGCGTGTTCCGTTGACGGTGGGCGTCAACTTGGTGGGGTGGTCAGTCGATGAGCGTGAACCCGGCCGAGGCCAGCACCAGCCGCGCCGACCCTCGGGCTCGGACCTCCTGGCGGCGGCCGTCGTCGTCCCACCACGTCACCGTGAGCGGGTCGGTCCGGCGTCGGTACTCCGAGACGATGACGCGCGTCCCGTCGTCGGTCACGTACTCCTCGTGATCGTGGTGTCCGACGCCGCGGACGTGGTGGGTTGAGGTCACGCCGGTGGACCGGACCGGGACCAGCTCGGCGGCGGTCATCGGGTGGCCTCGGCGTCCAGGCACGCGGCGGCCAGGATCTCGGCGTCCGCGGGCGTCATCCGGTCCGCGGCCATCTGGCCGAGCGCGACGGCCACGGCCTGGAGGCCGCCGAGGCCGCGGGACGTGCTGGCCTCGGTGAGCGCGCGGAACGCCGAGTCCAGGTCCTCGTCTGTGAGGGCCAGGACGACACGGGCGGCGTAGGAGATGGTGCGGTCTTGCTTGCTGTTCTCGGCCACGGTGGGCCTCCTTGTCTGTTGGGCCGGTGTTGACGCCGGCCGTTAGCTTGTCGGGGTGAAACGTGTTGACGCTGGCCGTTTTTCAAACGCCAGCTGACCGGCGGACCTGGGGAGGAGGGCGTGGCCGCGTGATCGTCACCCCCTACCCCTCCCGGCCGTGCGCCACGCCGAGGGTGGAGCACTCACGGACCAGGCCGCGGAGCAGATCGGCGGCCCGCGCCGTGCGGGTCCGTCCGCAATCGCACCGGCAGAGCCAGCGACCACCTCCAGCGACAGGCTCGGCGGCCACCAAGCGGCCAAAGCGCTGGCCGGTGAGATCCCGCCGACGCCTCGGGACCGCGCCGGTTGGGGACCCGGTACGCCAGTTGCGCGCGTAGTGGGTCGAACACCAGCCACCACGGCCAGGGGCCGCCGGACGGTCGCACTCGGCAACCGAACATGTGCCGGTCATCGTCGGTGCCTCCTGGCTCGGTTCTTCTTGCGGTGGATGTTGGGGCGGACGCGAGAGCGCGCGCCACGCTTGCGCGGCGGTGGGTCGCCGGGGTCTCGGGGACTCCGCCGGAGCGGGCCGAGTAGTTGGTCCCTCGGCTGGTCGGGGTCCCGGTGCAAGCGCATGTTGTGGGCCTGGCACAGACCGTTTGCCCACGCGGGCTTAGAGCACCCACGCCCGAGGCACCGGCGGACCCACGCCGTGGTGTGCCAGACCGGACGCCGAGGCCGCGGTGAGCGCACGGGCTCGGGGTCCACGCTCGGCGGCGGCGGCGGTGGTGGCTCGGGGTCCACGCGCTCGCGCTCGGGCTCGGGACGCGGGAGCGGCTCACCGAGCGGCCGGAGCATGATGTACCTCGGCTGGTCGGGATGTCTCCTCATCCGCGCCGCGTGGGACGCGCACAGGCCCGACCGGACCGCCGGACGGTCACACTCCCGACCGAGGCACGGCTCCGGCTTGGGCTTGGGCTTGGGTGGTCGCGGAGGCTTGGGTGGTCGCGGCTCGGGGTCGGGGTCCGGTATGCCCGCGCGTCGTTGGTCCCAGCGGCGGACACCCGCGAACGGGTCGGAGTGGACATCGGCCAGCGGACCCCGAGGCCGACGATGGCCGTTGAGCCCGCTCGCCCACTCCCAACACCGTCCGCGCGCCGGACACCCGACACAAATGGACTTGACGGCCGCCCACCTCTCCCTGTCGGTGAGCCCGAGCTCGGACGCCGGGACATCCGGGTCATAGAGCTTGGGCTCCGAGGTACACGCGGCACCGCGGAGGTCGGCGGTCCCGCGCAAGATCTCGGCCGCCAAGGCCACCGGGCCATCGAAACGGCGCGGCGGGGTCCGTCGTCGCGCGGAGATGGTCTCGGTCACCGGCGGCCGTCCTCGGCGTCGATGATGTTGGCGCGGAGGCGCTCGGCGGCCCGGTACCCGTCATGCTCGGCCAGTTCGATCTCGGTAGGCGGGACCGTCTCCTTGTACGTCTCGCACGCCGAGCGGTCACCGATGAAGAGGACACGGTCAAGGGAGTCCCTCGTGAGGTGGTCGGTGTACCCCGTTCCATCGACCACGATGGGTTCTCCCATCGACGGATGACGGTCCTCGAACGCCCACCCGATGACCCGGAGGATCTGGAGTTCCGGCACCTTGTCGTCCGCGCCGCGGGACGGGGTGGTGAGTACGAGCGCCCAGGTATCCGAGGCTCCGATGATGGCGTAGTTCGATCCGTTCACGGTGTTGTTCTCCTTGTTCGGTGTGAGTAGGTCCCCGAGGCTTTGGGGAGGTTGGAAGTGGAGTTGTTGAGAGTCGTTCGTTGCCCTACCTCCCGACCTCCCCACCGTTGGCCCTCTCTATAAGAGAGAGGGACCGTGCGGCCGGGTGGTTTGGGGAGGTCCCGGGAGGTCCCGGGAGGTGGTGGTGATTTTTGATTGTTTGTGCTGGTAGGCCTCGGTTTTGACCTCCCGGGTTGACCTCCCGGGTTGACCTCCCGGGACCTCCCCGGGAGGTGGGCCTGTTTGGGGAGGTCATCCGGGAGGTCAATCGGGGAGGTCAGGAGCCCTACTCCGAGGCCTCGGGGAGGGTGTAGATGTTGGCTCCTCGGTCCCCGCTCTGGACGGTCACCGCGTCGGCCGACACCAGCGCGTCACGTGCCCTCTCGTACCGACTCCGAGAGATCCCGGCCGCGCGTGCCAGCTTCTCCAGGCCCGCGCCGGTCACCGGCTCGGTGGCCTTGGACACCAGGGCCAGCACGGTGGCGCGGTCCTTGGCGGCCTCGGCGGCGCGCTTGTCGTCCTTGGACGCGCGACGACGGGCGGCGCGCTCGGCCGCCTTGGCGGCCTTATCCTCGGCCTCGGCGTCCACGGTGTGGACCGCGACAACGGACGTGGGGAACGTGCCGTTATCGCGGACCTCCACCTCCAGGAGTCGGAGATCCCACGCGCCGGTGGTGTCGTGGTTCCGTTGCTTGGCGGTGGTCATCTTGAGCGTGCCCTTGTCGTCGGCCTTGAGCCGGAACACGGACTCGGCGGAGTCCTCCCACGCGCCGGACCCTCGTCCGTGGCTCCCGGCGCGGCCGGGATGGTGCAAGACCAGCACGGCCGCGCCGGTACGACGCCGGATGTCGGCCACCTTGGCGATGGACTCCGAGGCCGCCGAGGTGGCGTTCTCGTCCACTCCCGGCTGGTGGGTGGTGAGGGTGTCCACGATGACCAAGTCCGGCCGGTACGCCTCCAGCGCGTCGGCCAGCAGGTCCCACGCGTGGGACTGGAACGGTGCCGAGGGGTCCCGGACCTTGAACCACGGGCGGATCTCGTCCCGACTCACGCCGTGGTGGTCCAGCCAGGCCTCCACGCGGACGCCGAACGCGCGGCCTCCACCCTCACCGATGAGGTAGACCACCCGGCCCCGGGTGGTGGTCTCCGGTCCCCATGCGCGGCCGGTGGACACGCTGAGACCGAGGTCCAGAGCCACCGCGGTCTTTCCGGTGTTGGCTGGTCCGGTGAGAACGTCCAGGGTCCCGGCGTCCAGATGACCGTGGACAATGGGCTTGGGCGGCGCGGCGTCCATGACCGCGTCCACGTCCTGGAGCTCGCCGGTGTCGGCGTATCCCGAGGCCTCCAGCCGCTCGGCGGCGTAGGCGGAGTTCACCGTGGCGCGGGTCCGCTTGCTCACCAGACCCTTACGGACACGGTCCTCCTGGGCGGTACGAGGCGTGAACAGTCGGCGGCCGGTGTCGCGGTCGTACGCGCGGCCGTCGTCGCCTATGTGGATCACGTGGACCGTGATGTCCTGGCCCACGAGACGCTTGAGCTCACCGAGCACGTTGGGGACGCCGGAGACGTTCTCCTCGGTGACCACCATGTGGACCTCCAGGTCCCGGTACCGAGACCACGGGATGGCGTCGAACTGGTCACCGGCGTGGGCGTTGACCACCCAGCAGACCGAGCGCTTGTCTCGGCCTGGACGTGCGACCGGGCGGCCAGTGAGGTTGACCCAGACGATGGGGTCGGCGGCCCCATACGGGGTGTGATCGGTTACCGGGGCGCTCCCGGACTGTTCCGGGGCGGCCTCGGGGTCGTGGTCGATGATCGCGCCGGGGTCGGCGCTGGTGAGTGCTTGTGTGGACACTGTTGTCTCCGGTGTGAAATAGGTTGCGGCCCTTGGGCCTTGACGCGTCCACCTGGTCGGGTTGGTGCACAGTGCTCGGGTTGGTGCGCGCCGCGGAGTCGTCACCCCGGAGACCCGCTCCGGCCCGGTATCCTGGAGACACCTCTACGAGGCGTGGTTCCGGCAATCGGGTTGGTGGGACTATCGGCGCCCTCGGCGGTCTCAGGACACGGGCCGCCGGGGGCGTCGTGGCGTCTGGGTGTCGGTCGGACCTCGGCGGCCAACACTCGGGCCAGCTCGGCGGTGGCGTCGGCCGGTGCCGAGGCCAGCACGCACACCGGCGACGGCCGACGACGGACGGCCAGCGCGTGGAGGCCGAGGGTGAGCCAGACACCGAGGGAGAGTCCGAGGAGCATGGCGGCGGCCAGGACCGCGGGGCCGGTCATGCTGAGACCTTGCGTCGGCCGCTACGGTGCCCCGCCAGACGGTCCCCATCGAACGCGTAGTGACACTTCTTGCACCTCGGCGCGTAGTGCTCGGGGTCCATTGAGTACGGCATGGGAGTTCGTCCACGCGCGCCGTCCGATCCATAGCGCTCGTCCGGGTCCTGGTGGTCGTAGCTCCAGTCCTCGGCCGGGTGACCGCAGTCCACACACGGGTACTCGGACGCCTTGCCCTTGGCGGCGCGAACGCGGGTATGCGCTCCGCCGTACCCGACGATGTCGCGCGGTGAGGACTTGGGGCGCGGCTCCGGCGGCGGCGTCCCCTTGAGAGCCTCCACGTCCGAGATACGGACGCGGATGATCCGCGTGCTGACCCGGATCATGTCGATCTGGCCCGCGGATATGCGGCGGCGGAACACGCTGGGGTTCTCATTGAGCATGTCGGCGGCGGCTGGAATACCGATCCAGCACGGTTGGCCGGTCATGCTGAGACCTTGAGGACGGCGGTGATCCGGGCGGCCTGGGCGGCGGTGAGCGGCGGGGCCTTGCGTACCAGCGCGGCTATGTGGCGGCGGCGTTCGATGGCCGCGGCGTCCTCTGCCTCGGCGTCGTGGAAGCGGTCTAGGGCCGACTGTTCGATGAGGACACGTCCGCCGGTGCGGATGGTCTGGAGGTCGCCACGCTTGACGCGGCGGGTGATGGTTCGCTCCGACACGCCCTCAAGCGCGGCGGCCTCGGCAAACGTGTACGGGGAAGTGGGTGTCCGATGGTTGGACATGAGGAGAATCTCCTGGGATCACAGAGGTAGATCACTCCGTGAGCTCCCAGGGTCGGCCTGGTGCCCATTTTCAAGCGCACCACCATGGTCAACTGTCGATGAAGCCAGGTACTCGTGCCTTGGTCGCGGACGCGATGGGACAGACATTACGTGTGTCGTCGGCGGTCCGTCAAGCACCAAAACATCCTCTGACCTGGTGTTAACGCTATGCGTCAACACCAGAGGGTGACACTAGATAGCGCTTAAACGTGGCTCATCCCGGTACCGCAGTCGGTCAGGATGATGTTGTAGAAGCGCTGCAGGATGTCGATCACACCGCGGTACTCCTGCTCGCTGAACGCCTCGGCGGCGGCCGGGTCTCGCTCGGAGGCGAGCACCTCCAGCCGGCTCGGGGCCTGCGTCGTGTGCGCCCGCACGTCGGAGTATCGGTGCACGGCGCCGTCGGCGAGCAGGTCCCGGACGGTCGACGACGTCTGCTGCGGCACGCGCTGGGCGAGTGTCCCGAGGTCCGGATTGGCGTCGACGGCGACCACGCGGTCGCCGCGCAGCGAGGCGAACGTCGAGCCGAGCCCGATGGTGGTCGTCGTCTTGCCGACCCCGCCCTTCAGTGACAGGACCGCGATCCGGTGGTCGCCCCGGATCGGCCGCCGCAGGTGCTCGAGCAGTTGCTGGTACTCGATCTCGGACGGTGCCTCGCCGGGATTGACCAGACCCGCCGACAGCGCGTGCACCGCGCGGCGCCACCCCCGGACCGGAGCGCGACGCGCCTTGCGGAGGAGGGCGACCTGGTCGAGAGCGGGACCGGCCGCCGGGCCTGGAGGCACCGGCACCTGCCGATCGACGGCCGGCCGAACCGGGCCCGGCATGGGAGGCGGCCCGGCGAACGGCGTCGGTGGGACGGGGAACGCCGCCGGCGCCGGGCCGCGTGGCGGGATCGGTTCGCACGGAGCGGGATTCAGCGTCGAGAGGCCGATGATCGCGGTCAGATCGATGTCCGGTCCGGTGGTCGGTCGGTCGTCGAGCCACGGTGGCGTCTCGGTCGACGGGGCGTCTGGATTCATGCGGTCCTCCTCGAGTCGGTCCGCCGCGAAGGTCGCGGGGCATGCGGGGAACGGTAGGCACCGCGTCCCGCGACACGCCCGCGAACGAATCGATGGAACCGAAACCGGTTCCGGTGCGTCCAAGTCGTATGGCAGCAGAATACGAAGAACCGGATCAGGGTTGCGGCACAACGGGTCTGACGTCGGTCTCATCGAGGTCGGGCGCGGTGTCGGTGACGTGCACCGCGGCCGGGCTTCCGGTGCGCATGACCATCTCGGCTCGAGCGATGCGCCGGACGCCTGCGGCACTCGCCGGGGAGATCCTGGCGCTGTGCCGACTCGCAGGCGCCACGGCCGGAGTGCGGATGCGCGGCGACCTGGCGGAGCGCGGAGTCGCCGACGATGCCCTGGCGCTGTTGGGACTGCCGTCACGGAACGAGTTGGTCGCGGCCGAAGCCGCCGCCGACGCGAGTGCGACTCGGCGCAGGCGATGAACCCGGAGATGGACGCCATCGCCGATCGCGCGCAGCGGCAGCTCGGGGCGTTGGAGGACGTCCATGGACGGTTGCAGTGCTTGCGTGCGACCGGGGTCGGCGACGACGGGCGAATCCGCGTGGTGGTGAACGGAAACGGTGCGCTCATCGATCTCGAGTTGTCGGCGGGCGCCTGCGCGGGAAAGGCGGCGAGGCTCGCGGACGAGATCGTCGGGGCCGCGGTGCGTGCGGCCACGGACGTGTTCGCCGAACGAGCCGAGATCATGCGCGAGTTCTGCGGCGAGTTCGCCGCTCTCACCGATCCCATCGCAGAAATCGGCGCGGCGCGGGAACCGGACCGGGTTGCCGTGCGTCCAATTCAGTGACAGCTCGATTCCGACGATCTCAGGGGGACACGTGGAGCAGGTGATGGTGCATCCGGAAGCGGTGCGAGCATTCGGGGCCACCTCGGCGGCGCTGGGCACGGCGACCGGCGCGATAGGCGGACTCGACGCAGCGGCGATGAGCGCGGCGGTGACGGCGGTCTTCGGCGTGATCGGACAGGAGTTCGCGGCGGCGTACGCGATCGCCCAGGCCAACCATCTCCAGGCGATCGGCCGGCTGGCCGTCGCACACGCGGCGACGGCTGCGGCCGCGGCGTCCGGCGTGGTCTCGTTCGCGAGCGGCGATGCCGCCGGGGCGAGCGGCGTGTCGGTGTGACCCGGCATCCGGCGGTGGCCGGCGCCGACGAGTCGGTGGCCGACTGCGCGACCCCGACGGACCCGAGTGCCGTGGTCGGGGGCAGCACGAAGGACGCGCTGGCCCGGCTCGGGATCGGTGCCGTCCCCGCGCCGCTGTCGATCGAGCTGCCGCACGCGCTTCCTGCGCTGCCCACCCTCCCGTCTCTGGATCCGACGATGCTCGTCAAGCCGATCACCGATCTGCTGCAGACGTTCGGCTCCGGCAGGCTCGGTGGCGCCGGCGGCGACCCCGCGGTCGCGCATCAGGGAATCGCGGATGTGCTCGGCGACGGCGTCGGGACGATCCTGGGTGCGGTGCGATCGCTCGACGGGGGATGGGCCGGCCAGGCGGCCACGGCAGCCGTCAGTGCCGCCACGCGTTCCGCAGGCGAGTCGGGTCTGCTCGCCGCGCAGGGCGCGGGCATCTCGACGGACCTGCAGGCTGCGGCCGCCGTGGTCGCGGCGGGCGCCGCGCAACTGCAGGGCATCGTGGTCAAGACGGCCGGGCTGCTCGCTGCCGCCGGGCCCGCGCTGGCGACACCGCCGGGACAGATCGCCGCACTGGGAATCGCGGCCGAGGGCCTGGCCGAAGGACTGGCGGTGGTGGCGGCGACCCGCGCCCAGCTCATCGCGCCGACCACGCACATGGCGGCGAACGGACAGCTCGTGCCGGTGACCGGCGTTCCCGGCGCGGAGGGGGACCTCTTCAGCGTCGCGGGCAGGCTGCTCCAGTCGGCGTTGCCGCTGGTCC
The DNA here is from genome assembly GCF_000192435.1 of Gordonia neofelifaecis NRRL B-59395. Taxonomy (GTDB): domain Bacteria; phylum Actinomycetota; class Actinomycetes; order Mycobacteriales; family Mycobacteriaceae; genus Gordonia; species Gordonia neofelifaecis. Next base: position 92,549 of record NZ_AEUD01000007.1, read on the forward strand.
AAGCGGGTACCGGACTCGCGACCAAGTTGCTGAGCGGCACCGGGCTGGACGGCTCGCGTGCCACGCAGGTCGAGGAGCCGACCGGGCCGCCGGAGAAGCCCGTCCCGGGGTCGACCGGCACCCCGTGCCCGGCCGCCTGCGACCGAACGGGTACCGCGAGCGCTCCGACGTCCGCGGCGCACGCACCCGGATCGGCACCCAGTGCGCCGACGGCCCGAGCGTCGACGACCGCTGCCACGGTCGCCGCGACCCCGTCGGTCTCGGCGCCCGAGCCGATGCCGCTCGCCGACCGGCCGACGACGAACGCCGCGATGCCCACCTCGGCGGATACGGTGCGGGCGACACCGGTCGCAGCAGCGAACCCGGTGTCCGCGGTTCCGCAGGCACAGGCACCCGTGGTTCCCGCGTCGGCACGACCGTCGAACGAAGCACCCCGGGTCGTTCCCGCGGTGCCGGTCGCCGTCGTGCCGGACACCTCGGCCGATCCGGAGTGGCTGAGCGCGGTGACAGCGGAGTCGATCGACTTCGACGTCGCGCTCGCGCTGGGGCTCGGCGATGAGAACCTCGCCGGATCGGCCTGATCCGGCGCGGAGGAAACACTAGGGAAGGGACCGTCATATGCAGGGACTCAAGCTGGACGTCGCGGCAGGACAGGCGTCGGCCGCGTCGATCAGGGGAGTGGTGGACGAGATGCAGCGCATCATCGGGCAGATTCAGAAGTCGGCGGTGAGCGGCAAGTCCGGATGGGACGGCAAGGCGTCCTCGGCGTTCGAGACCACGCATACCGACTGGCACTCGATCGCCACGAAGCTGCAGGGCGCGCTCGACGACATCGAATCGAAGCTGACCACGGGATTCCGCGGGTACGACGACGAGGACGCGACGGTCGCCGGCCAGCTCACCGGGCAGTCGGGGCATCTCACGCTCTGACCGCGGCAGGGGGATTGCCGATCGGCGGGCGTTCCGCCGACATGGACACATCAACGACGACATAGGGGGATCAGCATGGCCAGTGGACTCATCAGGTACGACTTCGCCAGTCTCGGGACGCTTTCGGGCGACCTCCGAGGGCAGTTCCAGCGGTTGGAGGAACTGTCGGGACAGCTCAAGCGGCAGGTCTCGGCCCTGTCGACGCACTGGGACTCCGGTGGCGCGGCGTCGTACCAGCAGGCGCAGGGCAATTGGGACCGGATCTTCGCCGACGCCCGCGCGCGTCTCGACTCGCTCGGTGTCGGGGTCTCGAAGGCGGCGACGCACATGCGGGAGACGGACGTGCGCGTGGGGAAGACCTTCGCGGTCTGACCGGCCGCAGACGTGAACGGACCCGGTGCGCCGCGCGGTTCGCGGTGCACCGGGTCCGGGATCGGTGTGCGTCGATCAGCTGCCGGTGTGTCCGCGGAGCAGCTCCGCGAACGGGGTGACCTCACCGAGATCGTTGGCGCCGGTCGATCGGCGCGGGGCGGTGTCGAGATCGGTGGGTCCGCCGAATCCGGATACCGCCGCGGCACCGACCAGTCGCTGGGCGAGTTCCCCCGCGGCTCGACGCACGCGGCCGCCCAACTCAGTGGTGCCGAAGTCCTCGGTGGCAGCGAAGACCGCCGTCGGAACCGTGTCCGCGCGGAGGTAGCTCATCAGCGGCCGGACCGCGTGGTCGAGCACCAGGCTGTGCCGCGGCGTACCGGCGGTGGCCGCGATCAACATCGGGACCCCAGTCAGGGCGTCCGGGTCGAGAACGTCGAAGAACATCTTGAACAGCCCGCTGTACGAGGCCGCGAAGATGGGAGTCACGGTGATGATTCCATCGGCGGCCGCGATCTGTTCGCGGGCGGCGGTGATGTCGGCGGGCGCGACGCCGGTCGTCACCGTGGTGGCGAGCGACTGAGCCAGCGGCGCGAGCTCGAGCACTTCCACGTCGACGGACTCGCCGCGGGCGGTCACGCCGGTGACCACGGCGTCGGCGAGCTGGTCGGCCAGGAGTCGAGTCGAGGACGGTGTCGAGACGCCGGCGCTGATCACGAGTAGACGGCGTGCCATGTCACCGGTCTCCCTTCACACCTGCGGTGGCCGTCGCCTGGGCCGGCGTCACCTGGCGGTGCGCCGATTCGGGTCCTGCGGCGACCAGCGATTCGTGCGTCGGCGGGTCGGATGGCACGTGCGCCGGGCGGCGACGGTCGAACTCGGCGCGCAGCGTCGGCACCACGTCCCGGCCGAGCATCTCGATCTGGTCGAGCACCTGCGGCAGGGGCAGGCCGGCGTGGTCGACGAGGAACAGCTGGCGCTGGTAGTCGCCCGCGTAATCGGCGAAGGACAGCGTCTTCTCGATCACCATCTCGGGGGTGCCGACGGTCAGCGGCGTCATGTCGGTGAACTCCTCCATCGACGGCCCGTGCCCGTACACCGGCGCGTTGTCGAAGTACGGACGGAAGAGCCGCTTGGCCTCCGCCTCGGTCTCGGCCATGAACACCTGGCCCCCGAGCCCGACGATCGCCTGGTCGGCCGAACCGTGCCCGTAGTGCTCGTAGCGCTGCCGGTACAGATTCACCATCTGCTCGGTGTGCTCCTTGTTCCAGAAAATGTTGTTGTGGAAGAAGCCGTCGCCGTAGAACGCGGCCTGCTCGGCGATCTCGGGAGACCGAATGGAGCCGTGCCAGACGAACGGCGGAGTGTCGTCCAACGGTGCCGGAGTGGAGGTGTAACCCTGCAGCGGGGTGCGGAAGCGGCCCTCCCAGTCGATGTTCTTCTCACGCCACAGCCTGCGGAGCAGGTGGTAGTTCTCCACCGCCAGCGGAATGCCCTGACGGATGTCCTTGCCGAACCACGGGTACACCGGACCGGTGTTGCCGCGACCGAGTGTGACGTCGGTGCGACCGCCGGACAGATGCTGGAGCATCGCGAAGTCCTCGGCGATCTTGACCGGATCGTTGGTGGTGATCAGCGTTGTCGCGGTGGTCAGCCGGAGCTTCTCGGTCCGTGCGGCGATCCAGCCGAGCATGGTGGTCGGCGAGCTCGGCACGAAGGGCGGGTTGTGGTGCTCGCCGGTCGCGAAGACGTCCAGGCCCACCTCCTCGGCCTTCAGTGCGATCGCCGTCATCGCCTGAATCCGGTCGTGCTCACTGATGGTGTCGCCGGTGATCGGGTCGGTGGTGACGTCGCCGACGCTGAAGATTCCGAACTGCATCGAAGGCTCCTCGGTGGTAGATCCGCTCGCGCGGCTTTCAGCAAGCATAACCGGACCATGGTCCGTTTAATTCCGGAGACGCACCGCTGTGCCACACGTCACGGATCGCTGCAGCGGCGCCGACTAGTCTTTTCATTCGCGGCCGCTCGGCCGCATCAGTTTCACGAGAGGCAACTCATGTCCGCAGAAGGGTCGACGCGCGCCATCGTCGCCGCCCTCGCCGCCAACGCCGGGATCGCGGTCGCCAAGTTCGTCGGCTTCGCGATCACCGGTTCGTCGTCGATGCTCGCCGAAGGCGTCCACTCCGTCGCCGACACCTCGAATCAGGGGCTGCTGCTGTTCGGTCAGCGCAGCGCCTCGCGGGAGGCCGACAAGCTCCACCCGTTCGGCTACGGACGGAGCCGGTACTTCTACTCCTTCATCGTCGCGCTGGTGATCTTCACCCTCGGTTCGATGTTCGCGCTGTACGAAGGCGTGGAGAAGATCCGGCACGCGGGCGATCACGGACTCGATTCGCCGATGGTGGCGGTGGTGATCCTGCTCGTCGCGATCTGCTTGGAGGGTTACAGCTTCCACACCGCGCAGAAGGAGTCGCGAGTTCTCCGCGGAGACTCCTCGTGGTGGCAGTTCATCCGCACCTCGCGCAACCCCGAGCTGCCCGTGGTGCTGCTCGAGGACTCGGGGGCCCTCATCGGCCTGGTGCTCGCGCTCGCCGGCGTCGGGCTGACGATGATCACCGGCAACGCGGTCTGGGACGGCATCGGAACACTGTCCATCGGCGTCCTGCTCGGACTCATCGCCATCGTGTTGATCATCGAGATGAAGAGCCTGTTGATCGGCGAGGGCGCCACCGACGCCGAGGAGCAGGCGCTGCGCGCGGCGATCCCGGGACAGGACGTCGATCGGGTCATCCACATGAAGACGCAGTACCTCGGTCCGGAGGAACTCCTCGTCGCGGCGAAGATCGCGATCGCGCCCGGGCTGGGTGCGGTCGAGATCGCCACGGCCATCGACGGTGCCGAGGCGCGGATCCGCGCGGTGGTGCCGCAGGCGCGCGTGATCTACCTCGAACCCGACATCGATCGCGGCGAGGGCGGTTCGTGACCAACTCCTGATCCGGATGCGACCTGATGAAGCCCACTCATGCGCTAGCCTCTGAAACCGCAATGAATGTGGAAGGGATCACACTTATGGGGTCGGCTCGGGCGAGGCCACAACGCTGTTCGACGAGTACGCGCAACACCTAGCGCAGACGCCGTCCCGACCGTTCATCCCGCAGCGGAAATCCCGCGAATGAGCAAGGAGCACGTACGTGACCAATTTCTTCGGTCGTGTGAAGTCGGTCGAGCAATCGATGGCCGACACCGACGAGCCCGAGACCAAGCTGAAGAAGGACCTGACCGCCTGGGACCTCACCGTCTTCGGCGTCGCCGTGGTCGTCGGTGCAGGCATCTTCACCCTCACCGCGCGAACGGCGGGCAACGTCGCCGGGCCCTCGGTGTCGCTGGCGTTCGTCCTCGCCGCCATCGCCTGCGGACTGGCGGCGCTCTGCTACGCCGAGTTCGCCTCGACGGTTCCGGTCGCCGGGTCGGCCTACACGTTCTCGTATGCGACGTTCGGTGAGTTCGTCGCCTGGATCATCGGCTGGGACCTCATCCTGGAGTTCGCGCTCGCCGCGTCGGTGGTCGCGAAGGGCTGGTCGTCATACCTCGGCAACGTCATCGGCGCCGGTAACAACGTCTTCGTCGTCGGCGGGCACAGCTACGACTGGGGTGCGGCACTGCTCATCGCCGTGCTCACCACGCTCCTCATCCTCGGCACCAAGTTGTCGTCGCGGGTCTCGGTCATCATCACCGCCGTCAAGGTCGCGGTGGTGCTCCTCGTCATCATCGTCGGCGCCTTCTACATCACCGGTAAGAACTACTCGCCGTACATCCCGCCCGCGCAACCGAACGAGACCGGCGAAAGCGGCATCCATCAGACGCTGTTCTCGTGGATCACCGGCGCCACCGGCAGTCAGTACGGCTGGTATGGACTCCTCGCCGCGGCATCGCTCGTGTTCTTCGCCTTCATCGGCTTCGACGTCGTCGCGACCACCGCTGAGGAGACGAAGGATCCCCAGAAGTCGCTGCCGCGCGGCATTCTCGGCTCGCTCGTCATCGTGACGATCCTGTACGTGGGCGTCTCGCTGGTCCTGACCGGCATGGTGCCGTACACCGACCTCGCCGACAAGACCCTGCCCGACGGGACGGTCGAATCGTCGACGCTCGCGACAGCGTTCGAGGCACACGGCATCACGTGGGCGCAATGGGCGATCAACATCGGCGCTCTCGCCGGACTGACGACGGTCGTGATGGTCATGCTGCTCGGCCAGACGCGCGTCGGTTTCGCCATGGCGCGCGACGGCCTGCTGCCGCGCGGCCTGGCCAAGACGGGCAACCGCGGTACGCCGGTCCGCATCACGCTGATCGTCGGCGTCGTCTCGGCGGCGCTCGCCTTCTTCTTCCCGATGGGCACGCTCGAAGAGATGGTCAACATCGGCACCCTGTTCGCATTCGTCCTCGTCTGCGTCGGCGTCGTGGTGCTGCGCCGAACGCGTCCGGATCTCAAGCGCGGTTTCACCGTGCCGTTCGTCCCGCTGGTCCCGATCCTGGCGGTCATCGCCTGCTTCTGGCTGATGATCAACCTGTCGATCGAGACCTGGATCCGGTTCGTGATCTGGATGATGATCGGCATCGTGGTCTACCTGACCTACGGCGCCAAGCACTCGGTGCTCGGCATGCGCGAGCGGAAGGAACTGCCGTCGTACGACGACCTGACCCCGGGATCCGGCACCGGATCGGACAGCGGTCCGACCAGTTCGACGTGATCGCGATAGCGTAGAAGGACCTAGGACTGGTACCGGTCGCCGAAACGGCGGCCGGTACCGTCGTTCACGATCCACATGTCAATCGAGAGGCACCAGATGACCGCGCCTTCCAGCGCTCTGACCACCGAAACCCGCAACGGCGTCGAGTTCAAGGTCGCCGACCTCTCCGAGGCCGACTACGGCCGCAAGGAGATTCGCCTGGCCGAGCACGAGATGCCCGGCCTGATGGAGCTGCGCCGCGAGTACGCCGACGTCAAGCCCCTCAAGGGCGCGCGTATCTCGGGGTCGCTGCACATGACGGTGCAGACCGCCGTCCTCATCGAGACCCTCGTCGACCTGGGCGCCGACGTCCGCTGGGCGTCGTGCAACATCTTCTCGACGCAGGACCACGCGGCCGCGGCCGTCGTCGTCGGCCCGTACGGCACCGTCGAAGAGCCCAAGGGCGTTCCGGTCTTCGCGTGGAAGGGCGAGACGCTCGAGGAGTACTGGTGGGCGGCCGAGCAGATGCTGACCTGGCCGGGTGAGCCCGCGAACATGATCCTCGACGACGGCGGCGACGCGACCATGCTGGTCCTGCGCGGCGCCGAGTTCGAGAAGGCCGGCGTGGTCCCGCCCGCTGACGACAGCCACCCCGCCGAGTACAAGGTCTTCCTCGAACTGCTTCGCCGCTCGCTGGCCGCCGACTCCGGCAAGTGGTCGGCGATCGCGGAGTCGGTTCAGGGAGTCACCGAGGAGACCACCACCGGCGTTCTGCGGCTGTACCAGTTCGCCGCGGCCGGTGAGCTCGACTTCCCGGCGATCAACGTCAACGACTCGGTCACCAAGAGCAAGTTCGACAACAAGTACGGCACCCGTCATTCGCTCGTCGACGGCATCAACCGCGGTACCGACGTCCTCATCGGCGGCAAGAAGGTGCTGGTCTGCGGTTACGGCGACGTGGGCAAGGGTTGCGCCGAGTCGCTCGCCGGCCAGGGCGCGCGCGTTCAGGTCACCGAGATCGACCCGATCAATGCGCTGCAGGCGTTGATGGACGGCTACGACGTGGTCACCGTCGACGAGGCCATCGAGAACGCGGACATCGTCATCACCGCCACCGGCAACCTCGGCATCATCTCCTTCGACCACATGAAGAAGATGAAGAACCAGGCTGTGCTCGGCAACATCGGTCACTTCGACAACGAGATCGACATGGCCGGCCTGGAGTCGGCCGAAGGCATGACCCGCATCAACATCAAGCCGCAGGTGGACCAGTGGGTGTTCCCCGACGGCCACAGCATCATCGTCCTGTCGGAGGGACGTCTGCTGAACCTCGGCAACGCCACCGGCCACCCGTCGTTCGTGATGAGCAACAGCTTCGCGAACCAGGTCATCGCGCAGATCGAGCTGTGGACCAAGGCCGACGAGTACGACAACGAGGTGTACCGCCTGCCGAAGCACCTCGATGAGAAGGTCGCGCGGATTCACGTCGAGGCCCTCGGCGGCAGCCTGACCAAGCTGACGAAGGATCAGGCCGAGTACATCGGCGTGGACGTCGAAGGCCCGTACAAGCCGGAGCACTACCGCTACTGACCTCGGAGGTCGGTTGGGGAGGTCCTGTTCTCCGCCGTCACGCCACTGGGGTTGTCGAGCCCATCGATACGGCGTGCGGGAGGTCTAAGGCTGTCGTTCGGTGCCACCAGGTGACACTGAACGACAGCCTTGATCTCGTCACGCACTTCGTTCGTCTATGGGGCGTCGCGTATCGAGACCCGGGCCCCGGTAAGAGGACTTCTGCGCCCGGGTACGACTACAGCTGAGCCAGCACCGCCGCGACGGCGTCGTCGCCGTCGGCCCACGACCACGACGACATCCAGTGCGATTCGACGAACTCGCCGTACACGCGGTACACCGCGTGCTGGAGTTCGGCGTCGCGCTCGTAGGAGTCGACGGGTCGGTCGGCATCGGTCTCGGCACGACCGTTCGCTCGGCTCATCGCGACGTCGGGCGGCACGCCGAGAAGCAGCTGATGGTCGGGGACGGGTAGCTGGAACCGGCCGAACTCCAGATCGGCGACCCACTCGACCACCTCGGAATCGGCGCCGCCTCCGAGCCGGGCCGCGCTGTAGGCCGCATTGGACGCGCAGTACCGATCGCAGATCACCAGGTCGTGCGCGGTGAGCGCCTCGCGCAGCTGTCTGCGCGCGGCGGCGCGGTCGAGCGCGAAGAGCAACGCCATCGCGTACACGCTTTCGCGCAGATCGCCGTGCCGTCCGTGCAGTGCCTCGGAGGCCAGGTCTGCGGTGATCGACTCCCCGTAGCGAGGGAACGCCAGCGTGGAGACCGATGCGCCTCGGTCGGTCGCGGCCGCTTCGATGCGTCCGACGATGGTGCGTTTGCCTGCACCGTCGAGCCCTTCGACAGCTACCAGAATGCCCACGCCGCACAGTGTAGGCAGTGCTGCCGTAGTTGCGGTCCAGGCGCGCCGGAACCGCCCGGACCTGCGGGCCAAGGCGTGTCGCACCGCAGGATCGGCGACGAAGATGACACGATGACAGGCATGAAGCCTCGCATCCTGGTCGTTGACGACGACGCCGCGCTCGCCGAGATGCTGACGATCGTCCTCAAGAACGAAGGCTTCGAGCCCTTCGTCGTCGGCGACGGCACGCAGGCCCTGACCGCCGTCCGCGAAGTCCGGCCCGACCTCGTCCTACTCGATCTGATGCTGCCGGGGATGAACGGCATCGACGTCTGCCGGGTCCTCCGCTCGGATTCGGGCGTGCCCATCGTGATGCTGACCGCCAAGTCCGACACCGTGGACGTGGTGTTGGGGCTCGAGTCCGGCGCCGACGACTACATGGTGAAGCCCTTCAAACCCAAGGAACTCGTCGCACGGATCCGGGCGCGGCTTCGCCGCACCGAGGACGATCCCGCGGAGCTCCTGGCGATCGGCCCGGTGGAGATCGACGTTCCCGCGCACAAGGTGACGCGCGACGGCGTGCCGATCTCGCTCACGCCGTTGGAGTTCGACCTGCTTGTCGCGCTGGCGCGTAAGCCGCGCCAGGTGTTCACGCGTGACGTGCTGCTCGAACAGGTGTGGGGATACCGTCACCCGGCCGACACCCGGCTGGTGAACGTTCACGTGCAGAGGTTGCGCGCCAAAGTCGAGATCGACCCGGAGAATCCGGAGATCGTGCTCACTGTGAGAGGGGTCGGTTACAAGGCCGGTCCGCCGTGATCGGAGGCCGTCGGATCCACCGAGGGCCGCTCGATCGTCTCATCGCTCTGCTCCGGCGTGCCGCCACGACCGTCGGGCACACGGCCGGTCAACTGTGGCGCCGCTCGGTGCAGACCCGGGTCATCGTCTCGACGCTGGTCCTGTCGTTCGTGGTGTTGCTGATCCTCGGTTTCGTGTTGATCAGTCAGATCACCGGTCGGCTCCTGGACGCCAAGGAAGAGGTGGCGACCGACGAGATCGCGCGGATGCGCGCGGTGGTCGAACGGGTGCTGAGCAGCGCCGAGTCGAACACCGCGGTGCAGAACCGCCTGGCGCGCGCCCGTTCGCTGCTCACCGATCAGGACACCGAGACCACGCAGAGCGCATCGGTCGCCGGATCGTTCGACTCGGTCCTGGTGGTGCCCGCCGAATCCGCGGGCGAGCAGGAGGTCGCCGTGGGACCGGTGCGTGACGTGCCTGCGTCCCTGCGGAAGATGGTGGCGGGCGGCCAGGTCGCGTTTCAGTACACCTCGATCGAGCATGGCGGCGACACCGTGCCCGCCCTCGTCATCGGGTCGCCCGTGGAGAGTCCGATCCAGGGTCTGGAACTGTATCTGGTGTTCCCCTTGGGCAGCGAGCAGAACACCGTCTCGCTGGTCCGCGGGACCCTCCTGACCGGCGGCATCGTGCTGCTCGGCCTGCTCGCGGCGATCGCCTGGCTGGTGACTCGGCAGGTGATGGGCCCATTGCGGGCGGCGTCGCGAACAGCCGTGCGGTTCGCGGACGGGCGGCTGTCCGAGCGGATGCCGGTCCAGGGCGAGGACGAGTTCGCGCGGCTCGCGGTCTCGTTCAACGACATGGCGGAGAGCCTGTCCAGGCAGATCAACCACCTGGAGGAGTTCGGCGGACTGCAGCGGCAGTTCACCTCGGACGTCAGCCATGAGCTGCGCACACCGCTCACGACCGTTCGGATGGCCGCGGACCTGCTCTACGACGGCCGCGAGGACCTCGACCCCGTCCAGCGACGATCGGTGGAACTGCTCGACAAGGAGCTGAACCGGTTCGAGACGCTCCTGACCGAGCTGCTGGAGATCTCGCGGCACGACGCGGGAATGGCCGAACTCGCCGCCGAACGACTGGACATCGCGGTCCCGATCGACGCGGCCGTCTCGACGGTCGCCCATCTCGCGGCCGAGAGCGGCAGCGATCTGATCGTCGACATGCCGGCCGAGCCGGTGCTGGCGGAGATCGACCCCCGGCGGGTGGAGCGGATTCTGCGGAATCTGCTCGCGAACGCGATCGACCACGGTGAGCACCGGCCGGTGACGCTCACGATGCGGTCCGACGGCGACGCGGTCGCCATCACCGTGCGGGACCAGGGCATCGGTCTGCGTCCCGGAGAGGAGAAGCTCGTATTCAATCGGTTCTGGCGATCGGATCCGTCGCGCGTGCGACGCTCGGGCGGAACCGGGCTCGGTCTGGCGATCAGCATCGAGGACGCCCGCCTGCATCAGGGTCGGCTCGAGGCGTGGGGCGCTCCCGGTGAGGGCTCGTGCTTCCGTCTCACCCTGCCGCTGGTGCGTGGGCACAAACTGCTGGGCAGCCCATTGCCGCTGAAACCGATCGGAGAGGGTGGTCGATGAGACGCGTCGTCGTGCTCCTGTCCATGCTGCTCGCGGGCGCGCTGGTGCTGACCGGTTGCGTCGACATCCCGGATTCGTCGTCGCCGCAGCCCATCCAGGCGTTCGACCGCAAGCGTCCGACGAACATCGTGCCGTCGCCGAAGAAGGGCGACGACCCCGAGACCGTTGCGCGCAACTTCGTGAAGTCGATGTCGGACCCGACCGCCGGACATCGGGCGGCGCGCAAGTTCCTGACTCCGGACGCCAGTCAGCGCTGGGACGACCAGGGCGACATGACGGTGATACGAGACGTCGGAGTGATCATCGACGAGCGCACCAGCGACGCCGTCCGGTTGCGGATCACCGGCGAGAAGACCGGCGCCCTGACACCCGCCGGAACCCTGCGGCCGACCAGCGGGTCGGAGGTGATCGCACTGTCGCTGGAGCGGGTCGACGGCGAGTGGAAGGTCAGTGGCGACGTCCCCGCCGGGTCGATCACCGACGCCTCCCAGTTCCTCACCGCGTACCGACAGGCCGACCTGTTCTATCCGGACCGCACGCTGACCCGGCTGATCGCCGATCCGCGCTGGTTCTTCGGCTCCGAGCCCGACGGCTCGGTCCTGGTCAACCGTCTGCTCGCGGGGCCGACGCCCCAGCTCGAGGGGGCGGTGGGCGAGGGCGCCGCGCGGGGCGTCGCCCTGTCCGGGCCGGTCACGGTCGTCGGCGACACGGTGACCGTCCCGCTCGGCAACGTCGCCGACACCGACCAGAAGGATCGGACGGTGCTGGCCGCGCAGATCGTCTGGACCCTCGACTACGCCGGGATCACCGGAACGTATCGGATCACCGCCGACGGCGCACCGCTGGTGCAGGGACGCGATGAGGGGTGGCGGCCGGCCGACGTCAGCTCGTTCGAACCCGAGCCGGTCAAGCGCGCGGCCGATCCCGTACATCTGGTGCGTGACGGTGGCCTGGCGCGGCTGACGGGCAATCGCGCGGTCCCGGTCGACGGCCCGCTGGGATCCAGCCACGATCTGGAGTCGGCCGCGATCTCCGCAGATCTCACCCGGAGCGCAGCGGTGGCGAATCGAGGCGGGCGACGGACGCTGCTCGTGGGACCGTACGGCGGCGATCCGGCGGAGGTGGCTTCGGGCGCCACGATCACCACGCCCTCGTTCGCCCCGGACGCGGCCACCGGGTACACGGTGATCGACGGCAGGCCGGTCCGCTGGGTCGCCGCCGACGGCGGCCTCCCGGGCAGCGTCGAACCGATCGACGCGAGCGAGGTGACGGCCGCGGCTCCGGGCCCGATCACCGACATGCAGATCTCTCCCGACGGCGTCCGGGTGGCGCTGGTGGTCGGCGGCAAGGTGCTGCTGGCCGTCGTCTCCGTCAACGACCGAGGCGTGCCGTCGCTCACCGGCGTGTATCCGCTGGCTCCTGATATCGGGGGCCCGGGGGTCGCGGTGGCCTGGTCCTCGACGAAGACGATGTACATCGCGGTGTCCGGCGACGACACCCCGGTGTGGACCGCCTCGATCGTCGGCACCCAGCCGGGAGAGCTCGTCAGCGGGAATCTCAAGCCGCCGGTGGTCGACATCGCGGCGTCACCGACCACCGTCTACGTCGCGGACAACCGCGGCGTGCAGCAGATCGGCACCGGCCAGACCCGCCCGGACCAGTACTGGACGGCAGTGGGCCCCGACGCCGGGCCGGGCACCAGGCCGGTGATCCCGGGAAGCTGACGCCGCGGGCTGTGGACCGCCCCGGTGACATGCGGTCGGAGGCGGCGGACAATCGTCGAGCATGGCGGGGGATCGAGGCATCGCCCGCGCGGCCTTGTCGGCGATCGCAGACCTCGTCGTTCCGGAACTGTGCGGCGGATGCGGGCGGCCGGGAACCGCGTGGTGCGAAGGCTGTGCGCGGCGGCTCAGCGATGTGCCGCGGTTGCTGAGCCCGCGCATCGATCCCGGGGTCCCGGTGTGGGCGCTCGCTCGCTATGGCGGGCCGATGGCGTCCGCGGTGGTGAACCTGAAAGAGCATCGCCGCCGGGATCTGGCGCCGGTGCTGGGGCGGCTTCTCGCGGACGGACTGGTCGCCATCGCCCGATGGGGCGACCTGCCCCAGACGTCGCGCTTGGCGCTGGTGCCTGCACCGACGCGGGCCCTCGCGGCACGTGCGCGGGGCGGCGACACGGTCACCGCGGTGGCCGGGGAGGCGGCGGTCGTCTTGGGGCCCGGTGTCCGGGTGACGCCGATGCTGGTCACCGCCGCGTGGGTCCGGGACTCCGCGGGCTTGACCGCCGGTGCGCGGAACACGAATCTGACCGGAGCCGTGCGACTGAATCGGCCGCTGCCCGCCGCGATGCGCGGACGCGGCGAGACCGCGGTGCCTGCGGTGCTCGTCGACGACGTCCTGACCACCGGGGCGACGGCGACGCATGCGGTGAGACGCCTTCGGTCCGCCGGGGCTCGAGTGGCCGCGGTCGTCGTCCTGGCGGGTGCATGATGAGCAAAACGTGGCCGCCCGGCGAGTTTGCGGATACCTTCGGAAGTGGCAGTGATGAACATCGAGTGCCGGGAGGTGACCAAGCCTTTTCCACCGCGCCGATGCTTTGCCTGCGCTCGGTGGATCCTCCGCTTCATCGTCAGCGGGTCACTGTCCTTCGCACTGAATCACCTAATCGAACGTGATTGTGCGACAAGCGAATTGGTACCTCGGTCCGGACTTGACATCCGGACGAGCGCAACCTGAGGAGGATGTCGAAATGACGGTCGTTCATCGCAAGGGCCAGCGAGAGTCGAAAGCTGCACCCGTCGAACGCCTTGACCTCACAGCCGCTTTCCAACTGCCGGCCAGCATCGACACGTCGGATGCCGGCGAGCTCAAGGCAGAACTCACCATGAGTGGCCGGAATGTTGAGATCCCGGACCACTTCCGCGTGTACATGAGCAGCAAGCTCGCCAAGCTCGAGCACTTCGACACCACGATCTTCCGCTTCGAAGTCGTGCTGTACCACGAACCGAATCCGCGGCAGGCCAAGAGTGCCGAGATCGTGGAGATCACCGCTCGCGGACGCGGCCCGGTGGTACGAGCGCAGGCCGCAGGCGAGAACTTCTACGCGGCTTGCGAGCTCGCCTTCGACAAACTGCACAAGCGACTCCGGCGTGCCAAGAGCCGTAAGCGGATCCGCAAGGACGGCATGCACCGTCCGACCTCGCTCGCCGAGGCCGCGGCCGACGCGCCGCACCTGCTGCCGGACGAACCCGCCGCGCCTGCCGACCCGTTCGAGGACAGCGTCGACGACCACCAGCCGGGACAGGTGGTCCGCGTGAAGGACCACACCTCGTCGCCGATGTCGGTCGACGAGGCACTGTACGAGATGGAACTCGTCGGTCACGATTTCTACCTGTTCCACGACTGCGAGACCGATAAGCCGTCGGTGGTCTACCGCCGCCACGCCTTCGACTACGGCGTCATCAGGCTCGCCTGAACTTCCATCCCACGTATGCGGCCGCCGCCCGATCGGGCGACGGCCGCGTCGCGTTCGCAGGATCGTCGGCGCGGCCGAATCGGGCTGTCGAGAGTGCCTGTGTGGGACGCGGCCGCAACGCGCCCCGTACCATGGAACGAGGTCTGTCCGCCGAGTCGCTCTTCGACACGGCAGGACGGGTGAACAGACACGCGAACCTAGAGGATTGCCGGTGCTCAACAAGCTGCTCAGACTGGGCGAAGGACGCATGGTCAAGCGCCTGGACGCCATCGCGACGAGCGTCGAAGCGCTCTCCGATGAGATGGAAGCGCTCTCCGACGACGAACTGCGGGCGAAGACCGTCGAGTTCCGCGAGCGCCTCGAAGGCGACGAGACGCTCGACGATCTGCTGCTCGAGGCGTTCGCCGTCGCCCGCGAGGCGGCCTGGCGAGTGCTCGATCAGAAGCACTTCCACGTCCAGATCATGGGCGGTGCGGCTCTGCACTTCGGCAATATCGCCGAGATGAAGACCGGTGAGGGCAAGACCCTGACGTGTGTGCTCCCGGCGTATCTGAACGCGCTCGACGGCAGGGGCGTCCACGTCGTCACCGTGAACGACTACCTCGCCAAGCGCGACGCCGAGTGGATGGGTCGCGTGCACCGCTTCCTCGGACTCGAGACCGCGGTCATCCTCACCGGCATGTCGCCGGACCAGCGGCGCGAGGCGTACGCCGCCGACATCACCTACGGCACCAACAACGAGTTCGGCTTCGACTACCTGCGCGACAACATGGCGCACACCCTCGAGGATCTGGTGCAGCGGGAGCACGCCTACGCGATCGTGGACGAGGTCGACTCGATCCTCGTCGACGAGGCCCGCACTCCGCTCATCATCTCCGGTCCCGCCGATTCCTCGAGCAAGTGGTACTCCGAGTTCGCGCGCATCGCGCCGCTGCTGGACAAGGACGTCCACTACGAGATCGACATCAAGAAGAAGACCGTCGGCGTCCATGAGGCCGGTGTCGCATTCGTCGAAGACCGGCTCGGCATCGACAACCTGTACGAGCCGGAGAACTCGCAGCTCGTCGGCTACTTGAACAATGCGATCAAGGTCAAGGAGCTGTTCCACAAGGACAAGGACTACATCGTCCGCAAGGGCGAGGTGATGATCGTCGACGAGTTCACCGGTCGTGTGCTCGACGGTCGCCGCTTCAACGAAGGTCTGCACCAGGCGATCGAGGCGAAGGAGGGCGTCGAGATCAAGGCGGAGAATCAGACTCTCGCCACCATCACGCTGCAGAACTACTTCCGCCTGTACGACAAGCTCGCGGGCATGACCGGTACGGCCGAGACCGAGGCCGCCGAGTTCCAGCAGATCTACAAGCTGGGCGTGGTGCCGATCCCGACCAACCGGCCACTGATCCGCAAGGACCAGACCGACCTGATCTACAAGACCGAAGAGGCCAAGTTCCACGCGGTCGTCGACGACATCGCCGAGCGCAACGCCGCGGGGCAGCCGGTGCTCATCGGCACCACCAGCGTCGAGCGGTCGGAGTACCTGTCGCATCTGCTCTCCGAGCGCGAGATCAAGCACACCGTTCTGAACGCGAAGTTCCACGAGCAGGAAGCCCAGATCGTCGCCGAGGCCGGTCGGCTCGGCGCGGTCACCGTCGCGACCAACATGGCCGGTCGTGGCACCGACGTCGTGCTCGGCGGCAACCCCGACGTCATCGCCGACACGCGTCTGCGCAAGGCCGGGCTCGATCCGGTCAACACGCCCGACGAGTACGAGGCCGCCTGGCCCGAGGCCATCGACCTGGCACGCCAGGACGCGGCGTCCGAGGCCGACGACGTCCGCGAAGCGGGCGGCCTCTACGTGCTCGGCACCGAGCGCCACGAGTCCCGGCGTATCGACAACCAGCTGCGTGGCCGCTCCGGCCGTCAGGGCGACCCGGGCGAGTCCCGCTTCTACCTCTCACTCGGCGACGAGTTGATGCGGCGGTTCAACGGTGCGGCGCTCGAGACGATCATGGCGCGCCTCAACCTGCCCGACGACGTGCCGATCGACGCCAAGATGGTCACGCGCGCCATCCGCAGCGCTCAGACGCAGGTCGAAGAGCAGAACTTCGAGATCCGCAAGAACGTCCTCAAATACGACGAGGTGATGAACGAGCAGCGCAAGGTCATCTACGGCGAGCGCCGCGAGATCCTCGAAGGCGAGGATCACAAGGAGCAGGTCCGCGAGATGGTCAGCGACGTCGTCGGCGCCTACGCCGACGCCGCCACCGAACTCGGATACGCCGAGGACTGGGACATCGACAAGCTGTGGGAGGCGCTCGGCAAGCTGTATCCGATCTCCCTCGACGGTAAGAAGGTCGTCGGCGAGAACGAGTACGGCGAACGCGACGACATCTCGCGCGCCGAACTGCGCGAAGTACTCGTCGGCGACGCGCTCGACGCGTACGACCGCCGCGAAGCCGAGCTCACCGAGATGGCCGGAGACGGCGCGATGCGCCAGCTGGAACGGTCGATCCTGCTCACCGTGATGGACCGCAAGTGGCGCGACCACCTCTACGAGATGGACTACCTCCGGGAGGGCATCCACCTCCGGTCGGTGGCACAGCGCGATCCCGTGGTCGAATACCAGCGCGAGGGATACGACATGTTCCAGCGCATGCTCGAGGCCATGAAGGAAGAGGCCGTCACCTACATCTTCAACGCACAGGTCGAGACGCAGGCGCCCGCTCCGGCGCTCGGCACATCCGTGAGCGACATGCTCGCGGGTGCGGCGTTCGGCGGGGACTCCGAGGCGCAGGAGGCGGCGCCGATGACCTACAGCGGTCCGACGGAGAGCGGCGACGCCGCCGTCCTCTCCGAGGTCGAGGAGCATGCGTCCGGCACCCCGACCGAGGTGCTCGGCAGCCGCCGCGACCGTCGTGCCGCGGCCCGATCCGGCGCCAAGCCGTCGAACAAGCCGGCCAAGTCGCGGAAGAAGAAGCGGTAGCGGTTCGTCGTCAGACCGGGTTCGAGTTCTCCTCGAGCCCGGGCTTTCGCTTTTGTGATGGTGGCGGGGCGGGCGCGGGGAGATGTCGTCTCGGCAGTCCTCGCTCCTCGCCCCTTGGGGCTCGTCGCTGCGGAGGGCTCGTCGACATCTCCCCACGCCCGCCCCGCCACCACCGTTCACGAGTCCGGTCTGGTTGTGCGCGGTGCTTCGTCGAATCGCTGTGAAGTTTGTGGTTATTCGGCGTGTCTGGGAACCGAACGGTTCGGCGGTGCGTCCGAAGGGTATGACCGTGAAGACGCTCGGGGAGGGGCGGCTCGCGCAGCGGGTCGCAGGCGACGGGGACCGCGGGGGTGCGGGGCCGCCGCGGGAGGCGGCCGCGGCGCGGGCCGCGACCATCCGGTCGCTGCAGCACGTCCTGGAAGTCCTCGACGGGCGCAGGCCCGTCGATCATCTGCTCCGGACTGTCACCGAAGACGTGTTCGCGCAGGTCCGGGCGCTGCTCCGGCGCCGACCGCCGAACTCGGGCAACACCGCGGCCGACACCGACGCCGCGCGGCTGCTGCGCGTTCACGTTCAGCTCGGGGCACCGGCGCGAGCCGAGTACTTCGGCACGTTCGTCCGCGGCGATCGGGTCCGGGCGGTCGCCGGACGTCTCGAGGTCCGCGCCGTGCGGCTGCCGTCGAAAGGCGGTGAGCGCCGGACCGAGGACAGGTGGACGCTCGTCGAACTGTCGATCGTATGAGACCCACCCCGGCGATGATGCGCTCGCCGCCCGGGCGTCGGCATAAACTCGACGGCATCATGGTGAATCGGCTGTCGCCGGACGAGGCGATGTTCTACTTCCTGGACGGGTCCGGGACCACGGCGCATCTCGGCGCCGTCCTGATCCTCGACCCGAGCAAGCTGCCGAAGGGCGACGCCACCACCGTCGACTACCACTCGCTGGTGTCGCTCGTGGAGAACCGTCTGCAGCTCGCTCCGCGGTACCGGCAGGTCGTCACCGAGGTGACGCTCGGCCTCGGTCGTCCGGTGTGGGTCGACGACCGCGAGTTCGACATCAACTACCACATCCGGCTGTCGGCGCTGCCGCAGCCGGGGAGCGCCGACCAGCTCCAGGAACTCGTGTCGCGGCTGATGTCGCGGCCCCTCGACCGAACGCGGCCACTGTGGGAGATGTACCTCATCGAAGGTCTGAGCCGCGGTCGCGCGGTGATCCTCACCAAGACCCACCGCTGCCTGCTCGGCGGCGCCGACAACCCAGAACTGAGTGAAGTGATCTGCGACGACGTCGCCGACGCCGAGCCGATGGCCGAAGACCTGTGGATGCCCGGACATCCCCCGGGAGCGGCCTCGCTGACCGTCGGCGCCCTGGCCGAGGCCATGGCGCGGCCGGGTGAGGTGGTCGACTCGGTGCTGCGTGGCAACGGACCCGTCGCGGATCTGTGGTCGGTGGCGGACAAGTCCGTTCGTTTCGTCAGCGACGCGGTCAGCCAGATGGTCAACTCCGCCCCCGACAGCCCGCTGAACACCGTCACCACCTCGTCCCGGCTGTTCGCGTTCTCCTCGGTCTCCCGCCGAGACCTCGAAGCCGTCGCGCGGCGATTCGAGTGCTCGTTCAACGACGTCGTCCTCGCGATCCTGACCGGAGTGCTCCGCCGCTGGTCGCTCTCGGTCAAGGACTCGGTCGGCCACGGCGAGACCATGCGCGCGACCATGCCGCTCGCCGCACGCGACCCGGAGACCGTCGAAGGTGAGCCGACGGGGACCTGGATCGTGGTCGGGGGCACCGAGTTCGTGACCGACCTCCCGGTTGGCGAGGACGCGCCCGCGGTGCGTCTGATGCAGGTGGCGGGTCTGGCGGACCGATACTCGCAGTCCACCCGCCGGATGACGCGCGGGCTGCGGCCGCTGCTGCCCGAGATCGGGCTGGTTCCGTTCGCGGACTTCTCCACGCGCGCCTTCGCCGGTCTGTTCCAGCGTTCGTACAACGTCCCGATCTCGATGAGCGCTCGGCGGATCGGCCGCAAATTCGTCGGCGGCATGCCGATCACCGGAATCTTCACCATCCCGACGCTCGCCGCGCAGCGTGCCCTGGGAATCAGCGTCAACGAGTACGCCAATCAGGTCCAGTTCTCGTTCATCGCCGACCGTGCGGTGGTCGTCGATCTGCCCGCGATGTCCCAGTACGTGACCGAGTCGCTCGACGAACTGCTCGCGGGCGGCCAGTCGTTCGGCCGCGACCACTGACAGTTCTCAACCCAGGAAAGAGACTTCATGCGTGTGTACCTCCCGGCCACCCTCGCGATGATCGAGAAACTGGTCGCAGAGCCCGGCAGCCCCTTCGAACCGGTCGGTGGGACCGGATTCGCGCTCACCCCAGCGCTGCGGGAGGCGTATGTGGCGGGCGACGACGAGGAGCTCTCCGAGGTGGCGCTTCGCGAGGCGGCGCGCGCGTCGCTGCGTCTGCTGGCAGTCGACTCCTCGGACCTGCCGGTGCGCCGGGTGGTCGTGGTCGCCGAGGCGGAGGCGTCGCCGCGGCCCGATCTGGACGACGCCGTGGTCAAAGTCGCGGGTGCCGTCCCGCACGGAGACATCGTCGCCGTGCACGTCGACGGGGCCGACGCCGAGCAGGCCGTCCGTGCCGCGGTCGCGGTGATCGACGAGGCCGACCTCGGTGACGAGGACGGTGAGCTCGCCGTCGGCGACGTCGAAGACCACGACCTCGGCTGGTACGCGACCCAGGAACTGCCGTTCCTTCTCGAACTTCTGTAGAAAGTTTTCGCTACCGGACAGAAACTGTCCGGTTAGCTTGCGATTCTGAATGGGCAGAGCACGACGAACCCAGGAGGACAGCATGTACGCACCTGCCCGAGACGATGAACTCACCGGCCTCATCAACTACGCGGATCAGCAGCTCGGAGCACTTCGCGCGGCGGCCTACGGACTCACCGAGGAGCAGGCCCGCGAGACGCCGTGCCGGAGCGCGCTGTCGATCGGCGGTCTGCTCAAGCACATCGAACGCGGCATGCGCGGCGCCGTCGCTCAGCTGAACGGGACCGCGGCCGAACTGGTGCTCGACGAGTCGACCTTCGCCGAATACATGGGGAGTTTCGCACTCACCGACGACGAGACGGCGGCAGGCATGATCGAGCGGTTCGACGCCGCCCGAGCCGAGTTCCTGGACGCGATGCGCAGCAGTGATCCGGACGGCGACGCGATGGCGCAGCCGGCTCCGTGGGCGGGCATCTACGAGCCGCGCCCGATGAAGAACCGCTACTTCATGTGCCATCAGGTCGAGGAGTACGCCCGCCACGCGGGCCATGCGGACATCATCCGCGAGCAGATCGACGGACTGTCGGTGGCGACCCTGGAGATGAGCCTCGCGGGCGCACCGGCCAACCAGTTCTTCACGCCCTTCGAGCCCGAGCCCGGCACCCTTCTGGCCTGATTCGGGACGCCGGTCACTCGCTCCCCATTCGCCCTGGCCGCCCCGAAACGCTAACCTACGGAATCGTAAGTTACGTGTTCCGGGGCGGCCCGGAACCTGCGGAGGAGGCACGAGATGGCGTGGCGCGAACGATTCGAGGCACCGGCGGCCGATGTCGCGGCGAAGCACAAGCGCGCCAAATGGCTGCGTGCCGCAGTCGCGCGAGTGACGACGCCGCTGCTGCCCGACGACTACCTGCATCTCGCCAACCCGCTGTGGTCGGCGCGTGAGCTGCGCGGAAAGGTCGTCTCGGTGACGTCGGAGACGGCGGACAGCGCGACCATCGTCATTCGGCCGGGATGGGGATTCTCCTTCGACTACCACCCGGGTCAGTACATCGGTATCGGCGTGCTGGTGGACGGCCGCTGGACGTGGCGGTCGTACTCGCTGACCTCCGAGCCGGCGTCGTCGCGGGCCGAGCACACGGTCTCGATCACGGTGAAGGCGATGCCCGAGGGCTTCCTGTCGTCGCATCTCGTCAGCGGCCTGGAGGCGGGCACCGTCGTGCGTCTGGCCGCTCCCGCCGGTGAGTTCGTCCTGCCCGATCCGTTGCCGGAGAAGCTTCTCTTCGCCACGGCGGGCAGCGGTCTGACGCCGATCATCTCGATGCTCCGGACGATGCGGCGTCGCGGCCAGCACGTGGACGTCAAGGTGCTCCACTCGGTGCCGACCGCCGACGATCTGCTGTTCGGCGACGAACTCCGCGAGATGGAGTCCGAGGGGCTGATCGATCTGCACCTCCAGTTCACCCGGACCGACGGCAAGATCACGCCCGCCCAGCTGCGGTCACTGTGCCCGGACTGGGCTGAGCGCGCCACATGGGCGTGCGGCCCGGGCGGGTTCCTCGACATGCTCAGCGAGCAGTTCGCCGAGGCCGGAGTCGTCGATCGCCTGCACATCGAGCGGTTCGCGTTGGAACGCGGCGCGCACGGCGCCGAGGGCGGCGTGGTCACCTTCGGCACGCCCGACCGGCAGATCGAGGCCGATGGCGCCACCACGTTGCTCGAGGCGGGTGAGCAGGCCGGCGTGCTGATGCCGTTCGGCTGCCGGATGGGCATCTGCCAGAGCTGCGTGGTGATGCTCGACAAGGGCTGCGTCCGGGACCTGCGCACCGGTGTCGAGCACGTCGAGGGTGAGCGCATCCAGACCTGTGTGAGTGCGGCGGCGGGCGACTGCACCCTCGACGTGTGAATCCGTGCCTATGACATGGGCCACGTCGGCCACGGGTAGACAGCCTACGGAACCGTAACCTACGCTTACGTAAGTTACGAAGTCGTAGGCAACGAGGAGTGGCATGGCGATCTCCGACATCCCCGAATACGCACACCTGACCGACGCTGACGTCGAGGAACTGGGTGCGAAGCTCGACCAGATCCGCGCGGACATCGAGGCGGACCGCGGCGTGCGCGATGCGCGGTACCTCCGCAACACCATCGCTTTCCAGCGGACGCTGGAGATCACCGGACGTGCGCTGATCTTCGGTGCGCGCAAGCGCGGACTGTGGTGGGCCGGTGCATCGGCACTCGGCGTCGCCAAGATCGTCGAGAACATGGAACTCGGCCACAACGTGATGCACGGTCAGTGGGACTGGATGAACGACCCCGAGGTGCACTCCACCACGTGGGAGTGGGACAACACCGGTCCCAGTGCGCACTGGAAGCACACGCACAACTACATCCATCACAAGTACACGAACGTTCTCGGCATGGACGACGACGTGGGCTACGGCCTGCTGCGCGTGACGCGTGATCAGCGCTGGAAGCCGTTCAATCTCGGCAACATCGCATACAACACGCTGCTCGCCCTCGGCTTCCAGTACGGCGTCGCCGCACAACACCTCGAGTTGGGCCGCAAGCGTCGCACCCAGGCCGAGAAGGACCAGTTCCAGCAGGACCTGCGTGACGTGGGCGCCAAGATCGGCCGCCAGGCCGGCAAGGACTACATCGTCTACCCGGCGATCGTCGGCGCGGCGACGCGGTCGCGGACCGGTGCGCGCAAGGCCTTCACCGCGAACCTGATGGCGAACGTGATCCGCAACGTGTGGTCGAACGCCGTCATCTTCTGCGGCCACTTCCCCGACGGGGCCGAGAAGTTCACCAAGCAGGACGTCGACAGCGAGACTCGCGGCGAGTGGTACCTGCGACAGATGCTCGGCAGCGCGAACTTCCGTTCCGGCCCGGTCCTCGGGTTCATGAGCGGCAATCTGTCGTACCAGATCGAGCATCACATCTTCCCGGACCTGCCGAGCAACCGGCTGCCGGAGATCGCGGTGCGAGTTCAGGCGCTGTGCGCCGAGTACGACCTGCCGTACACCACGGGGTCGTTCCCCGTGCAGTACGCGAAGTCGTGGCGGACCATCGCGAAGCTGTCGCTGCCGAACGACTATCTCTCGGGCACCGTCGACGACGCGCCGGAGACCGCATCGGAGCGGCGCTTCAAGGAATCCGCGGACCTGCGTCTCGTGTCGACCGTCGATCCGGTGACCGGACGTCGCAAGGGCCTCAAGACGGCGATCACCGGACTCAAGGAGCGCCGGAGGAGCCGCCGGTCACCCGCGCGGGCATAATGTGATTGATGGCCATTTCAGATATCAATGAGTACGCGCACCTGACAGACGCCGACGTCGAGGCGCTGGGCGCGGAACTCGATATGCTGCGCCGGGAGATCGAGTCCAGCCTGGGTGAGAGGGACCGCCGCTACCTGCGGCGGACCATCTACGCCCAGCGCGGGCTCGAGGTCCTCGGTCGGCTGGCCCTGCTCGGCAGCCACCGTCGACCGCTGTGGCTGCTCGGCACCGGCGCCCTGTCGGTGGCCAAGATCATCGAGAACATGGAACTCGGCCACAACGTGATGCACGGCCAGTGGGATTGGATGAACGATCCCGAGGTGCACTCCACGACGTGGGAGTGGGACATGGTGTGTGCGTCGCCGCATTGGAAGCACTCGCACAATTTCATCCACCACAAGTACACGAACGTGGTCGGCATGGATCACGACGTCGGGTACAAGATCCTGCGGGTGACCCGCGACGAGCCGTGGGAGCCGCGGCGGGCGTTTCAGCCGCTGTTCAACGTGATGCTCGCCGCGACTTTCGAGTGGGGCATCGGGCTGCACGATCTCGAGCTGAAAGAGGTCATCGCCGGACGCAAGCCGATGGAGAAGGCGCGCCCGGAGATCAAGCTTTTCGCGCGGAAGATCGCCCGGCAGGTCGGTAAGGATTACGTGTTGTTCCCCGCGCTGTCGGGCCCGAACTTCGTGCACACGCTCACCGCGAACCTCACCGCGAACTTCATTCGCAATCTGTGGGCTTACGTGGTGATCTTCTGCGGCCACTTCCCGGACGGCGCCGAGAAGTTCACCATCGCGACGCTCGACGACGAGACTTCCGGGCAGTGGTATCTGCGGCAGATGCTGGGATCGGCGAACTTCGAAGCCGGTCCGGCGCTGGCGTTCATGAGCGGCAATCTCTGCTACCAGATCGAGCATCACCTCTACCCCGACCTGCCGAGCAACCGACTCGCCGAGATCTCGGTGCGCGTGCGCGAGTTGTGCGAGAAGTACGACCTCCCGTACAACACCGGCTCGCTGTCCATGCAGTACCTGCGGACGCTGCGCACGATCAACAAGCTCGCGTTGCCCGACGGTCTGCTGATCGCCACCAGCGACGACGCCCCCGAGACCGCGTCGGAACACCGCTTCGACGGTCTGCCCAAGCGCGGCGGCGGGCTGAAGACGGCGCTGGCGCAGGTGCGCGAGCGCCGTCGCGCCAGGCGTTCCCGGCGCGCCGCCGCTCGTTGAGCGAGCGCACCACCACCGCTGGTTGAGCGAGCGCAACCAGCGGGCGGGGGGATGGCTCCTCAACCCAGCGGGTGGGCCGAGCCGCTCTCAACCCTCCGGCGGGGACACGGGTGTGTCGTCCGCGCCGGACGAGGAGACCGACGCCAGCAGTTCCCGCACCGCCATCGCACGGCGGTGCGAACTGCCGGTGAGCGCGTCGAGCGCGCACTCCGGGTCGGCGGGCGGTCCGAGGTGCGTGCATCCGCGAGGGCACGTCTCGATCGCCTCGCGGAGATCGTCGAAGGCGTCGATGATCTGGTCGGGCGTCACGTGTGCCAGACCGAACGAGCGGATCCCCGGTGTGTCGACCACCCAGCCCCGAGGTGCCGCTCCTGGCTCCGCGCCGGGCAGCGGCAGGGCGACCGACTGGGTGGACGTGTGACGGCCCTTGCCGACACCGGACACCTCGCCGGTGGCGCGGTCGGCGTCCGGTACCAGGCGGTTCACCAGCGTCGACTTCCCGACGCCGGAGTGTCCGATCAGTGCGGTGAGGCGGCCCTCGAGGGTCTGCCACAGCGCATCGAGGTCGTCGTCGCGGCCGGCGGTGACCACCGGCAGTTGAAGATCGGCGAAGTGCGCGGTGAACTCGTCGGGCGCGGCGAGGTCGGACTTGGTGAGGCACAGGACCGGTGTCAGACCGCCCGCATAGGCTGCAGCCAGGGCCCGCTCCACGAATCCGGTGCGCGGCGGCGGATCGGCCAGCGCGGTCACGATCAGCAGCTGATCGGCGTTGCCAACGACGATGCGCTCGTAGGGGTCGTTGTCGTCCGCGGTGCGGCGCAGGACGGTCGTTCGGTCGGCGACGCGGACGATGCGGGCCAGAGTGTCGGGCCGGCCGGACAGGTCGCCGACCACGCCGACCTGGTCGCCGACGACGATCGGCGTGCGGCCGAGTTCGCGGGCGCGCATGGCGACCACACGTCGGTCGGGGTCGCCGTCGAGGACGCAGCCCCATCGGCCCCGGTCCACCGACACGACCATCGCGGTCTCCGCGTCGTCGTGCGCGGGACGGTTCTTGGTGCGCGGACGGCTGCCCTTGCCGGGCCGGATCCGCACGTCGGACTCGTCGTATGTCCGGCCGCGAACGGTCGCCGCGCGGCGACTCAAGAGGCCGTCCCCGCCATCGCTTCCCACATCTTCACGAAGTCGGGGAGGGTTTTCGCGGTGGTCTCGACGTCCTCCACCGCGAGGCCTTCGACCCGGAGGCCGAGCAGGGCTCCGGCGGTCGCCATGCGATGGTCGGCGTAACTGCGCCACAGCTCGGCGTGCAGGTCCACGCGGTCCCGCCCGGTGATGACCAGTCCGTCGGCGGTCTCCCGGCAGTCGCCGCCGATGCGGTTGATCTCGGTGCTCAGGGCGGTCAGCCGATCGGTCTCGTGTCCGCGCAGGTGGGTGATGCCGCGTAGCGTCGACGTGCCCTCGGCCAGCGCGCAGAGCGCCGCGATCGTCGGCGTCAACTCTCCGACGTCGTGGAGGTCGACGTCGATGGCCGTCGGTCGGGCGGAGCCGCGCACGGTCAGCAGTCCGTCGGACCGGTGGTCGACCTCCGCGCCCATCTGCTCGAGGATGCCGAGGACGGCGGCGCCGGGCTGGGTGGTGGTGACGGGCCATCGCGGGACGCTGACTCGGCCGCCGGTGGCCGGTGCGGCGGCCAGAAACGCCGCGGCGTTCGAGAGGTCGGGCTCCACGGCCCAGTCCACCGCTCGGACGGTCGTGGGGGCGATGCTCCATCGCGTGGAGCTGGCGTCGAAATCGACTGTGACTCCGGCGGTCTCGAGCATCTCGACGGTCATCTCGATGTGCGGCATGGACGGCACCGGTGCGCCCGAGTGCGTGATCTGCACGCCTGCGACGAACCGGGCGCCCGACAGCAGGAGGCCGGAGACGAACTGGGAGGACGCCGACGCGTCGATGGTCACCGGGCCGCCGGCGACCGAACCCGTGCCGTGCACGGTGAACGGCAGGCCGCGGCCGTCGATGCTCGCGCCGAGTGAGCGGAGGGCATCCAGCACGGTGTCGAGCGGGCGGCTGCGCGCCTGCTCGTCGCCGTCGAACGCGACGTCGCCGTCGGCCAATGCCGCGACGGCCGGGAGGAACCGCATGACGGTGCCCGCGAGTCCGCAGTCCACCGCTCCGGCGTGCAGGGGTTGCGGTGTGATGTCGACGGTCGTCGGATCGTCGGAGTGGAAATCGACGCCGACGCCGATCGCCGCGAGCCCGTCGAGCATGAGATCGGTGTCGCGGGAGCGCAACGTTCCGGTGATGCGCGACGGACCGTCGGCCAGCGCCGCGAGAATGAGCGCGCGGTTGGTGATCGACTTGGAGCCGGGAAGGTCGACGACGGCGTCGACGGGACGGTTGAGGAAGGGCGCGACCCAGTTGCTCATGGGTTTCAGTCTCTCACGCCGCTATTCGCGCACATCGCGACGCAAGGGATGGTCGGCCGGGATCTCGACGACGATCAGGCGGCGACCGTCGGGGTCGCTCGCCGTCATCTCGATCAGTCCCCACGGCTTCGTCTCGGGGCCGGCGACGATCGGCACTCCGGCCGCGCCCAACTCCTCGGCGGTCGCGGCGACGTCGCGTACCTGCAGCCACAGGACGTCGCCCGCGTCGACGTCGGACGACGTCGCCATGTGCGCGGGGATCTCGATGAGGCTCGTGCCCGCGTGGAAGACCGTGCCGCCGGGGTACTCACGGGCGATCGCCAGGCCCAGCCGGTCGCGGTAGAACGCTGTGAGCGCGACGGGGTCGCGCGAGATCAGCAGGGTGCGGCTCGAGAGGATCTCCATGCCGACGACACTAGTCGGCCGCACTAGGCTCGACCCATGTCGAAGGCTCAGACCAGCGCGGGGATCCTGCTCTATCGGCGTGACGGTGCGGCCCTCGAGGTGCTGCTCGTGCATCCCGGCGGTCCGTTCTTCGCGCGCAAGGACGACGGCGCGTGGTCGATCCCGAAGGGCCTGCTCGACGACGGTGAGAATCCGCTGACCGCGGCGCGCCGCGAGTTCGCGGAGGAGACCGGGCATCCGGCGCCTACCGGTCCGGCGCACGACCTCGGCGAGGTCCGCCTCCGGAGCGGGAAGCGGGTGGTCGGATTCGCGGTCGAGGGCGACCTGGACGCCGACGCGATCGTCAGCAATACCTTCGAGGTGGTCTGGCCGCCGAGGTCCGGCAAGACGCAGGCGTTCCCGGAGGTCGACCGTGGCGGATGGTTCTCGCTCGACGAGGCGCGCGTGAAGCTGAACCCGGCGCAGGCGGCGTTCGTGGACCGGCTGGCGGCCGCGGTGGACTGACACTCTGCGCTCCACGATCTTTTTGTCGGGTTGTGGATCGTGGCGGTCGAGGACTCGACACCTCTCGGGCGGCGCACGTCAGGACGGGCGTACGACGTCGGCGGCGCCGGTGACAGAGATGCCGCCGTCTTTCACGCCCGGGAGCCAGGGGAGGGGGATCGGCCCGAGCAGTCGATCGCCGGTGCGCAGGTCGTACTCGGCATAGGTGGGCGCCGCGCGCTCGGTGACGGCGAGGACTTTGTCGGCGCTGATGAACAGTCGGGTGTCCCGCTCTTCGAGAGGAAGCTGCCACACCTTACGCAACGTCGTTGCAGAGCCGGAGAGCGGCAATCGGTACGCCGCGCGCTGTGAGTCGATCAGGTAGAGATCCTCGTCGAGGCGGGTCACGCTCCGGTTGCTGAGGAACACGTTCCCATCGGTGCCGGTCAACGGCCGTGACGTCGTGCGACCGCTTCGCGAATCGATCGTGACCAGGGTGGGGCCGGCGACGGCGTCGATTGGCTTGATGAGGGTGATCAGGTCACGCCCGTTTGCGGCGCACACCAGCGGCAGTTCGTTGTACGCCTTCGTCGGAAGGTCAACCGGCACGGTCGACGGCGGTCCGGGCAGGCGATGCAGCTGAACGCGGGTCGACGCACCTCCGGCCTGGGCGGTTCCCGCATACCATCCGTCGTCGCAGTGACCCGCCATCACCAGCCTGCCGGGGACTTCGGAGCCGAAGGGTTCGCGGTCAGGCGAGACCAGGACGTATTCGGTCGTGTCGAATGTGTTCCACATCATCGCGTGCCCAGCTGCGACGTCCACCGCGGAGCCGACGATATGCCGTCGTCCACCGGGGCCCGTCAGGGTCGTGCCTTCGGCTCGCAGCACGACCGCGCCATTGCCTGCGATCCCGAAGAGACCGTCGTCGAGTCGTGCGACGGTCGAGCCGTATTCGTTTCGCCCGGTGATCCGCCCGACCTCGTCCCCGTTCGCGTCGAATGCGACGATCACGTTCTCGGCCGACGTCGGGTCGGGGAGAAGTACCTGGCCGACCGAGATCGCAGCGATGGCTGCTGGTGGCAGCGCGGTCATGTCCGGGGGCGAACTCGAGCAGGCGGTGGCACCGAGCAGGATCGCGAGCGCGACCGCTGTCACCCGGGTGCGTCGTCGAAGGCGCATGCGACATTCTTAGCTTCTGCGACAGAACTCTGCCGTCAGATTCGGTTGAGCAGGTCACCGAGTCGGTCGATCGCGAGGCTGAGATCCTCCTCGGACGCCGCGTAGCTCAGCCGGACGAACTGATCGGCGCCGGCGTCGCCGAAGTCCTTTCCGGGCGTGAGTGCGACGTGCGCCCGCTGGAGCGCGGTCTCGCAGAACTCGCTGGACGTCAGTCCGGTCTCGCTCACGTCGACATAGACGTAGAACGCGCCGTCGGGCCGGACCGGGACGTCGAGGCCGATGCGCTCGAGTCCGTCGAGCACCAGCTGCCGCCGAGCGCGGAACTGAGCGCGGCGGTCCTCGGCGAGCGCGAGGGTCTCGGGCTCGAAGCAGGTGAGGGCGGCGATCTGCGACGGCGTCGGCGGGCAGATGTAGTAGTTCTGCGCCAGCCGTTCGGCGACGGGGATCATCTCCTCCGGCACGATCGCCCAGCCCAGGCGCCAGCCGGTCATCCCGAAGTACTTGGAGAAGCTGCCCGTCACGATCGCGCCGGGGTCGTCGGCGGCGATACTGTGCGGCGGCCCGTCCGGACCGTCGTCGGCCAGACCGAGGTAGATCTCGTCGACGATCCGCCAGCCGTCCCGATCGGCGACCGTCGAGCACAACCGGGTCAGCTCGTCGTAGGGGATCGACGTGCCGGTCGGATTCGACGGCGTCGCGACCATGACGCCGCGGGTGTCCGGGCCCCACTCGGCGGCGACCGTCGACGCGTCGAGCTGGAATCGCGACTCGGGCGTGGTCTGCAGCAGTCGGACGCGGCCGCCGAAGCTCTCGGCGAACCGCCGGTTGCACGGATAGGAGGGATCGGCGACCAGGATCTCGTCGCCGGGGTCGATGAGCGCCGCGCACGACAGCAGCAGCGCGGCCGAGGCGCCGGTGGTGACGACCACCCGCTCGGGTGCCACCTGGGCGCCGAACTTCTCGGCGGTGAACTGCGCGATCGCTGCGCGGAGCTCGTCGAGGCCGAGGGCTCCGGTGTAGGCCAGGGGTCGGCCGTCGCTGATCCGCCGTACCTCGCGGAGGAACGCGGGCGGAGCGCCGAAGTCGGGTTCGCCGATGTTGAGCTTGACCACGTGCACGCCGGTGGCCTCGAGCGCCGCGGCGTGCTTGCCGAACTCCATCGCGTAGAACGGCGTGACGGCTTCGGCGCGGCGCGAGAACTTCATGCCGTCGATGCTATGCGGGCTGTCCGGTGGGACAGAATTCCCCGCTCGCGTGCGGCATCGCCTCCGAGGGTCGATGCCGCACGCGAGCGGGGAACTCGATGCGGGCTATCGGAGCAGGCGACTCACTCCGGAATCCAGTTGAACTCGTCCGGGTTCGGTCCGCGGCGACGGTCGGCGTCGAGCGCGTCGATGCGCGAGACCTGATCGGCGGTCAGCTCGAAGTCGAAGATGTTCCGGTTCTCGACGATGCGTGACGGGGTGGTCGACTTCGGGAAGACGATGTTGCCGAGCTGGATGTGCCAGCGCAGCACCACCTGTGCGACCGTGCGACCGGTCTCCGCCGCGATCGCCGTCAGCACCGGATCGCCCAGCACGTCGCCCTGCGCGATCGGCGACCACGCCTCGGTCTCGATTCCCTTGCTGCGGTTGAACTCTCGCAGCTCCACCTGGGACAGGTACGGGTGCACCTCGATCTGATTCACCGCGGGGACGATGTCGGTCTCCGCGAGCAGCCGCTCGAGATGCCCGATCTGGAAGTTCGAGACGCCGATCGCGCGGGCCTGCCCCTCCGCGTGCAGCTTCTCCATCGCGCGCCAGGTCTCGGTGTAGTCGCCGACCGCGGGCATCGGCCAGTGCACGAGGTAGAGGTCCATCGCCCCGATGCCGAGAGCGTCGACGCTGCGGGCGGTCGCCTCACGAGCGACCGCGGGGTCGTGAGCGTTGTTGTTGAGCTTGCTGGTCACGAAGATCTCGCTGCGATCGAGGCCCGACTCGCGCACCGCCTCGCCGACCTCGCGCTCATTGCCGTACATCTGCGCGGTGTCGATGTGGCGATAGCCGGCCTCCAGCGCGCCGAGGACCGCGGCCTTCGTGTCGGCGGGGGCGATCTGGAAGACGCCGAATCCCAGCTGCGGGATGCGGACGCCGTTGTTGAGGGTGATCTCCGAAATCGTGTTGTCAGCCATTCTTCGTGCAACGTCACCCGAACCCGCCGGTATTCCGGGCTCGCGGAACCGCTGGGGGAGGACCCTGAACTTTCCCTGGTATCAGCGGTCCAGGGGTGACATCTAGGCGCCGAGGGGCCACGGTTGAAGCATGAGTACAAACCTCGAACCCCGGAAGTCCAACAGCACGTCCATCTGGAAGATCGTGCTGATCGTCATCGCCGTGCTGATCGCGCTGTCGATCATCGGACCGCTGCTCAAGGCCGCTTTCTGGGTGGTCCTGATCGGTCTCGCGATCGTCGGCGCCGGAGCGCTGTTCTTCGGCGGCAAGAAGTCCTGACCGGCCGGAGTCGCGTACGCCTCAGCGCGGTTCGAACACGAACTTGCCGCGCGGATGAGCGCCCAGCAACTCGTCGAAGGCCGCGCCGGCGTCGGTGAAGCCGAAACGGCGGGCGATCTCGACCGTGATGCGGCCGGACGCGGCGTCCGTCAGCAGCGGCTCGACGGCGGCGCTCCGATGATGGCGGCTCTGCTCGCTGCTGCCGTCGATGACGACGATGCCGTCGTCGACCCGGCCCCACGCCGCGATGCTCACGATCCGATGCGGCGCCACCAGCTCCAGCGAGACGTCGATCGCCTCATCGGTGCCGACGGTGTCGATGACCGCGGTGATGCGCTGATCGCCGCGCGCCTCCCGGACGGCGTCGGTCAGTCCGTCCCCGTAGGGGACCGGTATCGCGCCCTGGGCGCGCAGGTGGTCGTGGTTGCGGGGCGCCGCGGTGGCGATCACCGTCGCGCCCGCGGCCAGCGCCTCGGTGACGACGATGGAGCCGACGGCGCCCGCGCCGCCATGGACCAGCACCACGTCGTCGCCGGTGACACCGAGGGTTGCGAGGGTGTCGACCGCGGTCACGCCGGCGAGGAGCAACGACGCGGCCTCGGCGAATCCGAGCCCGGCCGGCTTGCGGTGCACCCGGTCCTCACCGGACACGACGTACTCGGCCAGCGTCGCCGACGCGGGGTAGACCACGACCTCGTCGCCTGCCTTGAACTCCGATCCGGGACCCGCCGCGTGAACCACGCCGGCCGCTTCCGCACCGGGGGAGAGCGGTAGGTTCTCCGGCTTGGCGCCGAGGAATCCGCGGACCAGCTTCACGTCGTAGGGGTTGAGGCCGGCGGCGCGCACCTCGACGACGACCTCGCCCTTTCCGGGCTTCGGGATGTCGACGTCGGTCACCTCGAGTACGTCGCTGGGATCGCCGTAGCCGGTCGCGATGAGCTTCTTAGCCATGATGTGTATCAACTCTCTTCTGTCGCAATTGGATTCGCATGGGCGACGGTGAAGGCGGGCCGCCGGTCGAATGCGGCTGAGGCGCGATCCGCACGGCTCCATCATGCCAATTCGCTCGTCGGCGGCAACCGGGGTGCGACACCGGCGCGGGTCTGTTCATCGTCGACGGGTCGGGTTAACGTGTACTTCACGTCACACTAACTCGTTCGGGATTGGAGACGGTCATGGCTGAGGGGCCTGTCGATCACGAGGTCGTCATCGTCGGAGCCGGCTTCGGGGGGATGGGTGCCGGGATCGAGTTCAAGCGTCTGGGCGTCGTCGACATCGCGATCCTGGAGCGTGAGGACGACCTCGGCGGCACGTGGCACGTCAACCACTACCCGGGACTGGCGGTGGACATCGCGTCGGTGACGTACTCCTACTCGTTCGAACCGAACCCGTTCTGGTCTCGGCTGTTCGCGCCGGGTGCCGAGCTCAAGCGCTACGCCGAACACGTGGCCGACGCCTACGACCTGAGGCGCCACATGGAGTTCGGCGTCGTCGTCGAGAGCGCGGAATGGGACGACGACGCCGGCCGTTGGACCGTGCACACCGCTGACGGATCGAGTCGCACCGCGCGCTACCTGGTCACGGCGACCGGATTCCTCTCCCAGCCCCACACCCCGGACTTCCCGGGGATGGACACATTCGCGGGCGACGTCATCCACACCACCGCGTGGCGCGACGGGTACGACTTCGGCGGCAGGCGCGCGGCCGTCATCGGAACCGGGGCGACGGCGGTCCAGCTGATTCCGGAGATCGCGAGGACGGCACGGGAGCTGACGGTCTTCCAGCGCACGCCGATCTGGGTGGTGCCGAAGGTCGACTTCCCGATTCCGCGTCCGGTCCAGCAGATCTTCGCGCGGATCCCGGCGGCGCAGAAGGCGGCCCGAGTGGTCAACACGTCATTGCTCGAGATGCTGATGGTCTTCGGCGTCCTGCACTACAAGCAGGCCAAGCCGGGCAATCAACTGGCGGCGCTGCTGGCGAAGACCCACATGCGGCTGCAGGTCCGCGATGCGGCGACGCGCAGAGCGCTGACACCGCACTACGACTTCGGCTGCAAGCGGCCGACCTTCTCCAACACCTATTTCCGGGTCTTCAACCAGCGGAACGTCCACCTCGAGACCGGCACCATCGAATCGGTGGTGCCCAATGGAATCGTCACGGCGGACGGCACGCGGATCGATGTCGACACCCTGGTCCTGGCGACCGGCTTCAACCTGTGGGACGTGAACTTCCCCGCCTTCACGATCATCGGCCGCGACGGTCGGGACCTCGGCAAGTGGTGGCGCGACGGCCGGTTCCAGGCGTACGAGGGCATCACCGTGCCGAAGTTCCCGAACTTCCTGACCCTCAACAGTCCGTATTCGTACAGCGGGCTGTCGTACTTCACGACGATCGAGGGGCAGATGAAGCACATCGCGCGGCTCTTCGGCGAGATGCGGCGACGGGGCACGTCACGCTTCGAGGTGACCGAGGCCGCGAACGCGAAATTCCTCGAGCGCGCGACCAAGAACCTCGAGTCGTCCGTGTTCTACGCGGGCGACTGCTCGACCTCGCGCAGTTACTACTTCAACCAGCACGGCGAGGCGACGTTGCTGCGCCCGAATGCGACGCTCACCACGCTCCACGAGCAGGGCAGCTTCCCGCTCGGAGACTACGAGTACGCGTGAGTGCGGCCCGCTACCGTCCGTAGCGCTCGCGGTACTCGTCGTGGACCGAGTCGGCGCGCTGAATCTTGACCTTGTCCAGCAGGGATGCGTCGAGGCCGTTGTTCACCAGCAGATGTCTGCGGTAGACGCGGCTGAGCGCGATCTGGAAATAGAGGAACGGGATCAGCAGCAGCACCACCATGCCGAGCTTCACCCAGAGCGGTCCGGGGATGAACAGGAAGGCGACGAACAGCGGGATCACCGGGATCAGCCCGCGGATCACGTAGCGCCGAATGTGTCCGGGACCGGTGAGGTCTTCGAGTACCCAGTCCCGCATGGACGCAGGCAGCGGTCGGCCGAGGAGATAACCGATCTTCTGCAGGAATCCGGGACGTTCAGCGCTCATGAGCAACGACTATCCCACGCTGTTGACGGGTTCGAGAAGTTCGGGGCCGTTGTTGGCGACGCGGTTCACCAGGTCGGATACCTCACGGATCTCGATGGCGTCGACCAACTCGGCGGCGGGCGGCGCGAGATACGACGGGTCGACGGCGTGGTCCGGGTCGAGCCACGCGTCCCAGTACTCGACGGGCATGATCAGCGGCATCCGGTGGTGCACCGACTCGAGCGGGCCGACAGCGTCGGTGGTGATGATGGCGGTGCTCGACACCCATTGAGAGTCGTCGCCGGCGGCGCGGGCCTCGGCGGGGCGCCACGCCGCCCACAGTCCGCCCATGAAGAGCCGGGTGCCGTCGACGGGCGACATGTAGAAGGGGATCTTGGTCGGCTTGCCGTTCGGTCCGGCCGGCCCGGCCTTCCACTCGAACCAGCCGTCCATCGGCACCAGACATCGTTTGCCCGTCAGCGACCGGCGGAACGCGGGCTTGTCGGCGAGGGTCTCGGCGCGGGCGTTGAACAGCAGGGGACCCTTGCCCAGTTCCTTGGTCCAGGACGGCACCAGGCCCCAGCGCATCGCGCGAACCCGGCGCGCGGCGTCGTCGTCGGGGCTGCCGTGCTCGTGCCGCTGCACAACCGTCATCACCGTCGCGGTGGGCGCGACGTTGTACGACTCGTGGACGACGTCGCCGCGCACCTCGTTCACGGCGTCGATCTCGGAGGCCAGTCTGGCCGGGTCGGTGGTGACTGCATAGCGCCCGCACATACCCTCCATGCTGGCACGGCGGAACAAACCACGGCGCACCGTTGTTGACCGAGTCGATGATCAAGGATTCAGCAGGGATCACCGACGAGGAAGGTGGCGCAGAAGTGGCCGCAGCAACACTGAATCGCGGTGCGACCGTCCGCGGCAGGCCGGACGGCGCCCGTTCGGCACGCGGATCGCTAGACTTGGTGGAGCACATTTCCAGCGAAGGGAAGTTCGTGTCATCTGAGAGTCAAGCATCGGCCGAGACCCCGGAACAGCTCACCGAGCGTTTCGAGCGCGACGCCCTGCCGCTCCTCGACCAGATGTACGGCGCCGCGCTGCGCATGACGCGCAATCCCGCCGACGCCGAAGACCTGGTCCAGGAGACCTACATCAAGGCCTTCTCTGCGTTCAAGTCGTTCCGGGAGGGCACCAACCTCAAGGCGTGGCTGTACCGGATCCTGACCAACACCTACATCAACTCGTACCGGAAGAAGCAGCGGCAGCCCGCGCAGTACCCGACCGACGAGATCACCGACTGGCAACTGGCCGCGACGGCCGAGCATTCGTCGACAGGTCTCCGATCGGCTGAGATCGAAGCGCTCGACGCGCTCCCGGACGACGAGATCAAAGAGGCGCTCAGCAAACTGCCGGAGGACTTCCGGATGGCGGTCTACTACGCCGACGTCGAAGGCCTTCCGTACAAGGAGATCGCCGAGATCATGGACACCCCGATCGGCACCGTCATGTCCCGACTGCATCGCGGTCGGCGCCAGCTACGCGATCTGCTCGCCGACGTCGCACGCGAACGCGGCTTCGGTCGTACCAGCGAGGTGGCGAAATGAGCGCGAACGACGAGAGCGAGTTCGAGAACCTCGACTGCTCGGCGGTACTCGCCGACATCTGGCTGCTCCTGGACAACGAGTGCGACGCCGGCGCGCGGAGCCGACTGGAAGGCCACGTGAACGCCTGCCCGTCGTGCCTCGAGCACTACGGCGTCCAGCAGCAGCTCAAGGCGCTCATCAGCCGTAAGTGCGGCGGTGAGCACGCACCCGACGGCCTGCGCGAGCGCCTTCGCGTGGAGCTCCGCCGCTCGGTGACCGTGCGGCAGACCACCTATCGACTCGAGTCCGACTGACTCCCGAGCTGAGAACGACGAAGCGGCCCGGTTCCCTGGAGGAACCGGGCCGCTTCGTCGTCGCTGAGTGCGAGACTCAGGCGTTGGGACGCTTGCCGTGGTTGGCTGCGTTCTTCTTACGACTGCGCTTCTTACGTCCGCGCTTGCCCATGACGGACCTCCTTCGATCGTGCGGGCCGGTGTGCGACGATGATTATTTCACGTCCGCGGGCATCGGCGGTAATCACGCCCACACGCGAACGCGCCGAACGCCCGCTCGGTTACCATGTCTTCCATGGCGGAAGACGTGGTCAATGAAATCGTTGCGACTGTTCTCGAGGTCTCGGCGCAGGCCGGACAGCGCGTCGATGTGGGCGACACCCTGGTGCTGCTCGAGTCGATGAAGATGGAGATCCCGGTGCTCGCCGAGGACGCGGGTGTGCTGTCGGAGGTCAAGGTGAACGTCGGTGACGTGATCCAGGCCGGCGACATCATCGCCACCTACCAGCAGGACTGACACGAGCCGGGTCCTCGGGCCCGAGCCGAGCCGCACCGATGGCAACCCTCACCGATCTGCTCGCCGAGCACACGACGCTGTCCGCAGCCGCGGCCGAACACCTCCAGCGGCTGGTGGCCGAATGGCAGTTGCTCGCCGACCTGTCCTTCGCGGACTACCTGCTGGCGGTCCCCGGTGAAGGCGGCGTGGGCGGCCCAGGGACGAGCGGACTCGTCTACGTCGCCCAGGTGCGTCCGAACACCGCGTCGACGGTGTTCCCCCGCGACGAGGTCGGCCATCGCGTCGACCTGCCGGCCAGCGCGCAGGGCGCCAATCCGTTGATGGCTGCGGCGCTGCACTCGGGCGTCATCGAGCGCGAGGGCATCGCCACGCGTTTCGGCAACGTGCTCATCGAACGCACGGCGATCCCGGTCGGCTTCGGGGGACAGGTGATCGCCGTCCTCGGCCGGGCTGGCGACGCTTCCGATCCGCGGCCGCCGTCGCCGCTGGAGTCCGCCTACCGCGATGCCGCGGAGGCCCTGTGCCGGATGGTCGTCGAGGGCACGTTCCCCCTCGACGAGGCCAACACCCTCGGTCTCTCCACACCGCGCGCAGGCGACGGTTTCATCCGCATCGAGGCGGGCGGCACCGTGACCTATGCCAGCCCGAACGCGTTGTCGGCGGTCCATCGCATGGGCTGGACCACCGACCTCGGCGGCTCCCGCGTCGCCGACGTCCTCGCCGCGCTGCTCACCGACCCGTTCGAGTCGGCCGATGCCGCCGCGATGATCGCGGCGGCATCGGGCACTGTCGACGCCGCGCGTCTGCCGTCTCCCGACATGGCCTTGCGGATGGAGCTCGATGCCCGGCGCGCCACGGTGCTGCTGCGCGCGGTACCGCTGCGCTCGCAGGGGCAGTCCCGGGGAGCGGTCCTGCTGATCCGGGACGTCACCGAGGTCCGGCGCCGCGATCTCGCGCTCATCAGCAAGGACGCGACGATCCGCGAGATCCACCACCGCGTCAAGAACAACCTGCAGAGCGTCTCGGCGCTGCTGCGTCTGCAGGCGCGGCGGTCGGGTAACCCGGAGACCACCGCGGCACTCGGCGAGGCCGTGCGACGCGTCTCGTCGATCGCATTGGTCCACGAGATGCTCTCCGGAAGCGTCGATGAAGAGGTGGATCTGGACACGGTCGTGGACCGGCTGGGATCGTCGCTCGTCGACGTGTGGCTGCCGGACGGCGGCACCCGGGTCGCGGTACGCCGGGAGAACCGGCTCGGGGTGCTGCCCGCGGATCTGGCGATGCCGCTGGTGATGGTGCTGACCGAGGTGATCCAGAACTCCATCGAGCACGGCTTCACAGCGGGGCAGGAGGGCGCCGAGATCGTGGTCGGAGCGGTGCGGGACGTCCGCGGACTGCGCGTGACCGTCACCGACAACGGGTGCGGTCTGCCCGAGGGCTTCGACTTGGCGGCGTCGGACCGCCTGGGCCTTCAGATCGTCCGGACGCTGGTCTCCAACGACCTCGGCGGGCAGATCGAGATCGCACCGATGCGGGACCGAGCCGGGACTCGCGTGCGGCTCGACATCCCGCTGCACTGACCGCGCCGGCACCGACCGGAGGACGCGAGAAGCCCCGGTCGTCGACCGGGGCTTCTCGAGGGATTTCCAGCGGGTGCGTCAGACGGCGCTGCGGGCGCGGGTGCGCGCATTGCGGCGCTTCAGCGCGCGGCGCTCGTCTTCGCTCATTCCGCCCCAGACGCCGGCGTCCTGACCGGTCTCGAGGGCCCATGCCAGGCAGTCCGCGGTGACGGGGCAGCGCTGGCAGACGAGCTTGGCGTCAGCGACCTGGGCAATCGCAGGGCCGGACGTGCCGACCGGGAAGAACAGCTCCGGGTCCTCGTCGCGGCAGATAGCCTTATGGCGCCAATCCATTACTAACTCCTTCTAAACCTCTGCGGCGTTCTCAGCACGCGTTGCATCATCGTCGAAATTTCGACTTGGGTTGCAATACCGAATTCACCTGGCTTGGGGCGCAAGACGTCGCTTGGCAGGGGGTGGGTGATTGCGTCAATATCCGTTGTACTACTGTGCGCAGCCGCTTGGCTATAGTTCTGAAGTGAATGCCGGATAGATCACAAGGGGTTGGCAACTGGCCTAACTCATGCTTACCGGCCAGTAGCGAGCAGGTTAATCGGCCTTCGGCGGAGCGACGACATCGAGGACCGCGCGCCGGTATCCGAACTCCATCTTGTCGAAAAGGCCCAGGTAATCGCCGTCCATCTGGACATCGGCGGGCTCGGGGGAGGTGAACCGCACCCAATCCACGTCGTCGTTGCGATAGAGGTGCCGGGCCTTCGGCTCGGTTCCGGCCAGAAGGCGACTTCCGAGCACGATGTTGCGCGGCACCGACACGGATGTGGCGGCGAAGATGCCGAGCCCGTGGTCGAAGTCGGTACCGGG
Source organism: Gordonia neofelifaecis NRRL B-59395 (assembly GCF_000192435.1). Taxonomy (GTDB): domain Bacteria; phylum Actinomycetota; class Actinomycetes; order Mycobacteriales; family Mycobacteriaceae; genus Gordonia; species Gordonia neofelifaecis. The sequence goes on from NZ_AEUD01000007.1 coordinate 132,021, forward strand.
GTTGGTCCGGATCTCCCGGGTGCCCAGATAGGTCCAGGGGCCGGTGTTGCTCACGAAGCCGAATCGCACTCCGTCGACGGGTTCGTGGCCGGGGACTTCGACCGTGAACGTCGGCGAATCGATGGACGGCTTGAGGAACGATCCGACAGTGGTACGCAGATAGCGGCCCGCCGTCGCCTTCTTGCCCCGGTGACGCAGCTCCTCCATCCGCCGGACGACGATCGCGTCCATGCCCATGCCCGCGTTGAACAGGAACCAGCGGTTGAGGGTGTGGCCGAGACTGATCGACCGGCGCTGTCGTCGATCGAGGATCGACATGAGCTGCGCGGTGGCCCGGAGCGGGTCGCGATCGATGCCGAGTGCTCGCGCGAAGACGTTCGCGCTGCCGCCGGGAACGACGCCGAGCGCGGGCAGTGCGGACGGGTCGCGAGGAAGCGAGTCGGGCGAACCGAGGATCCCGTTGGCCGTCTCGTTCACCGATCCGTCACCGCCGTGGACCACCACCGCGTCGTATCCCTCGGCGGCGGCGCGTGCGCCGAGCTCGCCGGCGTGTCCGCGGTGCGTCGTATGCTCGACGTCCACGTGGTAACGGGAGTCGAGGGTGTTGACCAGCGCATCACGGCCCTCGGGCGTCGTGAAGGTGGCGAACGGGTTGGTGATGAGCATGACGCGCACGAGGTCACACGATATCGGTCGCGGGGCCGATTCACGAACCGGGCCGCTGTCGCCATACCCTGGAGTAGTGAGCAGTTCCGATCCCGTCCGCCCCGCCCTCAGCGTTCCGAGCACCCTTCGCTGGGCCGGTTACGTGACCGCCGTGCAGGGAGCCGTCGGCCTGATCGTCGCCGTCGTCCTGGTCGTCCGTGAGGCCGCCGGGCACCACGAGGCGGCGATCAGCGGTTACGGCACCGCCGTCTGGTTCACGGTGATCGGTGGCGGCGTGTGCGCCGGCGGAATCGCGTTGACGCGCGGAAGGCGTTGGGGCCGAGCGGTTTCCCTGATGGCGCAGATTCTCTTGCTGCCGGTGGCGTACACGCTGATCACCGGAAGCGGCCAGGCGGTCTTCGGCGTGCCGGTCGGCGTCGTCGCGCTGGGGGTGCTCGTGCTGCTGTTCGCGCCGGCTTCGCTGACCTGGTTGAACGCCGACGACCTGCCCCCGGACGCCTGAGCCATAAGCCTGACCCGATGGCATGACGAAGGCCACCGTATGGTGGTGGCCATGACGCGCACCCTAGCCATTGCGAATCAGAAAGGTGGGGTGGCGAAGACCACCACCACCGCGTCGGTCGGCGCAGCCCTGGCCGACAAGGACGTCTCCGTCCTCGTCGTCGACCTGGATCCGCAGGGATGTCTCACCTTCTCGCTCGGGCACGATCCGGATCAGCTCACGAAATCCGTGCACGACGTCCTGATCGGCGCGGAGGACATCGCCGACGTGCTGCTCGACACCGACGACAATGTGACGCTGCTGCCCGCGACGATCGACCTGGCGGGCGCCGAGGCGCTCCTGCTGATGCGGCCGGGGCGCGAGTACGCGCTGAAGCGGGCGCTCGCCGAGGTGGCGCAGGACTACGACGTGGTGCTCATCGACTGCCCGCCGTCGTTGGGCGTCCTCACGCTGAACGGGCTCACCGCGGCCGACGAGGTGGTCGTCCCGCTGCAGTGCGAGACGCTGGCACACCGTGGAGTGGGCCAGCTGCTGCGCACCGTGACCGAGGTCCAGCAGATCACGAACCCCGACCTGAAGATGCTGGGTGCCGTGGCGACCCTGTTCGACGCCCGGACCACGCACAGCCGCGATGTGCTCTCCGACGTCTCCGACCGCTACGAACTGCCGGTCCTCTCCCCGCCGATTCCGCGCACCGTCCGCTTCGCCGAGGCGTCCGCGTCCGGGGCGTCGGTGATGCGCGGCCGCAAGAACAAGGGCGCGTCGGCTTACCGCGACCTCGCCGACAATCTGTGGGAGTCCTGGCAGGGCTCCGACGTGCGCACGTACGAACCGGAGCTCTGAGCGAGGACACCGGCAGGCGGTTCAGCCGAGGGCGACGACCTCGGTTCCGCGCTGCTCGATGATCGACTCGCCGAGGACGCGGAGCGACACCGGTCCGACCACCTGCCCGCGGTCGACGGGGATGCGGAACTCGTCGTGGCCGTCGTACGCGCGCCGGACGCTGATCGCGCCGGGCATCGGCACCAGCAGCTGACCGGACATCACCGCCCCCGGACCGATCGCGTCGGCGACCTGGAACAGCGGCGTGCCGTTGGACGCGTCGAGGACCACGGTGGCGCGGCCCGTCCAGAACGACACCACGCCCTGGTCGACGATCGGATCGCTGCGTTCCGGCGCCTGCGCGTCGCCCGCGACGGGATGCTCGCTGCGTGACTCGGCCTGGGGCGTGAACAGGCGGATGCGGGGGCCTGTCGGCGCACCCACGGTGCCCGAGGGATCGCCGCCGCCGTCGTAGACGGTGATCGTGGAGTCCGTCGCGGCCACCACCCGCGGCGCCGGGCCGGTCGCCGAGGTGGTGATGAGGGTCGACCCCCACTGCCGGATCTTCTCCTCGCTGGTCAGGTTCGAGCTGAGGACGGTCAGCCGGTAGCCCGCATCGCCGTCGCACCGCTCGATGATCGCGACGCGATCGGCGCCGGACACGGCTGAGTAGAGGCGGCAGCCGGTCCGGTCCGGTGCGACGTCGGGATTGACCGGTGCCGAGACGCGGCCGTACTCGATGCCGCGGACCAGGTTCGACCCCCAGGTCTCCAGTCGAGTCGGTCCGTACAGCAGTGCGTAGCCGGTATCGGCGGACAGGTGGACGGTCGGATCCGCGTCACTCGTGCGAGCGGCGTGACGGACGCCGTCGGCCGCGCGCAGCGAGGTGACCTCGCTGCATCCCCGGGCGTTGCGATACACGGCGAGCACGTCGTCGTCGCCGCCGGACCAGGCCGCGGCCGTCGCGCACAGCGGGAGGTCGCGCCGATAGCTCCAGAGGGCGCTCCCGTCGGCGGGTCTGCGGGCGGTGACCGTCCCGTCGACGCCGGTGACGACTGATCCACGCGTGATCTGGGGGACGGTCGTCACGTCGGACCGCGCCGACCATTTCACCGTCACTCCGCGCGGCACGTTCTCGGCGGGCAGTTGGATCGGCGCGGGTTCGGCGGCGGTGACCGACTCGGTCCGCCGAGCCGAACTGGTCCACCAGACGACGACACCCGCCGCGATCACGATCACCGCGATCAGTGCGGTGACGATGAGATCGGTGCGGGTGCGCCGTTCGGGTTTGATCCGTGCCATTCTCGCGAGAATAGGCGAAAGCGGGTCGGCTGCGGCTACTCGGCGGCCGCTGCGGGCGCGGCGCCGTCGCCGGACTTGGCTCCACCGCTCCGACGACGCCTGCGCCGGCGCGGCCGGCGCGCCTGTCCGTCGGTCTCGGACTTCTCGTCGTCGGTCGCCGATGCGTCCGTCTCGGGCTTCGCGTCCGGCGACGCAGCGGCGCCGTCGGACGACTTGCCTCCGCGGGTGCGCCGGCGCTCGCGCTTCGGGCGGTCGGTGCGCGGCGTGCGGGGCTCGCGGCGCTCGTCCGAGGAACGGGCGGGGGCGCCGATGCGGCCGGTGGCGTCGTCGGGGATGCCCAGCTGCTCGCGCAGGTGATCGGAGGTCGAGTAGGTCTCGACCGGGTCGGCCATGTCCAGCCCGAGGGCCTTGTCGATCAGCTCCCAGCGGTGCAGTTCGTCCCAGTCGACCAGGGTGATCGCGATACCGGTGCGACCGGCGCGGCCGGTGCGGCCGATGCGGTGGACGTAGGTCTTCTCGTCGTCCGGGCACTGGTAGTTGATGACGTGCGTGACGTCGTCGACGTCGATGCCGCGGGCGGCGACGTCGGTGGCGACGAGGACGTCGATCTTGCCCTCGCGGAACTTGTTCAGCGCCTTCTCACGGGCCACCTGGCCGAGGTCGCCGTGGACCGCGCCGACCGAGAAACCGCGCTCGGCGAGATCATCGGCGACCTTCTGGGCGGTGCGCTTGGTGCGGGTGAAGATCATGGTCGCGCCGCGTCCCTCCGACTGCAGCACCCGGGCGACGAGCTCGGCCTTGTCCATCGCGTGGGCCCGGTACACGTACTGGGTGGTGCGCTCGTGGACGGCCGAGTCGTTCGCGTGCTCGGCGCGGATGTGCGTCGGGCGATTGAGGAAGGTGCGTGCCAGCGTGACGATCGGTCCGGGCATGGTGGCGGAGAACAGCATGGTCTGGCGGTCGGTGGGCAGTGCGCCCATGATGCGCTCGATGTCCGGCAGGAATCCGAGGTCGAGCATCTCGTCGGCCTCGTCGAGCACCAGGACGCCGACCTTGCCCAGGACGAGATGTCCCTGCTGCGCGAGGTCGAGCAGGCGGCCCGGGGTGCCGACGACGACGTCGACGCCGGTCTGGAGCTCTTCGATCTGCTGCTCGTACGGGCGGCCACCGTAGATCGAGGTGATCTTGAGCGGGCGGACGGTGCCGTCCGTGAGGGTCACGTCGACGCCCTTGGCCGCGACCTCGAGGTCTTCGGTGACCTGCACGCACAGTTCGCGCGTCGGCACGATGATCAGGGCGCGCGGGGTGTTGTCGAGGCCGCGCAGGCCGGTCGACTCGGCGTTGACGAGCCGGTGCAGCAGCGGGACGCCGAAGCCGTAGGTCTTGCCCATGCCGGTACGGGCCTGGCCGATGAGGTCGGAGCCGCCCAGCGCGAGTGGCAGGGTCAGCTCCTGGATCGCGAACGTCCGGGTCTTGCCGTCGGCCTCCAGGGCCGCGACGATCGCCGCGTCGACGCCGAGCTCGGCGAAGGTGGGGGCGGTGTGGTCCTCGTCGACGATCGTAGTCTGGACGTCGTCGTCGGCGGTGGACTGGTCCACCGTGGAATTCGTGGTCATATGCAGTTCAAGCCTCTCGCGGGTGTTCTCGCACGCACACAAGAGACCACGGGGTCCGGTGGTGCGGGACCCTCGGCGGCCGGGTCCGGGGGACCCTTCGCAGGTGCGCGCTCAATGTCCGACACGCCGCTCGATGTGACCGCACAGATCCGAGAAGTATGCATTCGGCGGGCGGAACGGCGACGCGTCTGGTCCTCAGTGTACCGCCTTGCATACTCTGACTTGCATGTCGAACAACGCAGCGGCCATTCGCAAGCTTTACGAAGTTCTTCTCGCGGGCGAGTTCGCCGCGTGCTACCGCTTGATCGAAGAGTCGTCGATGGCGCCGACCACCGGTGACCGCGTGGCGATCGCGCGCCTGATCGCGGCCGAGATGGGGCACTTCGAGGTGCTCGCCGAGGAGATCCGCGCCCAGGGTGGAGACCCCGACGCCGCGGTGGCCGCGCACGCCCGGGTGTTCGACGAGTACCACCGCGTGACGAATCCGACCTCCTGGCTGGAGGTCCTGGTCAAGATGCACGTCGGGGACGGTCTGGCCGCCGACTTCTACGCGGAGATGGCGGACGTGATGCCGGAGGAGGTGAGGCCGACGATGAAGTCGGTGATGGCCGAGACCGGATCGTCGCGATTCGCCGTCGATCAGGTGCGCGCCGCCGTCGAGGCGGATCCGTCGGCGGCGTCGCCGCTCGCGCTGTGGGGGCGCAGGCTGCTCGGTGAGGCGATCACTCACATGCAGTGGGTGCTCGCCGAGGAGGAGGACGTGATGGCGCTGTTGTTCGAGGGGGACGCCACCCTCGCGAACGCCGCCCGGTTCTTCGACAACATGGCGGCTCGCCACGCACAGCGCATGGCCGATCTGTCACTGGCGTGACGAGTAGGATTTCCAGTCATGAGCGTTGACGTCAAGATCGGCATCGAGAACAGCCCGCGTGAACTGGCATTCACCTCAACGGAGAAGGGCGACGAGGTCTATGCGGCCGCGCAGCGCGCCCTCGACGGCACCGACGCGGTGCTGTCGCTGACCGATGACAAGGGATCACGTGTGCTCGTCCCCGCCGCCAAGATCGCCTACGTCGAGGTCGGCAGCGCGGAGAACCGGCGCGTCGGCTTCGGCGCCGCCTGATTCGGCGGTGGACCCGGTGACGTCCGGGGAGATCGGTGAGCAGTACCGGGCTCTGCTGACGGCCGCCGTCGACGGACCGGGTGCACGCAGCGTGCCGGGAGCGGTCGCCGGGTTCACCTCGGCCGCGGGACCGCTGTCGGCGGCGGCCGCAGGTGTCCGCTCGATCGCGGGCGATGCCCCGATGACTCCGGACACCGTACTGGCGCTCTACTCGGCGTCCAAACCGCTCACCGGAACCGCAGTGCTGCAGTGCGTCGAGGACGGCCTGCTCGACCTCGACGCGCCGGCCGCCGACTACCTGCCCGAGATCGGCGAGATCGGCGTGCTGGACGGATTCGGCGCGGACGGCGCGCCGCGGGTCCGTGCGGTGCGGAACCCGATCACCACGCGGATGCTGCTGTTGCACACGGCCGGCTTCGCGTACCCGTTCTTCAGCGCGGACTATCACCGGCTCGTCGATGACGGCCACTACCCGGACATCGTGACGGCTCGACGCGCCGCACTGAACACGCCGCTGCTGTTCGAGCCCGGCTCCCGCTGGAATTACGGATCGAACATGGACTGGGCGGGCCTGATCGTCGAAGCGGTGCGCGGCGCCCGCCTCGGGGAGGTGCTCGCCGAGCGCGTGTTCTCCCCGCTCGGGATGACGAGTACCGGATTCGTGCTCACCGAGTCGATGGAGCGCAGGCGCGCATCCGTCCACCTGCGCCGCCCGGACGGTTCGCTGAAGGCCACCGGGATCGTCATGCCGCAGGACGCCGAGGTCCAGATGGGCGGGCAGGGGCTGTACTCCACGGTCCCGGACTATCTGCGGTTCCTGCGGATGTGGTTGCGGGACGGCGCGGGCGACGGCGGGCGGGTGCTGCGAGCCGAGACGGTGGCGTGGGCCGCGCGCAACGGATTGCGCGACGGGCAGGGAGTGTCGATGCTGCACGGCGTCGACCCGGTGGTCACCCATGACGCCGAGTTCTTCCCCGGGCAGTCGAAGTCGTGGGCCTATACCTTCATGGTGAACGACGAACCGGCGCCGACCGGGCGCTCGGCCGGGTCGCTCGGCTGGGCCGGGCTGGCGAACCTCTACTTCTGGATCGACAGGTCCGCGGATCTGGCGGGCATGTGGGCGACCCAGGTGCTGCCGTTCGCGGATCCGGTCTCACTCGGGTTCGCCAAGGACTTCGAGAGCGCCGTCTACCGGTCCCGGTAGCCGGCGCGGCCGCTCGGACCCGGCCAGGTCAGTCGTCGGCGGGCTGCTTCGGCACCCCGGCCAGGCCGCCCCACAGCAGTGCGGCGGTGGTGTCGACGGCACTCGCCTTGTCGATCGGCCGACTGGCGTCGACCCAGTAGCGGGCGTTGACCACGCTGGCGCCGACCAGGCCCGCGGCGAGCATGCGCGAGCGGTAGGGATCCATGCCGGAGTCCTGCATGACGAGGCCGTACACGGCGTCGACACAGGCCTCGGTGGCACCCTCGACACGCCGGATGACGGCCGGGTCCATGGCGTCTGAGGCGAAGATGAGGCGGTAGCCGGAGTTGTCGTCGTCGATGAAGTCGAAGAACGCCTCGACCGCCGCCTGAACGCGCTGACGGTTGTCCGCAGTCGTCAGGAGCGCGCGGTTGACGTCCGCGACGAGCTTCTCCGCGTGCGAGTCGACCACCGCGATGTACAGATCGAGCTTCGAGGGAAAGTGCTGGTACAGGACCGGTTTGCTGACGCCTGCGTGGATCGCGATCTCGTCCATTCCGGCAGAGTGATAGCCCCGCTCGACGAAGATCTCACTGGCGGCGTCGAGCAGTTGGCGACGGCGCGCGCTGCGCGGGAGCCGGGTGCTCGAACGTCCGCCGGCGGCCGGGGCAGACGTCTGGGAACTGGGAGACGACATTCCTAAAGACTACTCGGAGCGCGCCAGATCACACCCAACCGGACCAGACCCGGAGGCGGATGCCGGGTGCTCCCGACGATCTATGAGAAAGTTGTGTCGTGACCGGTACACCAGAACACGGGGCGCAGCGTCCCCGGCGCCCGCGGCCGGACCAGCCGCTGCGCGCGCGCTGGGATCCGATCGCCGACAGCGGACGTGCGCGCTCGGAGCGAGTCGAGCGCCGCAAGCGCAGTGCGGTCGGGCGCTTCGTCAGCACCTACGGATGGCGTGCCTACGCCATCCCGGTGCTGGCCGTGCTGACTGTCGTCCTGCTCGTGATGACGGTCCGCGGCGGGGGAGACACCAGTGCGGACGAGTCGGCGACGACCGGCGACGACGTCCGCAACACCAATGTCCAGGACGAGACGACGCCCATCGGCGCGCCGACCGGACAGATCCAGGAGGCCGCGCTGCCGGCCGGCGCGTTGCCCGCGGGCGGTCCGTACACCCGCAAGGGCGACCAGACCTACCGGGTGGTCCGCGGCACCGGAGCGAAGGTCGGCACGGCGAAGCAGGTGTACACCTACACCGTCGAGACCGAGAGGGGCCTGACCCCGCAGGACTACGGCGGCGACCAGGCGTTCGCGAAGCTCGTCGACACCACCCTGTCCAACAAGAAGAGCTGGATCGGCGACGGGCGCGTCGCCTTCCGGCGGATCGACGCCGGTGAGCCGGATCTGCGGATCTCGCTGTCGTCGACGGACACGGCGCGGGAACTGTGCGGCTACCAGATCAAGCTGGAGACCTCGTGCTTCTACCCGCCGGACAAGCGGGTGGTGATCAACGAGGCGCGCTGGGTGCGGGGCGCCCAGGCCTTCGAAGGCGACGACCTGACGTACCGCCAGTACCTGATCAATCACGAGACCGGACACGGCATCGGCTACGAGAAGCATCAGCCCTGCAAGGAGAACGGTGCGCTGGCGCCGATCATGATGCAGCAGACCTTCGGCACGGCGAATGCGCAGATCATGGCCTTGGATCCGGAGATGCAGGCCGATCGCTCCCTGGTCTGTCGCCCGAACGCCTGGCCGTTCCCGACGGCGTGAGCGCCTGAGCATGTCGTCGTTGCCGCCCCTGGTGGAGCCCGCTGCCGAACTGACTCGGGACGAGGTGGCCCGCTACAGTCGTCACCTCATCATCCCGGATGTGGGAATGACCGGTCAGCGTCGGCTCAAGAACGCGAAGGTCCTGGTGATGGGTGCGGGTGGACTCGGCTCGCCCACCCTCCTGTACCTCGCGGCGGCCGGCGTCGGAACCATCGGCATCGTCGACTTCGACGTGGTCGACACCTCGAATCTGCAGCGACAGATCATTCACGGTGTGCACGACGTCGGCCGACTGAAGACCGAGAGCGCCCGCGATCGGATCCGGGAGATCAACCCGTTCGTCGACGTCCGCCTCCACAACCAGCGACTGGAACCCGGCGACGCCGTCGAACTGTTCGCGCAGTACGACCTGATCCTGGACGGAACCGACAACTTCTCGACGCGCTACCTGGTGAACGACGCTGCGATCCTCGCGGGCAAGCCGTACGTCTGGGGATCGATCTTCCGGTTCGAAGGCCAGGTGTCGGTGTTCTGGGAGGGAGCGCCGGACGGACGCGGAATCAACTACCGCGACCTCTACCCGCAGGCGCCGCCACCCGGACTGGTGCCGTCGTGCTCCGAGGGCGGGGTGCTCGGCATCCTCTGCGCGTCGATCGGCTCGATCATGGGCACCGAGGCGATCAAACTGATCTGCGGCATCGGCGAACCGCTGCTCGGCAGGTTGATGGTGTACGACGCCCTCGACATGACGTATCGGACCGTGCGGATCCGCAAGGACCCGGCAGGGGAGCCGGTCACCGGATTGATCGACTACGACGCATTCTGCGGGGTCGTCACAGACGAGGCCGCGGCGGCCGCCGCCGGTTCCACCCTGACGCCCGAGGAGGTGGACGCGGCGCTGCACTCCGCGGAACCGCCGGCCCTCGTGGACGTCCGGGAGCCGGTGGAGTTCGAGATCAACCGCATCGACGGGGCGCAGCTGATTCCGAAGGACGACATCGTCTCCGGGCGCGCGCTGGGCGACCTGCCGCACGACCGTCCCATCGTCCTGTACTGCAAGACCGGCATCCGGTCGGCGGAGGCGCTGGCCGCGCTCAAGAAGGCGGGATTCGCCGACGCCACCCACATGCAGGGCGGCATCGTGGCCTGGGCCGCGCGGGTGGATCCGGCGATGCCGGTGTACTGACCCGGCCTCGGCCGGACCGGCGCAGGCGGAGCGGCGGCGTCGGATCTGCCAGAATCGGCGCATGGCGAGACGTCCGCAGCCCATCCTGCCCGCAGCGTTCAACGCCGTCGTGATCATCGCCGCGGGGTTCGGCACCGGGCTCATGGCGGCGGTCCCACTGTGGTTTCTGATGGGGGCGGTCGTACCGGCTGCCGAGTCCGAGTGGGCGTACGGCGCGGTCTGCGCCCTCCTGGTCGGCGTGGCGATCGTCGCGATCGCGGCGAAGCTCTCGGGACCCGCGCGGGCGGTGGCACTGGTGTTTCCGGTGGGTCTGGCATTGGCGTGCGCCCTGCCGCCGCTGGTGAGCGAGCTTCTGCACGCCCTCTGACTGCGGCGGTGTCGCTGCCCGGGAACCGGTGGCGTCGTGGGTAATCTGACCTTCGTGACCACGATTGTCGAGCCCCCCGAGCAGGTGTTGACCACCTTCGGTCTCACCGCACATCCGCCCATCGCGATGGACGGAACCGGCTGGCGGGTCGGCGAAGTGGTTCTGACGCTGGTTCCGGACCACGCACGTGCGGCCTGGTCGGCGACCGCCCGCGAGCATCTGTACGTGGAGGGCATGCGGATCGCGCGGCCGATCCGGGCCACCGACGGCCGGTACGTCGTCTCCGGCTGGCGTGCCGACACCTACGTCGCGGGCAGCCCGGAGCCACGGTACGACGAGGTCATCGCGCTCGCCGATCGGCTGCACCTGGCGACGGCGAAGTTCGATCGGCCACGGTTCATGCTGCAGCCGCCCGCACCGCCGTTCAACGATGTCGACGTGTTCGTCGCCGCCGACCGCGCCGCCTGGGAGGACGTTCCGCTGCGAACGGCTCGCGCCGCGGCGATGCCCGAGCCCAGCAGCGACGACGGCCTGCGCAGTGTCGCCGAACTGAAGATCCTCGGCGGGCTGCGCAAACCCGTCGACCTGCCGTCGCAGGTGGTGCACGGTGACCTCTTCGGCACCGTGCTGTTCGCCGGAGCTGCGGCTCCCGCGATCACCGACATCGTTCCGTACTGGCGGCCCGCGTCGTGGGCGGCGGCGGTGGTCGTCGTCGACGCACTGGCCTGGGGCGGTGCGAGCGAGGATCTGATCGAGCGGTGGTCGAATCATCCCGAGTGGCCGCAGATGCTGCTGCGCGCGGTGATGTTCCGGCTCGCCGTGCACGGGATGCACCCGCGGTCCACCGCGGGAGCGCTGCCCGGGTTGCTGAGAGTGGTCGACCTGGTGCGGATGATGGTCTAGCCGTAACGCGGCCGAGGCCGTCTACGACCTCGGCAGTCGGTGAGCCCTCATGTCGATCCGGTCGTCGACGATGCGCACGCCCTCCTCGCGGAGTCGCGCCAGCTGTCGTGCCCGGAGACCGGGCGCCGGTCGGCCGGACGCCGGGACCACCCGATGCCAGGGCAGGTCGGCGGAGTCGGTGCGCATGATCCAGCCGACGATCCGCGGACTCGGGAGCCCGGCCGCGGCGGCGAGGTCGCCGTAAGTGCTCACCGCTCTCGGCGGGATCGCCGCGACCAGCGCCCGGACCGCTTCGACCTGTTCCTCGGTGACCGCAGCCATCGTCAGAGCAGCGAGCGGACGAGTTCGGCGCACAGTTCAGGCGCCAGGAACGGGATCATGTGCTCGGTGTCGACGTGGTGGACAGTCACCGTGTCGGGGCGTTCCACGGCACACGCCGTGAGGAACTCCGGGCCCACGAATGGCGGATCCACCCGATCGGCGACGACCACATGCGTCGGTACCGCGGCCGGCGGCAGCCGGAACGGGCGCGTCATCTCGCTCCAGGCGGTCGCGGCCGCCGGGGCGGACACCCGCCAGGCCACGCGACCGTCCGCCGTCGGAACGAGGTGTTCGGCGACCTCCTCCTCGAGCACGTCCGCGGGCACCGCACCCCAGCCCTCCATACGTTTGGCGGCCTTGGCGTCGTCGGCGTCGACGTTGCCCCAGTTGGCCATCGCGGCCTCCGCGATGACACCGGCGCGTCCGGGGTCGAGAGCCTGAGCCGGGTCGAGCAGGACCAGACCGGCGATGTCGGCGGGACGACGCTCGGCGAGCGCCAGAACCACCGCGCAGCCGAACGAGTGCGCGATGACGACGACCGGTCGGTCAGCGGTGGCGGCGTGCCGGTCGAGGACGTCGGCGAGTGCGTCGGCGTGGTCGTCGACGCGCCACGGCGGCTCCCACGGACTGCGACCGTGCCCGAGCAGGTCGGGAGCGATCACCCGGACGCCGGGGAGCCCCTCGGCAGCCATCCGCTCCCAGCGTCGACCGTGGCCGGTCAGGCCGTGCACCGCGAGGACGAGCGGTGCGTCGAAGCTGTCGGGGCCGAACAGATGCGTGTGGAGTCGGCGTGCCCTCGACGCGGAATCTGGCATGCCTCAACCTTAGGCCGTGTCGTGAAAGGCCTCGGCACGGTGCGGCTTCCGCGCGGAGAGATGTCCGAGCTCCGTGATTCCATAGGGGCATGACACGACCGGGTACCCGACTCATCGCCGGACAGGCGCCTGCGGACGCCCCGCGCTCCTGGCCGGCGGATGTCGCGGTGCTGGTCGGTGGCCCGCATCGGGTCGACCCGATGCGTCCGTGGCGTCCCTGGCGAGTCCACGGCGGTCCGGGGACGGGAAAGACGTCGCTCATCGTCGACACGGCGGTCGCCCGACTGCTCGACCCGGGCGTCGACCCCGAGTCGGTCCTGGTCCTGGCGGCCAATCGTCGTGCCGCGACGCAGCTGCGAGCCGAGATCACTCGCCGGGTGCTGTCAGCGGGCGGCAGTCTGGGCGGGGCCCTGCGGGAGCCGCTGGTCCGCACGGTGCACTCCTATGCGTTCGCGGTGTTGCGACTGCAGGCGTCGGCGCACGGGAATCCGCCGCCGCGGCTGATCACCGGCTCCGAGCAGGATGTGATCCTGCGTGAACTGCTGGCCGGCGACGTGGAGGACGGCGCCGACTACTGGCCCGCGTCCCTGCGTCCTGCGCTCACCACCGACGGATTCGCGCAGGCGCTGCGCGACCTGATGATGCGGGCCGCCGAACGGGGCCTCGGTCCGCAGGACCTCGCCGAACTCGGCCGCACGCACGACCGTCCGGAGTGGGTGGCCGCCGGACACGCCTTCCGGCAATACGAGGAGGGCATGCTGCTGCGCGGGGCGGTCGGACTCGATGCGCCGGAGGCGAGTGTGACGGCGGTCGACGCGGCGGAGCTGATCGGTTCCGCGCTGTCGGCGTTCGCGACCGACCCGGACGTGCTGGCCGGGCAGCGGCAGCGGATCCGGCACGTGCTCGTCGACGACGCGCAGCACCTGGATCCGCAGGCGGCGTCCCTCATCCGGCTGATCGGCACCGGCGCGGACTCCACGGTCGTCGCCTCCGACACCGACCAGTCGGTGTTCGGCTTCCGCGGTGCCGATCCGCGGTTCGCCAACGCGGTCGCGGACGACGATCCGGACCGGGACATCCTGCTGGAGAACGACTTCCGTGGTTCGCCCGCGGTGAACGCGGTGGGCCGGGCACTGGCGCTCCGGCTGCCGGGGGCCCGGCCGCACCGCTATCCGACGGCGGCTGAACCCGATGATCCCGAGCACCGCGGGCACGCTGATGTCCGGGTCTTCTCGTCGGCGGCGAAGGAGGCGACCGCCGTCGCCGACATGATGCGTCGTGCGCACCTGTTCGACGGCGTGCCGTGGTCGGAGATGGCGGTGATCGTCCGCTCGGTGCCCCGGGCGCTGCCCGCGATCCGTCGGGCGTTCTCGTCCGCCGGGGTGCCGATGGCGACCCCCGCCACCGACATCCCGATCCACCGGCAACGAGCGGTCGCGGCGTTCAGCCTGGTGCTGCGGGTGGCGGGCGGCGGTCCGCCGCTGGACGCCGACGAGGTGACCGCGCTGCTGACCGGGCCCGTCGGCGCGGCCGATCCGACGAACCTGCGCCGTCTCCGCCGCGGGATCCGGCGGATCGACGAGGCGCGCGGTCGAGAAGCCGACTCCCTGGACTCGCTCGCCCGCGCGCTCGACGACCCGGAACTGATGGGGACCTACCTCGGCGGCCTCACCGATTTCGAGGCCATCGCCCTCAAACAGGTGCGCAAAGTGGTGGACGCGGCGCGCACCGCCCACACGGCCGGCGTCGGAGTCGAGGAGACGCTGTGGCGCGCGTGGAGTGCCAGTGGACTCGAGCGCCGCTGGACCGCGCAGTCGTTGCGCGGTGGTCGCGGAGGCGATCAGGCCGACCGCGACATGGACGCGATGCTGGCGATGTTCGAGGCCGCGGGCACCTTCGCGGACAACCTGCCCGCGGCGGGCGTGCTCGGATTCGTCGACTACCTCGGTCAACTGCAGATTCCGCGCGAGTCCCGGGTCGCCGTGTCCGGAGTGGAGTCGGTGGCGGTGGTCTCCGCGCATGCCGCCGCGGGACGTGAATGGGACGTGGTCGCCGTGCCCGGCGTCCTGGACGGACTGTGGCCGTCGCTGCGCAGCCGCGGCAGCGTCCTGCACACCCCCGCCCTCATCGATCTGCTCAGCGGCGTCGGCGCCGACGCGGTCGACACCGTCGCCAGGGGAGCGGTGATGCTCGCCGACGAACGACGACTCCTGCTGGTTGCATGCACTCGGGCGCGGAGTCGACTGCTCGTCACCGCGATCGAGGACGGTAGCGGCGACGCCTCGCCGTCGCGGTTCGTTCCCGAGATCGCCGAGGCGCTCGGCGGATACGGGGCCACCGAGCCGGAGTCGGCCGACGAGATCCCGCTGGACCCGGGGGTGCGCCGGGTGCTGTCGCTGCCGTCGCTGGTGGCGGAGTTGCGCGCGGTCGCGGTGGCCGGGGCCGACGCTTCCGGCGGTCCGGACGAGCGGACCCGGGTGGCGGCCGCACTGCTCGCCGATCTCGCGCAGGCGGGTGTGTCCGGCGCGGCCCCGGCCGACTGGTTCGGGCTGGTGGGGCCGAGCACCGAGGTGCCGTTGTGGACGCCTGAGAACGGTCCGCGGACGCTCTCTCCGTCGAACGTCGACGCGCTGACCAAGTGCTCCCTGCGATGGATGCTGGAGCGGCACGGCGGTCGAGACGGAGACGCCGAGCAGGCGGTCACCGGGACGCTGGTCCACACGCTGGTCCAGGCGGTCGCGGGCAATCTCGACCGGACCGAGGTGAACGCCGCGCTGCACGAGGTGTGGGAACGTGTGTCGTCACCCGCCCAGTGGTACAGCGCGCGCGAACTGGAACGCGCCGAGGGCATGCTCACCAACTTCCGGGACTGGCTGCGGATCTCGCGGGAGGACCTGACGGCGGCCGGGGTCGAGGTCGAAGTCGACGCCACGCTCCCGACGGGCGTCGACGACCACGGCAATGCGCTGCTGCCGGTGCGGCTGGTCGGCCGCATGGACCGACTCGAGACCGACAGCCGGGGACGACCGGTGGTGGTGGACGTGAAGACCGGGAAGAACCCCGTCCGCGCGGTCGACGCCGAAGTCCACCCGCAGTTGGCCACGTACCAACTCGCGCTGCGACTCGGCGGCGTCACCGGACTCGGGTCGACCGAGCCCGGCGGCGGCCGACTCGTGTACGTCGCGAGCGCCAACAAGAAGACCGGTGCCGCACAACGAGTGCAGCCGCCGCTGACGCCGGAGCAGGTCGACGAGTGGATCTCGGTGGTGCGCGAGGCCGCGCGGGCCAGCGTCGGGCCGGTGTTCACCGCCACCCCGAACAGTGGCTGCAGTCATTGCTCCCTGGTGCAGTCGTGCCCGGCGCAGCTGCGTGGAAAGGCGGTCATCGATGACTGAACGACCGCGGATCGGTGCTCGATCGCTCGCGTCCGCGCTCGGCCTGCCGCAGCCGACGCCCGAGCAGATCGAAGTGATCGAGGCGCCGATGGAGCCGATGCTGGTGGTGGCCGGCGCCGGCGCGGGCAAGACCGAGACGATGGCGTCACGGGTGGTGTGGCTGGTCGCCAATCGGCTCGTCGGCCCGGAGGAGATACTCGGCCTCACCTTCACCAGAAAGGCGGCGAGCGAGCTCGCGGCGCGGATCCGGCGCAGGCTGTCGATGCTGGCGGGCAGCCCGGCGTTGCTGGAATGGGATCCGGGTGGCGAGCTCGCGAGCCGACTGCGCAGCGCCGACGCCGAAGTCAGCACCTATCACGCCTACGCGGGGCGGCTGATCGCCGACTACGGACTGCTGCTGCCGGTGGAGCCGACGGCCACGCTCCTCAGCGAGACGGAACTGTGGCAGCTGGCGTTCTCCGTGGTGGCGTCGTGGCCCGGCGAGCTCAAGACCGCCAAAGTCCCGGCCTCGGTGACCGAGGCCGTGCTGCGGCTGTACTCGGAGATGGCCGAACATCTGGTCGGCGTCGACGAGCTGTCGGCGGCGGGTGCCGATCTGTACCGGATGATCGACACCCTGCCGAAGGGACCGGGGCAGCGGGCCGAACCCAGCCAGAAGCTGCGCGCGTACCAGGCGGTCATGGACGAACGGCGCGAGCTGATCCCCTTGGTCGTGGCCCTGCGCGAGGCGATGTCGGCGCAGGGGGCGCTCGACTTCGGCAGTCAGATGTCGCTCGCCGCGCGGCTGGTGGCCGAGCATCCCGAGGTGGTCGACGCCGAGCGTGCTGGGATCAAGGCGGTACTGCTGGACGAGTACCAGGACACCGGGCACTCCCAGCGGATCCTGTTGTCGTCATTGTTCGGCGGCCATGCCATCGGCGGGCGCCGGGCGATCGCCGTCACCGCCGTGGGCGATCCGATCCAGTCGATCTACGGGTGGCGCGGAGCGTCGGCGGCCAACCTCCCGCGTTTCGCCCGGGACTTCCCCCGGCCCGACAGCCGCGACGCGCATCGGCGTGAGCTGCTCACCAGCTGGCGGAACTGCCGCGGCGCGCTCTACCTCGCGAATCAGACGTCCGAGGAACTGCGACGGCGAGGCGTGCCGGTCAGCGTGCTGCGCCCGCGCCCGGACGCGCCCGACGGGACCGTGCGCCTGGCGCTCACCGAGACCGTGATCGACGAACGCGAGTGGATCGCCGACTGCATCGAGGACTACTACGCGACCGCTCAGCGCGACGGTGTCGCACCGCCGACGACGGCGATCCTGGTCCGCCGGAACGAGGACTCTGCGCCCCTCGCAGCCGAACTCGAACGGCGCGGAGTCCCGGCCGAAGTGGTCGGCATCGGCGGCCTGCTGCACGTCCCGGAGATCACCGACATCGTCGCCACCCTGCGACTGATGGCCGACCCGATGGCCGGGACGGCGGCGATGCGCCTGCTGACCGGGGCGCGATGGCAACTGGGGGCGGCCGATCTCGCCGCACTCTGGCGACGGGCGCGAGAGCTGGCGGCCGGTGCGGGCGCTCCGACCACCGGCGCGGTCACCAGCCGCGAAGCCCTCGACGACGCCCTCGACGCCGCTCTACCGGGTGAGGCGGTCGACTCGGCGGGACTCTGCGATGCCCTCGCCGACCCGGGCGACCAGTCGAGATACAGTGCGGCGGGCTTCGAGCGGATCGTCACCTTCGGCCGACAGCTCGACGGCCTGCGCCGTCGCCTCGGTCAGCCGCTGCCGGAACTCGTCGCCGACGTCGAACAGACCATCGGGGTGGCGGTCGAAGCGCAGATCCGTGCGCGCCGGATGCGCGGCGAGGTCACCGGCC
The DNA here is from genome assembly GCF_000192435.1 of Gordonia neofelifaecis NRRL B-59395. Taxonomy (GTDB): domain Bacteria; phylum Actinomycetota; class Actinomycetes; order Mycobacteriales; family Mycobacteriaceae; genus Gordonia; species Gordonia neofelifaecis. The sequence goes on from NZ_AEUD01000007.1 coordinate 149,866, forward strand.
GCGAACATCTGGACGCGTTCGCCGACTACGTCACGCACTACGCGGACCGATCGGGAGCCACCCTGCCCGGACTGCTGGCCTTCCTCGACGCCGCCGAAGTGGTCGAGAAGGGATTGGAGGCGGGGCAGGTGGAGGTCGCACAGCAGCGGGTGCAGATCCTCACGGTGCACGCCGCCAAGGGACTGGAGTGGGACGTGGTGGCGCTGCCGCACGTCGCGGACCGGATCTTTCCGAGCGGCAAGGCTGAGACCACCTGGCTCGGATCGCCCCGCGAACTGCCCGCGGAACTGCGCGGCGACCTCTCCCGAGACGGTGACGAGGGCTTCCCGCCGCTGGATCTCACCGAGGTCGCCGACCGCAAGGAACTCGAGGCGGCCATCGACGATCACAAGGAGGCGATCGGGCAGCGAAGGCTCGAAGAGGACCGCCGGCTGCTCTACGTCGCGCTGACCCGCGCCAAGCAGACCCTGCTGGTGTCGGCGCATCATTGGTCGGAGACCGGGGATCGCCCCCGCGGGGGATCGGAGTTCTACACCGAGCTCGCGGCGCTGGTCGCCGACGCCGCGGCCGGGGGCGCCGCGGAGTCCGCCGAGGCCTCGGCCTTCCGGATCGACGTCGACGCCCCGCCTCCGGACCCCGAGGCGACCAACCCGCTCACCGAACGCCAGATCAGCATCGGATGGCCGGTGGACCTGCTCGGGGAACGGCGGGCGCCGATGGTCGCCGCCGCCGAACTGGTGGACTCGATGCGGGCCGAACGTGCCCTGTTCGCGGTCGCCGACGACGAGCCGGCCGATGCGGACGCCCGCGAATGGCGACGCGAAGTCCAGGTGCTGCTCGATGAGCGGGCACAGGCCGTGGACCCGATGGTGGATGTGGAGCTGCCCGGGCACCTGTCGGTGAGCCAATTGGTCGAACTCGACTCCGACCAGGAGGCGTTCGCCGCCAGGCTGCGCCGACCCGTTCCGTACCGGCCGAATCCGATGGCACGCCGGGGCACCGCGTTTCACGCCTGGGTGGAACGCCGCTTCGGTGCGACCCGACTCCTCGACGTCGACGAGCTGCCCGGCGCGGCGGACGCCGTCGCCGGGGCCGTGGAGGACGACCTGACGCTGCTGCGCGCGAAGTTCCTGGCGTCCCCGTGGGCCGACCGGACCCCGCAGGAGGTGGAGGTCGGATTCGAGACGGTGATCGGATCGACGGTGGTGCGCGGCCGGATGGATGCGGTCTTCGCCGACGGCGAGGGTGCGCTGGTTGTCGACTGGAAGACCGGCGCGGTGCCGGAGCCCGCGCGGCGCGCGCCGCTGTTCATCCAGCTCGCCGCCTACCGGATCGCGTGGTCGCAGCTGTCGGGAGTCCCGCTGGAGAAGGTGCGAGCGGCGTTCGTCTACGTCAGGCACGACTACACGCTGGAGCCCGCGGACCTGCCGGGGCCGGACGAACTGGCGCAGATCCTCGCCGACCCCGGACATCGGGACCACTGACGGCCCGGGGCCGGGGACATGCAGTAGCCTCCATTTCGTGATGTCACAGTCGGTGCGAACGCGTCGGAGGCCCGGTGCGTAAGCGGTTGCGTCGCCGCGGCGGCGGCTTGGTGGACGAGCCGGACTACGCCCTGGTCGGCGTCGTCCGGATCCCGGAGCACGAGAAGAGCCCGGCGCGGGCGATCGGCCGCCGCGTGGCGTGGGCGCTGACCGCGCTGCTGGTCTGCTCGATCGTCGTCTACCTCGACCGCGACGGATATCGCGACGCGCGCGACGTGCCGATGAGCTACATCGATGCGCTCTACTATTCGGCCGTCACCCTGTCGACGACCGGCTACGGCGACGTCACCCCGATCACCGAGTCGGCACGACTGGTGAACATCATCTTCATCACGCCACTGCGCGTGCTCTTCCTGATCGTGCTGATCGGCACCACCCTCGAAGTGCTGACCGAACGTTCACGTCAGGCGATCAAGATCCAGAACTGGAGGAACCGGGTGCGTAACCACACCATCGTCATCGGCTACGGCACCAAGGGCCGCACCGCGGTGGACGCGGTGATCGCCGACGGCGGCAAGCCCGCCGAGATCGTGGTGGTCGACAAGGACCCGAACGCGCTCGAATCGGCGAGCGCCCACGGGTTGGTCACGGTGCGCGGCGACGCGACGAAGTCGGACGTCCTGCGCCTCGCCGGGGTTCAACACGCGTCGGCGATCGTCGTCGCGGCGAATCGCGACGACACCGCGGTGCTGGCCACCCTGACCGCCCGGGAGATCAACCCGCGAGCGAAGATCGTCGCGTCGATCAACGAGGCGGAGAACACCCACTTGATGCGGCAGTCGGGCGCGGACTCCGTGGTCGTGTCGTCGGAGACGGCCGGCCGACTGCTCGGTATCGCGACCATCACCCCGTCGGTGGTGGAGGTGGTCGAAGACCTGCTCAGTCCGGAGGAGGGTTACGCGATCGCGGAGCGCGAGGTGGAGCCGTCCGAGACCGGCGGCTCGCCGGCGCACACCAAGGATCTGGTGCTCGGCGTCGTGCGCGACGGCAGGCTGTTCCGCGTCGGCGATGCGGAGGTGGAGGAGATCGAGGTGGGCGATCGGCTCCTGTACGTCCGCCAGGGAGGTCCGGCCTGATGGCGTCGTTCGAGCTGATCGAGCCGCCGTTGCTCTCGCGAGCCGAGATCGACCGTGCCGACCAGGTCCGGAAGGACCCGGAACGACTCGCCGCGGGGTGGGCGCAGGCCCGCATTCTGCTGGTCGACCACAGCGGTCGGTACGCGGTGACCGACACGGGCGGACTGCGGTGGACACCGGCCGCCGAGCTCGGTGCCGCGCCCGTCGTCGGCGCGGTGTTCCTCGGTGTCGCCGAGGTCGACCGGTGGGCGCTGCGCGTGGACGAGGTGCCCGCGCCGAGCGGTGAGCCGCGGTCCGGTGCGCACCTGCTGGGACCCGATGAGGCGGGGCTGCTCGCGACCGCGCTCGGCGTCCTGAACTGGCACCGCACCGCCCAGTTCTCACCGGTGGACGGCAGGCCGCTGGATCTGGTGCAGGGCGGCTGGCTGCGCCGCGACCCGGAGTCCGGCGCCGAGGAGTACCCGCGAACCGATCCCGCGGTGATCATGGTGGTCCACGACGGCGCCGACCGCGTCCTGCTCGGCCGCCAGAGTGTGTGGCCCGACCGCTGGTTCTCGACCCTCGCCGGCTTCGTCGAGCCGGGTGAGTCGCTCGAGCAGTGTGTTCGCCGGGAGGTGTTCGAGGAGGCCGGTGTGCATGTCCACTCGCCTCGGTATCTCGGGTCGCAGCCGTGGCCGTTCCCGCGGTCGTTGATGCTCGGCTTCGAGGCGGTCGGTGACCCCTCCGAGCCGCTCGTGTTCCGGGACGGCGAACTCGGCGACGCCAAGTGGTTCCACCGCGACGAAGTGCGCGAGGCCCTGGCCCGCGAGGACGACTGGGGCGCGGACAATCCGGGTACTCGACTGATGTTGCCGGGATCGGTGTCCATCGCCCGCAGCCTCATCGACGGTTGGGCCCGCGGCCCGCAGGCCTGAATCGTCGCCCGGCGGCCGCGAATACAATTGCGGCATGACTGATGCAGCGGCGAAGCCGGAACTGACTCTGTACACCACCTCCTGGTGCCCGTTCTGCAACCGGCTGAAGGCCGGGCTGGAGCGCAACGGACTCGAGTGGACCGAGATCGACATCGAGGCGAACCCCGAGGCCGCCGAGTTCGTCGGCAGCGTCAACGGCGGCAACCACGTGGTCCCGACTGCGCTCTACGCCGACGGTTCGACGGCGACCAACCCGTCCGTCGGTGAGGTGATGAGCAAGCTGGGGAAGATCTGAGCGGCAGCGGCCGGCGCCCGCCCAAGGCTGGTCGAGTAGCCCCGGCGCGCAAGCGCCGCGGCGTATCGAGACCCCGCACGTTCGTCTCGATACGCTCGTCACTTCGTTCCTCGCTACTCGACGATCCTATGGGCGCCACGTCGTCGGTAAAGGAAGGGCCCTGAGGACTTTGAAACAGCAGTGTTCGGTGTGACCATCTGGTGGTCACACCGAACACTGCTGATGTCGGCACGGAACTTCAATGTCGGACCCCCATGAGATAAGTAGAGGCATGACAGTGATCGAGCACCAGGCGAGGGAAGTCGGAGTCACCTCGGGACTCGATCCGGAGCAGCTCGAGGCGGTGCTGGCGCCGCGCGGACCGGTCTGCGTGCTCGCCGGGGCCGGGACGGGCAAGACGCGCACCATCACCCGGCGGATCGCGCACCTCGTGGACTCGGGCCAGGTGAATCCGGAGCAGGTCCTCGCGGTGACGTTCACTGCGCGGGCCGCCGCAGAGATGCGCGAACGGCTGGAGTCGCTGGGAGTCGCGGGTCCGGGTAATCGGATCGCCGCACAGACTTTTCACGCCGCGGCGATGCGACAGCTGCGCTACTTCTGGCCGATGGCGATGGGCGACATGCGCTGGGAGCTGCTCGAGCACAAGTTCCGCATGGTCGGGCGCGTCGCGCGTGAGCTCGGCCTCGACGTCGCCGACCGTGATCTGCTGCGCGACTTGTCGTCGGAGATCGAGTGGGCCAAGTCGTCGGGCATCGGCCCGGGTCAGTATCCCGACGCCGCCCAGAGATCGCATCGCGATCTGCCCACCGACCCGCGCACCGTGTCGCAGGTGTTCGCCGCGTACGAGGCCGCGAAGGTCGCTCCCAACGGCGACCGCCTCCTCGACTTCGAGGACATGCTGACGTTCACCACGACGATCCTGCGTTCCGACCCGTCGATCGCCGAGGAGTTCCGGTCCCGATACCGGAGTTTCGTGGTCGACGAGTATCAAGACGTCACGCCGATCCAGCAGGACCTCCTCGACGCCTGGCTCGGTGGCCGCGACGATCTGACCGTCGTCGGCGACGCGAATCAGACCATCTACAGCTTCACCGGTGCGACGCCGTCGTACCTGCTCGACTTCACCCGTCGCTACCCGGATGCGACGCTGGTCCGACTCCAGCGCGACTACCGTTCGACCCCGGAAGTGGTCACGCTGGCCAACGCCGCCATCGGCAGGGCACGCGGTCGCATCGCGGGCAGCCGGCTCAAGCTGGTCGGCCAACGGCCGGCGGGTCCCGAGCCGGTCTTCGCCGGGTACGACGACGAGATCTCCGAGGTCGTCGGCGTGGTCGCACGGATCCGATCGTTGATCCGGTCGGGTGTCCCGGCGTCCGAGATCGCCGTCCTGTACCGGGTCAACGCCCAGTCCGAGGCGTACGAGGAGGCGCTGTCGGAGGCGGGTATCGACTATCAGGTCCGCGGTGCACAGAGCTTCTTCGACCGCCCGGAGATCGTCGCCGGGATGCGGCGGCTGACGAGCCTGGCAGGCGGGCCGCCGCCACCGATGCCGCCGGTCGACGCGGTCCGTCACGGACTGCACTCGGTGGGACTGACCGAAGCCGAGCCGGCAGGCGCCAACGCCCGAGCGCGCTGGCAGCAGTTGCTGCGGCTGATGGAGATCGTCGAGGAGATCGCGAGCCAGGCGCCCGAGCTGGACTTCGCCGGCCTGGTGTCGAAGCTGGACGAACGGTCCCGGATGCGGCATGCACCGGTCGGCGGCGGCGTGACGCTGTCGTCGATGCACGCAGCGAAGGGACTCGAATGGGACGCGGTCTTCCTGACCGGACTGCACGAGGGCTCGATGCCGCTCGGCCGGGCGTCCAAGACGACCGACGACGTCGAAGAGGAACGGCGCCTGTTCTACGTCGGTATCACTCGTGCCCGCGAGCACCTGCACCTCTCGTGGAGCCTGTCCCGCGGGGAGGGCCGCGGCGCGAAACGACGCCGATCACGGTTCATCGACGCGCTGGTGCCGAAGGCGGAGGTCGACTTCGAACCGTTGCCGGAGCGGACCGATCCCGACCCCGATGTGCTCGCGGCGCTCACCGCCTGGCGCAAGGAGTTCGCCGAAGCCGAGGGGATCTCGCCGGTGAACGTTATGAGCGTGACGATGATCCGGTCGATCGCGACGGCGGTGCCGACGTCGATCGCCGAGCTGGTCAAAGTCCGCGGATTCGGCGCCGACCGGGCAGACGTGATCGGTGCGCAAGTCCTGGACGTCGTCGACGCCGCCCTGCCGGGGCGCGCCGCGCAGCAAAACCGCAGGTAGAAAATGGGTTGTGCGGGTTTCGCGGTGCGCATAGAGTACGTGGAGTACTTAACGCGGTGCGGAGAGATCTGTGCCGTGCGGAGCCGAACGAGAGAAGGGAATCGGCCAATGAACTGGCAGTCGGTACACATTGCTGCGGCAGCAGCACCCCTGGCGCGAGCGCGCCGGCGATTCCTCGTGGCCCCCATGGACGGCTGTCCGACGTCCCCCCGAGAGTCTCAACACTAGAGACCAGCGGAACCTTCAAGGCCACGGCGAATCGCGATAGCGAACCCCGTGGCCTTTCTGCATGCACGAGTAGGGCCCGGGTTCACCAGACCAGCATCTGCGAACAGAAAGCCGACCTACTTTGTCTACCTTGACCATCCCCCGAATAGAACTGCCCTGTCAGACCACGGAGAACGACGCCGATCTGTGGTTCGCCGACCAGCCGAACCTCCTGGAGGAAGCCAAGAGTCTCTGCCAGGCCTGCCCGCTTCAGGTGCAGTGCCTCGAGAGCGCCATGGAGCGCGAGGAGCCCTGGGGCGTCTGGGGAGGGGAGATCTTCGAACGCGGCGTCGTGATCGCTCGTAAGCGCCCACGCGGACGACCGCGGAAGAACGCGGCCGTCGCGTGAGCGCGCCGTCGCCGCTCAGCTCTCGAGGCCGGGCACCCACTCGTTCAGAATTGCGCGATACGGTGCTTCGGCGTCGAGCTGGGCGGCGATTCCCACGCACCCGATGAGGACCCGGAAGACCATCACGTACTCGCGCGGGACGTTCAGATTCCGTGACGTCTTGTACACGTCCCCACCCAGATCCGTCGCCTTGCCCGCCGCGCGCTGCAACCACTTGCGCGTGAAGTGGAAGGTGTCGCTGTACAGCGGATCGACATACGGCTGCAGATAGTTCGCCAGATCCTGCGGGCTCACCCGATCGGCGTGCGAGGCCTGGATGAAGTTCGCCGCCACCATCTCGTCGCGCAACTCGTCGTACCGCTTGTCGCGCGCGAGCGCCAGAATCGGTCCGGTCTTGGCAGGCAGGCCGTCCGGATAGTGCCCGATCGCGCCGAAATCGAGAATGCCGAATCGTCCGTCGTCGAGAACGTAGAAATTCCCGGGATGCGGGTCCCCGTGGAGCATGCCGACCCGTGCGGGCGAGCTGATCTCGAAAGTCGTCATCTTGGTCGCAGCGGCATTGCGCTGCTCCTGGGTCCCGTTCGTGATCAGCTTCGACAGCCGCGTTCCGTCGATCCACTCCGAGACCATCACCTTCGGAGCGCTCGCAACGACCTTCGGCACAAGGAAGTCCGGATCGCCGTCGAAGGCCCGCGCGAACGCACGCTGGTTGTCGGCCTCGCCGATGTAGTCGAGTTCGTCTTCGGTGCGGTCGATGAGTTCGTCGACCATCGCCTTGACATCGGTGCCGGGGGACAGCTTCTGGATCAGCCCCGACATCCGGCTCAGCGTCTTCAAGTCGGCCTTCAACGCGTGATCGGCGCCGGGGTACTGCACTTTGACGGCCACTTCGCGGCCGTCGGACCACACCGCTTTGTGCACCTGACCGATGCTCGCCGAGGCCGCCGGCTCATCGCTGAACTCCCGGAACCGCTCGGGCCAACGCGTCCCGAGCTGCTGATCGAGGACCTTGTGCACCGACTTGGCCGGCAGCGGCGGCGCTTCGGCCTGCAACTTCGTCAGCGCCTCGCGGAACGGCTCACCGAACTCGTCGGGGATCGCGGCTTCCATGATCGAGAGGGCCTGCCCGACCTTCATCGCACCGCCCTTGAGCTCGCCGAGCACCGCGAACAACTGCTCCGCAGTCTTGTTCATCAGGTCGGCGTTGACCTCTTCCTTGCTCTTGCCCGCGATGCGCTTGCCGAAACCGGCGGCAGCGCGCCCGGCCATGCCGAGGGGAAGTGCAGCCAGCTTCGCATTACGACGACCCTGGCCGCGTGTGATCTCGCTCAATGGTGTCCTTTCGCCGCGTGATCGAGGATAGTGGAAAGCCGCCCGCCCGGCGCATCGCTATACCGGTTGAAGCACCCGCAGCGCGGGTGAACCGGCGCGGGCCGGACTTCCATTCGGCAGGGCCGCTGATGGAACTCGATCGTCGTCCCGATCGTGGTGGGCGGCGCAGACTCTCGATGGAACCGCTGGTCGGCGATCTCGGCGATCTGCGCATGTGCCACAGCCACGGTGGACAGCCGCGCGGCAGTCCCGCCCGCGCCCGCGACGCCGTGCAGTGTCGCCGCGATCACCGGCCACGCCTCGTCGAGGTCCGTCCGGTGCAATTCGACGCACCGCAGGCAACTCGACAGCCCCGGCAGCACCAACGGTCCGACGACGCCGACGTCGTCCCGGACGTGGACGGCGAGGTGCGGAACGCCGGCGGCCATCAACGGCTCCCAGACGACGGGATCCGGCACGGGCTGGTCAGCGACCACCACCAGCGCGGGTCGGCGCCCGATGTCGCCGAGCGGGTCACGCGGATCGCAGGCCACCACGCGGTGCCCGTCTCGCGGCAGTCCGTCGAGCAGCAGCGCCGCGATCTCACCGTGCCCGGCGACCGCGACGCGCAACGGTGCGCGCGTACCGGGATCGGCCTCGACCGCCCGGCCCGACTCGACGAGCTCGTCGACCAACTGCCAGAACCTGGTCGCCGTCAGACCGGACGACCGCAGTTGGCGTCGGAGATGCCGATAGCGCTGCGGCGTCCGAAGCCGGTGGAGCAGCGCCACGACCGCCGAGACGGTGACCCCCGGGCCAAGGGAGACCACGGTGGCTGTGCGCGGATCCGCGCCGATGTGGATCCGCCCGTCGATGCGCGCCAGCACCGGGGTGCCGGGCAGGAGTACCGGAAGCGCGTCGCGAGCGGGCATGCCTACACGCTGGCACCGGAGCCGACCTCCCGCGAGTCCGTTGTCCACAGACTCGACGAAGCCGCGCTCAGCTCGGGTCGGATCCCTTCCCGGGCTCGTCCTCGCCGTCCTCCGAGTCATCGTCCGAGGCGTCGGCGGCGAACTGGCGCTCCAACTCCGCGATCGCGTCGTCGATGCCGGAGACGTCGCCACCGATCACCCGGTCGACGAAACGTGCCGGATTGTCCAGGTCGTCGGCGTCCGGAAGCAGGTCCGGGTGGCCCCAGACGCCGTCGCGCGTGGTGATGTCGGAGGCCTCGGTGAGCGCTCGCCACAGCTGGGCGGCCTCCCGGAGCTTCCGCGGACGCAGATCCATGCCGATCAGCGTCGCGAACGTCTGCTCGGCGGGACCGCCCGACGCACGGCGTCGGCGCATGGTCTCGGTGAGCGCCGCGGTGCTCGGGATCCGATCGCCGAGCGCGTTCGTGACCACCAGCTCCACCCAGCCCTCGATGAGCGCCAGCAACGTCTCGAGACGGCTGAGCGCGGCCTGCTGCTGCGGAGTGGTCTCCGGCTCGAACGAGGCCGCCGACCCCATCAGCTCTTCCAGCTTGGCCGGATTCGAGAACAACTCCTGCGGATCGATCTCCGTGGCCAGGTTCTGCAGACCGCCGAGATCGATGCGGATCCCGCGCGCGTACTCCTCGACCGTGGCGAGCAGACGCTGCTTGAGCCACGGAACGTGGGCGAACAGGCGGAGGTGCGCGGCCTCTCGGGCGGCGAGGAAGACGACGATCTCCTGCGCGGGAAGATCCAGCCCCTCCGCGAACTTCGCGATCGCCTCGGGCAGCAGCACGCCCAAGTCATCGGGCGCCAACGGCAGCCCGATGTCGGTGGACGTCAGCACACCGCCCGCCAGTTGGCCCAGGCCCTGGCCCAATTGGGTGCCGTACATGGTGCCGCTCAGCTGCCCGATCATCGCCATCATCGGCCCGGCGAAAGCCTTCGCCTCTTCCGGGAGACCGGCATCCATCGTCTTCGACATCTGCTCGGCGATCGGATCGCACAGCGTCCGCCACGTCGGCATGGTGTTCTCGAGCCAGTCCACCGGCGTCCACGCCGCGGTGCTGGTGATCCCCGCAGGCATCGTCGTCTGCTCATCGAGCCAGACCTCGGCGAGCCGGACCGCGTCGGCGACCGCCCGATGCTCCTTCTCGAGCATCGGAGTGAACGACCCGATCTGCTTGCGTGCCAGATTCGCCGCCACGTCGTAGTTCACCGGCCCGGACCCGCCGCCGGCCATGCCCGCGCCCATACCGCTGAACATGTTGCCGAGCTGACTGAACAACTGCCCCAGCTGCGACGGGTCGACGGCGCCGCCGTCGCCCAGCGCGAACCCGAACGGGTTCGCGGGATCGCCGGAGCCGCCGGTGCCGCCCGTGGTGTCGTCGCCGTCGTCCCCATTGTTCTTGTCGCGGTCGTTCGACGATGAGAACCCGAAGGGCAGATCATTCATGCCTTCAACGGTACCGGGCCGACGCCCGTAGCGTTCCCCGTCGCTTCGCTCGCCCGTAGCGTTCCCCCGGTGCGAACGCTCTGGCACGCCTCCGGTCACGCGGTCCCTGCTGCTCTCGCGAGGCAGCGTGCTGTGGGACCCGGCAGGGCGCTGCATTACGCTGGGCCGGGTGACCATCAAGCCAGCCCACCGCCGCATCGCCACGATCACCGTCGGCGTCGTGGTCCTCTTGGCCTTCGTCATCGCCGGAATGACGCTGCGAGTGCCCTACGTCGCGCTCGGGCCGGGGCCGACGGTCAACACGCTCGGCGACGTCGACGGCAAGCCGGTCGTCGAAGTCTCGAATGCCGTCGACCCGAACCCCAAGGGCAACCTGAACCTGACCACGGTGTCGCTGCGGGACGGGATGACGCTCTTCCAGGCTCCCGGCGACCGGACTCGGTGGCTCCGGGTAACCGAGGGCCCTCCGCGGCGGTGAGCATGCAGCCGCGCGAGCTCTACTTCCCGCCCGACCAGACCGAGGAACAGGTCCAGCAGCAGAACACCGAGCAGATGAGCGGCTCGGAGACCAACGCGACGATGGCAGCGCTCAACTACCTGCACAAGCCGACCGCGGTGGGCGTCGGCACCGTCGCGACCAAGGGGCCGGCCGACGGGAAGCTGCAGCCCGACGACCGGCTGGTCAGCGTCGGCGGCACACCGATCACCGGGCCGCAGAACCTGTACGACGTCCTGGCGAAGCACAAGCCCGGCGACGAGATCGACGTCACCGTCCAGCGCGGCGCCGAGCGGCCGACCATCCAGATCAAGCTCGGCGCCCGGCCCGACGACCCGTCGAAGGCCTACCTCGGCATCACCCCGCAGATGATGGCGGCCGACCCGAACACCGACATCGCGTTCAACGTCGGCGACATCGGCGGCCCGTCGGCCGGCCTGATGCTGACGCTGTCGGTGATCGACCACATGACGCCCGGCGACCTCTCGCACGGCGAGTTCGTCGCGGGCACCGGCACCATCGACCCGTCGGGCAAGGTTGGATCGATCGGCGGCATCCCCCACAAGATCAAGGCCGCACGCGACGCCGGCGCCACGGTGTTCCTCGTTCCGTCGGGGAACTGTGCCGCTGCCAAGTCCGACGCACCCGACGGAATCGAACTGGTGAAGGTCGACACGCTCACCGGCGCCGTCGACGCGCTGGGCACACTCGGCAGCGACGAGCAGCGGCCGCAGTGCTGATCGGTTAGGCCGTGTTGCGGCCTAACCGTGGAACGTGTCGGCCAGCGCGTCGAGCAGGTTCGGCGCCAGATCGGGATGGGTCTGCAGATCCGCTGACTGCGCATCGTCATCGCGCAATGCGAGCAGCGCCACCCGCTTCCCGGCCCGCAGCACGCCGGCCGCGAGTCGCGCGCTCTGCTTCTCCGGATGCGCGTGTGCCGCCTGTCTGGCCGCCTCGTCGGCGGCCGCGGGATCGGCGAGCAACGGCTCCAGAGCGGCGTCGAGGTCGGCCTCGGCGTCCGGAGGCAACAGCGTGATCTCGGTGACGAGCGCGCATCCGACCACCTGGGCAGGCCAGGTCAGCGTGGTCAGGAGCTCCTCGAGGTCCGATGTCCCGGTCTCCTGGACGATCGGGCTCAGCGCGGAGTCGTCGTCGGGATCGATCAAGTCCGGCGCCTGCTGAGCCAGGACGGCAGTCGGGACGAGCGCGAACAGCGTCGGGGCCGAACCCCACGGCAGTTCGGCGGTGTAGGCGAGGCACTGGGCGAGGGCATTGCCGAGGTCGGCCTGCGAGAAGCCCGCACCAGCGGAATCAGTGGAAGACGTCACCGCCCCATTGTGCAACCCCCACGCTCGGCGGAGGGAACTGAGCGGACTCCGGCGAATCGGTAAGGTGGGCGACATTGCTGTCGCACGCGCGTGAGCACAGTCGAACAGGGAGCCTATACAAGTGGTGAGCATGACCGGGTCGGGCGGTCGACCGACGTTGTCCCGCCGGGTGAAGATCCTCATTGGGATCGGCGTCGGATTACTGATCCTGCTGTTGGTGGGTCCTCGAGTGGTCTCGTTGATCACCGACTGGCTCTGGTACTCGGACATCGGATATTCCGAGGTGATGTCGACCATGATCGTCACCCGTCTGGTGGTGTTCCTCGTGGTCACGGCGGTCGTCGCCGGCATCATCGGCGGCGCGATCTACGCGGCCTATCGGGTGCGCCCCGATTTCGTGATGCTGTCGAGCCCGACGGATCCGCTCGCGCGCTACCGGACCGCCATCGGCATGCGGCCCAAGCTCTCCCTGCTGCTGCCGTCGTTGTTCATCGGAGTGATGGCCGGACTCATCGCACAGGGCTCGTGGACCACGGTCCAGACCTTCATCAACGGGGAGTCGTTCGGGACCAAGGATCCGCAGTTCGGTCTCGACATCAGCTTCTACGCGTTCACCCTGCCGTTCCTGCGCATGATCCTCGACATCGTCTTCGTCTCGCTCGTCATCGCCTTCGTCGGTAACCTGCTGACCCACTACGTCTTCGGGGGACTGCGGCTCGGCGGGGGCGGCCGGAGCGGTTCGCTGACCCGCGCCGCGCGGGTTCAGCTGGCGGTGATCGCCGGCCTCTTCATGATCGCCAAGGCGATCGGCTACTGGTTCGACCGCTACGACCTGCTCAGCAGCGACCGCCGCGGTGACATCTTCGACGGCGCCACGTACACCGACATCAACTACGTGCTGCCGTCGAAGCTCATCCTGATGGCGATCGCCATCGTGTGCGCCATCGCGTTCTTCGCGGCGATCGCGCTGCGCGATCTCCGGATCCCGGCTCTCGCGGCCGTCCTGATGCTGCTGTCGGCGCTGGTGATCGGCGTCGTGTGGCCTGCGGCGATGGAGCAGTTCTCGGTGAAGCCGAGCGCCGACACCAAGGAGGCCGAGTACATCCAGCGGAACATCGCGGCCACCACCGACGCTTATCGGATCAGGGACGGCAAGGACGTCGAGTACCAGTACGACTGGACGAGTCAGCCCGCGGACCAGGGCAAGGTGAACTCCGACGAGGCCACCCTGTCGAACATCCGACTGCTCGACCCCAACGTGGTGTCGAAGGCCTTCGTGCAGCGGCAGTCCCTCCGCAACTTCTACGGGTTCCCCGATCAGCTCGCGGTCGATCGGTACATGGTGAAGGAGACCGACGACTCCGGCACGACCACCGAGAACCAGCGAGACTTCATCGTCGCCGCCCGTGAGCTCGACCCGCAGCGGTACAACGACAACCAGCAGAGCTGGATCAACAAGCACACCGTGTACACCCACGGCAACGGCTTCATCGCCGCGCCGGCGAACACCGTCGACGCGCCGAACACCGACACCAGCTCGGACTCGGGCGGACTGCCGAAGTTCCTGGTCTCGGACCTGCAGCACATCAACGAGCCCGGGTACAAGGACGAGCCCATTCAAGTGAAGCAGCCGCGGATCTATTTCGGTCCGATGATCGCGAAGGTCAATCCCGACTACGCGATCGTCGGCTCGGACGGCGGCGCGCCCCGCGAATACGACACCGACAAGTCCAACTTCACGTACACGGCGGGCTCCGGTGTCTCCGTCGGGAATCTGGGCGCCCGCATGCTGTACGCGCTGAAGTACGGCGAGCGGAACATCCTGCTGTCCGACGTGATCAACAGCAACTCGAAGATCCTGTACAACCGTGATCCCCGAGACCGCGTGAAGAAGGCCGCGCCGTGGCTGACCGTCGATTCGACGACCTACCCGGCCGTCGTCGACGGCTCGATCAAGTGGGTCGTCGACGGGTACACCACGTTGAAGACATACCCGTACGCGCAGCGGATGTCGCTGGCGTCGGCGACGTCGGACTCGAACAGCGAGAACGCAGGTCAGACCGGTCGAGCTCAGGCGGACGAGGACATCGCGTACGCCCGGAACTCGGTCAAGGCCACGGTCGACGCCTACACCGGACAGGTGACCCTCTACCAGTTCGACACCTCGGACCCGGTCCTCAAGACGTGGATGAAGGTGTTCCCGGGGACCGTCAAGGATCGCGCGGAGCTCGACAAGCAGCCCGACCTCCTCGAGCACATGCGGTACCCGGAGGACCTGTTCAAGATGCAGCGGGAACTTCTCACGCGCTACCACGTGAACAATCCGTCGGTGTTCTACCGAGCGGACAACTTCTGGTCGGTCCCGAGCGACCCGACCGAGGAGAAGAGCACGCTCAACCAGCCGCCGTACTATTTCACGGCAGCGGCGCCGAACAACACGCAGTCGCAGTTCCAGCTGACCACGGTGATGACGCCGCTGCGGAGGCAGAACCTCGCCGCCTACATGACGGCGAACGCCGACCCCAAGGATTACGGCCGGATCACCGTCAAGGTGCTCCCGACCGATTCCCAGACCGTCGGACCGCGTCAGGTCCAGGACACGTTCAACAACACCGCGTCCAGCGAGGTCACGCTGTTGAAGGGGTCGGCCAACGTCACCTTCGGCAACCTGCTGACCCTGCCGGTCGGCGGCAACGGCATCCTCTACGTGCAGCCGCTGTACACCGAGTCGAAGGTCGGCGACTCGGCGATGCCCAAGGTCTACCGAATGCTGACGTACTACAAGGAGTCCGGCGCCAACGGCCGCGTCCGTGTCGGATTCGCACCGACCATCGGCGAGGCACTCGCCGAATCGGGCATCAATCCGGCGGCGGCGACCGAGCCCGGCGCCACCCCGACGACGCCGGAGACCACTCCGCAGCCCCAGCAGCCGGTGACACCCAAGGCTCCCGAGAGCCGTTCACCGCAGGAGAAGGCGGCCGTCGACGCGATCGGCGCCGCGCTGGAAGATGCCCGGAAGGCCCAGGCCAGCGGTGACTTCAAGGCGTACGGTGAGGCGCTCGACCGGTTGGACAAGGCGGTCAAGCAGTATCAGGCGCTCGGCAACTGAGGCTGCCGCGCACCGCAGAACGCCGGTCGATCGGAATCCGATCGACCGGCGTTCGCCGTCTCTGCAGTCGAGGCTCAGCGGCGATAGATCACGGGCGGACCTTCGCCAGGTAGCGCTCGATCTCGTCCGGGGTGTTGTCGGGCATCACGGGCGAGTGGTGCAACTGCTTCACCAAGAAGCTGAAGATCATCGCGGAGAAGGCGATGCAGCCGAGTGCCAGCACTCCGTAGGTGATGTTCATCGGCTTTTCGTTCGGGGGGGCCGACAGAGGGACGAGCCCGGAGAACGCGCCGCCGATCAACAGGAGCACGAAGGCCACGAGGCCCATCCAGTGATTGCCGTGTCCGGCATGCTTGATTGAGTGATTCGCCATGACTCCTCCTCGATTCGATCTGCTTGGTGAATTACCAGGTGGAAACGGTCGATCTACCCTCACGGTACCCCAGCGGGTGACGAATCTCACAGGCCGAATCTGGCTAGCTCGTTTGTCACATACTCCGATTCCGGAGTCGCCGTTGCGACATCGTGCGGCTTACGCTCGGCAGGTCGGATCGTCGGGAATCCGTCAGTCATGTAGGAAGGCCGTTTCATGCCACCACTGAGTCGACTGGTGAAACTACAGCTGATCGTCGTGATCCTGCTCGGCCTCGGCGCCTCGATCTACGCGGGCGTCCGGTACGCCCGGATGGACCAGGCACTGGGATTCGGCGGCTATCGGGTTGTCGTGCACATGACGGACGGCGGCGGGATCTTTCCCGACGCCGAGGTGACCTATCGCGGAGTCTCCGCCGGCCGCGTGAGCGGTATGGAGCTGGTTCCCGGCGGCGTGGACGTGGAGCTGACGCTCGAGTCCGGACGCGCGCAGATCCCGGCGTCGTCCGTGGCAGTCGTGGCCAATCGATCGGCGATCGGCGAGCAGTTCCTCGACCTGCGGCCGCCGTCGTCGGCCGGGCCCTTCCTGCAGGACGGCTCGGAGATCTCGAAGGTCGAACTCCCGCCTGCGCTGCAGGACGTGGTGTCGTCCACCATCGATCTCACCGAGACGATCCCCGTGGACTCGCTGCACAGCGTGATCAGTGAGCTCGGCCAGGCGTTCAACGGCAAGGGTGAGGACCTGTCGCGGCTGATCGATTCGTTGGGCACGCTGTCGAAGGATGGGCTGAAGAGTCTCGACGACACGATCGGCCTGATCAAGAACTCCAACGTGGTGCTCGGGACCCAGGCCGAGCAGTCGGACGAGATCCTCGAGTGGTCGCGCGGACTGGATCGGGTGTCGGCGCAGCTCGCCTCGTCCGATCCGGCGGTGCGCCGGATCCTGACCGATGGCCCGCGTGCGGCTTCGGCGCTCTCGACGTTCCTCCACGACAACGGTGCGGACGCGACGAAGTTGATCGGGCAGCTCGGCGGCACCGTCCACAAGGTGACGCCCGCGTCGTATGCGACCGGCATGACCTTCGCGATGCTGTCGAGCCTGTCGGCCAGCAGTCACGCGACGTCCTCGCCGGACGGCTCGATCCGATTCGGCATCGTCCTCGAGACGGAGAACCCGCCGAGCTGTACGCAGGGCTACGAGTCGACGCAGAAGATGATCGCCGAGATCAAGCGGAAGAACCCAAGCTTCGACATCAACTACGACGACTTCCCGTTCAATACCGACGTCGGCTGCACCGTGCCTGCCGGGAACCCGACGTCCGTGCGTGGCGCAGCCCGGGCGTCACTGGGCAACCCGAACATCGCCCAGCCGTGGGACGGCAACGCCAAGAAGGACCCGGACAAGCTCAATCTGAACCCGTTGGCCAACCAGCTCGCTGCGCTGATGGGGGTGCGCCCGCGATGACGATCCGTCGTCGGGGTGTCCTCGATCACGTTGGGTTCTAATCGATTTGCGTTCCCGGACGGGCCGTGTGTAACGTAGTCGATGCAACGCGGGGTGGAGCAGCTCGGTAGCTCGCTGGGCTCATAACCCAGAGGTCGTAGGTTCGAATCCTGCCCCCGCTACTAAACAAGAAGACCCGCACCTCACGGTGCGGGTCTTCTTGTATTTCCGGCGGCACTACGCTGGACGCATGCACAGTCTCGGGTCCACCCTTCCCCGCCGCGGTCTCAACGCCCGACAGTTGGAGACGGTGGGCCGACTCCTCGACGCGGGACTGGCGTTGCTGGAGGACTCGCCGTACGAGGACCTCACGCTCCGGTTGATAGCCGCCGGCGCCAACGTCTCGCCTGCGACGGCATACACCTACTTCTCCTCCAAGGACCACCTGTTCGCCTCGCTGTTCTGGCGTCAGGTGGCCCAGACGCCGGAACCCGAGCTGTCCGGAGACGCGGGCGAGCGCCTGCGTCAGACGGTCCGCTACATCGCCGACGTGGTGGGCGAGTCACCGACCGTGACCGAGGCGGCCACCAAGAGCCTCCTGGCCGCCGATCCGGACGTCGGACGGATCCGCGTGGAGATCGGGACCCACTGGTACGGGCTGTTCAAGGCCGCTCTCGGCGACGATGTGGATCCGGCGGTGCTGCGGGCCTTGACGTTCACCTTCTCCGGTGCGCTGCTGGAGGCCGGCATGGGGGTCATCGCCTACGACGACCTCTTCGACCAGTTGGACGCCGCGGTCGCGGTGATCGCTCGCGGCAACGTCTGAACCGAACCATCCGAGCCGCTTGCGGCAGGGCTGGGGTTGTCGTAGGCGCGGTCTAGGTTGGCGGTACGAGATCGGAGCGGTGCCGAGTCGGCCGGAGGATTCGCACATCCCGGGCCGGGCAAGCGGTAACCCCGGCGATGTGGCAGTCGCCAGGGATCGTTCCGGGGTCTTCTCGGCCAACGATACGGGGGTGGTCGCAGATGTCAACGGGGATCGATACGACGGTGCTCGGCGAACTGCTGAGCAGACCTCGGCTGCGTTCGTATCTGGAGGCGGCGCACGGCGACCTCTCGTCCGCGGTCCGCCTGTATGAGTGGAACACCGTGGTGTCCGGCGCTGCGCTGGCGACCGTCGCGATGGTCGAGGTGATCACGCGCAACGCCCTGGACGCGCAACTGACCGCGTGGGCGCAGCGCCGAGGCGAGGAGTCGTGGTTCGAGACGATTCCGCTCGAGGCCCGGGGACTCGGCGATCTGGACCGCGCGCAGCGGGCGGTCGAGAGCCGAGGGATCAGCGCCGGGCAGCACGGCAAGGTGGTGGCCGAGCTGACGTTCGGCTTCTGGCGGTACATCGTCGCGCAGCGCTACCTCACGTCGTTGTGGGTGCCCGCGCTGAACAAGGCGTTCCCGTACGGCTACCGCGACATCCGCGAACGCCGACGGGCGGTGGAGCGGCATCTGGTCGCGCTCACCGTCCTTCGGAACCGGGTCGCGCACCACGAGCCGATTCATCGGCGCGACCTCGGTGCCGACCTCCGCGCGGCGGTGGAGCTGACGACGTGGGTCCATCCCGACGCCGGAGCGTGGGTGGGCGCCCGGTCGCCGCTGCAGACCGTGCTCGAGCATCGGCCCCGGCTGTGCTGATCCGCCCGTTCAGTCGGGCCTTCGCTGCCCTCGCCACCACCAGACGACGACCGCGGCGACTGCGGCGACGATGAGCGCGATGTCGAGACTCGGCCGGGCAAGTGACTCGGCGGCGTCCTGAAGACGCGCCGCGGTCCCGCCCGTCGCGGGATCGGCCACGCCGACGAATCCGTCGGTAAGCCAGTACGCGGCACCGGCCGCGATCAGCAGCAGTCCGGTGACCACCGACGTCGTATGCCACGTGCGGCCCGCGACAGTGAATTCGCGGCCGTGCAGCAGAGTACGGCCGCGCTGTCCGAATCGCTGCCAGACGATAGCGACGAGCAGCATCGGCACCACGATGCCCGCGCCGTAGACGGCGAGGAGGAGACCGGCTTCGACCACCGCACCGCTCGCCGCGGCGAGGGTGAGGACCGCACCGAGGATGGGACCGGTGCAGGCACTCGCCGCACCCGCGGCCGAACCGAGCAGCAGACTCCGCGCGATCCCGGTCCGCGACTGCGCGGCTGCGCGGACCCGGTCCAGTCCGGGCAGCCGACCGGCGAAGTCGAGACCGCCGCCGAACAGCGCGACGATGCCGAAGACGACGAGCACGACCGCGGTCACGTCGACGACCGCTGAACGATGCTCGGCGAAGATCCGGCCGAGTGCGCCGACGCCGAGCCCGACCGGCAACAGCGTGGCGAGGAGGCCGGAATAGAAGACGACCGAATGCGCCAGAAGTCGCGGCCCCGTTCCGGCCGTCGAGGCGAAGTAGGCGGGCAGCAGCAGTGCGCTGCACGGGCTGATCAGGCTGAGGGCGCCGCCGGCGAAGGCGACGGTGAGTCCGACGTCCATCCCGGGTCAGTGCCCGGAGGCGTCGAGCGCGCTCTGCAGTTTATCCAGGAAGACCCGCGTCGGCTGCGCTCCGAGGATCGGCTGGCCGCCGAGGATGAATGCGGGAGTGGAGTAGGTGCCCGCGGTGAATCCGTCGCTCGCCTTGTTCCGGACCGCGGACAACACGGTCCGCGATTCGTAGTCCGTGCGGAATCGCGGGACGTCGAGATGCAGTCGGTCGGCGAGAGTCACCAGCGCGTCGTCGGAGAGTTCGCTCTTGGGCCGCGGGCGGCCGTCGGCGAACAGCGCGGCGTGGTAGTCGCGGAGTCGGCCCTGACCGGCCGCCGCGTAGGCGGCCCGGGCGGCGCGCTCGGACTCGTCGCCGAAGATGTTCATATCGCGCAACTCGATGCGGAGCTTGCCCGAGTCGGCGAACGGCAACAGCTTCGGGAGGGTGTCGTACGACCATTTGGCGCAGTAGGGGCACTGGAAGTCGGTGAACACGACCAGGCCGACGGGAGCGTCGACGGGGCCGAAGGCCATCGGATCGGTGGGATCGCGGTTCTCCCACTTCGACCTGACCGGCGTGGAATGCGGGGTCGGCTGGTGCTCCGCCTGGTCGGTCCCGCGTCCAGAGGCCTGCACGACGACGAAGGCAATTGCGGTGATCCCCACCAGAACGGCGAGGAGTGGCACGAGACGCGACTGTCGGAACGACTTGCGATCGGCCATGGGGGAACGATAGCAACGTCGCCGGACCGGTACGTCGCGCCTGGCCCGGGTCTGTCAGAATCGCCGGATGGACCTCACTCCGGCCGCTCAGATCGCACTCGTCGCCGCGGGCCTCATCTTCCTCTGGGCGCTGCTTCTCGGAGTATGGAAGTACGTGCAGATCACGCGCAGTGAGACCGGCCAGGCACACGTCTATGTCGACATCGCCCACCGGGCTGCGTTGATGTACTCGTTCGCGACCGCGATGCTCGCGGCGTTCGTCCAGTTCAGTGCCTGGTCGACAACGGTCAACGTGATCGCGCTGGGCGTCGTGGTCGCCTTCTTCGTAGGTGCGATCGCGTCGTACTGTCTGCACGGTCTGCGTCGGGACACGACGAATCAGTTCCATCCGGCGTCGCCGGCCCTGACCGTGTCGATGCTCGCGCTGATCGTCGGGGAGGTCGGCGGCAGCGCCGTGATCGTGCTGGGCTTCATCGTCGAGCAGTGGGGCTGAGGTCCGGACGGCGGATCATCTGAGGTCGAACGTCTGATTCTGATTCGGGACCCCCGTCCGCCAGCCGAGATCGTGGTCGAGTCGGTGCCGCATCGACTCGATCGCATTCGGTTCACCGTGGACCAGGAACGTCCGCCGCGGCGCGGTGTCGAAGCCGCGCATCCAGCGAACCAACTCGTCGGCGTCGGCGTGCGCCGACAGCATGTGCAGGTCCTCGACGCGCGCACGCACGGGAATCCACTCGCCGTACAGCTTCAAGTAGCGCGCGCCGTCGGCCAGCGAGCGGCCGCGAGTGCCCACGGCCTGGTATCCGACGAGGACGATCGTGTGCTGCGCGCCGCCCGCGAAGGCTGCCAGGTGGTGCAGCACGCGCCCGCCGGTGGCCATGCCGCTCGCCGACAGGATCACCTTCGGGCTCCGATCGGCGGAGATCTGCTTGGACCGCTCGGGGTCGCGCACGTACTCGGCGATCGCGAACATGTCGTGCGTCTGGGACGAGTCGAGTCGGTGGGCGGCTGGATGAGTCCGCATGAGCTCGCCCGCGTTGATCGCCATCGGGCTGTCGACGTACACCGGGATCTCGGGCAGACGTCCGTCCCGACGCAGTGTCCAGAGGTAGTAGAGGATCATCTGCGTCCGTCCGACGGCGAAGGCCGGGATGACGACGGTGCCGCCCCGTCCGGCCGTCTCGGTGATCACGCGGAGCAGTTCGTCGGCCGGGTCGGAGTCGTCGCGCAGCCGGTCGCCGTAGGTGGATTCGCAGACCAGGTAGTCGGCGGCCGGGATCGGTTCGGGATCGAACATCAGGGGATCGTCGTATCGCCCGAGGTCGCCGCTGAAGGCGACGGTGACGCCGCCCCACTCCACTTCGACCGTCGCGGCACCGAGGATGTGGCCCGCGCCGCGGAAGAGGGCCCGGACCTCGCGGGCCGGTGAGAACGACTTGCCGGTGGCGCGGGTGTGGAACTGCGCCATGGTCTGCTCGACGTCGTTGACGTCGTACAGGGGCCGGGCGGGGGAGTGCCTGCTCGATCGGTGCTTGTTGGCCAGCGCGGCCTCGCGTTCCTGCAGGTGTGCGGAGTCGCGCAGGATGATGTCGGCGACGTCCCGGGTCGCCGGCGTCGAATAGATCGGTCCGCGGAACCCCTCCCGGACGAGCCGGGGCAGATAACCGGTGTGGTCGAGATGGGCGTGGGTGACGATGACCGCGTCGAGGGCTTCGGCGTCGACCGGCAGTGGACGCCAGTTGGCCTCGCGCAGGTTCTTGATGCCCTGGAACAGTCCGCAGTCGATCAGGATCATCCGGCCGTCGCGTTCGAGGAGATGCTTGGAACCGGTGACGGTGCCCGCAGCGCCGAGGCTGGTGAACGAGAGGGTCGACATGGATTCGCCTCCTGGGTCGGTCCTCCGAGCGTATGTCGCCCGGACGCCGCGATATCGGACAACGCGGAGTCGGACCGCAGGCGGCGGTGAAGGAACGCAGTGAGGCCGGTCGCTGTGATCAGCGACCGGCCTCACCGGAGTGCGCGGTTCCCTCGCGGGAGCGCAGCGGTACTACAGGTACGCGCCGCAGACCGGCCAGGCGCCGGGGCCCTGGGTCGCGAGCACGTTCTCCGCGACGCGGATCTGCTCCTCGCGCGAGGCATTGTTCGCGCTGCCGCTGCCGCCGTTGGCCTCCCAGGTGGACTGCGAGAACTGCAGGCCGCCGTAGTAGCCGTTGCCGGTGTTGATCGACCAGTCGCCGCCGCTCTCGCACTGGGCGACTGCGTCCCAGTTGTGACCCGTGTCGGCCGAGGCGACGCCGGCGGCCAGGGTCAGCGGGGCGATGGTCAGTGCGCCGGCGATGGCGGCGCGGGTGGCGAGCTTCGTAAGGCTCATGGGTACTTCCTCCTTGGGCGCAGCCGGCGAAATCAGGCTGCGTTCGTGGACCGAAGCGACAGTACGGTCTGGAAAAGCAAAGGTCACGCCCATGAATGTGACTGACGGCACAGTAGTGCTAGCTCTTGCAAGCGTGTAATTCACAGCAGAACCCCAGGTGAGGGCGACGATTCCGTCGTTATCAATCCGTGATTCAATGTCACCGAAATGTGACCGGACCCACGGCCGCAAAGTGATGGCGGTCACCGCATTGCTAGCGTGGTTCCCATGGCCTCCTCCTATGCAGACGTATTCGCTCGCAGCATCGACGATCCGAACGGATTCTGGCTGGACGCCGCCTCGTCGGTCGACTGGATCACCCCGCCGTCGAGGGCTCTCGACGACTCGGCGGCACCGATCTATCGCTGGTTTCCCGACGCCACGCTGAACACGTCGGCGAACGCGCTGGACCGGCACGTCGCGGCCGGCCGCGGCGACCGGCCGGCGTTGATCTGGGACTCCGCGATGACCGGCGAGCAGCGCACGTTCAGCTACGCCGAACTGCTGGACGAGGTCGCGCGATTCGCGGGTGTCCTGACCGCCCACGGCGTGACGAAGGGCGATCGCGTGATCGTCTACATGCCGATGATTCCGGAGGCGGCCGTGGCCATGCTCGCCTGCGCGCGGATCGGTGCAGTCCATTCGGTGGTCTTCGGCGGTTTCGCCGCACCGGAGCTGGCCACCCGTATCGACGACGCGCGCCCGGTGGCGATCGTGACCGCCTCCGGTGGTCTGGAACCCGGTCGCACCGTCGAGTATCTGCCGATGGTCCGGGACGCGCTCGCGCTGTCGGAGTCGGCACCGGCGACGGTGATCGTCAAGGACCGTCCGCAGATCACCGGCTCGGCGGCCGACTTCGGCTGGCTCGACTGGGACGACCAGACGGCGTCAGCGCAGGCTGCCGATCCGGTCGAGGTGTCGGCGACCGACCCGCTCTACATCCTCTACACGTCCGGGACCACGGGAAAGCCCAAGGGCGTGGTCCGCGACAACGGCGGACACGCGGTCGCGTTGATGTGGTCGATGCGGAACGTCTACGACGTGGACCCAGACGACGTCTGGTGGACCGCTTCGGATGTGGGCTGGGTGGTCGGACACTCGTACATCGTCTACGGGCCGCTGCTGCTCGGCGCGACCACCGTGATGTACGAGGGCAAACCGGTCGGCACACCGGACGCGGGAGCGTTCTGGCGGGTGATCGCCGAGCACGGAGTGTCGGCGTTGTTCACGGCGCCCACCGCGATCCGCGCGATCCGCAAGGCGGATCCGGAGGCGGCCGAACTGGCGAAGTACGACATGTCGAGCTTTTCGACGCTGTTCGCGGCGGGTGAACGGCTCGACCCCGACACCTTCGCATGGGCGACGGACAAGCTCGGTGTGCCGGTGGTCGACCACTGGTGGCAGACCGAGACCGGCTGGGCGATCGTCGCGAACCTGCGCGGTCTCGAACCCATGCCGCTCAAGCCAGGAACGGCCACCGTTCCGGTCCCCGGCTACGACGTCCAGGTGCTCGACGCGGAGGGTGGGCGACTGGGCCCGAACGCCGAGGGCAACATCGTCGTCAAGCTGCCGATGCCGCCGGGCACCCTCGCGGGACTGTGGGGCGACGAGGCGCGCTTCCGATCGTCGTACCTGAACGCCTTTCCCGGCTACTACCTGACCGGCGACTCGGGCTATATCGACGACGGTGGCTACGTGTTCGTCCTCGGCCGTTCCGACGACGTGATCAACGTGGCGGGTCACCGGCTGTCGACCGGAAGCATCGAGGCCGTCGTCGCCGCGCACCCGGCAGTCGCCGAATGCGCGGTCGTCGGCATCCACGACGATCTCAAGGGGCAACGCCCCAGCGGCTACGTCGTCCTCAAGGCGGGCGCCGACATCGCCGAGGAGCAGCTGCGGTCGGAGCTGGTGACGATGGTGCGCGACGAGATCGGCGCGGTCGCGACCTTCCGTGACGTGACGGTCGTCCAAGGCCTGCCGAAGACGCGGTCGGGCAAGATCCTGCGGAAGACGATGAGGCAGATCGTCGACGGCGAGGAGTATGCGGTTCCGTCGACCATCGAGGACCCGGCGGTGCTCGAAGCGCTGGCGGAACAGTTGGGCCGCTGATCACGCCGGCGGCGGGCAGTTCGGCGTCGGCGCCGCACCGGCGAACCGGGCCCGGGTCCATGCCAGCAGAGCCGGCACCGCGGGCGAGTCGCCCGTGACGAGCGTGGTGTGGCCGAGCCCCGGGTAGGTCCGATACTCGAGGTCGCTGCCCGCGCGGCACTGCGCCGCGACGTACCCGTTCTGCGACGACGGCGCAATCACGGCGTCCGACAGCCCCTGTGCGATGAAGGTCGCATTCGGCAGACGTGCGCTCGGAGTGTTCTCGGCGAGCCGCCGGCCGAGTGGTCCGGACGTCGGCGGCCGGGTGTAGAAGTCGTCGCCCAGGATCAGCGCCTCGGCGAGGGAGGCGGGCAGCGCCGGCGACGACAGGCAGCGTGCCGCCATTCCCCGCATCGGCAGGCGCGCCTGGACCTTGATGTAGTCGGCGTACCGCACGTCCGAGTACGTGCGGGTGTACGCATCCATCACGTACGACGCGAGTAGCGCGCCGCCGGTCATCGTCCGCAGGTCCGAGGCGAGGGCACCCAGGTCGGACGCCGGCGCGAGAGCGGCGGTCGCGATCACGCCGACGTCCGGCGCATACGACCGCGCCAGCAACTCGGTCCAGAGGGCCGCGTGGCCGCCCTGCGAATGGCCCCAGACCACGGTCTGCGGAGCCAGGCTCCGGCCCGGAAGGGAGCGGGCCGCGCGGACCGAGTCCAGCACGGACCGGGCCTCGCCCTCGCCGATCACGTACGGCGACGGTCCCGGCGTGCCCATACCGAGGTAATCGGTGGCCACGACGGCCCAGCCGTTCCGCAGCACCTGACCGAGGCCGGGGACCTCGGCGAGCGGATTCGACGTCATCGACGGCGCGCAGTTCACCGCGACCCCCGACGTGCCGTGCGCCCAGGCGATCACCGGGTGCGGCCCGGCGTCGTCGGGGATCACCACGATCCCGCTGGCGAGCGCCGGACGGTCGTCCCGCAGCGTCGAGTAGAGGATGCGCCATCCGTGTGCGCCGGTCGGGACGCCCGCGGTGGTCGTCGCCGATCTGAGCAGGGTGCCCGGGCGAGCATCGGCGGGCAGGTCGGCCCGGTAGAAGGCTCCGGGCGACGGCGCTTCGCCGCGTACCCCGAAGGTGGCGACCAGCAGCGGGATCGTGACGGCGACGGCGAGAACCGCGGCGGCGGTCCGCAGCACGGTTCGCGCCGTCCGCTCACGTCGGGACACGACGCGGGACCGGGGTCGGAGAACCTTGATCAGTTCGGCGACGCCGCGCCACAGGAGAGCGAGGCCGACGCCCTCGACCACGACGAAGATGCTGACGCCGGGCCAGGCGACGGCGAGGATCGCCGCTGCGACGGCCGCGGCGCCGAGGAGCACGTCGGCGAACCAGCCCGGGTCGCGGTGCGCCGCGCGGACCCATCGCCCGACTCCCCACACGGTGAGTGCGATCGCCGCGGCGACGGCGATGCCGAAGACGGACAGACTCTGCCACACCAACAGCACCACGCCGATGACAGGGAGCACCACTGCTGCGGCCAATCGAAGCGGGTGGTGGCGGGTCTCGTACTCCGCGAGGTCGACGAGTCCCGCGACGATCAGGCCGAGGGCGAGGAGCGCGGCAGTCCACGGGACGCTTGCGAACGGTCGGACCGCCAGCAGTGCGCCGACCGCGATGCTCGCCGATGCGACGAGCACCTGCCGTGTCGTGGCGCCGATCGTCATCCTCCCAGCGTAGAGACGCCGTCGATGCCGACGGAGGGTTTCGCCGGGGAGCGTTCCGCGGTCAGCCCAGCACGCCGGGCCGCAGCAAGGTGCGCATCACCCGGAGGGTGTCCTCGGTGGTCAGATCCGCCGAGCGGACCTGTTCGACGATCACCGCGTTCACCGCGCCGATGAAGCCGGTCCAGAGCAGTGCGTCGGGCCGGTCGGCGAGAAGTCCTCGCTCGACGCCCGTGGCGGTGATCGCATCGAGCGACGCGCCCCACCGGGCGCGCCGTTCGGCGCGATGCTCCTCGAACGCCGGACTCACGCCCACCGCCTCGACGAAGCAGATCCGAGTGAGACGCGGGTCCGCGTCGAAGAACTCGACGAACGCCCGGATCCCCGCGTCGAACACCGCCTCGATGGCCGTCGCTCGCTCGAACGACCGAGTGACGGCCTCGATCACGGATCCGCTCGCGGCATCCTCCGTCTCGTCGTAGACGGTGCGCAGCAGATGTTCGCGGTCGCCGAACTCCTCGTAGAACTGCCGTGACGAGAGTGCGGCGTGCTTGCAGACCGCGGACACGGACGTCGCCGCGTAGCCGTCGGCGCCGAACAGCGCGATCGCCGAGTCGCAGAACCGCCGGCGTCGATCACGACGACGGTCGCGCATCGACTGGCCGCGATAGAGCCTGGGTTCGGTCACCGTCCCAGGCTATCGGCTGGGGCCGGCGGGGACCGCCGCTACCGGCCTGCGCCGAGCGGCTTGCCGAACAGTGCCGCCAGGTCTGCGCCCACCGTCGCCGAGAACGTCGGCCACCACTGCGGTCGTGACGCCATCGTGAGTTCGTCGGTGGTGCGGCAGCCGTTCGCGGCGGGGTTGCCGTCGAGGCGGGCCTTCAACCAGAGCAGTGCGAGCGGGGCGCCCGAGACTTCGGCGATCATGTGCTCGGACAGGTGGTCGCGGGTGTAGGTCACCCGGGCGCCCGGGCGGCGGCAGTATTGGCCGACGAGCCGGTCCACCTGGCCCACCGGGATGATCTCGTCGAGGGCGGAGTTCCACATGTACATCGGCATGTCGGGCAGGCTCTTGCCCATCCGCGTGTCGTCGAACACCCGTCGCACGGCGGGCGCCTGCAGCGCGCCGCCCGGCGCGTGGATGAAACCGATGTTGTTCAGGAACGGGAAGGTCGCCGCCTGATACTGAACGCAGAGCGGACTTTTGAGCGCCAGCACTGCTTTGCCGAGGGGATCGACGTGTGAGTTCAGGAAGGCGCGGAAGTAGTCGTACTCGCGGGCGAGTCCGATCACCGCGCCGAGCACCAGACCGCTGGTCACATTGTGCTGTGCGGCTTTGAGGACGACCTCGAGATCCGCGGGAATCCCGCCCTCCGCGGCGCCGACGATGTTCAGCTCGGGCGCGTATGTCTTCTTGAGCTCGGCGGTGTGCCCGGTGACGATCGCGCCTCCGGAGTAGCCGTACAGCCCGATGGGTGAGGCGTCGGTGACCGACGACGGCGCGAAGTGTTTGACCGCGCGGAGACTGTCGAGCGTGATGCGGGCGCCGAGCGGGCCTGCCGCGTAGGCGTGGTTCGGGCCCTCGTGATCGGGGAGCACCACCGCGTACCCCTGGTTCAGAAAGCCCTGCGCGATGAGCAGTTCGGCGGGTGCGACGACCTGCCCGAGAAGCGGACTCGCGTTGAGGTGCTGGACCGCGTACGACGTCGCGCAGTAGCCGGCGGTCGAATCCTCGGCGATCTGCATCGAGACCACTTTCCGCGGACCGACCGCGGTGCCGCGCGGCTTCAGGATCGTGGTGACGGCGGGGATCGCGCGGCCGCTGGTGTCGGTCGACCGGAACGTGAGTTGCCACGCGTCCACATTGAGCGGCACCAGTCCGAAGTTCGCGGGGGTGATCCGGCGGGCGCGCAGGATCTCACCCGGCGCGGCGGCGGCGACCTGCCGGGCCGGTGGCCGATAGAACGCCGGATCCAGCTCCTGCGGCAGTGGAACGAGTGGTGCCTGCGCGACTGCCGGGTCGGCGTGCGCGGGCGCGGCGGGCGCACCCGCGGCGGTCGCGGCGACGGCCAGGGCGCTCAGCGCTGCGGCGAGGAAAGTGCGTGTTCTCAATTCGACCCCCGTGTGAAACGTTCTTATTTCAAAAGTTTCGATGAGAGTACCGACGAGTTGTTCACATCACAATGGGTTGGGGAGAACTACCAGGTCACCGAGCTGAGTGTCACCACGACGGCGGTGCCGACCAGCAGCGACAGCAGGACGTTCCGTCGCCAGAGATGGACCCCGACGGTGACCGCCGCGCCGATCAGCTGGGCGGTGGCGGCGCGGGAGTCGCTGAAGTCGATGTCCACCACGCAGTACACGGCCAGAATCAGGACCGCGCCGACCGGCAGGGCGTCGCGCAGGTAGACGGTCATCGGCGCTCGCGCGATGCGCTTCGGCAGTGCGAACGGGATCGCGCGCAGGGCGAAGGTGATGGCCGCGGCGGTCGCGATCGCCGACAACAGATACCCGGTGCTAGGCATCGGTGATCACCTCCTCCTCGGGTCCGGTGATCCGGCGGCCGGAGATCAGATACCGGATCAGCACGGTTGCGGTGAACAGACACATCGCCACGATCAGCATGGCCCGCGGCGCCACCAGGTGCGCCACCACGCCCGAGCCGATCGCCAGGACGACGGTGCCGACATCCCGGTTCGCGTCGACGGCGTCGATCGACAGGGCGATGAACAGGGCGGTCAGCACGAAACCCAGACCCGACAGGCCGCCGAGGACCGCTGGGCCGGCCACCGAGCCGACCAGCGCGCCGGTGGCCCACGATGTCTGCAGTCCGATCTGCGTCCACGTGATCTGCGAGGACGGCCACGTCGCCGCCGCGGGGGAGGTGCACAGGGCGTACGCCTCATCGCACAGGGCGTAGATGCTGTAGAACTTCCGGCCGCGTCCGTGGACGCGGTCGAGTGGGAACGACAGTCCGTAGAACAGGTGCCGCGAGTTCACGAGGAAGGTCGTCACGGCGATCGCGGCGATCGGTGTGGCCAGCGCGAACATGCCGGCGAGGATGAACTCGACAGACCCGGCGAAGATCACCGTCGACATCACCGGGGCCACCCACCAGTCGAGGCCGGTGGTCCGGCACAGGACGCCGAACCCGATCCCCAGGGCGAACAGCCCGAGCCAGACGACGCCGCCGACCTTGGCGGCGGCGACAGCCGAACGCCAGAAGCCGGATGAGGTCATGGAGGAATTGTAGGAAGCGGTCGACGCTCGAGCGCCCTCAGGCTGATCGAGATCCGTGCGTCGGGCGGTCTCGATGCGCCTCGTCACTTCGTTCCTCGGCTTACTCGACCAGCCTGAGGACGCTGGAACAGGTCAGGGACGGGGGATTCTCTCGGAGCCCTCCGCAGGCGCGAGCCCCCAAGGGCGAGCGCCGAGGACTGCCGAGGAGAGAATCCCCCGCCCCTGACCGTGCTGCAGAATTGGAACTACTGCAGACCCGGCCGAATCACTTCAGTTCGGCACTGCTCTTCCCGAGCACCCGGCGGGCGATGATCAACTGCTGGATCTGCTGCGTCCCCTCGAAGATGTCGAGGATCTTCGAGTCGCGGGCCCACTTCTCGAGGAGCGTCCGCTCGGAGTATCCGTAGGTGGACGCGAGTTCGACCGCCTTGTTGGTGACGTCGGTACCGGTACGACCGGCCTTCGCCTTGGACATCGACGCCTCGAGCGAGTTGGGCATCTTGTTGTCGGCCATCCACGCCGCACGGATCGCGAGCAGGTATGCGGCCTCGTAGTCGGACTCCATGCGGATGAACTCCGCGACGGCGGCCGGCTGGTCGGCGGCGGGACGGTCGTAGTCGATCTCCAGACCCGCGTCCTCGAGGAGCGTGCGCAGTTCCTCGAGGGCGGCCCGAGTGACGCCCACGGCCATCGCCGCGACCATCGGCCGCGTGTTGTCGAAGGTCTGCATGACGCCGCCGAAGCCCTTTTTGACGTCGACCTCCGGCGAGCCGAGCAGGAACTCCTTGGGGATGCGGCAGTCCTCGAAGCGGATCACCGCGGTGTCGGACGCCCGGATGCCGAGCTTGTGCTCCAGGCGGACGATCGTCACGCCCGGATGCTCGCGGGGCACCACGAAGCTCTTGATCGCGGCGCGGCCGAGACTGCGGTCGACCGAGGCCCAGACGACGATGTGGGAGGCACGGGAGCCGGCGGTGACGAAGATCTTCTCGCCGTTGATCACGTACTCGTCGCCGTCGAGGGTGGCGGTGGTGGTGACGGCCGCCGAGTCGGAGCCGAAGCTCGGCTCGGTGATCGCCATCGACGCCCAGACCTCACCGCCCATCGCCTCGAGCTGTTCGTCGCTCGCGACGGCGGCGATCGCCGCGTTGCCGAGACCCTGGTAGGGGATCGACAGCATCAGGCCGACGTCGCCGTATGAGGCCCACATCGCGTTGAGGACGGACTGCATGTTGCCGCCGTTGGCGTTGTAGCCCTCCGGACGCTCCTTGTTCGCGTCCCCACGACCGCCCGCCGCACCCGCGCCGGCCTGTCCCGCGGCCGCGAGGCCGTTGTACAGGTAGGCGAGCGTGTCGAGTTCTACCGGGTACTCATGCTCGGCGAGGTCGTACTTGCGCGAGATGGGACGGAAGATCTCCAGCGCGGCGTCGCGTGCCTGATCGATGGTGGTGTGCAGCTTCTTGGGCAGTTCGAGATTGATAGCCATTGAGCTCTCCTAAAAGACTCGCGTCGCCGTCAGAGGACGACGATGCCCTCGCCGATGCCCGCGCCGCGCAGGTCGCGGTACCACCGCTCCACCGGGTGCTCCTTGGTGAAGCCGTGTCCGCCCAGCAGCTGCACGCCGTCCAGGCCGATCTGCAGGCCCTTGTCGATGGTGAGCTTGCGCGCGAGCGCGGCCTCGCGAGCGAACGACAGGCCCTGCTCGGCGCGCGACGCGCCGCGGAGGGTGACCAGGCGGAGGCCGTCGAGCTCGGTGGCCATGTTGGCGACCATGAAGGCCACGGCCTGGCGGTTCGAGATCGGCTCGCCGAACGCCTCACGTTCGTTGACGTAGGGGATCACGTAGTCGAGCATCGCCTTCGCGGTGCCTGCGGCCAGCGCCGCCCAGCCGAGACGCGAGAGCCGGACCACGTCGCGGTACGCGGCGAACGCGGCGTCGGCGTCGCCCTCGCCGAGCAGTGCGGACTCCGGCACGGCGACGTCGTTGAGCAGGAGCCGACCCATGCCCGCGGCGCGCAGACCCATGCCCGGATCGGCTTCGACCACCAGTCCGGCCGTGTCCGACTCGACGATGAACAGGGCGGGACGACCGTCGAGCTGGGCGCCGACGATGAGCAGCTCCGCACTGCCCGCGGCCGGGACGAACGACTTGACGCCGGACAGCCGGTAGCCGCTCGGTACGCGCTTGGCCTTGGTCTGCAGGTCGAAGGCGTCGAACAGCGGGCGCGGCTCGGCGATGACGACCGCGGAGGTCGGGACGTTCTCGCCCGCGAAGTCGGGGAGGTAGGTGCGCTGCTGGCCGTCGCTGCCGAAGTTGGTCAGCGTGGTGGCGACGCCGCTCGGGGCGAGGAGGGGCAGTGCCAGTCCCATGTCGCCGTACGCCATGGCCTCGGCGACGAGCGCGTTGGTGACGACACCGCGTTCGGTGGCGGCGCCGTCGAACGCCTCCGGCACGTTGATCATGGTGATGCCGAGCTCCGCCGACCGCGTGAGGATGTCGTCCGGGGTGGTGGCGTCGGCGTCGGCGTCCAAGGCGGCCGGACGCAGGATCTCGGTGGAGAAGTCGCGGACGGTCTCGGCGATCATCTCCTGTTCCTCGTCGGGATTGAGGTTGAAGAAACCCTTCGATCCGGTCGACGGGCGCTCGGGCTTGCCGCTACTCGCGACCTGCGAGAATGCGCGATTGGCCGCACCCAGGGTCTTGAAACCGGTCTTCGTGGCCTCGAAGGCGACGCGGTTGATCGGCTCGCGGAGCTTGTACTTCTCGGCGATGTCGGAGCCGGTGATGGTGGTCAGCACGCGCATGGCGGTACCGATCGGGCTGCGCTTGTGCTGCTGCGCACCGACGGACGACGTGTCGCGGGGTTCGGTGTTCGTGGTCATTTCCTCACCAGGTTCTCGAAGGGCGGTCGGCCGACGCGGATGTCGGAGGCGGAGTTCTTACTCCACAGTAAGTCCAAACCTTACTCCGCGGTAAGAAGGTTGTCACGCGACCGTCTCAACTAAGTTGGACGTCATGCGCGTCACACACTTCGGACACTCGTGCGTCTTGCTGGAGATCGACGGGACGAGGGTGCTCTTCGACCCCGGAAACCTCTCGTCCGGCTACGAATCGCTGACCGGCCTCGACGCGATCCTGATCACCCATCAGCATCCCGATCACGCGGATCCGGCGAAGCTGCCCGCACTGGTGGCCGCGAATCCCGATGCCCTGCGTTACGCGGATCCGCAGACCGCCGCGCAACTCGCCGACCGTGGCGACGCGGGCGACTGGGCGGTGATGGGGCCGGGCGAGAAGACGGTGATCGGCGCGATCGTCGTCCGCGGGACCGGTGGTCGGCATGCGGTGATCCATCCGGAACTGCCGGTGGTCGACAACATCTCCTATGTCGTGGACACGGCGGAGCGCGCCGGCGCGTTCATGCACCCCGGCGACAGTCTGTACATCCCGTTCGAGCGGATCGACGTTCTCGCACTTCCCGCGGCGGCGCCCTGGCTCAAGCTGAGCGAGCCGATCGACTATCTGCGCGCCGTCGCGCCGCGACTGGCGTTCCCGATCCACCAGGCGATTCAGTCGGAACCGGGCCGGGCGATTCACAACGCGCGGATCGACGACATGAGGCCCGCGGGTACCGAGTTCACGGTTCTGGAACCCGGCCTGCCCGCGGAACTGTAGGCGCTCGGGCGCTACTTCGGGAGCGGGCTGTAGAAGACGAGCCCGTTGCCCTTGTTGTCGTAGACGACGGCACGCCGCTCGTGCGCGTCGTTGTAGGCCTGGGTGACGATGCCGCCGCCGCTGGCCTCGACGGCCTTCGCGGCGGCGTCGACGTCGTCGGTCTTGATGCCGACGACCACTTGACCGTGGATCGGATGGTCCACCGCGGTGGCGAGGGCGACGGTGATCCCGCCGCCGTCGAGTGCGGCGAAATGCGCTCCGTCGCGGAACTTCAGCGGCATGCCCAGGGTCTCGCCGTAGAACTCGATCGACTCGTCGAGATCGTCGGTGGACAGGACGATCATCTTCACTTCATTGCTCATGGCGCGGACGTTACTCGCGGCCGCGCACCGGTGCGGCCGGAAATGAGCGGGTCTGAGCGATACGAGACTTAGGCCCCTAATGCGGCGAGGGTCGCCTCGTGAAGCAGACCGTTCGACGCGACGGCGCTGCCGCCGGCCGGCCCCGCCGATCCCTCGAGGCTGGTGAACCGGCCACCGGCTTCGCGGACCAGGACGTCGAGTGCCGCGAGGTCCCACAGGGACACCTCCGGTTCCGCGGTGACGTCGACGGCGCCCTCTGCGACCAGACAGTAGTTGTAGAAGTCGCCATACCCGCGCACGCGCCAGACGGCGTCGGTGAGAGCGATGAACCGATCCCGGATTCCGCGGTCGGCCCAGCCGGACAGGCTCGAGAACGCCAGGGACGACGACGCGAGATCGCCGACGTCGGAGACCGAGATCGACCGGGGCTCGCCGCCGGCGACCGCGGCGAACGCACCGAGTCCGTCGGCCGCCCACCAACGCCGGTTCAGCGCGGGTGCGCTGACGACGCCGACGACCGGGACGCCGTCCTCGAGCAGGGCGATCAGGGTGGCCCACACCGGAACGCCGCGGACGAAGTTCTTGGTCCCGTCGATCGGGTCGATCACCCACTGCCGCCCCGACAGGACCGGATCGCCGCCGAACTCCTCGCCGAGGACCGCGTCGCCGGGCCGGGCCGCGGCGATCCGGTCGCGCAGCAGACGTTCGCAGGCCAGGTCGGCGTCGGACACCGGCGTGAGATCGGGCTTGGAGTCGACCTTCAGGTCGATCGCGCCGAAGCGGCCCGCGGTCAGCTCGTCGGCCCGGTCGGCCAGTCCGAGTGCGAGTTCGAGGTCTGCCGTGCGCGAGTTGTCCGGTGTCGATGCCACAGTCGCCTAGGGTAGCGGGTATGCCCACTTGGATCGTCGCCGTCTTCATCCTCCTTCTGGTCGTGAGCGTGGTCGCGATGATCGCGAGCCGACGCGGCAACGGATTCCGAGGTCCGGGGACGGCGGCGGCGGGATTCGTGCAGGGGACGCTGACCGTCACCGGGCTCGGCAGGGAGAACGAGCCGGACAAGAACGGCCAGCGGTACTGCACGCTGAGTGGAACGATCATCGGCCCGCAGATCGGCCCGACCGAGGTCTACGGAACCCAGGTCCTCGGTCCCGGTGCGGTCGCGCCGAGCATCGGCACGGATCTCCCGGTGGTCTACCGTCCCGGCAAGGTCGACTCGACCTGGCGACTCGGGGCGCTCCAGGACTGACCGCGGGCCGACCCGGTCGGCCAGAGGGTAACCTGATCTCTCGTGCACCCCGATGTCTCCACCGATCTCGAATCGCTCGACGCCACCCTCACCACCGTTGAGAAGGTGATGGATCTCGAAGAGCTCCGTCGCCGCATCGACGAACTCGAGATGCAGGCCTCCGATCCCGACCTGTGGAACGACCAGGACCACGCGCAGAAGGTCACCTCCGAACTCTCGCACGCGCAGGCCGAGCTGCGCCGAGTCACCGAACTCCGGTCACGGCTCGACGACCTGCCGGTGCTGTACGAACTCGCCGAAGCGGAAGAGGGTGACGCCGGTGTGTCGGCGACCGAGGACGCCGACACCGAGCGCGCCGACCTCCGTCGCGACATCGAGGCGATGGAGGTCAAGACGATGCTGGCGGGTGAGTACGACCCCCGCGAGGCGCTCGTCAACATCCGATCCGGCGCCGGCGGCGTCGACGCCGCGGACTGGGCGCAGATGCTGATGCGCATGTACATCCGCTGGGCCGAGCAGCACGGACACTCCGTCGAGGTCTACGACACGTCGTACGCCGAAGAAGCGGGCCTCAAGAGCGCGACCTTCGCCGTGAAGGCGCCCTACATGTACGGAACGCTCTCCGTCGAGCAGGGCACGCACCGGCTGGTGCGGATCAGCCCGTTCGACAACCAGGGCCGCAGGCAGACCTCGTTCGCCGAGGTCGAGGTGCTGCCCGTCGTGGAGACGACGGACCACATCGACATCGATGAGAACGACGTGCGCGTCGACGTGTACCGGTCCTCCGGTCCGGGCGGCCAGTCGGTCAACACCACCGACTCCGCCGTGCGACTGACCCACGTTCCGACGGGCATCGTCGTGACGTGTCAGAACGAGAAGAGCCAGCTGCAGAACAAGGTCGCGGCGATGCGCGTCCTCCAGGCGAAGCTGCTCGAGCGCAAGCGCCAGGAGGAGCGCGCCCAGATGGACGCGCTCAAGAGCGACACCGGCGCCAGCTGGGGCAACCAGATGCGGTCGTACGTGCTGCATCCGTACCAGATGGTCAAGGACCTGCGCACCAACGTGGAGAGCAACAACCCGTCGGCCGTGCTCGACGGTGAGCTGGACCAGTTCATCGAGGCCGGGATCCGCTGGCGCATGGACGAAGGCGAGTGACAGCCGGCATATGAATCAGACGACCTACCTGGTCGACGAACTCGGCCTCCCCGCATGGATGCGAGCCTGGGAGGAATGGCTGGCCGTCGACTTCGTCAGCATCCTCCTGTGGGTGATCGGCGGCATCCTGGTCGTCCGATTCTTCCGGTGGATCGCCGACCGCTACAGCAGTCGCATCCTCAAGCAGTTCGAGTCGAGTGACGACATCGTTCAGTCCGAGGACATGAAGCATCGGCGCGCCCTCGTCGAGGTGGTCACCTGGACCCTCGTCGCGATCATCGCCGTGGCGGTGACCCTGCACGTGCTGGCCACCTGGATCCCGTCGAGCAGTCTGGTCGGACTGAGCGCCGTCGTCGGTGCGGCGCTGGGCTTCGGCGCGCAGCGCGTGGTCCAGGACCTGCTGGCCGGCTTCTTCATCATCGCCGAGCATCAGTACGGCTACGGCGACGTCGTGAACCTCTCGGTCACCGGCGGACTGTCGGCCGAGGGCACGGTCGAGGACGTCACCCTCCGCGTCACCCGACTGCGCAACAGCGACGGCGAGCTGATCGTGGTGCCCAACGGGCAGATGATCAAGGCCACCAACCTCTCCAAGGACTGGGCGCGCGCTGTCGTGGACGTCCCGGTCCCGATCGATGCGGACATCAACGAGGTCAACGCCACGCTTCGGGAGGTCGGCGCGGAGTTCTACGACAACCCGAAGTGGAATCGGCTGCTGCTCGACGCACCGTCCTCGCTCGGAATCATCAGCATGGAGCTGGATTCGGCGACGGTCAGGATGGTCGCGCGGACCCTTCCCGGCCAGCAGTTCGTCATCGGCCGCGCCCTGCGCGGCGACATCATCTACGGCCTCGCCCGGCACGGCATCTTCGTCCAGACCAAGCAGAAGGCGGTGGTGAAGACCGCTGAACCGGAGGTCGCCGAGATGGATAAGGGGGCGGACGAATGAGTGCCGAGGACTCGTCAACGAAGCCCGCCGCCGACGGCTCAGCCGAATCGGACGTCGATGACGTCGATCAGGAGCAGTCAGCCTTCTCGAAACTGATGCACCGGATGCGACACATCTACCGGACGCGCGTTCGCACCACCACGGTGGTGCTGGTCGTGGTCTGGTTCGCGTTGCTCGCGTTCTACGGGTTCAGTTCGCAGCACTACGACCCGAAGCCTCAGCCGGGGGAGAACATCTCGAAGGTTCAGTCGACCACCGACTCGACCACCGTGCGTCCGACGACCACGTCGTCGGAGCCGTCGACGTCGGTCGAGGAGTCGACGCCGACGACCACCGAAGAATCCACCGACACGCAGGTGCGGAGGGGATCTCAGGACACCGTCGAGCCGACGAGCGAGGCGACCCAGAACCCGCACGGCGGATTGCCCGGAACGACCGAAGGCTCCGCGCAGCAGTCGGTCGGGGCGACCGGCAGCAGCGGAAGGTAGCGCCGACCGGTCAGTACACTGGGCTACCGTGATCAAGCTGACGAACGTGACGATGCAATACGCAGCGTCTTCTCGCCCTGCGCTGGATGATCTGTCGCTGGAGGTCGAGAAGGGGGAGTTCGCCTTTCTGATCGGCCCCTCCGGGTCCGGGAAGTCGACGTTCTTCCGGCTGCTGTTGAAAGAGGACAAGCCCACGTCGGGTGAGGTGTACGTCGGCGACTTCCATGTGAACAGACTGCGGAACCGCGAGGTGCCGAAGCTGCGCCAGTCGATCGGCTGTGTCTTCCAGGACTTCCGGCTGCTGCAGCAGAAGACTGTGGCGGACAACGTCGCCTTCGCTCTCGAGGTGATCGGCAAGCCGGCGTCGACCATCCGCGAGGCGGTCCCC
The DNA here is from genome assembly GCF_000192435.1 of Gordonia neofelifaecis NRRL B-59395. Taxonomy (GTDB): domain Bacteria; phylum Actinomycetota; class Actinomycetes; order Mycobacteriales; family Mycobacteriaceae; genus Gordonia; species Gordonia neofelifaecis. The sequence continues at coordinate 188,076 of NZ_AEUD01000007.1, forward strand.
GAGACGCTGGAGTACGTCGGACTGTCCGGCAAGTCCGACCGCATGCCGCACGAACTGTCCGGCGGCGAGATGCAGCGCGTCGCCATCGCGCGCGCGATCGTCAACCGACCTGCGCTTCTCCTCGCCGATGAGCCGACCGGCAACCTGGATCCGGAGACGAGCGAGGAGATCGTCGAAGTCCTCGACCGGGTGAACCGCGGCGGAACCACCGTCATCATGGCCACCCACGACAGGCACATCGTCGACGCCATGCGCCGTCGCGTGCTCGAGTTCGACAACGGAACTCTGGTGCGTAACGACGAGCACGGCGTGTACGGCATCGGCTGACACTGACCTTCGCATAGGCGGGAACTAAGGCAACACATGCGCTTGAACTTCATCTTCGGCGAGGTCCTCAACGGCTTTCGCCGCAACATCACCATGACGGTCGCGATGGTGCTCACCACCGCGATCACCCTCGGCATGCTCGGTGGCGGTCTGCTCGTGATCCAGATGGCCAACAAGAGCCAGAAGATCTTCCTCGACCGCGTCGAGATGCAGTTCTTCATCAACGACGCCGTCACGGCGAAGGACCCCAACTGCCTTGAGGCGCCCTGCACCACGCTGCGGACCGATCTCGAAGCCGAGCCAGGAGTGGCGTCGGTGACTTTCATCAGCCAGGACCAGGCGTTCAAGACCGCCAAGGAGTCGTGGGAGAAGGACTCGCCGGAGCTTGCGGACTTCATCCGCAAGGAGGCCTACCAGGGCGCGCTGCGCGTCCGGATGGCCGACCCGGATCGTTTCGGGGCGGTGCTGGACAAGTACCAGCGCGCCGAGGGTGTCGACGGCGTTCTGGATCAACGAGAGCTGGTGAAGCGGATCTTCAGCGTCCTCGACGGCGCCCGGAACGCGGCGTTCGCGATCGCGGCGGTGCTCGCGGTCGCGGCGATTCTGCTGATCGTCAACACGGTGCAGATAGCCGCCTATACGAGACGGACGGAGGTGTCGATCATGAGGCTGGTCGGCGCCACCCGGTGGTACACCCAGCTGCCGTTCCTACTGGAGGCGGTGATCGCCGCGGTCGTCGGTGCGTTGCTGGCCATCGGCGGGCTGTTCCTGGCGAAGATATTCTTCTTCGACAAAGCTCTCGAAGACCTCTACGGTGTGAACATCCTGGCGCGCATCACGTCGGCCGACGTGTGGTTCGTTTCGCCGTGGCTGCTGTTGTCGGGCATCCTGCTCGCCGGCGTCACCGCATACGGCACGCTGCGCGTCTACGTGCGGGAATAATCACCGCGCAACTACTACGTGAAGGATTCGGAGGTCTAGCCGTGCCCAGGGAGAAGGGTAAGTCGGTGATTGCGACGAACCGGAAGGCTCGGCACAACTACACGATTCTCGAAACGTTCGAAGCCGGAATGGTGCTGCAGGGCACCGAGGTCAAGGCCTTGCGGGATGGCAAGGCCTCGTTGGTCGACGCGTTCGCGACCATCGACGACGGCGAAGTGTGGCTCAACGCGGTCCACATCGCGGAGTACGGCAGCGGAACCTGGACCAACCACCCGCCGCGCCGCAAGCGCAAGCTGCTCATGCACCGTCGCGAGATCGACGGACTCATCGGCAAGCTCCGCGACGGCAACCTGACGCTGGTCCCGCTGTCGATGTACTTCTCCGACGGTTACGCCAAGGTCGAGCTCGCGCTCGCCAAGGGCAAGCAGGCCCACGACAAGCGTCGTGACATCGCCGAGCGCACCGCGAAGCGCGAGGTGGAGCGGACCGTCGGCCGTCGCGTCAAGGGAATGTAGCGCTTGCGTCGACTGCTCGTCGTGATCGCCGCGGTACTGGTCGCCGTCGGTGTCGCCGGTTGCGCGGAGGACTCCGATCAATCGGCGCCCGACGGCGCGGTGCCGAACCTGGGGTGGCTGGTGCGGTCGTTCGGAACGTGCGCGGCGACCGAACAGCAGGTGCGCGACCAGGCTCAGCGACTCGTCGCGACGGGCCTGCGTGATGCCGGCTACCGGACCGTGCTCGTGGACTGTCGCGGAGCCGGGCAGGCGAGATACCGTGCGCCCGCCGATCAGCGGTTCCTCGCCGGACTCGGGATCAGGCTGTCTTTCCTCGGCGACACGACGTCGGTCGTCGCCGCCGACATGCCACGGGTCGAGGCATTGCGTACCGCGGTCACCAGGCATGTCATGGAGGCGCGTCCACTGATTCCGTCGGCTGACCTGGCGACGGTACCCGCGGCGAACATCGCGACTCTGGCCAATCGCGAAGCCCTCGAACTGCTCCGGGATCCTCGCGCCGCACCGGGCGCGCCCGTGCACGACGATCGCGAAGTGTATTCACGGGCGATCGGCGAGCGCGGACTCCTGGTGTCGCTGACCAACGGCAGCGGAGCCGACCGATCGATGTCGGTGGGGGTGCGGGAACTCGGTCTGGCCGGCGACGACCTGGTCCCTGCGCGCGACATCTGGACGGGTCGGCGGATCACCGCCCAGGACGGGGAGCTGACGATCCCGGTCCGCTCCGGCGACTCCGCGCTGTTGCGGATCGGCTGACGGCCGCCCGCCCCGGTGCCGTCGCAGCACCCACCGACCACCCCTCCAGCCCCATGCCCCGGAAGCAGTCCGTGTCGCCCGTGCCGCGACGCGCTGTGAAGTTCTCAAAGAACCTGAGACCGCCTTCCGGCGACCTCCGACCTTGCACCGACTATGATATGAATCACCTCTGACAGAAACGGATGTGCGATCACGCGGGCGCTGAAACGACCTCCGGGATCCGCTGCGCGAATATCGGGATGATTCTGTCGGCGGTGTTGGTTACTATTAGATGTCCACCAAAATTTGGCGGATACCACCTCGGGGCCGATCGGTTTCGACTACGTGCATCGAGGCGGGGGAAGCGTGTCGGTGCAGGCTAGAGACCACCGTAAGCGTCGCAGCAACCAATTAAGCGCCGATACCAATCAGCGCGACTACGCACTCGCTGCCTGATCAGCGAGGCTAGTCTGTCGGCCCGGTTCTAAGTTCCCGGAACCGGATGCCGGCATCAGCTAGGGAACTCACTGTCGCCGCCGGTCGCGGACGACGACAGGACATCCAACAGCGACTGGGATCGTCATCCCGGCTTGTTCGTGAGACCGGGAGATCCGAGTAGAGACATAGCGGACTGCACACGGAGAAGCCCCGCTGAAGTGACGGAGGACCCGGGTTCAATTCCCGGCGGCTCCACCGAGAAGCGCCCCGCCTGGACATCCAGGCGGGGCGTTCTTCATTCGGTGCGCCGGCCTATTCGTCAGGCGGACACGGTCTCGGTGTTCAGCGTCAGCGTGCACGACTGCCCGACGTCGAGGACGCGCATCGCCCGGCCCGCGGCGAGCCACAGTCCGCACGACAACGTCAGCTCGACGAGCAGATCGTCGTCGAAGTGCGCCTTGCATCGCGCCCAGAAGTCCTCGTCGTCGCGCAGTCCGGTGTGATCCGCGGCGAATCGCTCGGCGAACTCGGCGGCGATCCGCTCGGTGTCGCTGTAGCCGGGCCAGGAGGCCCACGCGCCCACGTGGTCGTAGAAGTCCTCGTCGAGCGAATCGTCGGCGGTCTCGCGGGTGCGTTGGCAGACCATGCATTCGTTTGCGAGGGCGATGTTCATCCGCGCGATCTCCCGGACGCGCAGGGGTAACCGCGATCGGTTGTATACGGCGTCCGAATAGGCACCGAGTCCGGCCGCGATCTGCGGCGAATGCATCAGCCAGGTGGCGACATCGTCGTCGGCCGCCTTCTCAACACGTCCCATGGCCCCACGCTACGTGACGCCCGTCGTCGCTGAGAGTCGTTGTGCAGAGTCTGCGGGATGACAGGTACGCCAGGGCGACCCGCTTGCCGCACTCGGAGTCTGTCGGTTGACTGGACGACATGCGCCGAATCGCCGTGACCGTCGTCCTCGCCTTGATCGTCGCCCTCGCCGCAGCGTGCGGCAGCGATCCGTCACCCGCGGAACGCCTCGCCGACGCCTTGACGAACCGCGATGCTGCGGCCGCGGCGGCACTGACGGACGACCCCGGCGCGGCGAAGAAGGCGTTCGCCGACACCTTCGACGGAATGGGAGACGCCGAGGCGCAGGTGGCCGTCGACGGTGACGATGACCCCGAACTGACATGGATCTGGACGCTCCCGAAGAAGCGGAAGGTCGAGTACACGACCGCGGTCGCCGAGGCCGACGGGAAGATCCGGTGGAGTCCCGCGCTGATTCACCGCGGTCTCGCGGCCGGCGGGCGACTGCTGTACAGCGACGACAAGACGTACGACGCGCCCGTCGTCGATCGAGCGAATCGGCCGCTGCTGACCTGGCAGGAGGTCACCGTCGTGTCGCTCGCACCCGACCGGGCGGGGTCGGCAGACCAACTGGCACGACGGCTGAAGGCGGTCGCACCCACGATGACGGCGTCGTCGATCCGCGCCGACATCGACGGGAAGAAGCAGCCGGTGACTGTGATCGCGCTGCGGGCGGCGGACGCGAAGACCGTGGGTCGACTCGACACGATTCCCGGCGTCACGGTCCGGACCGAAGGCCGCTTGCTGACGGCGTCGAAGGACCTGCGGTCGCCCGCGGTGTCCGGGTTGGCGGACGAATGGCGGAAGTCGATCGACGACGCGGCCGGCGCGACGGTGACCCTGGTCGACGCTGCGGGTTCGGCGACCGGTCGGATCGAGAGTTTCCGCGGCACCGCGCCGGCACCGGTCGAGACCACGCTCGACACGCCTCTTCAGCGAGCCGCGAACGCGGCGGTCGACACCGAGCGCAGACCCGCGATGCTGGTGGCGATCCGACCGTCGACCGGCGGCATTCTGGCGGTCGCGCAGAACGCGCCCGCCGACGGCCAGGGCCCGGTCGCACTGACCGGTCTGTATCCGCCGGGTTCGACGTTCAAGACGATCACCACCGCAGCCGCGCTCGAATCCGGTGTGACCGGTCCGGACGCGATGCTGCCCTGTCCGGGAACGCAACGGATCGGCGATCGCGTGATTCCCAACGAGGACGAGTTCGACCTGGGCACGGTGCCGCTGCGAACCGCGTTCGCCCAGTCCTGCAATACGACGATGGCCGGGCTGTCGGCACGGCTCGGCGACGACGCCCTGAGTCGCACCGCCGGAACGTTCGGGCTCGGCGTGGATTACACGATTCCGGGCGTCACCACGATCACCGGTTCGGTGCCCGCCGCGCGTACTCCGGCGGAGAAGGTCGAGAACGGCATCGGCCAGGGCACGGTGACCGCCTCGCCGTTCGGGATGGCTCTGGTGGAGGCGAGTCTGGCCGTCGGCCACACCGTGACGCCCACTCTCATACAGGGGCGCGGGACGAAGGAGAGCGCGAAGCCCGAGAACCTGCCGGCCGACATGACGGCGGCGGTGCGGTCGATGATGCGGGAGGCGGTCGCCACGGGGACGGCGAAGTCGCTGCGGGACATCCCCGGACTGGCCGGGAAGACGGGTACCGCGGAGTTCGGAGAGAAGGGCTCCGCACACGGATGGTTCGCCGGCATCGACGGCGACCTGGCATTTGCGACGCTGGTGGTCGGCGGTGAGAGCTCCGGTCCGGCGTTGCGGGTCAGCGGGGATTTCCTGAGATCGGTGCGGAGCGATCTGCCCTGATCGGCGCACTCGCGACGTCCACTGTGGCACCCTGGAGCGATGGGCTTTGTCGGGAACCCAGAATCGTTGACTCGTCTCGTCGTCGCCGTCCTGTTGATCGTCGGAGCGACGTTCGTCTGGCGCCAGTACCTGCTGCGACGCAAGGCGCGGATCGCGCCCGGGCGGGAACTGACGCCCACCGAGGTCGGCTGCCTGTACGGTCCGCGATGTGCGGCGGCGGTCGCGCTCCTCTGGCTCGACGAGTCGACCGATGAGAACGGCCACCGATCGGCGGACGCGGTCAACGGAGACGCCTACACCGCGCACGTCGCGCAGCGGGGTCGAGTGCTGAACAGCCCGACCGTCGCCGCAGTTCGCGACGCGACGGGCGACAGGCTCGACGAGATGACCGGGTATCTCGTCGACCGCGGTCTGCTGGCGAGTCGCGCCGATCGCAGGCTCGCCCTCGCCCCGCTCCTGGCGACCGCCGTCGCACTGGTCGCGGTGGCAGTCGGGATCCTCGTGGACGGCGGCGCCGCCGAGACGGCGGTGCCTGCGATCCTTCTCTGCGGGGTCGTCCTGGCGGGTGCGGTGCTACGGGTCCGATTCGGGAGAACACGAGCCGGCGACGCCTATCTGACGACGATCGCCGCGCGCTATCCCGTCGAGCAGTTGAGGACGCCCCGGGACTGGGCGTATGCGGTCGCCGTGCACGGTCCCGCAGCCCTCGACGCCTGGGCCCGGGACCGCGGCGAGTGGCAGCGTTCCGCGGTCGACGCGTTGTCGACTGACGACTACCGGCGCCAGGCGGCTTAGGTGTGATGTCCAGGCAGGTTGTTTTCAATCCTGGTGATGGGT
>NZ_AEUD01000006.1 GCF_000192435.1 Gordonia neofelifaecis NRRL B-59395
GATCGCCCCCTCGGCGACCGCGGCAGCGGTGTCGGGGAGTACCGGTGCCAACGTCTCACCGGTCATCGCGGTGAAGCGGCCGATCGCGGCGGCGCTGGTGCGGCGACGCGATGCCGCACCGTCACCCAGCCGCAGTCCCTGCGCCAGGTAGGAGTGCACCGACAGGTAACCGGCCTTGCGGTAGGCGCCGCGGTCGGAGACCTCGACCAGCAGCGCCGCGTCGACGCCGTCAAGCCGGCGATGCACCCGCTCGAGCGACTCCTCCAACACCAGCAGGCCATCCTCGGTCTCCACCGAGAACCGAGCATCGAGAAGCTTCGACGCCGCCGCATCCAGGAGATCGGCCAACTCAGCAGGATCATCAGGCAGTGCCAACGCGGTCGACGCGCCCATCCGAATCACCTCCACAGCCACCGAAACCAGGGTTCTTCGTCTATCTGCCTGAACACTAGCGCGCCCCTCTGACAATTCCGGGCCCCGGCAAAACAGCCGGGTCAGTCGGGATCGAGCAACTCGAGCCGCACTGCGAGCAGCCGGACCGGACGGTCGATCTCGAACGCATCGAGCAGGGCCGCCGCGACCGCGGCTATCGGTTCCAGCTGTGTCGTCGGCTCCGGCAGTTTCCTCATCTTGGTGCGTGTGTAGAAGCCCGCGGTGCGCACGGTGAGACCGACGCGGAACGGCATGCGCCCCTCGGCGACGACCTGTTCCAGCACGTCTTTCGTCAACGTGCGCACCGCAGCGTGCATCTCGCCCGGGTCGGTGATGTCCGCGTCGTAGGTGCGGGCTTTGGAATGCGATTTCGCGACCCACGGCTCGGCGGAGATCGCATCGTCCCCGCCGCCGCGGCACAGCACGTACAGCCAGTTGCCCTGGTGCGGACCGAACGTCGCGACAAGCTGGTCCCGATCGGTCGCGACGAGCTGTGCGACGGTGTCGATTCCGGCGTCGGACAGCTTGGCCGCGGTGCGTGAGCCGACGCTCCACAGGTCCCGGCACGGACGGTCGTCCATCAGGACCGACCAGTTGTCGTCGTCGAGAACGAAGACGCGGGCCTGCTCGGACGCCTCCGGGTCTCGGATGGCCTGCTTGGCGAAGCCGGTCGCGGCCTTCGCCCGCTGCTTGTTGTCGGAGACGCCGACGCAGCAGTCGAGCCCGGTGGCGTCGGCTACCGCGTTCCTGATGTCGTGCGCGGTGGCGACGACGTCGTCGATCCGACGTCGAGGCGGAAGCGAACGCTCCTCGATACCGAGGTATGCCTCGTCCCAGCCCCAGACCTCGAGTGCGTCGCCGAATCCGCGCAGGACCCCCATCACCCGCTCCGACGACGCCTCGTACTCCGGCATGTCCAAGGGCAGGAACACCGCGTCGGGCGCTTTCTTCCCCGCCGCCCGCATCGGCATACCGGCTCGCACCCCGAGCGACCGCGCTTCATACGACGCACACGTGACGACCTGACGGGCCCGCGCGGGATCTCCGTCGCCGCCGACGATCACCTGCCTGCCGATCAGTTCCGGGCGTCGAAGTCGTTCCACTGAGACCTGGAACTGGTCGAGGTCGATGTGCAGCAGCCATCGGTAGCGGGGCGCTTCACCCATGCCCTAACTGTAGGCGACAGACGCCGGGGGCCTCCGCGGCCGGCTCTCCGTCGGCCGACAACCGTCTTGATCCGGCGACCGATGGTTCGATGATCAGTCACCGCGGGCTATCGTTTCGGACACGACCGTCACACACCCATGTGAGCGGCGTTCACACGTTCGTACGGTTACGGCATGGGAGCACCATTCCGACCCAGGCTGCGACGACGGGCGATCGTCGTCGCGCTTGCGGCCCTGACCGTCGCAGCGGCGGTCGTGGGCGCGACGGCCACCGCGCGTCCCGCCGCCGCGGTCAGCCTCATCTCCGTCTACTCGCCGTCGATGAACCGGACCGTCACAGTCCATGTTCTACATCCGCCCGGTCGTCCCGCCGGACTGCCGACGGTCTACATGCTGCCCGGCGCGGGTGGCGCGGAGGACGGCATCTCCTGGCTGAACAACACCCCGATCCGTGAGTTCTTCGCGGGCAAGCGGGTCAACGTGGTGCTGCCGATCGGCGGCGCGTTCTCGATGATGACCGACTGGAATGCGCCCGATCCGGTACTGGGCCGCAACCGCTGGCAGACGTTCGTGACTCGTGACCTCCCGGCCGCCGTCCACCGGGAGTTTCGGGTGAGCGCGGCCAGTGCGCTCACCGGCGTCTCCATGTCCGCCGGACCCGCTCTCGACATCGCCACGCAGGTCCCCGGCCGATACCGTGCCGTCGCGGCCTACAGCGGCTGCCCCGGTACCACCGACCCGCTGGGCGCCCTGGCCACCACCGCCATCGTCAGTCGCGGCGGCGGCAACATCATCAACATGTGGGGACCACCGGGCAGCCCGGAGTGGTTCAGACACGACCCGGTTGTCAACGCTGCCCGACTGCGCGGCACCGCGATCTACCTCTCGGCCGGCTCCGGCGTCCCCGGGCCCATCGACGGCAATCCGCTTCACACCGGCGGAGGGTTGGTCGGCGGCAACATCATGGAGGCGGTGGCGCTCGGCTGCACCACCAACATGTCCAACCGGCTGGGCGCTCTCGGAATCGGCCACCGCTTCGTCCGGCGACCGGACGGCGTCCACACCTGGGGCCTGTTCTACGCCGACCTGCGCAACTCGTGGCCGATGATCGCCCGCGCGATCGGGGCGTGACCCGCGGCAGTCGCGTTGAGGCTCAGGCCCGGGCGATTTCCTCGGCACGCGGCCCGATGGCCTCGGTGACCGCGGCGAAACTGCCGACGAGTTCCTTACCGAACATCAGCTTGACGATCGCCGAGGCCGGCCCCGTGATCTCGAAATGCGACTCGTAGCGCGATCGGCCCTCTCCCAGGTCGACGACGGTGTGCTTGCGCAGACTGCGCACGGCGCCGAACGGAGCGGGCTTCATCCGGTAGGAGAACGAGCGACCCTCGTCGACCTCGTAGATGTACTCGCGCTTGGATTTGAGTCCGCCCGGACCGAGGTGGAATCGCATGTCGATCGGATCACCGGGCTTCAGCGTCGAACTGCACTCGCGCTGGAACGGATTCCACTCGCCGTACGCGTCGAAGTCGGTCAGGACTTGCCACACCACTGCCGCGGGGGCGTCGATGTCGATCGAACTGTCGGTGATCAGTGCCATGAGGCCATGGTAGAACACGTTCTAAAAGGCCCGGCGCGCGGCAACCGGGTCCGTGAGTCGGTGTTGCAGCTCGGTCAGACCGACGGGAGGGTCGAACGACGAAGGCCCCGCCTCCCTGAGGAGGCGGGGCCTTACGACAGTCGGGTCAGCGGAAATCGCTGCCGAAGCCGTAGTCGTCCAGCGGAACGGCGGCACCGCTCGGGGCACCGAAGGTGCCGTCCGGGCTGTAGTAGGTGTCGTCGTAGGTCGGCAGGGCGTACGCCGCTGCACGGGCCTCTTCGGTCGGCTGGACCTCGATGTTGCGGTAGCGGTTGATACCGGTACCGGCCGGGATCAGCTTACCGATGATCACGTTCTCCTTGAGGCCCACCAGCTTGTCGCTGCGGCTGTTGATGGCCGCATCGGTGAGCACGCGAGTGGTCTCCTGGAACGACGCCGCAGACAGCCACGAATCGGTGGCCAGCGAGGCCTTCGTGATGCCCATGAGGACCGGACGGCCGGCAGCCGGCTCCCCGCCCTCGGCGACGACGGAACGGTTGGCCGCCTCGAACTCGGCACGCTCGGTGAGCGAACCGGGCAGGAACTCGGTGGCACCGGAGTCGATGATGGTCACGCGACGCAGCATCTGGCGGACGATGGTCTCCACGTGCTTGTCGTGGATCGACACACCCTGGCTCCGGTACACCTCCTGGACCTCGTTGACCAGGTGGATCTGCACCTGGCGCGGGCCCATCACGCGGAGCACCTCGTGCGGATCGGCAGCGCCCTCGAGGAGCTGCTGTCCGACCTCGACGTGGTCGCCGTCGGCGAGCAGACGCTCGGTGCCGTCCTCGTGCTTGAAGACGCGCAGACGCTGACGCTTGGACAGCTTGTCGTACACGACCTCTTCGCTGCCGTCGTCCGGGATGATCGTGATCTTGTAGAAACGATCGTCGTCTTCCATGCGGACCCGGCCGGAGACCTCGGCGATCGGCGCCTTGCCCTTGGGCACACGGGCTTCGAACAGCTCGGTGACTCGCGGCAGACCACCGGTGATGTCGTCACCGACGCCACCCTGGTGGAACGTACGCATCGTCAGCTGGGTTCCGGGCTCACCGATCGACTGGGCGGCGATGATGCCGACGGCCTCGCCGATGTCGACCAGCTTGCCGGTGGCCATCGAGCGGCCGTAGCAGTGCGCACAGACGCCGGTGCCGGTGGCACAGGTGAGGACCGAGCGGACCTTGACCTCGGTGACGCCGGCCGCGAGGAGAGCCTCGATGGCCGGGTCGCCCAGGTCGTGACCGCGCTCGACGACGACGTTGCCGTCGGCGTCCAGCGCATCGGTGGCCAGCGTGCGGGCGTACGCCGAGGTCTCGACGTGCGCGTCGCGGATGATGCTGCCGTCCGCCTGCTTCTCGCCGAGCGGCACCAGGATGCCGCGCTCGGTGCCACAGTCGGTCTCGCGGACGATGACGTCCTGCGACACGTCGACCAGACGACGAGTCAGGTAGCCCGAGTCGGCGGTACGGAGGGCCGTATCCGCCAGACCCTTGCGGGCGCCGTGCGTGTTGATGAAGTACTCGGCGACGGTCAGGCCCTCACGGAACGAGGACTTGATCGGACGCGGGATGAACTCACCCTTCGGGTTCGTCACCAGACCCTTCATGCCCGACAGGTTGCGGACCTGGGTCATATTGCCCGTCGCACCCGACTTCGGGATCATCGTGATCGGGTTGTCGTCCGGGTAGTAATCCTCGAGCGCCTTACCGACCTCTTCGGTGGCCTGCTTCCAGATCTCGACCAGGGCGTCGCGACGCTCGTCGGGGGTCAGACCACCGCGCTGGAACTTGCGCTCCAGGCCGTCGGCCCGCTCCTCGTAGCGCTCCAGGATCTCCGCCTTGGCCGGCGGGACCAGCACGTCCGACATCGAGACGGTGACGCCCGAACGCGTGGCCCAGTAGAAGCCGACGTCCTTCAGCTTGTCGACGGTCTGTGCGACGACGATCATCGGGTAGCGCTCGGCGAGATCGTTGATGATCACGGCCTGACGCTTCTTCGGCATCTGCTCGTCGATGAACGCGTAGTCGCGCGGCAGCAGCTCGTTGAAGAGCACCCGGCCCAGCGTGGTGACGATCTCCCACGGCTGACCGCGGGTCCAGCCCTCGGGGAACTGCTCGGCCTCGACGTCGGCCGGCGGACGCTGGTCCGTCAGCCGCACCTTGATCTTCGACTGGATGGTCAGCGCACCGCGGTCGACGGCCATGATGGCCTCGGCCGGGCTCGAGTAGACGCCGCGCTCGACGTCGTCGCCGGTGGCACCGGTGTACTCGCCGGTCAGACCGTCCTTCTGCGTGGTCAGGTAGTACAGACCGGTCACCATGTCCAGACGGGGCATGGCGAGCGGGCGGCCCGACGCCGGCGACAGGATGTTGTTGCTCGACAGCATCAGGATGCGAGCCTCGGCCTGCGCCTCTGCCGACAGCGGCAGGTGCACGGCCATCTGGTCACCGTCGAAGTCGGCGTTGAAGGCCTCACACACCAGCGGGTGCAGCTGGATGGCCTTGCCCTCCACCAGCTGCGGCTCGAAGGCCTGGATGCCCAGACGGTGCAGCGTCGGCGCACGGTTCAGCAGCACCGGGTGCTCGGCGATGACCTCTTCGAGGACGTCCCACACGGCGGGGCGCTGACGCTCCACCATGCGCTTGGCCGACTTGATGTTCTGTGCCTGGTTCAGGTCGACCAGACGCTTCATCACGAACGGCTTGAACAGCTCCAGGGCCATCAGCTTCGGCAGACCGCACTGGTGCAGCTTGAGCTGTGGGCCGACGACGATGACCGAACGGCCCGAGTAGTCGACGCGCTTGCCGAGCAGGTTCTGACGGAAACGACCCTGCTTGCCCTTGAGCAGATCGCTCAGCGACTTCAGCGGGCGGTTGCCCGGTCCGGTGACCGGGCGGCCACGACGACCGTTGTCGAACAGGGCGTCGACCGACTCCTGCAGCATCCGCTTCTCGTTGTTGACGATGATCTCGGGGGCACCGAGGTCGATCAGTCGCTTGAGGCGGTTGTTGCGGTTGATGACACGGCGGTACAGATCGTTCAGGTCGGACGTCGCGAAACGGCCGCCGTCGAGCTGAACCATCGGACGCAGCTCCGGCGGGATCACCGGGACGGCGTCGAGCACCATCGCCTGCGGCGAGTTGCCGGACTGCTGGAACGCGGCGACGACCTTGAGTCGCTTGAGCGCACGCAGCTTCTTCTGGCCCTTGCCGCTGCGGATGGTCTCGCGCAGCGACTCGGCCTCGGCCTCGATGTCGAAGGTCTCCAGCAGCTTCTTGATGGCCTCGGCACCCATCGAGCCGGTGAAGTACTCGCCGAAGCGGTCCTCGAGCTCGCGATACAGACGCTCGTCGACGATCAGGTCACCGGTGGTCAGCTTGGTGAACTTGTCCCAGATCTCGTCGAGTGCCTCGACCTCGCGATTGGCGTGGTCGCGCATGCGCTTGAGCTCACGCTCGGCGCCGTCACGGACCTTGCGCTTGGCGTCGGCCTTGGCGCCTTCGGCCTCCAGCTCGGCCAGGTCGGCCTCGAGCTTCTGCTGACGCTCGGCGAGCGCGGCCTCGAGGTCGTCGAGGATCGCCTTGCGCTCCACACCGATCTCGGCCTCGCGGGTCGACAGTTCGGCGTGCCGCAGCTCGTCGTCGACGGCGGTGATCACGTAGGCGGCGAAGTAGATGATCTTCTCAAGATCCTTCGGCGCCAGGTCGAGCAGGTAGCCCAGGCGGCTCGGCACACCCTTGAAGTACCAGATGTGCGTGACCGGAGCGGCCAGCTCGATGTGGCCCATGCGCTCACGACGCACCTTGGCCTTGGTCACCTCGACGCCGCAGCGCTCACAGATGATGCCCTTGAAGCGCACGCGCTTGTACTTGCCGCAGTAGCACTCCCAGTCGCGAGTCGGTCCGAAGATCTTCTCGCAGAACAGGCCGTCCTTCTCCGGCTTCAGCGTGCGGTAGTTGATGGTCTCCGGCTTCTTGACCTCACCGAACGACCAGTTGTGAATATCGTCGGCCGTCGCAAGACCGATCTTGAGTTCGTCGAAAAAGTTGACGTCGAGCACTAGTTGCCTTTCAGTAGCTCAGTTGTCCAACTAAATGGTCGGGCGGGTCAGTTCGCGAGGTCGTCGACGGTCGCGGACTCGTTGCGCGAGAGGTTGATGCCGAGGTTGGCAGCAGCGCGCTCGAGATCCTCGTCGTCGGTGTCGCTCATCTCGATCGCGGTGCCCTCGCTGGAGAGGACCTCCACGTTCAGGCAGAGCGACTGGAGCTCCTTGAGGAGCACCTTGAACGACTCCGGGATACCCGGCTCGGGGATGTTCTCGCCCTTGACGATGGCCTCGTACACCTTCACGCGGCCGACCACGTCGTCCGACTTGATGGTGAGCAGCTCCTGCAGGGTGTAAGCGGCGCCGTACGCCTGCATCGCCCAGCACTCCATCTCACCGAAGCGCTGGCCACCGAACTGGGCCTTACCGCCGAGCGGCTGCTGGGTGATCATCGAGTACGGACCGGTGGAACGCGCGTGGATCTTGTCGTCCACCAGGTGGTGCAGCTTGATGATGTACATGTAGCCGACCGACACCGGGTACGGGAACGGCTCGCCCGAGCGGCCGTCGAACAGCGTCGCCTTACCGTCCGGACCCACCATGACCTCACCGTCGCGGTTCGGGAGGGTGGAGCCGAGCAGACCGGCCAGCTCGTCGTCCTTCGCACCGTCGAACACCGGGGTGGCGGTGTTCGTGTTCGGCGGAGCCGAGTGCATCGCCTCGGGCAGGCGCTTGGCCCACTCCTCCTCGAGCTTCTCGGTGTCGATGTTCCAACCGGCCTTCGACACCCAACCGAGGTGGGTCTCGAGGATCTGGCCGATGTTCATACGACGCGGGACGCCGTGCGTGTTCAGGATGATGTCGACCGGGGTGCCGTCGGGCAGGAAGGGCATGTCCTCGGCGGGCAGGATCTTGCCGATGACGCCCTTGTTGCCGTGGCGGCCGGCGAGCTTGTCGCCGTCCTGGATCTTGCGCTTCTGCGCGACGTAGACGCGGACCAGCTCGTTGACGCCGGGCGCCAGGTCGTCGTCCTCGTCGCGGCTGAACGTGCGCACGCCGATGACCTTGCCGGTCTCACCGTGGGGCACCTTCAGCGAGGTGTCGCGCACCTCGCGCGCCTTCTCACCGAAGATCGCGCGGAGCAGTCGCTCCTCCGGGGTCAGCTCGGTCTCGCCCTTCGGGGTGACCTTGCCGACCAGGATGTCGCCGTCGCGGACCTCCGCACCGATGCGGACGATGCCGCGCTCGTCGAGATCGGCCAGGACCTCGTCGGAGACGTTCGGGATGTCCCGGGTGATCTCCTCGGCACCGAGCTTGGTGTCGCGGGCGTCGATCTCGTGCTCCTCGATGTGGATCGAGGTGAGGACGTCCTCCTCCACGAGGCGCTGCGACAGGATGATCGCGTCCTCGTAGTTGTGACCCTCCCACGGCATGATCGCGACGAGCAGGTTCTTGCCCAGCGCCATCTCGCCCTGATCGGTGCACGGACCGTCGGCCAGCACCTGGCCGGACTCGACCCGCTGACCCTCGTCGACGATCGGCACCTGGTTGGCGCAGGTGCCGTGGTTGCTGCGCTCGAACTTGCGCAGACGGTAGCTGTCGCGGGTGCCGTCGTCGGCCATCACGGTGATGAAGTCGGCAGAGACCTCCTCCACCACGCCGGTCTTGCCGGTGACGATGACGTCGCCGGCGTCGACGGCGGCACGCAGCTCCATGCCGGTACCGACCAGCGGCGACTCGCTGCGGACCAGCGGCACCGCCTGACGCTGCATGTTCGCGCCCATCAGGGCACGGTTGGCGTCGTCGTGCTCCAGGAACGGAATCATCGCGGTCGCGACCGACACCATCTGGCGCGGCGAGACGTCGAGCAGCTCGACCGACTTGGCCGGGACGAACTCGACCTCGGCGCCCTTGATGCGGACGAGGACGCGCTCGTCGGTGATCGTGCCGTCGGCGTCGTAGTTCGTGTTCGCCTGGCCGATGAGGTAGCGATCCTCCTCGTCGGCGGTCATGTAGGCGATCTCGTCGGTGACGACACCGTCGACGACCTTGCGGTACGGCGTCTCGATGAAGCCGAACGGGTTGACCCGGGCGTACACCGACAGCGAACCGATCAGACCGATGTTCGGACCCTCAGGGGTCTCGATCGGGCACATGCGGCCGTAGTGCGACGGGTGGACGTCGCGGACCTCGAGGCCTGCGCGCTCACGCGACAGACCGCCGGGGCCCAGCGCCGACAGGCGACGCTTGTGCGTCAGACCCGACAGCGGGTTGTTCTGGTCCATGAACTGCGACAGCTGCGAGGTTCCGAAGAACTCCTTGATCGCCGCGACGACCGGACGGATGTTGATCAGCGTCTGCGGGGTGATCGCCTCGGCGTCCTGGGTGGTCATGCGCTCACGCACGACGCGCTCCATACGCGACAGGCCCACACGGATCTGGTTCTGGATTAGCTCGCCGACGGTACGCAGGCGACGGTTGCCGAAGTGGTCGATGTCGTCGACCTCGACCGGCACCTCGACGCCGCCCGGAACGGTCATCATGGAGGTGATGTTCGGGTCGGACTCGTGCAGACGCACCAGGTACTCGACCGTCGCGATGATGTCCTCGGTGGTCAGCGTCGACTCGCCGACCATCGGGTTCGCGGTCAGGCCGAGCTTCTTGTTGATCTTGTAGCGACCGACGCGAGCGAGGTCGTAGCGCTTCTCCTTGAAGAACAGGTTCTCCAGCAGGCTCTCCGCGGACTCCTTGGTCGGCGGCTCGCCCGGACGCAGCTTGCGGTAGACCTCGAGCAGGGCCTCGTCCTGATTGCTGGTCGAGTCCTTCTCCAGGGTCGACATCATGATCTCGGAGAAGCCGAAGCGCTCGGTGATCGCCTCGTTCGTCATGCCGAGGGCCTTGAGCAGGATGGTGACCGGCTGACGACGCTTGCGGTCGATGCGGACGCCGACGGTGTCGCGCTTGTCGACGTCGAACTCCAACCAGGCGCCGCGGCCCGGGATGACCTTGACCGAGTGAAGGGTCTTCTCCGTGGTCTTGTCGATGGTGGAGTCGAAGTAGACGCCGGGGCTGCGGACCAGCTGACTCACCACGACACGCTCGGTGCCGTTGATGATGAAGCTGCCCTTGTCGGTCATGATCGGGAAGTCGCCCATGAAGACGGTCTGCGACTTGATCTCGCCGGTGTTGTTGTTGATGAACTCCGCGGTGACGAACAACGGCGCCGCGTAGGTCATGTCCTTGTCCTTGCACTCGTCGATCGAGGCCTTGACCTCGTCGAAGTGCGGATCAGAGAACGACAGGGACATCGAAGACGAGAAGTCCTCGATCGGCGACAGTTCGCGGAGGACTTCCTCGAGTCCGCCGACCGGGTTCTCCTCACCCCGCGTGATCGCCTTAGCGCGCCACTCGGGCGTACCCACGAGCCATTCGAACGAATCGAGCTGCAGGTCGAGCAGACCCGGAACCTCGAGCGGCTCGTCGATCTTGGCGAAGGAGGCGCGGTGCGGTGCGCCCGGGATGATTCCCGCTGTGGTTGAGGTGGACTGGCGGTCGAGTGCCAAGATGCGTCCTTCCAACACGAAGTTTCTCGGTGCGTGGCCATGGTGGCCTGCGGTGGTCGTGCGACCTGCACAACCATCACCCGAGAACCCTCCCCGAAGGGACGGCTGGAAGGATGAACGATCAGCGGACAGGAGGCAGCCAGCGCAACGTCCAACTGTATCAGATAATTCTGGAGATGCCTATACCCCAGATGAAGAACGATTGTCGAAGGCTGCCTACCTGGAGACAATCGGCTTGTCACAGCGTGACGTGCCGACGCCGTCACGTCAAGCGAAACGCGCCGACACGCTCAGAAAGAGCTGATCAGAGCCCCGGTCAGAACTGGCCGACCTCGCTGATCTTCCAATCGCCGTCCTCGGTCTTCGCCATCGTGTACTGGACGTGGGGCGTGTCTGAGGCCGCGATCACACCGTCGCGAGACGTGCTCACGACGAGCGTTCCGACGACGGTCGCATGATCGTCTTCGAGGTCGGAGACGCCCATCGCCTCGATCTGGCACTCCGACGCGGTCTTGGTCTGCTCGATGACGTTGCGGTTCGTCTTGAGGAAGGTCTCGAACTGATCGAGGGCGCCGCCGGTGAACGTCTCACGCGTGCTGTCGGCCCACTTGTCGAGCTTCTGGTAGTCGAACTGGAACGGGGCGCAGGCGCCGGCGCGTGCCTGGGCGAGTACCTGATCGGTCTCGGCCTGGTCGACGAACGCGCGGTTGTCGTTCACGTCCGCACCCGGATGGAAGGCCAGCACAGTGGCGATCACGCCGACCACCACCGCCACGGCTCCGAGGATCGCGGCCAGCCGGAAGGTCGAGCCGGTGTCACGGGGACCGGGACCGGTGGCCTGCTCGGCTGCGGCGGCCTCGCTCTCGGCGGCCTTCTGAGCCGCCACCCGGCGCTTGCGCTCGACACCGGAGACCGGGGTCGCAGCGGCTTCGACGGTGTCCTCGACCGGAACCGCGGTGTCGGCATCGGCCGGCTTCGAGACCGAGACTCGCGGCGCACCGCGGCCCGCGACCTTCGGCGTGCGCTTGGAGGAACCGGAACCCGATTTGTTGGTACGTCCCGAGGCCATCAGTTTCCTCCCTCCTGCTGCTGCGTCTCCTGCGGAGCGGTACCGGTCTGGCCCGTGTCCGGGGTGGTCGACACGTCCGAGCCGGTGTCGGTGTAGGTGATCGGGCTCAGCGGAACGATCTTGGTCGCCTTCCGCGTGCCGTCGACGTCGACCATCGTCAGCAGGAAGCCCATCTGGTTCTGCTGCGTCGGCTGACCGTTCTGGGTGGCCGTCACATTCGCGAACACCAGGACCGTCGCGGTGTCGTCGTCGGTGCTGAGCTCGGTGACCGCACTGCGACTGATCCGCGAGTCGAGCTTGCCGATCTGCCCGCCGGAATCGTTGACCTGCTGGGCGAGCTTGGCGAAATCGCCCGTGTTCACCTGCTTCAGCGCGTCGCCGGTCAACGACGACTCCAGTCGCTTGCGCCAGCCCTCGGTGTCCTTCGGGTCGACGATGGTGATGTTCAGGACGGCCTGCTCGGCGGCATCGACCGACTCGTCGCGCAACTGCGTCGCAGTGGAGTCGACGGTGTACGCCCGGATGCCGGTGTACCCGAAGTAGCCGGCGCACACGACCGCCGCGACCAGTGCGGCGACCGCCACGGCGAGGGCGAGCGACGCGAGCGGCGACCGCACCGAGGCCTCGTCGTCGTCCGGCTCGTCGCCGTCCGTCGACCAGAACCGCCACCACGGATTCGAGGCCGCCGGCTCCCCCCCCCCCCCCGCTCGTCCTCGTCCACGGGCTCACTGTCGTCCGCGAGTTCGGCATCGTCAGCGTTCCCGGCGTCCTCGGCCGCGCCGGCGTCGTCAGCCGTCTCCGCCGTCCGGTCGTCCTCGGCGGCCGTCTCCGGCGTGATCGCGGCGTCGTCCGCCTGCGATTCGTCGGCGGGCTCGCCGTTGCGGTTGCTGGTGTCTTCGTGTGTCATCGAGCGCAACTGTAGTCATCGCGTGGCACGCCATGCCAATCTGCCGCCGGTGTGAATCCGACGGCAGATCGGCTGCGCGTCACTTCCGATGCACACCCATCAGGGCGGCGAGCTGGGTGGCGAGCGGGTTGAGGTTCAACTTGTCCGGATCCTTCTTCGGCGTGTTGTCCCACGGCTGCGAGATGTACGGGTTGGCCAGCGCAGCACGATTCGCACCGCGAACCGATGTCGGATTGCCGACCGGCACGTTGCAGTTCGCCTTCGTGTTGAACGGGAAGTCGTCGTAGTTGATGTCGAAGCCAGGATCCTTCTTCTTCATCTCGGCGATCATCGCGTAGGTGCTCTGGTAACCGGTGGTGCAGCTCGGCGGGTTGTTGGTCTCGAGCACGATGCCGAAGTGGATCTGTCCGTCACCGGGTGCCGCGCTGTGGCTACCCGCGGAGAGCGCCGACAGCATGGCGAACGTCGCACCCGTCGCGAACGACGCGGGCGCCGCCGTGTGCACGGTCTCCCCCAGCTGGTGGATCAGCTTCGTCGCATCCGCACCGTTGTCCTGCAGGAATGTCGAGAGGGCCGTGGCCGCGCGCGGTGCGTCGGTCAGGATCCGGCGGATCGCCGGATCCGAGCTGACCAACTGTGCCGAGACCTTGTCCAGGTTCTTCGACCACGCCAGGATGTCGTCCGACTGCTCGGCCTGCGTCGACAGGACGACGTTCGAGTTCTGGATCAGCTGGGTGATCGGCTCGATGTTCCGGACGCCGGACTTCGAGAGGGTGTCCAACGATGAGATCAGGTGAGTGAGGTCGTCGCCCTTGCCGTTGAACGCGGTGCCGAGCTCGTGGATGACGCTGCTCAGCTGATCCACCGGGATCGTCTTGGTCAGCGTGATCGTGTCGGCGATGACGTCCTGCAGCTTCGGCGGCATCTGCGCGCCTTCGATCTGAGAGCCGTTCACCAGGTAGGGACCAGCGCTGCTCGTCGGCTGGAGGTCGATGAACTGCTCACCGATCGCCGACCGGTTCGCGACGACCGCCTTGGCCGAAGCCGGCACCTTCGGCGCCCCGGAGTTCATGTTCAACGTGACGTCGACGCCGTTCGGCACCATCGTCATGTCGCCGACGAGCCCCACGGGCACCCCGCGGTAGGTCACCTCGGCATTGCTGAACACACCGCTGGCGTCGGGCATGTGGAGGGTGACCTTGTACGTCGACACTCCGACGAGCTTGTCGAGCCGTGCGTACTTGGCGCCGACGTACACGATGGCCAGCACACCGATCACCGCGAAGACGATCAGCTGGATCTTGACGAGACGTGAGGTCACTGGTCACCACCTCCGAGCATCCGCAACGGGCCGTCCAAGAAGCTCTCGTCACCAGACGGCATCGGCGCGTACTGGTTCTTCTTGTTCGTCGACGTCTTCTTCTTGGTCGTCGTGGTCGCCGACGACGGGTTCATCGGGTACGTGCCACCCGACGGCGGGGTGTTTGGACCCTTCTGAGAGTTCGGTCCCGGCGGCAGCAGCGAGATCGTCGGCCAACCCCATCGCGGGCCGTTGCCATTGATGTATGGGTTCTTCTGGTCGATGTTCGGCGGCCGCACCTTGGGCGCCTGGTACTTCGGCGTCCCCTGCCCGACGCCCAGGGCCTCCAACTGATTGAGCAGTCGCAGGTCGAGGGTGGCGAACAGGTTGGTCGAGTCGCCGTGGACGCCCGGGAGCAGATCGTCCGGGAACGGATGCGTCAGCATCAGCGGCAGCGCGGTCACCGCGTCCTGCGCGGACTTCGCCAGCTCCGACAGGATCGGACGCAGCGCCTTGAGATCGGTGATGATCTGATCGTGCGCCTTGCCCAGGATGTCGGTGCCCACCTGGCCGAGCTCGTCGAGCTTGGTCAGCAGGTCCACGAACTGCGGACGCTGCTCCTCGAGGACCTTGACGCCCGCGGGCAGCTCCTTCAGGATCCGCTCGATCTGCACGGTCTGCTGATTCGCACGCGCCGACAGCTTGCTGACGCCGTCGATGGCGCTGATGATCTCGTCCCGCTGGCGGTTGAGGCTGCCGATGAGCTTCTCCGACTGCTTCAGCAACGACCGCACCGTGTTCGGTCGATCGCCCAACGCTTCGTTCAGCGACGTGATGATCGGCTCGAGCTGGTTGATGCCGCCGCCGTTCAGGAGCATGGACAGCGCACCGAGCAGCTGCTCGATGTCGGTGACCGTGCGAGTCCGATCGGCCTGGATCGGTTCCGACTCCGGCTGCCTCGGCGTCGCCGCCGTGACATTCGCCGGTTCGGAGAGCGCGACGAACTTCTCACCCAGTAGGTTGGTCTGCTGCACCGCCGCCGACGCCTCGTCGGAGAGGTCGACACTGTTCTTGACCTTGATCGTCACCTGCGCGTCCCAGGCACCGGTCGGCACCTCGACCTTGGTCACCTGGCCGACGGGGATGCCGTCCATCTTCACCATCGACTGCGGAACCAGGTCGAGGATGTTGTTGAAGACGATCTTGTACGTACGCGGGTTGTCCCCCACGTCGACACCGCCGGGAAGCGGCACCGACTGGATGCCCGCGCAACCGGTCGTCACCGCGAGAACGGTCACGAGTCCGGCGCACAGACCGGCGACGCGTGCTCGCGCCGACAGTTTCAGCTTCATCGCTGTCCTCCAGGGAGAGCCGGATCGGGGTTGCCCGGAACGGTGCCCGGCGCGGGATTCTTCTGCAGCTTGTCGCCGCTCATGATGCCGAACGGCAGCACCGGAAGCATCGGCTCCAGCACACCCTTGGTGATCTGCGTCGCGACGGACTTGCAGTTGTCGACCAGCGGAGCGAGCTTCTTGCTGAAGTCCACGGCCATCGGATTGCCGGGCAGCAGCTTGCCGAGGTCGAGCATGCGGCAACCCGCGGCCAGCGGATCCTGCAGCTCCGGCAGGTTGACGCGCATCGCGACGGTGCCGGACTCGGCATCGTAGGCGTTGATCAGGTTGCTGATGGTGACCGGCAGCACCGTCAAGATCTCCAGCAGGTGGTCCTTGTTGTCCAGGAGCGCCTGACCGGTCGGCTCGAGACCGCGGATGGCCTCACCGATCTTGTCGTTGTTGTCGGAGACGAACGTCGCGACGTCGCCCAACGCGTACGACAGGCTGTCCAAGGCCTGACCGAGCTGGTCGCGCTCGCCGGCCAGGAAGGTGTTGAACGAGGCCATCTGACTGTTGAACTGCCGGACCTGCGCGTCGTTCTCCTTGAGCGCACCGACGAAGACGTTCAGGTTGCGGATGGTGCTCATCAGGTCGGGACTCGCGTCCGACAGCGTGCCCGCCGCCTTCGACAGGTTGGTGATCGCCTCGCCGAGCTTGGCGCCGTTGCCGTCGAGGTTCTTGGCGAAGACGTCGACGAAGTCCGTGACGGCGCCGTTCTGATTCGCCCCCTCCGGGCCCAGCGACTTCGACAGCTTCTGCAGGTTCGCGTAGATCGCGTCGATCTCCACCGGCACCTTGGTCTGCTCGGTGGTGAGCGAGACGTCGCTGCCCGCCTGCGGCCCGCCCGAGTACGCGGGGGTCAGCTGGATGTAGCGGTCGGCCACGATCGACGGGATGATCTGCACCGCCTTGACGTCCGCGGGTAGCTTCACGCCGCGGTCGACTCGCATGTCGACGTCGACCACGTCGCCGCGCGGAGTCACCTTGGTCACCTTGCCGACGTCGACGCCGAGGATGCGGACGTTGCTGCCCTCGTAGATGCCCACCGCGCTGGTGAACGTCGCATTGACCTTGGTGGTGCCGATCAGCGTCGACGCCCACCAGCCGCCGGCCCCGATGATGAGGAGCAGCACGAGGCCGAGCGCGCCGTAGACGATGTTGCGCTTGGAGAAGAGCCCGGAAGCCTGATCCGACGCGGTCATCAGCCGGCCTCCGTTCCGCCGTTATTGAGATTCTTGGTCATGTTCGGCGGGCGCGTGGTGTTCTGCTGCGGCAGCGCCGGCGGCAGCAGGTTGGTCACGGTCGCCTCGAACCAGCGACCGTTGCCGAGCACGTTCGCGTAGATGCGGTAGAACGGCGCCATGTACGTGATGGTGTCGCGCAGATTCTTGTTCTGCCGCGTCAGCATGTCCGTCACGCCCTTGAGCGAGTCGAGCGCCGGGCCGATCTGAGCCTCGTTGTCCTTCACGATCCCACTCAGTGCCTTGCTCAGCGTGGTGGTGCTGGCCAGCAGCGCGGAGATGCTCTGCTGCCTGCTGTTGAGCTCCTTGAGCAGCACACCGGCGCCCGCGATCAGGCGGGTGAACTCCTCGTTGCGGTCGGCCAGGATCTTCGACGAGTCCTTGGTCGCCTTCAGCAACCGCTGTACTTCCTGGTCGCGGCTGGCGATCGTGTTCGACAGCCGGGAGATCCCGGTGAGCGATGCGTTGATGTCGTCGGCGTTGGTTCCGGAGAACGCGGCCGACAGCGTGCGCAGCGACTTCGCGACCTCGTCGGTGTCGATGTTCTCGATCTGGTTCGACGCGTCGCCGAAGGCCTCGATGACGTCGTACGGCGCCACGGTGTCGGTCAGGGTCACTCGCGGGTCGGCGAGTTCGCTGCCGCGCGGGTTCAGCGCCAGGTACTTCTGGCCCAGGACCGTCTTGATCTGGATCGAGGCCTGGGTCTGGTTGCCGATCCACGTGTTGTTCGCGCTGAACTCAACGTCGACCTTGTCGCCCGCGAGCTTCACCGCGGTGACCTGGCCGACCTTGACGCCCGCCACGCGCACCTCGTTGCCCGTCTTGAGGCCGGCGGCCTCGGAGAACTGAGCGGTGTAGCGCGCTCCGGCGCCGACCAGCGGCAGATCCTTCAGGTAGAAGGACGAGACCGCGGTCATGATCAGGATCAGCAGACCGAGCGCGCCGATACTCGTCGCGCTCCGTCGGCCTGCGAACCGCCGGCTCTTCTTCGGAGCCGGGGCCGCGGGCTGCCCGTCGGGAGTGTTCTGTTCGTCGGTCATGGTCACCCCCCGGGCTTCATGTCACGCCAGCAACGCGTCGCGGCGCTGGTGTAGAGGACGTGGTTGATGTTCGGCAGCGGAACCACCGGCTGCGTGAGCAGCGTGGACTTGCCGTTGCCTGCGACGACGTCGATGCCGCACAGGTAGAACTGGAACCACGAACCGAAGGTCGCGGCGCGGCCGATCTTCTGGAGCTTGACCGGCAGGTTGGTCAGCGCCTTCTCGATGTCGTCGGACCTGGAGTTCAAGATCGGCGCCCGGCTGGCCGTGGAGCTACGGTGCCGTGGGGCTGCTGCAGCCGACGCCCTGGATCGCCGGCCGGGTCTTGCTGAGGATCGATCCGGTGACCGTGGTCAGGTTCGCCACCGAGGTGATCGCGGAGCCGACCGAGTCACGCTGCGCGGCCAGGCCGGTGATCAACTTCTCGGTGTTCACCAGCAGGCTGGTGAACTGATCGTCGTTGCGGTTCACCGTGTCGAGCACCTTGGTCAGGTTGGTGATCATCTCGCCGATCACCTTGTCCTTGTCGGCGAGCGCGTTGGTCAGTCCCGCGGTGTCGTTGATCAGGTCGCCGATGGTGGTGTCCATGTCGCCCTGGAAGACCTTGATCATCGTCTCCGCGAGCTTGTTGATGTCCTCCGGCGTGATCTGCTTGAACAGCGGCTTGAAGCCGTTGAACAGCTCGGTCAGGTTCACCGCGTCGTGCGTGCTCTTGTGCGTCGGCGTGTTCGTGAACGTGTAGCCCTCGCCGACGGTCTCGCCCGCGGGACCCGCGCCCTTCTCCAGTGCCATGTATCGCAGACCGGTCAGGTTGCGGTAACGGATGAAGAGCTGGGTGCTCTTCGGCAACTTGGTGCGGTCGGCGCTGAATCCGACGAGCGCCTTGTTGCGATCGGTGATCTCGACGCTCTCGACCTGTCCGACGCGGACGCCCGCGATGCGGACGTCGTCGCCGGGATTGAGCATGGCCGCGTCGGTGAAGACCGCCTTGAAGCTGGCCTTGCCGCCGGATCCGGCGTTGGCGATGGTCAGACCGAGCATCGCGGTCGCCAAGATGGTGATGACGGCGAAGATGATCAGCTTCACCAGGGGTGCGATGACGCCTCTCATTTGACGGTCACCTGCGCTCCCTGCAGCGATCCGGCGCCGATGGAGGTGATCCAGACCGGAACGTCCTCCGGGCTCACACCCGACGACGCGCCGTACAGCACCTGCATCTGCTTCTGGTAGTCGGACTCGGAGATGGTTCCGCTCGGCGTGGCGCTGAACTGCGGCTGGGGCAGATCGGGCCAGGTCGACGGGCCTGCGTTACGCGACGGCGGCTGGTAGGAGCCGTCCGGAACACCGCCGCCCGGGTACTGCGGGAACGGGCGGCCGTTGGTGGCCGGCTCGTAGCAGCGGGCGGGCGGGTCGACCCACATCATGCGAGGCTCGTCCTGGTTCGGCAGGTAGCGGCCCCGCGGGTTCACGAACTGCAGGTTCACGTGCACACCGGGATTCGCGGTGCCCTTGCCGACGATCGGTCCGACCTTCGGCACCAGGGTCGCAAAGTTGTGGAACATGCACCCGAAGGTCGGCGACTGTCGCGCCGCGGCCTTCAGGAACGGTTCGGAGTCGATGAACAGATTCAGCATGTCCTTCTTGTTCACCTTGAGGAACTTGGTGGTGTCCACGGCGGCGACACCCAGCGTCTGGATGGTCGAACGCAGGTCGTCCTGTCGCTCCACCAGCGTGTTGCCGGTGATCCGGAGGTTGTCGAGCGAGTCGATGATGTCCGGGACGGCTTCGGCGTACGTCTGCGAGAAGGTGGCGAGACCGCGGATGGTGCCCTGCAGGTCGCTCATGTTGGCGTTCACACGGCGGAAGATCAGGTCCAGTCGATCGACGATCTGTCCGATCTCGTGGCCCTTGCCGCCGATCGCCTGCGAGATCGCGCTCAGCGTCACGTTCAGGTCCTCCGGCGGGATCGCCTTGATGACCGGGAGCAGCGCGTCGAACAGGTCCTCGACCTCGGCCGAGTTGCCCTTGGGATCGGTGACGATGACGGCGCCGTCGTGCAGGGTGCCGCCGTTCGAGTTCTCCGGGATCTGCAGTGCGATGTAGCGCTCACCGAACAGCGTCTTGGGCAGCACGCGGGCCGTGGTTCCGACCGGAAGATTCTGCATCTGGTCGGGATTGATGCCCAGGTCCACCGTGACCTTGCCGCCGGGCGCCACGTCCACGCTGCGCACCGATCCGACGACGACCCCGTTGGCCTTGACGTCCGCATTCTTCACCAGTGCGTTGCCCGCACTGTCGGTGCGAAGCGTCACCATCGAGTAGTCGTCGAAGGTACCGCGGAACTTGAGCACCGAGACCGCCAACAGACCGATGACGACGACGAAGAACAACAGGCCGAGCAGCCTGCGTTTAACCGTCCCCACGTTGCCTAACCTCCCACTCGGATCGACGTCGTCGTACCCCAGATCGCCAGGCCCAGGAAGAAGTCCATCACGGCGATCAGCACCAGGGCTGTTCGCACGGCGTGACCGACGGCCACGCCCACACCCGCCGGGCCGCCACTGGCGAAGTAGCCGTAGTAGCAGTGGATCAGGATGATGACGAACGCGAATATCAGCACCTTGCCGAACGACCACAGCACGTCGACAGGGGGCAGGAACAAGTTGAAGTAGTGGTCGTACGAGCCGGTGGACTGACCGTTGAAGACGGTGTTCACCACTCTCGACGCGAGATAGGCGGCCATCAGGCCCAGCACGTACAGCGGGATGACGGCGATGAAGCCGGCGATGACGCGTGACGACACCAGGAACGGGATCGACGGAACCGCCATCACCTCGAGTGCGTCGATCTCCTCGGAGATCCGCATCGCGCCGAGCTGCGCGGTGAAACCGCAGCCCACCGTCGCCGAGAGCGCCAGACCGGCCACGAGCGGCGCGACCTCACGCGTGTTGACGTAAGCGGACAGGAAGCCGGTGAGGGCCTGCGAACCGATCTGGTCGAGGGCCGCGTAGCCCTGCATGCCGACCACGACGCCGGTGAAGCCCGACATCAGGACCATCACGCCGACGGTGCCGCCGATGACGGCGAGTCCGCCGGAACCGAACGCCACCTCGGCGAGCAGGCGCATCACCTCGCGGGTGTAGTGCACCAGCGTCTTCGGGATCCACGCGAGCGTGCGGGCATAGAACGACATCTGCTCGCCCGCGCCGTCGAGCAGCTTGAGCGGACGGCCGAGCTGCTTGCGGGTCTCGTACAGCAGGTACTCGGGCCTGCTCTTCGAGATCGTCACACCACGAGTCATCGCTAACCTACCTTCGGCGGGACGATCTGCAGGAACACCGCAGTAATGATCAGGTTGGCGAAGAACAGCAGCAGGAACGTCACGACGACGGACTGGTTGACCGCGTCACCGACGCCCTTCGGGCCGCCCTTCGGATTGAGACCCTTGTACGCCGCGACCACGCCGGCGATGACACCGAAGATCACTGCTTTCAGTGTCGAGATGTAGAGGTCGGGAAGCTGCGCGAGTGCACCGAACGATGCGAGGTAGGCGCCCGGGGTACCGCCCTGGACGACCACGTTGAAGAAGTAGCCGCCGCCGATGCCGACGACTGCGACCAGTCCGTTGAGCAGGACTGCGACGAGCACCATCGCCAGCACGCGCGGCACCACGAGCCGCTGCACCGGGTTGATGCCCAGCACCTCCATGGCGTCGATCTCCTCACGGATGGTCCGTGATCCGAGATCCGCGGCGACCGCCGAGCCCGCAGCACCGGCGACGAGCAGCGAGGTCACCAGCGGCGATCCCTGCTGCACGACGACCAGCACCGAAGCCGCACCCGTGTACGACTCGGCGCCGAGCTGCTTGATCAGCGAGCCGGTCTGCAGCGAGACGATGGCGCCGAACGGGATCGCGATGAGCGCGGTCGGCAGAATCGTGACGCTGGCGATGAACCAGGCCTGCTGAATGAATTCGCGCCACTGAAACGGTCGCACGAAAAGCTGGCGGGCGACGTCGACGAACAACTGGACGATATTGCCGGTTTGGGCGAGAGCACCCTCACCGGCCTTCGCCAGTTTGTCGACGCCACGCGAGGTGGCACTCGTCATGCCTGGGTACTCCCCTGTCCATCAGACTGGTTCACGGCGGTCTCGATCGCTGCGGTGTCGATCGGCTGCGTCTGAGCATCGTCAGCCGCGGTGGCGAGAACGTCGGTCGGACGTTCGATCACCTGGGTGTCGGCCTTTGCCAGTGCGTCGTCCACAGCACCGGGCCGACCGAAATCGGTGTTGGCCAGCGCCACCAGGGTGGCGACGGACTCCGGCGCCTCGGCGGCGCGGGCGTCCTCTTCGGCGATCGAGGCGCGGATGGCGGCCTGCGCGTTCGCCGGGAGGGTCGGCAGCATCTCGAGCACGTTCGCGCGGTGACGGAGCGCGGCCTTGCGGACCGGCATGCCCGGATTGGGCTGCACCTGCGCGATGATCTCGGAGAAGTCGTCCTTGGTACCGCCGCCGGAGATGCCTGCGGCCTGCATCGCGGCCTCCGCTGCGGCGATCGCCTCGTCCTTCTCCTCGGACATGCCGATGGGACCGAAACGGTCACCGGAGAGGAACTGCTTGACGACCGGCTGCTCGGAGGTGAGCAGCTGCTCACGGGGACCGAACATGACGAGTTCCTTGCGGAACAGCATGCCGATGTTGTCGGGAATGGTCCGGGCGATGTTGATGTTGTGCGTCACGATGAGGATCGTGGCGTCGATCTCGGCGTTGATGTCGATCAGCAGCTGCGAGATGTACGCGGTGCGAACGGGGTCGAGGCCCGAGTCCGGCTCGTCGCAGAGGATGATCTCGGGGTCCAGCACCAGGGCGCGGGCCAGGCCGGCGCGCTTGCGCATACCGCCGGAGATCTCGCCGGGCAGCTTGCCCTCGGCACCCGCCAGACCGACGAGTTCGACCTTCTCCATCACGATGCGACGGATCTCGTCTTCCTTCTTCTTCGTATGCTCACGAAGCGGGAAGGCGATGTTGTCGTAGAGGGTCATCGAGCCGAACAGCGCGCCGTCCTGGAACAGGACGCCGAACAGCTTGCGGATCTCGTAGAGTTCCTTCGCCGAGCACTCGGTGATGTCCGTGCCGTCGATGACGACCGAGCCCTGCTCGGGATGCAGCAAGCCGATGAGGGTCTTCAGGAAGACCGACTTACCGGTACCGGACGGACCCAGCAGAGCGTTGACCTCTCCGGCGGGCAGCGTCAGTGATACGTCTCGCCAGATGTTCTGTGAGCCGAACGACTTCGTAAGCCCCTCGACCTTGACCTCAACACCCACAGTGTCCCTCCAGACCTTTCCTAAGTACCGCGTAGGAGGCCGCGAGGCGCCCCGCTCCCCCTACAGAGTTTCCGCCGCCACTGACCTGGGACGGCTGTGGCTGCGGTCACTCTAACGCACCAGAGGCTCAAGTCACACTTCGGAGACGGCGGTGAAGCCAGCCTCGCGGTACTTGTACCCGCTAGTAACATCTTGGTGGCCTGAGAATACCCAAAGAATGGGCGTGCTCCAAAGCGAACGGCGATCTACCGCGAGATACGCATCACACCAGCGAAAACGGGGTCTCATCGACCACTGGGACGACGCAGATGTGTCCTCGCCCCCGCCCCACCAAGATCTAGTCCTGGTCGCTTTTGTGCCGTTCCAGGGCCATGCACGCCCGTCTTCTGATCGAGCCGCCATCTCCGAACGGAACCCGTCGGGGTCCCGTTACGACGAAACGGGGCCCGCAGGTTTCCCTGCGAGCCCCGTCACGGCTTCGCCTATGCGGCGAGCGAAGACGTCAAGCGTCAGATCACTTGAGCGAGATCTTGGCGCCGGCCTCTTCGAGCTTGGCCTTGGCAGCCTCGGCGTCGTCCTTGCTGACCTTCTCCAGGAGAGCCTTCGGAGCACCCTCGACGAGATCCTTGGCCTCCTTCAGGCCCAGACCCGAGACGACCTCGCGGACGACCTTGATGACCTGGATCTTCTTGTCGCCGGCCGACTCCAGGACGACGTCGAACTCGTCCTGCTCGGCAGCGGCCTCGGCACCACCGGCAGCCGGAGCACCGGCAGCGGCGACGGCGACCGGAGCGGCAGCGGTGACCTCGAAGACCTCTTCGAACTTCTTCACGAAATCGCTGAGCTCCAGCAGGGTCAGTTCCTTGAACTGCTCGATGAGCTCGTCAGCGGTGAGCTTCGCCATGATGGCGTCCTTCCGTTAGATCCCCGCACGTGCGGGGGCGCCTGCATCGCAGGCTGGTTCATGGGGGTGGTGGAGCAACGGGGTGCTACGCGGCGTCGCCGGCAGCTTCCTGCTTCTCCTGCAGAGCCGCGGCGAGACGCGCGACCTGCGATGCGGGCTGGGTGAACAGCCCTGCGGCCTTTGCCAAGTTGCCCTTCATGGCGCCCGCCAGCTTTGCCAGCAGGACCTCGCGGGTCTCCAGGTCGGCGATCTGCTCGATCTCAGCCACGGACAGCGCACGGCCGTCCATGAATCCGCCCTTGATGACCAGGTTCTTGTTGTCCTTGGCGAACGTCTTGATCGCCTTGGCAGCCACAACCGGCTCGCCTTCGATGAAAGCGATCGCGGTCGGACCGGTGAACAGGTCATCGAGACCCTCAAGGCCCGCCTCAGCAGCGGCGCGCTTGACGAGGGTGTTCTTGGCGACGGAGTAGGTAGCGCCTTCGCCGAGCGAGCGACGCAGCTGCTGGAGCTGCGGCACGGTGAGTCCGCGGTACTCCGTGATCACGGCAGCGGTCGAACCGTTGAACTGCTCAGCGATCTCTGCGACTGCAGAAACCTTGTCAGCCTTAGCCATACTTCGCCTCCTCTCGTGTCACATTCGTCGTGCCCCGGACAGCCGGGGCACCTCTTTCCAGAGGTGTGTGATGGGAGGCGGGGCGCTCGACGATGCCGGTCCGCGAGAAACGAAAAACGCCCCGGGCAGGAAGCACGGGGCGCACAGCACGTGACGCGAACATCACGCGATACAGTCTCACCACGTTCATCCTGCGTGGGCCGCCGACTCGCATCGGGCCTTCGATCGGAACACGTCCGACAACCAACGGTCTCTGGTTGAACTGACGCAGCGAGCCGCGCTCACTGCACCGGCTAATAGGCTAGCGGCCATGACGGCCGAAACCAAATCCGCACAGGATCGCGCTCGGGCGGCTCAGGACGCCATCGCGGCGCGACATCTGCGCCCTCTCTTCGGCTGGGTTCCGGGCACACTGCTCGGTGGCGTCGCGTGGCCGCCGGTGGGGCGGCCCCTGTCGAGGGCCGCGATCACCTCGTCCTGGAACCTCTGGTGGCAGGCGCACCTCGTCGACCTGCTGGTGGACGGCTACATCCACCGGTTCGACGACCACTGCGGCATCGCCGCCGGCCGACTGATGCGCGGCATCTGGATCCGCAACGGCTTCCGCTGGACGAATCAGTACTACGACGACATGGCCTGGCTCGGGCTGGCCGCAGAACGGGTGTCGCGCCACGTTCCGCGGGAGAACACCGCGGACTTCTCCGGGACGGCGGCCCGACTGTCGAGCGTCATGGTCGACGCGTGGCGGCCGCGGCTCGGCGGTGGGATCCCGTGGCGGACCACCGACACCTTCTTCAACGCCCCGGCCAACGGCCCCGCCGCGATCCTCCTCGCCCGAACCGGCCGCCACGACCGCAGCGTCGCGATGGCCGACTGGATGGACGCCTCGCTGCGACTCCCCTCGGGACTGATCGCCGACGGGGTGTGGCACCGGCCCAACGGTGACCTGGAGCTCGACTCGGCGACCTTCACCTACTGCCAGGGCGTCGCGCTCGGTGCTGAGGTGGAGGCCTACCGTCTCACCGGCGCGGACGTCCACCTGGACCGGATCGACGCCCTGCTGCGCGCCGTCGCCGCACGGATGACGGTCGACGGCGTCATTCGCGGCGCGGGCGGCGGCGACGGCGGGCTCTTCGCGGGCATTCTCGCGCGATACCTGGCGTTCACGGCGACTGATCTGCCCCCGCGCGCCGACGACCTGCGCGCCCGCGCGGGTCGACTCGTCCTCGACAGCGCCGACGCCGCCTGGGCCAACCGGGCCCTCGACGCCGACGGCCGGCCGGTGTTCGGCCCCGACTGGCACAGGCCTGCCGCACTGCCGGACGGCTCGGGGTCGGCGGCCCGCAAGATCGGCGGTGCGGTCGCGGCGTCGAGCGTTCCCGAACGCGACCTGTCGGTCCAGATCTCGGCGGGGATCCTGCTCGAATCAGCAGTTTCGGTCACGATCGGGTCAAGCGAGCACACCGGTTCGGCAACCCCGGATTAACGATCTGGCTCCGCATCGTTTTAGATTAGGGAGACGCCCGCGTGACTCACGCCACAACTCGATGATCCGGGCCGACACCTGTCCGCACTGCGACTGCAAAGGGGGGACCCGGAATGACGCTGCAGTACGACGTGAACCGTTACGACGCACAGGGCGGATTCGCAGTCCCGCAGGAACGCCCGGCCCTGGCTCCGGCACCCGATTACCGCGACGCGGCCGGCGGCGTCGCCGGTCTCGAATGGCGACAGGCCGTCGACGGCCCGAAGCCCTATCCGCGTGTGCACATCGATCGCAGCATCCGCATCACGATGAGCGACGGCGTACGCCTGCGGGCCACCGTCGTCCGCCCGGCCAACCGCTTCGGGCAGCCTGTCCGGACCCCGCTGCCCGCGATCCTCAATATGAATCCGTACAACCGCGCGGTGCTCGACGGCCTCGATCACGCGCTGCACGCCCCGGTGATCGGCAAAACGGTGCAGACCGCCAGCGGCACGATGATCGCCGACGAGGGACCGCTGGCCGGCGCCACGCGCATCACCCGCACCTTCGCCAAGGGGCTGTGGGACGTCTTCGGAATCAACCGCAATCTGGTCCGCGCGGGTTACGTCCAGGTGCTCGTCGACGTCCGCGGCACCGGCACGTCGCACGGCAAGTGGGAGATCCTCGGCTCCCGTGAGCAGCAGGACAGCCTCGAGGTCATCGACTGGATCACCGAACAGGACTGGTACGCCGACGGCGTGGGGATGACCGGATGGTCGTACTCCGCGATCAATTCGCTGCAGGCCGCCGGACATCGCCCGGATGCGCTCAAGGCCGTCTTCGCCGTCGAAGGCAGCGAGGACGTGGTCCGCGACATCTACATCACCGGCGGTATGCCCTCTGCGTTCATCCCGCTCTGGCTGGCACTGGTGAACGGGCTCAAGTGGCTGCCCAATCCGGCGACCGCCGTCGCCGATGTACTGCGCGGCGACGCCTACCGCTGGCTGTCGTCACGGGTGAAGTCGCCCGCCACCGAGATGCCGTCGCTGATGTGGGGATTCCTCACCGCGCGCGACGACCGCATCTTCGACGACCCCTACTTCGCCGAGCGCGATCCGCAGATCGAGAACATCAGCTGTCCGACGTTCACCGTCGGCGGGTGGCACGATCTCTTCGGCCGCAGCGCCACCCGCGTGTACTCGAAGCTGCAGATGGCCCCGGGCCGCAAGCAGGCGCTGATCGCCGACGGCTACCACATCGATCCCGGATTCGGACACGAGCGCCCCTACGCGCCGCCGCGCCTGGACGTGCTCCAGCGCGCCTGGTTCGACCGCTGGCTCAAGGGTGTCGAGAACGGCGTCGACGCGTACGGGCCGGTCACCCTGGAACAGCAGGGCGGCGGATGGTCGTGCGGCCCGTCGTTCCCCCGGCAGGAGGTGGCGCCGCGCCGCCTGTTCCTGACCGAGGAGCCCACCGGCACCGCGATGCACGCACAGCACGACGGAAGCCTGCGCTCGTCGCCCGCCTCCCGGAGGCGATCGCTCCGGATCCGCCCCAGCCTGCGCGGCTTCGCCTCCCGCGACGTCTCGCAGGTCACCGCCGGTGCGACGATCGTCCTCGGCGACAAGTTCTCCACCGACTCCCGTTTCCAGGAGGAGGCCGGGCTGTCGTTCACCAGCGAGCCGGTGGCGCGCCCGACGCAGATCTCCGGTGAGATGAATCTGCGGCTCAACGTCTCGACCACCGCTCACGAGGGCATCTGGGCGGTGACCGTCAACGACGTCGCACCGGACGGCACCTCGACGACCCTCACGAACGGCGCCCTCACGGCGTCGAACCGTGCTCTCGATCCGTCGCGTTCCACATACACCGACGACGGCGTGCTGCTCGACGCGTATCACTACCTCACTCGGGACCGCAGACTTCCGGTGCCCGCCGACGAGCCCGTCCGCATCGACGTCGACATGGTCCCGACCGACGCCGTCCTGGCTCCCGGTCACCGGCTGCGCGTCGACGTCTACGCCGCCAGCCTCCCCCGCTACCTGACGATCGTCCCCGATCTGATCAAGGCGCGCGGCCGTCGCCAGCAGCTCGTCCTCGATCCCGCGAAGCCGAGCTACCTGACGTTCCAGACGGACGGCGAACTCGGTGCGGCCCCGGTTCCGATCGTCACCGCGACCGCGCAGCAGGGCTAGCCCGCCACGCCTGGTCTAGCCCTCGGAGAGCCCGCTGTCGGCGAAGATCACCCGGTAGACCAGCGCGACCTCCGGTCCCAGAACCAGGTCGACGAGATCGATGAGGGTCCCCACGAACACCGGCCCGTGCGCCGGGTCGGCCGCGTCGTCCAGGTGGTGCGCCAGTTCGTGGAGAACGACGAGTTCCCGCAGCGCCCAGCGACCTTCGGTCCGTTCCGGCACCGCGATCGTCGCGGTCGCCCGCTCGTAGTGCGCCGCACGCTGACCGCGCCGCGGTCGGACCGCCACCGGCGTCGTCGCACGATCGAATCGGCCGATGACCGGCCGCAGGGACATCACCCGGTTCAGGTAGTTCTCGACGTCAGTCACGCCGGTGAAGCGCGCCTCGGCGGGAACCGTCAGCTGGGTGCCCGCGATCTGCACGGTGTGCGCGCCACCCGCCCTGTCGAGTAGTCGGTGCACCAGCCGTTCGGCCTCGTAGACGCGGCTCCGGTCGCTGTCTCGACTCACGACTCCAGCGCGCCCCGCGCGGCTCCGAACTCCCGATCGGCACCGATCCGGGCGCGCCGTCCGGCGCGGTCGCCCGCCTGTCGTGCGGCCGACGAGTAGCCCGCGGTCGCACTGCTCGATCGCCACGTACCGCGCGCCTTCGACTCCGCCTTGTAGAAGTCCCGGATCTCGAGTTCCTTATCGCGCAGCGCGAGCGCGGTGGACTCCGAACGCCTGACCTCGGCGCCGACCGCCTCGGCACGCTCGGCGTCACGCGCGTCGGAAAGCCTGGCTCCGATCCGGCTCGCGAACGCCGACTGGAAGTTGAGCCGAGCAGTGATCGGCGACAGGGCCTTCTCCTCCACCACTCGATAGCGACGCCTGCCCGCAGTCTTGGTGACCACCTGGCGCGCCGTCTCGCCCTGGTAGGCACGCGACTTCAAGTACGCGTCGCTCGCCGCGACCATCTGCACCACCAGCGAGGTGTAGAGCGCCTCGCACGCATCGATGTCGGTCTCGAATCCGTACGCGATCACGAACGTCGAATTCGAAGCCACGTCGCACGTGAGATCGTTGGCGTGCGCGATCTGAACGAACAGCTGCACATAAGTCCGCAGCCCGCGCCGGCCCGCCTGCCCGATCTCGATCTTGCGCGTGATGGGCGACGCCGCACGACGCGCCGCCGGATCGTGCGCCCGCGCCAGCGCCAGGTCGATCGACGCCGCCGTCGCCAACCGCTGGGCCGCAGCCATGAACGCCTCGGCCTCGTGCTCGTTGTCAGTCCCCTCGGCCTGCCGGAGCAGACCGCCGATGCGGGTCAGCAGCTTGTCATCGCGCATGGACCCAGACTAACGACGGCCTCGGACACCGCCGAATCCCTCATCCACAGGCTCCGGCACCCGGGCGTCAGCCGTCGACCACCGCCGTCGAACCGGCGGCTTCGCGGCGGACGAATCCGATCGCCCGCTGCAGGTCCTGCGACACGTCCTCGGCGCTACCCAGCGACATCGACGTCCGGTGCGTGGTCAGGATCTGCCAGGAACTGGTGTCGACCTCGACGTATTGGCCGAAGTACGCGTGACCTTGCGCGCTGTCGAAGCGGTCGGGCTCGATTGTGGGGATGATCATGGGCACGGCTCAGCGCCTTTCGATTCCGTGGTCCACCGGGGAGGGCAGGTGTCTTAATGGGTAGATCGATCCTAAGGCCCGGATTCGACCGAGTCCAGAAAAAGAGCGCCTCCCGTCGAAGTCGACGGGAGGCGCTCTATGAGAATCTTCTCGCTGCGGCGATCAGGCCTCTTCGGTGAAGTTCCGCGTCACGGCGGGGTCCACCTGGATGCCCGGACCGGTGTTGGTCGAGACGGTGACCTTCTTCAGGTAGCGGCCCTTGGCTGCCGACGGCTTCGCGCGCATGATCTCGTCGTACGCGGCGCCGTAGTTCTCGGCCAGCTTGGCGGCGTCGAACGACGCCTTGCCGATCACGAAGTGCAGGTTGGCGGCCTTATCGACACGGAAGCTGATCTTGCCGCCCTTGATGTCGTTGATCGCCTTGGTCACGTCGGTGGTGACCGTACCGGTCTTCGGGTTCGGCATCAGGCCGCGCGGGCCCAGGACACGCGCGATGCGGCCGACCTTGGCCATCTGGTCCGGGGTGGCGATCGCGGCGTCGAAGTCCAGCCAGCCGCCCTGGATCTTCTCGATCAGGTCCTCGGCGCCGACCTCGTCGGCACCGGCTGCAGCGGCCTCGGTCGCCTTGTCGCCCGCAGCGAAGACGATGACGCGGGCGGTCTTACCGGTGCCGTTCGGCAGGTTGACGGTGCCGCGGACCATCTGGTCAGCCTTGCGGGGATCGACGCCGAGTCGCACTGCGACCTCGACGGTGGCGTCGGTGTTCTTCGAAGAGGTCTCCTTCGCAAGCGTCACAGCCTCCAGCGGGCTGTACAACTTGTCGCGGTCGATCTTCTCAGCGGCGGCCTGGTAGGCCTTGCTCTTCTTGCTCATGTGCTCTGTTCCTTCTCCCCGCTGCGAGAGCGGGAGTTAGTGGTTAGTGGGCCGAGCGCGGCCCTCCCACGGAGTGTTTTGTCGGTCAGTCTTCGACCGTGATGCCCATCGAACGCGCGGTACCGGCGATGATCTTCGCGGCGGCGTCGATGTCGTTGGCGTTGAGGTCCTCGGTCTTGGTCTTCGCGATCTCGCGGACCTGATCCATGGTGACCTTGCCGACCTTGTTGACGTGCGGCTCGCCCGAGCCCTTCTGCAGGCCTGCGGCCTTCAGCAGCAGCTTGGCTGCCGGCGGGGTCTTGAGCTTGAAGTCGAACGAGCGGTCTTCGTAAACGAAGATCTCGACCGGCACGACGTTTCCACGCTGCGACTCGGTCGCGGCGTTGTACGCCTTGCAGAACTCCATGATGTTGACGCCGTGCTGACCGAGCGCCGGACCCACGGGCGGCGCAGGGTTGGCCTGGCCGGCCTGGATCTGGAGCTTGATGATGCCGGCGATCTTCTTCTTCTTGGGAGGCATATCCTCTTGTCCTTTTTCCTACAGATCCGCGCACGCTGGATACGCGGAAGTCTCTCTACACGCGGCCGTGACGGCCGCGGCGCGATGTCAGAGCTTCTCGACCTGGTTGAAGCCGAGTTCGACCGGGGTCTCGCGACCGAAGATCGAGACGAGCACCTTGACCTTGCGCTGTTCGGTGTTGAC
Organism: Gordonia neofelifaecis NRRL B-59395; assembly: GCF_000192435.1. Classification (GTDB taxonomy): domain Bacteria; phylum Actinomycetota; class Actinomycetes; order Mycobacteriales; family Mycobacteriaceae; genus Gordonia; species Gordonia neofelifaecis. The sequence goes on from NZ_AEUD01000006.1 coordinate 31,500, forward strand.
CTCGCTGATGGAGGCCGGGAGGGTCGCGAACGGGCCGTCCATGACGGTGACCGACTCGCCGACCTCGAAGTCGACCTCGACGAGGTTCGACGCGGCGGCGGCTGCGGCCTCGACGCTCTCGCCCGCAGCTGCGGCGGCCTTGGCGGCCTCCGCCTTGCGGACCTCGGCGCGCGGCATCAGGAACTGCAGCACTTCCTTGATCGACAACGGCGACGGACGCGACGTCATGCCGACGAATCCGGTGACGCCCGGGGTGTTGCGAACCGCGCTCCACGACTCGTCGTTGAGTTCCATGCGGACCAGGATGTAACCGGGGAGGACCTTGCGGTTGACCTTCTTCGGCTGGCCGTTCTTGATCTCGGTGACCTCTTCGGTCGGCACCTCGACCTGGAAGATGTAGTCGCCGACGTCGAGGTTCTGGACACGGGTCTCGAGGTTGGTCTTCACCTTGTTCTCGTATCCCGCGTACGAGTGGATGACGTACCACTCGCCGGGAAGCCTGCGCAGCTGTGCCTTCAGCTCGGCGACGGGATCGACCGCTTCAGCGACCTCGGCTTCGGGGGCCGCCTCTTCGACTGCCGTCTCCGCCTGCGTGGCCTCGGTGGTCTCGTCACCGATCTCCGGCGATTCGATCTCATTCTCCGGGGTGCTCACTGCCCCACGCTCCTTCGTTGGTCACTCGGGCTGGCCGCCCTGTGGTAGTTGCCTGTCAGCCGAACACCAGCAGGGTCAGCTTGGCGAAGCCGATGTCCAGGCCTGCGATGAACGCCGTGACCACCACGACGAACGCGAAGACCGCGATGACGTAGTTGACCATCTCGTTGCGAGTCGGCCACACCACCTTGCGCATCTCCGAGACGACCTGCTTGAGGAAGATCCAGATCCGGACGAACGGATTCCGGCTTGCCCGGGTGTCGGTCGCGGTGGACTCGGATGTGCGCTCGGCGACCGCAGTCGCGGAGCCGGCACCCCGGCGGCCGCGCGCGGAGCGCTTGCCGCTGGGACGCAGTTCGGCGGTGTCGGACTGGTCGACGTCGTCGACCACCAGATCGTCGTTGACGTCTCCGGAAGCCTTGCGATCTCGCTTGGCCACCTTCTCACCGATCCCTTCGTCTGCTAGTGCCCCGATGGGCAGGGGCGACAGGACTTGAACCTGCAACCTGCGGTTTTGGAGACCGCTGCTCTGCCAATTGAGCTACGCCCCTTTGCGTGGGCCCGTCGACCCGCGCTTTGATCCAAGGCTAACAAAACCAACGCGCCACCCTCAGGCAGCGCGCAATTCTGAAGCATCAGACTCAGATGAGTGTAGAGCAAAGCTGCCGCTCGCCCCAACTCGCCCCGGTCAGCGCCGTCAGTTGAACTGAACCATCGCCTGCGCCCGACCGAAGATCTTGCGTTCGCCCTGCTTTGCGACCAGCGCGATCACGCCGCGCCGGGTGACCGGATCGAGGGACTTGATCTTGCCGCCGAAGTCCACCCGCGCCGCGCCGACAGCCGGCACGTACACCGGACTCGTGAACCGCACGTTGTACTCGTAGATCGCCGCCGGGTCCCCGACGAACGAGCCGATGACGCTCGCCCCGAGCCCCATGGTCTGCATGCCGTGCGCCACGACGCTGTCGAGACCGATCGCCTCGGCCACCTCGGGCGAGAAGTGGATCGGATTCGGGTCGCCGGAGACGCCGGCGTAGTTCACGAGGTTGCCGAGCGTCAGCGTCTTGGTGACGACGGGCAGTTCCTGACCGACCTCCAGCGTGTCGAAGTCGATCGCACCGTAGGCCTTGGGCTCGGTGACCGGGTCGGGGTCGGAATAGCGGTCGAACGGACCGTTGATCGTCTTGCCGATGACGGGGTCGGCGTCGACCTGCATCATCACCTCGTTCAGCTTCGAGATCAGCGCCGGGTCCACATCGACCGACGGACGCGCGACGATCGAGGTCAGCGTCGTCATCACCGGCTCGTCGTGCTGATTCCAGATGATGTTCTTGCTGACGAGCAGGTCGGCGCCCATGGACTGCCGGAACGACTCCAGCGACACATCGCACACGAGGCGGTCGCCCAGCCGCATCGGCTGATGCATGATGAGCCGCTGGTCGGTCTGCATGATCTGCCACATGTCGTAACCGGTGATCACGTCCTCGAACAGCCTGCGCTGCGCGATCAGACCGAGGACCGAGACGAACGTCGGGTGCGCGAAGAGGGTGTCGTGGCCGAGGACGGCGGCCTCCTGCTCGTCCCAGAACGCCGGATGCGAGTCCTGGACCGCACGCGCATGCCTGCGGATGTCCTGGCGTCCGACCTCGTAGTAGTCGTCGACCGTGTACGTGTAACCGACCATCGACCGCGTGTGGTCGGCCACCTGCTCCGCCGTCATGTCACCCATGAACGCCGCCTCCAGTCGATCGTCGACTCGAATGTCGTCCAGCTGGTCGGTCACCGCCGTGTTCTCCTGACTCGGCTCGTGCCCGGCCGTGCGACCCGGCGACCTGCACGCAAGACTGGCCGTCGGGATAGTTCGTATCTGATCTGTTACGAAGATTGTCCTCTTGGAGAGGCTTCGACACAAAATCAAGCGGACCACCTCACAGTGTGAGGTGGTCCGCTCAGAGGTATTGGGGAGGTCGCGTGACGCGACTGCGCTTTAGCGCGACTCCTTGTGGGTCTCGTGCTTGCCGCAGTTCGGGCAGAACTTCTTCAGCTCGAGACGATCGGGGTCGTTGCGACGATTCTTCTTGGTGATGTAGTTGCGGTGCTTGCACACCTCGCATGCCAAGGTGATCTTCGGCCGCACATCGGTTGAGGAAGCCACTTCGATTGCCTACTTTCGCGTCTTGCAGTTCTTCGTGTCCCACGCTTGCGGGTCGAAGTCCCACCGGCGTAGGCGGTATGTGTAGCGGTGGGGGGACTCGATCCCCCGACCTCACGATTATGAGTCGTGCGCTCTAACCAGCTGAGCTACACCGCCCTGTTCAGCCTTGACCGGGTAGCCAAAGCCAAGCGAGCCCCCTGACGGAATCGAACCGTCGACCTTTTCCTTACCATGGAAACGCTCTGCCGACTGAGCTAAGGGGGCGTTGCCTTCCGGGTCCGACCTGCGAACAGTCCGTAACCGAAGAGCCTCAACGAGGTTACACACACGCGCTCCGTTTAACCAAAACCGCTGGTCAGAACCGATATACGTGGTATGTCCCCTGCGTGGCAGATATAGGATTCGAACCTATGTAGCTTGCGCGACGGATTTACAATCCGCTCCCTTTGGCCGCTCGGGCAATCTGCCTTGCATCACTCATCGCAACCGTCCCCGCTTGCACGGGGAGGCCTCGAAAGCAACGGGAATCAGAATACAACGACCTCCCCCGGTACGCGCAAATTCGCTGCTCAGGCCACTGATAGTGTGGGTGCATGGCTGATTCTTCGTTTGACGTCGTGAGCAAGGTCGACCGCCAGGAGGTCGACAACGCCCTCAACCAGGCGGGCAAGGAACTCTCGCAGCGGTACGACTTCCGCGGCACCAACACCACCATCGAGTGGTCCGGCGAGGAGAAGATCGTGATCACCTCCGACGCCGAGGAGCGGGCGCTCGCCGGCCTCGAGGTGTTCAAGGAGAAGCTGATCCGACGCGACATCTCCCTCAAGGCCTTCGACGCCGGCGAACCCGTCGGCTCCGGCAAGACCTTCAAGATCTCCGGCGACCTGGTCCAGGGCATCGACTCCGACCACGCCAAGAAGATCTCCAAGAAGATCCGCGACGAGGGCCCGAAGGGGGTCAAGGCACAGATCCAGGGCGACGAGCTCCGGGTCTCGTCCAAGAAGCGCGACGACCTGCAGGCGGTCATCGCATTGCTCAAGGGTGAGGATTTCGGGATTGCCCTGCAGTTCGTGAACTATCGGTAGTCCTTCTGCTCGGCCGCCTCGGCAGGCCGAGATCCGCGAGTGATGGTTCGGGCACGCGGTCGCCCCGCTCCCGAACCATCACCGCTTCTCATCGGCGACCCAGCCCGGCGCACGCGGTTTCGACACCTCCTCCGCTTCGCTCCGGACGGCTCAACCAGCGAAGACGCCCCCGCCGGTTGAGCGAAAACCTCGACACGTTCGACCCCCGCTGGTTGAGCGAGGAGCGCAGCGCAGCGAGCACCGCAGTCGAAACCCCGTGACGACCGCTGGAAGCCCCACCACGTGACAAGTCCACTTGACATACCGTGACAAGTGGGCTTGACTTTTTTCATGCCCGAGAACCCATCACCGGTGAAAGCGGCGCGGAGCCGAGCGGGTCTGCGGCAGGCAGACCTCGCGGCGGCGGTGGGGGTCAGCCGGCAGACCGTCGTGTCGTTGGAACGTGGCGACTACGCGCCGTCGGTCTACCTGGCGATTCGGATCGCGCGGGCATTGAGCAGTTCGGTCGAGGAACTCTTTCCACTACCCGAGGAGCACTGACTATGGCACGGCAGGCGAAGACCATTCCCGCAATCCTCCTGAGAGACGCGGATGAGTCCTGGGGTGATGAGCGCGAGCGGAGCGTGATGCTCGAGGCCTACGCCTACGTGTTCATCCTGGCGACCATCCTCCTGTGGACGCTCGCCGCCGTCGCCGCATGGTTCGTCCCCGCCTGGGTGACCGTGGCTCTGTTCGTCGCCCTGTTGGTTCCGTCCATGGAATGGCAGCGCTACTGCAAAGCGCGCGGCGTCGACGCCAATGTCCTCGCCTACGGCAGCGCCGCGTGGTGGCGTACCGCCCTCATCGGTTGTTACTTCGGCGCGTGCGCGATCTCGATGGCGACCGCGGTCATCGCCGGCCTGGGATCCGACGACAGCGTGGCCGGTGGCGTCGTCGGCGGAATCGCCGGAGCGATCGCCGCAGTGTTCGTCGGCCGCTGGGCCGCGAAGCGAAAGCTCAAGCGGGCCGACTGACAGCGGTCCGCGGCCTCAGAACCGCTGCCCGCCGTTGCGCGCCATCTCCTGCAGACGCGCGATCCGATCCGCGGTCGGCGGGTGGGTGGAGAACATGCGCGAGAGCTTCTCGCCCGGACGGAACGGGCTCTCGATCATCAGGTGTGACTGGTTCGCGAGATCCGGGGTCGGCGGCAGGGGCGCCGCCGCGATCCCGCCCGAGATCTTCGACAACGCCGACGCGAGCGCCAGGGGATCGCCGGTGAGCTCGGCGCCGGACTCGTCGGCCTGGTACTCACGCGACCGCGACACCGACATCTGGATCACCATCGCGGCCACCGGGCCGAGGATCGCGATGAGGATCATCGCGAGCGGATTGGGGCCGTTGTCGCGGTTGCCGCCGAACGCTCCCATCCACATCGCCATGTTGGCCAGACCGCTGATGACCGCGGCCATCGCGCCCGCGACCGAGCTGATCAGGATGTCACGGTTGTAGACGTGGGACAGCTCGTGGCCGAGCACGGCCCGCAGTTCGCGCTCGTCGAGGAGTTGCATGATCCCGGACGTGCAGCACACCGCGGCGTTCTTCGGATTGCGCCCGGTCGCGAACGCGTTCGGCGACTCCGTCGGGCTGATGTACAGCGCCGGCATCGGCTGGTGCGCCTGCGTCGCGAGGTCCCGGACGATCCGGTACAGCTCCGGCGCCTCTACCTCGGTCACCGGCTGCGCATGCATCGCGCGCAGCGACAGCTTCGCGCTGTTGAAGTACGCGTACGCGTTGGTGCCGACGGCGAGGAGCACCGAGAACACCAGGATGTTCGGGTTGTTGAACAACGCGCCGATGCCGACGATGATCGCCGACATCAAACCCATCAACGCAGCCGTCTTGAGGCCGTTGAAATGCATGGCACCTCACTGTCAGAAGAACTTCACTCACAGTGGCAAACGCACCGAACCACCCCAAAAGTTCCAGCTCGTCGCCGACATCACTATGCGCGAACCCTACGCCGCGCGGAAGGTTCAGCCGACGCGGTCGACCGTGTAGCGGACCAGCGAGGAGAATGCGGCGTTGGCCGGACCGTCGGGCAGACCCGCCAGGAGTCCATTCGCCTCGTCCGCCATCGCCTCGAGACGGGCGCGTGCTTCTTTCATCCCGTTCGAGTCGACGAGCAGGTGCAGGGCCTCGTCGACTTCGGCGTCGACGGTGAGCGCTCGGGGTGCACCGGTGGCCGGGTCGACGAGCAGTTCCGTGAGCCGGGCGGCGTCGGGGCCGTCGCCGCGCAACGCGAGCAGCACCGGCAGGGTATGTACTCCTTCGCGGAGGTCGGTCCCCGGCGTCTTGCCGGAGTCGCCGGTGACCGAGGCGATGTCGATGATGTCATCGGACACCTGAAACGCGGTGCCGACCACGTCGCCGAGGCGGGCGAGGGTGTCGACAGTCGTCTCGTCGGCACCCGCGGTGTACGCACCGAAACGGCCCGCCGTGGCGATCAATGAACCCGTCTTCTCCCAGACCACCTTGAGGTAGTGCTCGATGGGATCATCGCCCGCACTGACGCCCACCGTCTCGCGCATCTGCCCGGTGACCAGTTCGGCGAAGGTGTCCGCGATGATCCGGACCGCCTCCGGTCCCAGCGTCGACACCAGATGTGAGGCGCGCGCGAACAGGAAATCGCCGGCCAGGATCGCGATCGAGTTCGACCAGCGCGCATTGGCACTCGGTGCACCGCGCCGCAACGCGGCCTCGTCCATCACGTCGTCGTGGTACAGCGTCGCCAGATGCGTCATCTCGATCACGGTGGCCGAGGTGATGACCTCGTCGGCGCCCGGCTTCGCACCGAAATGCGAGGAGAGGATGGCGAACATCGGACGGAATCGCTTGCCCCCGGCCTTGGCCAGATGGGTGGCGGCCTCGACCAGGATGTCGTCGCCCGACGACAGCTCGCTGATCAACAGATCCTCGACGCGCTGCAGCGACTCCTGCACCTGCCCGGCGAACTCGCCGGTTCCGAGGTCCAGTCCGGCAAAAGTGGACTTCACGTGTTTGGCCCAATCCCATCGGTGATCCGAACGCCCGCGGATTCGTCGTTCGGCGACACCAGAAGCGTAACCGCTGGGGGCGACAGACATACTGATCGGGTGACCAGCGCGACGCCCGGCGAGGCCATTCCCGATTCCACCGACCTTCTGGTGGTGGGTGCCGGACCGGCGGGCGCAGCGGCCGCCGCCCAGGCCGCGGCTCGCGGATCGGACGTGGTCCTGCTCGACGCCGCGGTGTTCCCCCGCGACAAGACCTGCGGCGACGGTCTCACACCCCGGGCCGTGGCCGGACTGCACCGCCTCGGCATGGCCGACCTGCTCGACGGCAGGCCCCGGATACGCGGCCTCGAACTGCACGGCTGGGGTGCCAGCCAGCGCGTCGCCTGGCCCGGCGCCCATCGATTCGGGGGGTACGGCAGCGCGATCGCCCGCACCGAACTCGACGACGCGATCCGCCGCTTCGCGGTCGGCCGCGGGGCCCGCATGGTCTCCGGGACCAAGGCGGTCGGCGCACAGCTGATCGGCGGTCGGATCGAGTCGGTGACCGTCACCCGCGACGGCGAGCGCCACCAGATCCGGGCGCGCGACGTGATCGTCGCGGACGGGGTGCGGTCAGCGCTCGGCAAGTCGCTCGGCAGGCAGTGGCATCGGAACACCGCCTACGGCGTCGCCGCCCGGTCGTATGCCGCCTCCGCGAAGTCCGATCACGAGTGGATGGGCTCGCATCTCGAGCTCCGCGATCCGGAGGGCGGACTCCTCCCCGGTTACGGCTGGGTCTTCCCTCTCGGCGACGGCACGGTGAACGTCGGCGTCGGCGCCCTCGCGACGGCCAAGCGCCCGGCGTCGATGGCGTTGCGGCCGATCGTCGAGCACTACGCCCGGATGGTCTCCGACGACTGGCGGCTCACCTCGCCGCCGCAGCGGGTCGCGTCGGCGCTGCTGCCGATGGGCGGGGCCGTCAGCGGTGTGGCCGGAGCGAACTGGATGCTCATCGGTGATGCGGCCGCCTGCGTCAATCCGCTCAACGGCGAGGGCATCGACTACGCGATCGAGACCGCCGCGATGGCGGTCGAGATGCTGGCGTCCGAGACCGATTACGCCACGGCCTGGCCGGCGCTGCTGCGCGCCGAGTACGGCACTGCGTTCGCCGCCGCCCGCCGCGCCGCCGGTCTGCTGACGGTCCCGCAGACGGTGCCAGTGCTCGGCCGACCCGGCATCCGCTCGGCGAAACTGATGTCGACGGTCGTCCGAGTGATGGGGAACCTGCTCACCGCAGACGACGCCGACCTGATCGCACGAGCGTGGCGCAGCGCCGGGCGCGTCACGTCCGCACTTGAGGAGCGGCCACCGTTCAGCTGAGGGGTACCGGGCCGCACCGCTACTTCTTCACGCCGCGGTGGATCGCGACGATTCCGCCGGTCTGGTTCTGCCAGGTCACGTCGGCGAAACCGGCGGCGCCGATGAGCGCGCCGAGCCCCGCCTGGTCCGGCCAGGCGCGGATCGACTCCGCGAGATAGACGTAGGCCGCCGGGTTGCTCGACACCTTCGTCGCGACGGCGGGCAGTGCCTTCATCAGGTACTCCATGTAGACCGTTCGGAAAGGCTTCGCGGTCGGCGTGGAGAACTCGCAGATCACCAGGCGACCGGCCGGCTTGAGGACGCGGTTCAGCTCGCTCAGGGCGAGCGGGACGTCGTTGACGTTGCGCAGTCCGAACGAGATGGTCGCGGCGTCGAACGAGGCATCGGCGAACGGCAGATGGAGTGCGTCGGCGGCCACCTTCGGCACGTTGCGGCCGACACCCGCGCGCAGCATGCCGAGGGAGAAGTCGGCGGCGATGCAGGTGGCCCCGGACGCCGACAGTTCGACCGTCGAGACGGCGGTGCCCGCGGCGAGGTCGAGCACGATGTCCCGCGGTTTGAGGTCGAGCGCACGACGGGTGTTGCGCCGCCAGCGCCGGTCCTGACCGAACGAGAGCACCGTGTTGGTCAGGTCGTAGCGACGGGCGACGCCGTCGAACATCTCGGCGACCTCGGACGGATCCTTCTCAAGGCTCGCACGGGTTCCGGCGCCGTGGTCGGTGCTGTCTGTCATGGGATCAAGCCTAGGCCGCGCTGCGACGCGAGCGGCGGCCGGACTCGGCGACCACGACGAGAACGAGGATCACCGCCGCCCAGCCCGCCGCGATCACCGAGAGCGCGGGCACGATCGACAGGCGGGCGTTGCGTCCCACGGGACGTGCCAGGTTGTCGGGGTCGGACGCGTCGTAGTCCACCAGGATCCGCTGCCCGGTCGAGAGGTTCGTCGGATACAGCAGCCCGAGCTTGGGGTTGCGCAGCACTCCGTCCGGGGTGACGAAGTTGACGGCGGCGTGCAGCCGGTCGGCCGAGATCACGTCGGCTACGGCGGTCGCCTTGTTCGCGTTGATCTTCGAATCATTGCGATAGGCGCCGGCGATGATCACCGCGCCGATGAGGGTCACGATGACGCCGAGAGCCACCAGCGCGATCTGAATGCGCCGCTGCACTGTTCGAGTCATGGTTGTTCAGGGTAGCCGGACGCGGCGTCGAGCCTCGCGCCGATCCGGCGGTGGAGCTCGCGCAGACCGTCCCGATTCGTGCGGACCTCGACCACTTCGACACCGCCCGCCGGGGCGGGACCGGCGAGTGCCGCAGGGAGACCGGCGAGGTCGACGCGACGATGGCCGATGTTGAAGCCCGCGCACATCGCGGCGAGATCGGTGCGGTGCGGCGTGCCGAAGATGCGGTCGTAGACGCCGAGGTACGCATCGCGCGCGAATCTCGGGTCGCCCTGCTCCAGCAGACCGAAGATGCCGCCGCCGTCGTCGTTGGCGACCACGATCCGCAGGTCGGTCGGACGCGGTTCGTCGGGACCGATGATCAGTCCGGTCGCATCGTGGATGAACGTGAGGTCGCCCATCAGCGCCACTGTACGACCGTCGCCCCGCGCGAGCGCGGCACCGATCGCCGTCGCGTTGGTTCCGTCGATCCCCGCGACGCCGCGGTTCGACATCACCTTGACGCCGTCGGCGACGGTGCCCGCGAGCGCGATGTCGCGGATCGGGTTCGACGCCCCCACCACCAGCGTGTCCCCGGGGGCCATCGCGGCGGCGACGGTCCGGGCCACATGGAGGCCGGTGGTCTCGTGCGAGTCGCTCAGCTCCGCCGCCACCGCCGTCTCTACCGACGCGTGCATCCGCGCGGCCTCGTCGAGCCAGCGCTGTTGCGGATCACCGGTGGCGACGGCCCGCGTGCCGGTCGCGAACACGTTTCCCGAGACGTCGGGCCATCGCGGACCGGTGGTGAGAGCGAATACCTCGACCGACGGATCGGCGAGAAGTCGGGACACCGACCGGTGCAGCGTCGGCCGACCGCAGATGATCGCCTGCGTGGGTTTGAGCCTGCCCAGCGCCAACGGATGCAGCGGGTTGGCGACGTGCGGTGCGGTCGGCTCGGCGACGGTCGGCAGCGCGGCGAGCTCGGGATGGATGCCCGCGCCGTGACCGGACACGACCACGGTGTCGCGCGAGAGATCGATCTCCAGCGGGATGTCGAGCCGGCCGACGGGCGCCTGCGTCCAGGGCGCGTCGCCGTGCCTGCCCACGAAACGACCGCCGGCGGCGACCGCCAGATCGGCGTCCGGCAGGTCGGCGGCGTCGGGCACGAGCGGCTCGCGTAGCGGGATGTCGAACTGCACCGGCCCCGCATTGCCGGTCCGGGCTCCGCGTGCGGCCGCGAGCACGCGGCCGACCGCCGACCGCCACTGAGAGTTGGTGTCGAGCTCCTCTTCGGCGAGCCCGAGACTGATCGCCGCGCGAACCTGCGTCCCGAACATGCCGAACTGCTCGATGGTCTGGTTGGCGCCCGAGCCGAGCAGCTCATAAGGCCGGTTCGCGCTGATCACGACCAGCGGAACGCGCGCGTAGTTCGCTTCGAAGACGGCCGGGCCCATATTCGCCACCGCGGTCCCCGACGTCATCACGATCGGCACCGGCCTGCCCGACGCCACCGCGAGCCCGAGCGCCAGGTAGCCCGCGGAGCGCTCGTCGATGCGGACGTGCAGTCGCAGGCGCCCCTGGGCGTCGGCGGCGTGCAGCGCGAACGCCAGCGGCGCATTCCGGGAGCCCGGACAGAGGACGGCCTCGGTGACGCCGCCGCGGATCAGTTCGTCGACGATCACACGCGCCTGCAGGGTGGACGGATTCATGGGATAGACCCTATGTGCCGCGGCCCGGCGGCCGGTCCGAAGGTCTATGCCGCGCCCCGCGGAAATCGCCTATCGTCGGCGCATGGGCTTCTATTCGGATCAGGTGCTGCCGCGGATCATCACCAAGACGTGCGGAATGCCCGCGATGAACAAGCTCCGCCGTCGCACCTGCGAACCGCTGGCGGGCGAGGTGGTGGAGATCGGCTTCGGTTCCGGCTTCAACGTCGGGCAGTACCCGGAAGCGGTCACCCGCATCGCCGCCGTGGAGCCCAGTGACAGCGGCTGGGGGGGGGGGGGCGAGCGGATCGCCGGCGCCGACATCCCGATCGATCGGTCCGGGCTCGACGGTCAGCATCTGCCCTTCGACGACGATTCGTTCGACTCCGCGCTGTCGACGTTCACCATGTGCACCATCCCCGACCTCCCGCTCGCGCTCGCCGAGCTCCGCCGCGTCGTCCGGCCCGGCGGGACTCTCGCCTTCCTCGAGCACGGGCGCGCGCCGGAGCCGGGCGTGCGACGCTGGCAGCGACGCCTGGAGCCGATGCAGAAGCGACTCGGCGGCGGCTGTCACCTGACCCGCGACATCCCGGCGCTGCTGGCCGAGGCCGGGTGGGAGATCGCCGAGTTGGACTCGTTCTACGGCGCCGGGCCGAAAGCGTTCGCCGCGTTCTCGCTCGGGTGGGCGCGGCGGGACTGACCCGTGACGTCGACGACACGCAGTGCCGTCGGAGCCCGTCCGCGCCGATCCCAGTAGGGTCGAACCCATGAGTCGCGAATTCGACGTCGTCGTATTTGGTGCCACCGGTTTCGTCGGTGAGCTCACCGCCCAGTACCTGGCCGATCATGCGCCGGCGAACACCAGGATCGCTCTCGCCGGACGCTCGGAGACCAAGCTCGCCGCCGTCCGTCGACGGCTCGGCCCCAAGGCCCGCGACTGGCCGCTCATCGTCGCCGATTCGGAGTCGCCAGCGTCGCTCGACGCGATGTGCGCGCGCACCCAGGTGGTCTGCACCACCGTGGGGCCCTACCTGCGGTACGGCGAGAATCTGGTCATCGCGGCGGCGACCGCAGGCACCGACTACGTCGACCTCACCGGCGAAGTGCCCTTCGTCCGGTACTCCATCGACAAGGCCGACGAGCTGGCGGCCGCATCCGGTGCCCGGATCGTCCACTCGTGCGGATTCGACTCGGTTCCGTCGGATCTCGGCGCCTACCTGCTGCATCGGGCGATCGCCGAGGACGGCGCGGGCGAGATGACCGACACGACCATGGTCGTCACCTCGCTCCGCGGCGGGGTGTCCGGCGGCACCGTCGACTCGATCCGCGTGATCGCCGAACTGGCCAAGGACGCCGAGACCCGGCGCTTGATGATGAATCCCCAGGCCCTGTCCGGCGGTTCCGGCGACACCCCACGCGCGGGCCTGAACTCCGAGCCGAGCGATATCACCCCGGTCGACGCCAAGAAGGTCGATCCGAGCCTGCGCGGCACCCTCGCGCCGTTCTTCATGTCCTCGTACAACACCCGGGTGGTACGGCGGTCGAACTACCTGCTCGACGGCGCCTACGGCGACGGTTTCCGCTACCAGGAGACGATGTCGGTCGGCGGCGTCCCCGGTCTGTCGGCCGCACTGGCGGGCGTGGTGACGGTGGGCACCGGCGCGTTCCTCGGCGCGATGAGTTTCGGACCGACCCGTCGCGTCCTCGACTTCGTGCTGCCCAAGCCGGGCAGCGGCCCCGCGGAGAAGACCCGCGAGACCGGCAACTTCGTGACGCAGACCTTCACCACGACGACGTCCGGCCGCCGCTACCGCTCCCAGATGCGAGCCCACGGCGATCCCGGCTACAAGGCGACGGCCGTCATGCTCGGCGAGAGCGCACTGGCGCTGGCGCTCGACCGGGACCGCCTGCCCGACCGCACCGGCGTGCTGACCCCGGCGGTCGCGATGGGCGACGTCCTCGTCGACCGTTTGCAGACCGCGGGCTTCGTCGTCGAGGCCCACGAGCTCAAGCAGTAGCGTCGGGCCTGCAAGCGATCGCGACGGAGTCCGCCCTACGCCTGGCCCGGCTTCAGTTCGATGAACAGCGAGTCGAGTTCGGCGCAGAGTCGGTCGCCGTCGTGCAAGGTGCCTCGGACGAAGTTCTTGCGGCCGTCATGCCGCTCCACCCAGGTGCGCAGGGTCAGGGGCGTGTCGAGCGGTGTCAGCGACCGGTAGTTCACCGTCAGGTACGCGGTCCGCGCGGGCCTGCCGACGCGGAGTGCTGCGGCCATGCCGCCGAGGTCGTCGAAGGCGATGGCGACGTGGCCGCCGTGCGCGACCCCGTTGCCGCCCAGGTGGAAGGGGCGGAAGGTCACGACTGCGTCGACGCCGTCCGGGCCGCCGTCGAGCACCTCGTACGGCGGGAGGGTGATGTTGCCGCGCGACGGGAGGTCGATCCGCGTTCCGGACGGGGACGTCCACTCGTCGACCAACGTGGAGTCGAGCTTCGCGTTCAGCTTCCGCAGGTCGTCGATCACCTCGTCGGCCAGTTCCGGCGACGGTGAGGCATAGCGGACCTTGTCCATGAAAGTGCGGACCTGCTCGATCATCTCGCCGTACGACGGTCCGCCACGTTCGGTCGTGACCTCGAAGTCGGCGCGAAATCCGCCTTGGTGCTGCGGCGTCTCATCAGCCGCCACGTTCCACTCCTGCTCGGGTGCGCCCTTCATCGTCTCACCGTATCCTTCGGGCCGACGGTCTCCGCCGTCGGCTCATCAGTTCAGTCCTGGTGTTCCAGGAGTCGGTCGATCTTCGCCTCGATGCGCGCCAGCTGCTCGTCGTCTGATGGAGCACAGGATCGCGGGCGGCCCGCGCCGAGCAACAGGTCAACCACCTGCCGCCCGACGTCCGATGTGTGGACCGGACGGCCCGCGTACCGCTGGCCCCGCGCACTGTGCTCGAGGGTCCCGAAGATCATGTCCCGTGCGAGCGACGTCGGGAGGGCGGCGTCCAACTCACCGGACAGTTTCATCTCGTCGATGATCCGGGTGTAGATCCGCGTGTAGCGCCGATTCGAGTCGATGACGACCTCGGCGAGCTCGGTCCCCGGGAAAGCCTGCGCGGTGTGGATGTACACCTGGACGAGGTCCCACCGCGTGGCCATGACGTCGCACCAGTCGTGGACCAGCCTGCGAAGCTTGGCCGACGGGCCGAGGCCGTCGTCACCGATGACGGCCTCGGCTTCGGCTTGCAGCAGCCCGTAGAACTCGCGGGTGACGGCGGTCAGCAGTCCCAGCTTGCTCGCGTAATGCTGGAACACGGTCCCCTCCGAGACGCCTGCGCGTCGGGCGATCTCCGCGGTGGTCGCCGCCTGAAACCCGGACTCGGCGAAGCTCGCCGCCGCGGCGGCTCGGACATTGGCCCGGGTCCGGTCGGCCTTCGACCCCTGCACCGGATCAGCGGTGTTCGAAGTTCGGTTCGCGCTTCTCGACGAAGGCGGCCATGCCCTCCTTCTGGTCGGCGGTCGCGAACAGCGAGTAGAAGAGGCTGCGCTCGGCGCGGACGCCTTCGGTGAGGCTCGACTCGAACGCCCGGTTGACGGCTTCCTTCGCGTACGACGACGCGACGAAGGACTTGCCGGCGATGGTCGCGGCCACCTCGCGGGCGACGGTGACGACGTCCTCGGTCGGCACCACGCGCGACACGAGCCCGAGCTTCTCCGCCTCGTCCACCTTCATCTGCCTGCCAGTCAGGACCAGGTCCATCGCCTTGGCCTTGCCGACCGCGCGCGTGAGCCGCTGGGATCCGCCGATGCCCGGGATGACACCGAGGTTGATCTCCGGCTGCCCGAAGCGGGCGTTCTCGCCGGCGATGATGATGTCGCAGAGCATCGCGAGCTCGCAGCCGCCGCCGAGCGCGTAGCCGGAGACGGCCGCGATGATCGGGGTGCGGGCGCGCGACAGCTCGTCCCACGCCGCGAAGAACTGCTCCCCCGCCACGTCGCTGAACGACTTGGACTGCATCTCCTTGATGTCGGCGCCGGCCGCGAAGGCCTTCTCGGAGCCGGTGATGACGATCGCGCCGACGCCCGGATCGACGTCGAAGCCCCGGACGGCGGCGACGACCTGGCCCATGAGTTCGGTGTTCAGTGCGTTGAGCGCCTTCGGGCGGTTGAGGGTGATCACGGCGACGCGGCCGTCGGTCTCGGTGAGGATGGTCTGGTACTCGGTCATCTGTGGCCTTTCGGTGGTGTGGGTCGTCTCAGTGCGGGGTGGTCGAGTCGGATGCGGTCAGTCGCCGACGATGGTCAGCTCGAGGTCGTCGGGCAGCGGCGCGAAGAAGGCGTCGACGTCGGCCGCGGTGACCGCGTCGATCTCGGCCGGATCCCACCCCGGATTGCGGTCCTTGTCGATGACCTGGGCGCGGATACCTTCTGCCATGTCGTGGCTGCGCACGCAGCGGAGCGACACCCGGTATTCGCGGTGCAGCGAGTCGTCGAGGGTCGGCAGCGGATTCCGAAGTGCCCGCAGGGTCACCGCGAGCGTGGTCGGGCTCTTGGCGCGCAGCGTCGCCGCGGCCTTGTCCGCGGCTTCGGTCCCGACCGCCGCACAGCGGTCGATGATGCCCGCGACGGTGTCGGCGGCGAATGCCTCGCGGATCCATCCCCGCTGCGCGTCCAGCTCCGACGGCGGCGGAGTCTGCGTGAAGCGGGCCAGCGCCTCGTCGACCGACGTCGCCTCGATCGCCGTCACGAACGCGTCGAGATCCGCGGCCGGAATGTAGTGGTCGGCGATCCCCAGTGCGACGGCGTCGGCGCCGTTGATCGATCCCGCAGTGAGCCCGAGGTAGACGCCGATGTTGTCGGTGATCTGCGACAGCAGGTGGGTGCCGCCGACGTCGGGGACGAAGCCGATGCCGGTCTCCGGCATCGCCAGCCGCGTCCGGTCGGTGACGACCCGGGTGTTGGCATGCGCGGACACCCCGACGCCGCCGCCCATCACGATGCCGTCCATCAGCGCGACGTACGGCTTCGGGAACTTCGCGATCTCCGAGTTGAGCTGATACTCCTCGCGCCAGAACACCGCCGACGGGCAGGCGGCAGCCTCCTCGTCGCCCGCGCCCGACTCGACGAGAGCTTTGGCGTCGCGGTGGATCGACACGATGTCTCCGCCCGCACACAGGCCGCGCTCACCTGCACCCGACAGCACGACGGCGCGCACCGAGTCGTCGTCGCGCCATCGCCGCAGCGCCGCGGCCATCAGGTCGACCATCTCGTCGTTGAGCGCGTTGATCGCCTTCGGCCGATTGAGCACCAGCCGCCCGACGCCACTCGACTCCGACACCAAGACCGGCAGTTCCGTCACTACATCTCCCAAAGCTCGCTCGCCGTTTCCAGAAATTGAGTATCACTCAGTTTTAGAACGTAGCACTTGAAACCCACCGATATCAGGTAGAGAGCAACGGTCAAACCATCCACAATGAGCGTGACTTCATTGGCTGGGTGTAGATCTGCCAGGTAGTGCCGGGGTCTGCGGGGATGTGTCTGCGAGCTCTCCGCAGGCCCCGAGCCGCTAGGCGAGGCGCCGAGGACTGCCGAGCAGACACATCCCCGCAGACCCCGGCACGAACCCGCACTACCCTCAGAACAATGACCACCGAATCACCTTTCGACGCAGCCCAGTGGCGCACGATCCCCGGCTTCGAAGACCTGACCGACATCACCTATCACCGGCACGTCGGCGAAGGCCGCGAGAACGGCATCGTCCGCATCGCCTTCGACCGTCCGGAGGTCCGCAACGCGTTTCGGCCGCACACCGTCGACGAGTTGTTCCGCGCCTTCGACCACGCGCGCCGCTCCCCCGATGTCGGCACGGTGCTGCTGACCGGCAACGGCCCGTCGCCCAAGGACGGCGGCTGGGCGTTCTGCAGCGGCGGAGACCAGCGCATCCGCGGGCGCAGCGGGTATCAGTACGCGACGAGTCATGACTCGGACGTCCAGTCGGCGACGGTCGACGGCGTCGACGAGGCCCGGGTCAAGGCCGAGGGCGGCCGCCTGCACATCCTCGAGGTGCAGCGTCTGATCCGCACCATGCCGAAGGTCGTCATCGCGGTCGTCAACGGGTGGGCGGCCGGGGGCGGTCACTCGCTGCACGTGGTCGCCGACCTGACCCTGGCCTCGCGCGAGCACGCCCGGTTCAAGCAGACCGACGCCGACGTCGGCAGCTTCGACGCCGGCTACGGCAGCGCGTACCTGGCCAAGCAGGTCGGTCAGAAGTTCGCTCGCGAGATCTTCTTCCTCGGTGAGGCGTACGACGCCGAGACGATGCACAAGATGGGCGCGGTCAATCGCGTCGTCGATCACGCCGAACTGGAGAACACCGCGATCGAGTGGGCTCGTGCGATCAACTCGAAGTCGCCGACCGCCCAGCGGATGTTGAAGTTCGCCTTCAACCTCACCGACGACGGACTCATGGGCCAGCAGGTGTTCGCCGGTGAGGCGACCCGACTGGCGTACATGACCGACGAGGCCGTCGAGGGCCGCGACGCCTTCCTCGAGAAGCGCGATCCGAACTGGGACTCGTTCCCGTACTACTACTAGAGGAGGAGTACGCGTGCGACTGCGCGACAGTCCGACCGTGGAGGTGAGCCGGGAACTGCGATGCGCGCCGGAACACGCCTGGCAGATGGTCACCGATATCAGTCTGCCGACCCGCGCCCCCGGTGAACTCCAGCGCGTCGAATGGCTTGACGGAGCCGACGCCGTGACGGTCGGCGCCCGGTTCAGCGGGCACAACCGCAACGAGCAGATGGGCGACTGGCAGACGATCTCAGTGATCACTGAGGTCGAACCGGGACGCCGGTGGGTGTGGACGGTGGGACCCGACAGCAAAGCCCCGTTCGCGTCCTGGGGCTTCGAGGTCGATCCGATGCGGGACGGCACCATCGTCAGGCAGTGGGCGCGAATCGGTGACGCCGAGTCACCCTTCAAGACCTTCATCGACGCACACCCCGACCGCGAGGGCGAGATCATCGCGTTCCGCCTCGGCGTCTGGCAGCGCGCCATGGAGGCGAACCTCGCTGTACTCGAGGCCGCGCTCAGCTGATCACACCCCCAATACGACATCACCACCTCAGCTCAGGGTGTAACCCTGCAACGAGGCGGTGATGTCGCTTGTCTCAGAAGGGCGAGCAGGTCAGCCCAGGCTGCCGAACCCGAGGCCGTCGAGACTTCCGTTCCCGCCACCACCGCCGGCACCGGTGCCGGAGACCTTGTAGGCGGTCCCGTGCCGTTGACCCACGCATTCGCCGCATCCGTCCAATCGACCATGACCGGCAGATGCTTCACGTCGAACACACGCATGGTGCAGTTCGCCTGAGCGAACGCATTGTTCGTCACCGTGACGGACAACTTTCCGTCGACGAGCGTCGCCCAGTGCGGGTACTGGGCGGGGTCGGCGACGATCGCCGCGGAGGCGGTACCGGCGCCGGCATAGCGCGCAGCGGCGACTAGCCGATGAGTTCCTTCAGCACGCGCATGTCCTCGACTCGCTGGACATGCGTGGCCGCGGCGGGCGACGCGAGCAGGACGCCGACGCCGCTGTCGCGGAATCGCTCGACGCGCTCCGCGACCGCGGAGCGGGGGCCGATGAGGCTGATCGCGTCGATCAGATCCTGCGGTACCGCAGCCGCGGCCTCGTCCTTCCTACCGTCGAGATAGAGATCCTGGATCAGCTTCGCCTCGTCGACGTACCCGTACCGCTGCACGAGCGAGTTGTAGAAGTTCTTGCCACGGGCGCCCATGCCGCCGATGTACAGCGCCGAATGGTGACGGACGGCGTGCTCGGCGGCCGCGATCTGATCGACGTCCTCCGTGATGAGCGCGCTGGCCTGAATCACGATGCGGAGATCGGGCATGTCGGGGTCGCGCTTGGCCCGGCCTGCGGCGAGCGATTCGCCGAACGCCGCCTCGACGTAGTCGGGGTGGTACAGGAACGGCTGCAACTCCTCGAACAGCTCCGCCGCGAGTTCGACGTTCTTCGGCCCGATCGCCGCGAGAAGCAACGGGATCCGGTCCCGGACCGGGTGGTTGATGATCTTCAGCGCCTTGCCCAGTCCGCTGCCGCCGTCCTCCTGGGTCAACGGCAGCTGGTAATGCTTCCCGCGGTACTCGACGCGCTCGCGTCGCCACACCTTGCGACAGATCTCGGCGTTCTCGCGGGCGCGACCGAGCGGGTAGTCGTACTTGACGCCGTGGAAGCCCTCGATCACCTGCGGTCCGGACGCACCGATGCCCAGCACTGCGCGGCCGCCGCTGATGTAGTCGAGACCCGCAGCGGTCATCGCGAGATTTGTCGGCGTCCGGGAGTACATCGGGAGGATGCCGGTCTGGAGTTCCATCGTCTCGGTGCGGGCGGCGATGTACCCGAGCTGACTGACGGCGTCGAAGCTGTACGCCTCCGGGACCGTCACGCGCCCGACGCCCACCCCTTCGAAGTCGCGGAGGTTATCGATGGTCTCGCGGAAGTCGCCCGCGTAATTGATCGGCATGCCCAGCGTCATCGGCGTCATGGGCTGATTCTGGCACACCTGATCCACGTGGGCCCGCGCAGACGGCCGAGGTCGCCGGGACACCGAGTTCACCTGCTCGTCACCTTTCCTCCACCTGTCCGTGGGAAACATCCGACAACGCTCGGTGGCGCGAATCCCACCGACAGATGAATTTTCCGTTAACGCACCCCGGGGGCCCGAAAAAGTCCAGGTCAAAGCGTAAAAGAGGACATCACAACGAGTTGACTCCGCCCACCGTGAGCCGGTCATAGTTGTTCCCATGACCGCAGAGACGCTCATCCTCGTGCTGTTGATCGTCACAGCCCTCGGCTTTGACTTCACCAACGGGTTCCACGACACCGGCAACGCCATGGCGACGTCCATCGCCACCGGCGCTCTGAAGCCCAAGGTCGCCGTCGGCCTCTCCGCGATCCTGAACCTGGTCGGCGCCTTCCTCTCCGTGGAGGTCGCCGCCACCATCACCAAGGACGTGCTGAACATTCAGCAGACGTCCGGTGACAACAAGGGTGAGCTGGTCACCGGCCTCGACGCGAACAAGGCGCTGATCATCATCTTCGCCGGTCTCATCGGCGCCATCCTGTGGAACCTCTTCACCTGGCTGTTCGGCCTGCCGTCGAGTTCGTCGCACGCCCTGTTCGGTGGCCTGATCGGCTCGGGTATGGCAGCGATCGGCACGTCGGGCATCAACTGGCACGGCATCCTCGCCAAGGTCATCGTCCCCGCGCTCTTCGCTCCGGTCATCGCCTGCATCGTCGCTTCGGTCGGCACGCTGCTCATCTACGCGATCACCAACGGCATCTCGGAGCGCAACAAGGAGAAGGGCTTCCGTAACGGTCAGGTCGCCTCGGCCTCGCTGGTCTCCCTGGCACACGGCACCGGCGACGCACAGAAGACGATGGGCGTGATCGCCCTCGCGCTCATCGCGACCGGCCATCTCGACTCGGGCAGCGTGGCGCACGGGCTGCCGTTCTGGATCGTCCTCAGCTGCGCCTCGGCGATCGCCCTCGGCACCTACATCGGTGGCTGGCGCATCATCCGCACGCTGGGCAAGGGCCTGGTCGAGATCAAGGCACCGCAGGGCATGGCCGCCGAGGCCTCGTCCGCGGCGATCATCCTGACCTCCTCGGCCGCAGGCATGGCACTCTCGACGACCCAGGTCGCCACCGGCTCGATCCTCGGCAGCGGCCTCGGCCGGAAGGGCGCCGAAGTGCGCTGGGGCGTCGCCGGGCGCATGGCCGTCGCCTGGATCACCACGCTTCCGGCGGCCGCCCTCGTCGGCGCACTGTGCTACTGGATCGCCAGCCTGATCGGCGGCGCCGCCGGCGCGATCGTCATCTTCCTGGTCCTCGTCGCACTGTCGGGCTACATGTACTACCGCGCTCAGCAGGACAAGGTCGACTCGGACAACGTCAACGCCGACTGGGACGAGAGCACCAATTCACCGGTGCCCGCAGCCACCGACCCCTCGACCGGCGACCCCGCCGCCCAGGCCTGATCCCAGCTTCCGCGAAAGGCAACCCTCATGGACATCGTCTCCGCCATCACCAAGGTTCTCGCCGTCGGACTGCTGTTCGGAGCCGGCCTGCCCGCCCTGTTCGCCATCGGGATGCGCCTCGAAGCCACCGGACACGGTGACCTCGGCAAGCCCGCCAACCCGGCGCTGCGGATCCTCGGCTACGTGGTGTTCGCGCTGGTGCTGGTCGTCATCGTCGTCGGCATCCTGTGGATCTGCCGTCAGACGCTGAACTACTACTTCGACCTCAAGATCTTCCCCGACTTCGCCTACAAGAAGTGACCTCCGCGCGACCGGTCTGAAAGGCTCAGAGCAACACCATGGCACCTTCGCTGTTCGAGAACGTCATCAAATGGGTTCGCGCCGGGTATCCCGAAGGCGTCCCCGCCACCGAGTTCCCGCCGCTGCTGGCGCTCCTCACGCCGGTGCTGTCCGAGGCCGAGGTCACCGATGTGATCCTGAGCCTGGCGCTGGAGCACGGTGCCGAGACGCCCGCGACTCCCGAGCGGATCCGCGAGGCGATCCAGGCCGTCACCGAGCAGGCCCCGTCCGAGGAGGAGACCCGGCAGGTCGCCGCGCGCCTGGCCGCGGCCGGCTGGCCGCTCACCGATCACGTCACGATCGCGGACTGACTCGCCGATGGATCGCCCCTCATTCCTGAGCGGTGTGGTCCGCTGGCTGCGCGCCGGCTATCCGGAAGGCGTCCCGAACAGCGACTATCTGCCGCTGTTCGCCCTGCTGCGCCGCCAGCTCACCGAGGAGGAGATCCGGCAGGTAGCGCTGGAACTGGTCGACACGCCGCCGACGGAGCCGATCAGCCGCATCGACGTCGGCGTCGAGATCTCCAAGGTGACGCAGGAGCTGCCCCGAGAACAGGACATCGAACGCGTGCGGCAGACTCTGGAGGCAGCGGAGTGGCCGTTCGACGACGCGCCGCTCACGCCGTCCGACGACAGCGACGCCGAGAACCCGGAGGAACCGTCCTGAGAGTCCTGCAACCACTCGAACTCCCGGCCGGTCCCGCCGTGCTCGACGCCCGTCGGCAGCTGCTGGCGCTGCTGAACGGCGACGCCGCCTATCTGCCGCTCCCCACGGGCGATGCCGAGCACGCGCGGCGATTGACTGAGGCGTTGGCTCTCGGCGAACCGATCGACGACGACGCCGCTCTCGTCGTCTCGACCTCGGGCACCACCGGCACCCCGAAGGGCGCCGTGCACACCGCCGCATCGCTGCGCGCCTCCGCCGAGGCGACCGCCGAGGTTCTGGGCGGACCGGGAAGCTGGCTCCTGGCGATCCCCCCGCACCACATCGGTGGCCTGCAAGTCCTGCTCCGATCGTTGGCGGCCGGGTACGACCCCGTCGTCCTCGACCTCGCGGCGGGCTTCGACCCCGCCGCGCTCCCTGCATGCATCGGCGCCATGCCCGGCGACCGCCGGTACACCTCTCTGGTCCCCACTCAGCTGCGCAAGGCCCTCGACGATCCGCGCGCCGTCGCCGCGCTCCGCGAGCTGGACGCGATCCTCGTCGGCGGCGCGGCGACGCCCGCCGCGCTCCTCGAACGCTCGATCGACGCCGGCCTGCCGATCGTCCGAACCTACGGGATGAGCGAGACCGCGGGCGGATGCGTCTACGACGGCGTCCCGCTGCCCGGCGTACGGGTCCGGATCACCGACCAGGGCGAGAACGGCGTCGGCCGAGTGGTACTCGGCGGTGCCACCGTCGCCCGCGGATACCGCAATCTGCCCGACCATCCCGCCTTCGCCGAACCCGGATGGTTCCGCACCGACGACCTCGGTGCGGTGGAGGCCGATGTGCTTCGGATCGTCGGTCGCGCCGATGAGGCCGTCACCACCGGGGGGCTGACGATCGTGCCGCAGGTGGTCGAGGCAGTGATCGGCGAGATGGCGGGGGTCGCGGAGTGCGCGGTGCTCGGTCTGCCCGACGAGCGACTCGGCGAGCAGGTGGTCGCGGTGATCGTGGTCGATGCCGGAATCCAGCCGCCGACCGCTGTTGAGGTTCGCGAGTTCGTCAGCGCGCGGCTGGATCGCTATGCGGCACCGCGTCAGGTGTTCGTCGCCGACTCACTTCCGCTGCGCGGACCCGGGAAGGTCGATCGGCGCGCCTTGCGCGATCGACTCTCCTGATACCTCAGGCGGCCGCTTCGTCGACCGGAACGGTCTCCGGTTCGACCACCGGCTCATCGACGCTCACCGGATCCGCCTGCTCCGCTGCGAGTTCGGTCGCCTCCGGGACCGTCTCGTCCGGGACCGTGTCTGCCGGCGAAGGGTCCGTCTCGGACGTCTGGGCCGCCACGGGCTCGTCGGCGACGACCACCGGATCCGGTGCAGACCCTCGCGCCGACTCGGGAACGACGGCCGGTGCAGACAGGGGAGCCTCGACCACGCGCGCCTTCGGATCGGCGTTGGCCGCGGTGATCTCCTGCGTCGGATAGAACGCCTCGGCAACGCGATCCCATGTCGCCAACTGCGCCTCCGACACCCGGACGCCGACGGCGCCCAGGATCATCGCGTTGAGGAGCACCAGCGGGTGGTAGGTGTCGTAGATCTCGTAGGTACTGTTGCCGTCCTCGCTCGTCAGCGTCCGAACGTGCTCCAGATTCTCCACGTGCGCATAGGTGTATCGCCCCTGATCGGAATGGATCGCCAGGAAGCCTGCGACGTCGACGACGAACGACGACACCGGACGAGTCCAGTCCCACTGTGCGTGAACCACCGGATCGCCCTGGATGATCACATGAACCACCTCGGCGTCGCCTGTCGCGGCGGGATCCCGCGCGCCGTCGTTCACGATGCCGATGACCCGCAGCAGTCCGGACGCGAGCGTCGCGTCGCTCAGCTTCGATTTGACGCCCCACGGCCCGCGCGGGTCGGAGACCAGGAGGATCGTGCTGTCGGGGCCGAGCAGTCCGCGGGCGGCGGCGAGCTCCGCGGCGTTGCCGAGGGCATCGGAGCCCTGCGAATAGCCCGTGTACACGACCACCCGATCGGCGTCCTGCAGGGCCTCCATCACGGTGAGCGTGTTGGCGACCGCGACGTCGCGCGATCGATCGTAGGTCGGCGCGAGGAACGGGAGCCGGCCCGACCTCCCCGAGATGACGGGCCAGAACGACTCCGGATACGTCACGATGGCCGAATCGCGACCGCCGACGATTCCGTTGACCCGCGGATACCGGTCGTCGTCGGTGCCCGGAACGACGACGACGAGCGCGTCGTCGAGCTGACCGTCCACCCAGCGGGGCAGGACGTCCGTGTAGTCGTCGACCGCGGGCCCCGCTGTGGCGACGGTCGATTCGAAGACCGGAGTGGTGGCGGCGACGGTGGCCGGGGCCGCGACGCCGATGCAGAGTGCACAGACCGCGACAGACACAAAAGTGCGCTTCAAGACTTCTCCCCCATGCAGCACGTGATGCCGGAGTTTCCCAGGACCCCGGCAGCCGGTTGATCCGGCTACCACATGCAAACAGACCCCGAGCTGCGGAAACAGTCCACGGGCGGGTGACACCCGAATGCCTGACGCCACATCTGGTGACACCGGAACGGGGGCACGGCGACGACCACGGCCGCCCGAGAACGACACATTCGTGCCGATCGGAGCTGTCGCTACGGCCGCCTGCGCGGCGCGTCGACCACCTTCGCCTTGGGGTCCGCCGTGGCGGCGGTCGGGTCCTGCATCGGGTAGAACGCCTCGGCCGCGCGATCCCACGCCTTCAGTTCCCGCTCGCCGACGTGCACGCCCACCGCATCCGCGATCTTCGCGCCGGCCAACGCCAGCGGGTGGTCGGTGTCGTACACCTCGTACGTGGTGTCGCCGTCCGTGCTCTTCATCGTGCTGACGTGGTCGAGGTTCTCGACGTGGGCGTAACCGTGCTCGTCGTGGCCCGCGTGGATCGTCACGAATCCGGCCGCGTTCACGACTGCCGACTCGACCGGCCGGTTCGGGTCCCATTGCGGGTCGGCGATCGGATCACCGCGGACGATCACCTGGACCACCTTCACGTCCCCGGTCGCCGCAGGGTCTCGCGCACCGTCGTCGTCCACGCCGAAGGCCGCCATCGCCTGACCGGCGAACGGCGTCCGGCTGAGCAACGACTTCACGCCCCACGGTCCACGCGGATCGGAGACCAGGAGCACCTCGTCGTGCCCGTTCAACCAGCCCCGCCGGGCGGCGCGTTCGGCGGCGTCGCCCAGGGCGTCCGAGCCCTGTGAGTAACCGGTGTACACGACGACACGATCGGTGCCGCGGAACGCCTTCATCACCGCGAGGGTGTTCGCGGTGGCCACGGCGCGCGAACTGTCGTAGCTGGGTGCCAAGATGGGCAGCGGAGCACCCGACCGGCCGGAGATGATCGGTCCGAACGACTCCGGATGCGTCACCAGCAACGACTCCCGCGGACCGACGATCCCGTCGACGCGCGGGTACACGGTGTCATCCGTGCCGGGCACGACGACGACCAGCGCATCGTCGAGCGGCTCGTCCGCCCAGCCGCCGAGGACGTCGTGATAGTCCGTGACCGGGGCACCGCGAGTGGCCACGGTCCGGCTCAGCTGCGGTGTCGCCGCCGCGGCCGGTGCCGCGGTCGCGATCACCGCCCAGATCCCGCATGCCACGACCGACGACGAGACGACTCTGTTCACAACAGTCCCCCTTCTACGCGATTCGACCGGCGTCCCCGCACACCGTCCTCATCAGTTCCCATCGCACCACCGGTACGACGGCCGGGACAGTCCGCGCACCGGTGACAGCCGAACGCCCGACGCCGGGTCCGTGGACCCCGAGATGAGATGATGACGGCGTGGCTACCGTGACCGAATGGATCGAAGGCGCACGTCCGCGCACCCTCCCGAATGCGATCGCCCCGGTGATCGCCGGAACCGGCGCGGCACTGCATCTCGGCGACGTCGTCTGGTGGCGGGTCGCACTGGCACTCGTCGTCGCCCTCGCGCTGATCATCGGCGTCAACTTCGCCAACGACTACTCGGACGGAATCCGCGGCACCGACGACGACCGCGTCGGGCCGCTGCGCCTGGTCGGCTCGGGAGTGGCGAGCCCGCGATCGGTGAAGTTCGCGGCGTTCTCGGCGCTGGGCATCGGCGCGGTCTGCGGATTGGTCCTCGCCGTCGTCACCGCGTGGTGGCTGGTGCTCATCGGTGCCGTGTGCATCGCCGGCGCCTGGTTCTACACCGGCGGTAAGCGGCCCTACGGCTACCAGGGCTTCGGCGAGATCGCCGTCTTCGTCTTCTTCGGCCTGGTCGCAGTGCTCGGCACCCAGTACGTGGCCGTCGGCTCGATCGACTGGATCGGTGGCGGGTGTGCGGTCGCCGTCGGCAGCCTCTCGAGCGGCGTCCTGGTCGCGAACAACCTCCGCGACATCCCCAGCGACACCGAATCGGGCAAGATCACCCTCGCCGTCCGCCTCGGCGACCGCCGCACGCGCACGTTCTATCTCGGGTTGTGCCTGGTGCCAGTGGTCGTGAGCATCGTGATCGCGATCGCCGCACCGCCCGCGGCCGCCGGACTGCTGGTGGTGATTCCGCTCGTCAAACCGGTCAGGCTGGTACTCTGCGGCGCCGCCGGCCGCGATCTGATCCCGGTCCTCGCCCTGACCGGGATGGCCATGCTGGTGTGGTCCCTCACAACGGCGATCGGGCTCGCCCTGGCATAGGACGAGCCCGATCGATCGGTGCCGTTCGGAATCAGCGAGTGGCCGTGGCCTCCGGCAGGGTGGCCAGCACCGCAGTGCGGAGCGCCTCGACCGTCGTGGCCGATTCGACCACGGCGACGGCGGCCGGATCCGCGCCGTCGAGGATCGCGAGAAGGACCCGCTCGACGCTGATGTCATGCTCTTGATTGTCCCTCGCCGACGTCACAGCGACGCGGATCGACTCGCGGGCCCCTTCGGACATCCGTGATCCGCGGCCGCGTCCACGCGGCCCGCGACGACCGCGGCCGCCTTCCCACGGACCGAACCAGATGCCGTCCGGACCCACCTGTGCCTGCAGTCCGGGGCCTTCCCAGCCGCCGGGACCGCACTGCGGACGGGCGTGCGGTCGTCCCCGACCGCGTCCCCGGCCGCGGTCGGCCCGCTGCCCCCAGCCGTCGGAGAGATCCTCGCCGAACCGGTCGCCGACGGCGGCCCGAACCTTGTCGAGGTCGATCCCGATGCTGCGGAGGGCCTCGCGGTCCTCTTCGTAGCGGTCGCGGATATCTTCGGCGTCTGCAGCCCCGCCCTGCCGGACCACGTCACGGGCCGCGGCCAGCGTGAGTCCCTGCTCGGTCAGCACCGTGAACAACGGGCTGCGGGCATTGCCGAGCATGCCGAGGAGCAGGTGCTCGGTCCCGATCTCGCGGCTCCCGAGGTCCTTCGCCTCCTGCGCCGCGAACATCATCAATGTGCGTGTGTCTGAGTTGAAACGGTCAAACATCGTCGCCGTCCTTTCCCGCCGCTTGCGCGGCTTCTCGATACGAGTGCTTCTGATGCACCGCTTGACGACTGACCTGCAGAACATCGGCGATCGCCTGCCAGCTCCATCCCTGTGACCTCGCCGAAGCCACCTGAACGTCCTCGAGCCGGTCGGCGAGAGTTCGCAACGCCCGAACCACTCCCAATCCGGTGGCCGGGTCGTCGCTTGCCGCGGCCCGCACCATGGGATCGTCGTCGTTCGCTTGTTCGTCCGTGTGCATGATGTCAATTTATCTTGACGACTCGCCTCTGTCAATAATTATTGACAGTTCATTTTCGAGTCATTCCTCGACGAGTGAGGCCGAGATGTTCATCCGCGACGCCCGCGCCGCCGGAATCGCCGCACCGGCCAGGCAGAGGAGCACCGGTACGACGACGTAGCCGAGTGCGCTCGGCTGCAGCGCGTAGACGATGTCGATGGACGTGGTCTGCGTCAGAATCCGATCCGCGAGCACATGCAGCCCGCCGCCGAGCAGCAACCCCACCGCCGCTCCGACGAGCGCGATCGACGCCGCCTCGCTCAGCACCATCCGGGAGACGAACCGCCGCGACGCGCCCATTGCGCGCAGCACGCCGAGTTCGCGTCGCCGTTCGAGCACCGACAGCAGAAGCGTGTTGAGCAGGGCGATCGCCGCCGCACCCGCGACCACCCACTGGATGGCCACGGTGAACGCGCCCGCCTGCTCCGCGCTCGCCTCAGTCGCCGCCAGCGCCTCCTGACCCGTGTAGACGGACACCGGTCGGCCACCGGTGCCCGGGTGGTGTTCGGCGATCGACGTCAGCGCGCTGCGAACCTGCTCCCGGTCGGCATTCGGCGTGACGGTGACCTGCAGGTACGTATCACCGCCGAGCCGGAACCACTCGGCGAGCAATCGATTCGACACCGCGCCGACACCCGAGTCGATCGCGACATAGTCGACGGTGTCGCGCACGACCAGCGTGTGATAGCCGGTCGGGGAGGCGAGCCGCACGCTGTCGCCGATGCCGACCCCGAGTGAGCGCGCGAGCACGTTCGACAGCAGGATCCCGTCGCCCGAGAGCACCTGCCGGACCGCCCTCGGAGCGGCCTTGCGCACGAACGGAGCCGAGGCACCCGGCTCCAGACCCTGCAGCAGCACGCGGGCCGCCCCCAGGTTGACCGTCGCCCACTGACCGCCCACCACGGAGGCGACGCCGGGCACCGCTCGCACCTGCGGTTCGATCTCCGGATCCAGGGCGGGACCGAGCGGCATCGACTCGGCGTCGCGCGACGAGACGTAGAAGTCCGGGTCCGACAGCCCGTAGAGCGAGTGCGAGATCGAACCGATCAGATTGTTCAGCGATCCGGAGATCCCGACGCCGACGGCGATCGCGACGGCCACCGTCATCACCGTCGCCCAGATCCTCCGCGAGGCCCGCTCACTGTTGACGGCGGCTAGCCTGCCCGGTCCCCGCCATCGGTTCGACGCCGAGACCACCAGCCGCACCAGCACCGGCATCAACGCGAAGCAGAGCAGCAGCCCGCCCGCAGAGTAGATGGCGCCGGCGAGGATCGCCGCACGGCCCGCGACCGTCTCGGCGACCGCCCACGCCGTCCCGATCAGCGCCGCGCCCACGATTCCACTCGCGACCAGTAGGCGTGTCCGCGGCGGCCGGGCGTCGGCGGCCTCGCCCGGAACCATGGCCTCCACCGGCGCCACCGCGAACACCGACCGCGCGGCGAGCACGGTCGCGCCCACACAGGCGACGACGCATGCCCCGACCGCGACCACCGGCGCGTAGCCGGGTAGGTGATAGCCGACCACCACGCCCACCGACTCGGCGTCGTCGGGCAGCCGTCCGATGATCCATCGTCCGGCCAGTACGCCCAGTGGCACCCCGATCAGACCGCCGATCAGACCGAGCACTGCGGACTCGACGAGCAGATCTCCGACCAGGTGTCTGCGGCGCGCCCCCAGAGCCCGCAGCATCGCGAGTGTCCGGCGGCGGGAGGCGACCGCCATGTTCATCATGTTGAAGACGAGAAACGCGGCGATGATCAGCGAGACCAGCGACACCAACAGGGTGGAATCGTGAGTGACCGAGTTCGCGACTTCGACCTGCTTCACCCGGAACGCCGGATCCACCACGCTCGCCCGGCCGCCGACCACCGACGCGACCTGACGGCTCAGCACGGCTTGCGGCACGCCCGGATCGGGAACGACGAGGATCGAGTCGACGGCGTGGTCGAGCCCGGTCAGACGCTCGGCGAGGCCCAGATACGCGAATAGGAACCGGCCACCGTTCAGCACCTGCGCGGCGTCGTCGTCGATCACCCTGACGACGGTCACCTCGACGCCGGACAGGGTCAGCCGTTGCCCCGCGCGCAGACCCGTGCCCGCGCCGGCCACGACTCCGTCGGCGAGATGGTCGGTGTCGAGTCCGCCGCCGGAGCCGATCGCGTCACGCAGTTCGCTCGACAGCGCCGTCACGTGGTAATCCGAGCCGAGCAGCACGGTCGTGGTGCCGTCGAGCAGGACCGTGCTCCGCACCAGCGGCACCACGGCCCGGGCGCCGGGCACGTCCCGGCGAAGTTCGCCCACCAGATCCTGATCGACACCGCCGTCGGTGATCGCCGCGACCTCGACCGTCGCATCGCCCGAGAGCGCGGCACTGAACTGGCGGACCGACTCCGACATCGAGCCGTAGGTCCCGAGGACCGCCACCAGCAGGGCGGAAGACACCACGACCACGGCGAGCGAGGTCACCACCCGCAGCCGATGACCCGCGAGTTCTCGCAGGTTGAGAATCCGGACGCGGGTCAGTCCAGCCGACGCGGCGCCCACGTCAGTCGTGCCGCCCGTCGATCCTGCCGTCGCGCACGGTCACCACGCGGTCGCACACCTGCGCTGCGCCGCCGTCGTGCGTCACCATCAGCACCAGCCGGTCGGGTTCGTCGTGCGCCACCTCGGCGAGCAGTTCCAGCACATCGGCGCCGGTCTTCGAGTCGAGATTCCCGGTCGGTTCGTCGGCGAGCAGGATCTTCGGCTCCATCATCAACGACCGCGCGATCGCCACCCGCTGCATCTGTCCACCGGACAGTTCCGCCGGCCGATGCGCCACGCGGTCGCCGAGACCGACTCGTTCGAGGAGTTCGACGGCGCGCGGTCGTGCCTTCCGCAAGGACTTCGAGTCGAGCAGCATCGGCAGCGCGACGTTCTCCCACGCCGTCAGTGTCGGGACGAGGTTGAAGAACTGGAAGATGAACCCGACGCGTGTGCGGCGGAACTGCGACGCCTCGTCGTCGGTGAGTCCGCTGAGGTCGGTGCCGTCGACGCGGATACTCCCCGAGGTCGGCGTGTCCAGCGCCCCGACGATGTGCAGGAGCGTCGACTTACCCGCGCCCGACGGGCCGACCACGGCGACGAACTGTCCACCCTCGAGCGTCAGCGACGCCCCGTCGAGTGCGCGCACCGTCTCGGTGCCCATGCGGTACTCGCGAACCAGGTTCGACGCCTCCACGACCGCCAACCGTCATCACTCCTCAGCCTCGCCGCCGAATCGAACCTCGGGGGGCGGCCCCCGATGAGCCTGTTCGAAGGTCCACCACCCCCGGGTCGCCGCGATGGACTCAGTCCTCGCCGCGCAGACGCGCCTGGAGATCGGAGCGCTGCGCCGACCGTTGCGCGTCGACCTGGACGATCTGTTCGTTCACCTTGAGACGCAGGGACTTGAAGACCACCATGCCGAGCGGCAGTGCGATGAGCACGCCGAACACGGCGGCGACGAGAACCGGAACATCGACGCCGACGACCTTCGCGCCGAGCATGATCACGCCCGCGATCACGACGACGAGTGCGAGTCGCGCCAGGGTGTAAAGAGCCACCGCGCCGATGAGCGTCGTCATGGTCGCCGAGGGCTTCTGGTCGGTGTCGTCCGCGTCGGGTCGTTCTTCCGTCATACGTCCCAGGGTACTGGCGTCCACGCTTCACCTGCGAATACACCGTTCGTACGACATCTTCCGACACCCGGAGCAAGCCGAAGAATCATGACCCATCCGACATTACGGACTCTTTACCAACGCCTGACTGTTCGAGCAACCAGCACAAATGCGTGTAGGTGTGGTGTAGCGGCGACATCGCCCGTTGACCGAAACCAGCAAGCACGAGGAGACCCTCATGACCGCTATCGCCGACAACTCCGCCGCCGAATCCGGGATCATCACGCCGGCCCTGGCGACCCAGCACAACCTGACCCCGGGTCAGGTCGCCGCCATGTTCAACGTGAACCCGAAGACCGTCGCCCGCTGGGCCTCGTCCGGCGTCCTGAAGTCGATCCGCACCCCGGGCGGCCACCGCCGCTTCCGTGAAGCGGATGTCGTGGAGCTGTTGAACCGCTCCTGAGCACTCGTCTACAGCTCGGCCCCAGTCGGGCCGCCCCCTGTCTCCTCGGCAGTCCTCAGCACCTCGCCTAGCGGCTCGGTGCCTGCGGAGAGCTCGGAGATCAGCGGGCGGCCCGACTGGGGCCGAGCTGTTTTCTGTAGGCTTGGTTCAACAGTCCACTCTTGCGTGTGTGTGCGCTGGTCTTCCTGGAGGTGACGTGCCGTGGCGTACTTGTTCGTGGTCGCGGTCGTGATCCTCGCCGCCTACCTGTCGTGGCGGCTGGTTCAGACCCGAGGCCAGGAGATCGTCACGCACGACGCCCGCTCGTCGGTCCCGCGCGGCCCCGACGACGACCCCGACTTCCTGCGCACGCTCGACGACCCGCAATAGGGCTCCTGCCGAGCTCGCCAAGTGCTTGTGCCGTTGATCGTGACCACCACGTGGTCACGATCAACGGCACAGACGTTCCCCGCGAGTGGCCGACGAAGACCTACGCCGTCAGAGGCCGGCGTACGAGTGCAGGCCGGAGACCACGAGGTTGATGGCGAAGAGGTTGAACAGCAGGGCGACGAAGCCTGCGACGTTGACCCAGGCCGCCGCGTTGCGCCAGCCGGCGGTCGCGCGCGCGTGCAGGTAGGCCGCGTAGATCACCCACGCGATGAACGACACGGTCTCCTTGGGGTCCCATCCCCAGAACCGGCCCCACGACGCCTCGGCCCAGATGGCACCGAAGATGATGCCGAGACCGAACAGGGGGAAGCCGATCACCGTGCACTTGTAGGCGGTGCGGTCGAGCGCGTCGGCGCTCGGCAGGTGGCCGAGGAGGCGACGCATCGAGGCCGCGACACCGGTGGAGGTCTCGTCGACCTCGCCGACGGTCGGCCACTTGGTACGGACCAGGTAGAGGATGCTCGCGACACCGGCGACCAGCAGCACGCCCGACGAGATCGAGATGACGGAGACGTGGATGGCCAGCCAGTACGACTTGAGCGCGGGCACGACCGGTGCGGCCTGCGTGTAGAGGTAGCGACCCGCGATGAACATCAGCAGGGTCACCGGCACCAGCACGAAACTCAGGAGCGGACGCGACTCCTTCTTGCGGAGCACCACCAGTCCGGCGCCCACACAGGCGACACAGGTCAGTGAGATGAACTCGTACATGTTGCCCCACGGCGCGCGGTCGGTCGCGAAGCCGCGCAGCACGATGGAACCGAGATGCGCGAGGAAGCCGACCCAGACCACCGGGTAAGCCATCGCCGCGAGCTTCTCGCCGAGCGACCGCCGCGGTGCGGGACCCGCCACGCGACCGGGAACACGGTCGTCGGACGAACCGCCGCCGCCGACCCCGGCACCGACCAGCTCGGCCTGCCGCTCGTCCAGTCGCGCGTACCGCGCGGCGGCCAACGCCCCGAGGAACATCAGCATCGCGAGCACGTAGACCGTGATGCTGGTGGCGAAGAGCCAGTCGGAGTAGCGAGCCAATGTCTCGTTGACGTATCCGGCGTCGTCGTTCATGAACGCTTCCTCATCTCATCGCACAGCCGAGCACTCACAGCTTGGCCCGAGTCTTCGCCGCGCCGGTCTGGAACAGGCCTCGCGCCTGCTCCTCGAATCCGTCGCCCCAGCCCGCCTGATCGGTACGGGCCAGGCCGGCCACTTCTACTACAGTACGTCGTTCACCGGCGTCGGCAACAGGCACGAGGCGTGCCCAGATGCGGCGACGGCGGATCATCAGCGAGACCACCAGACCACCGACCATCACGATGGCCGAGATCAGCACGCCGGTCTGAGCCGGGTCGTGCGAGACCTGCACCGACACCCATCGCCGGTACCCGTCGAAGCGGACCTTGGTGCCGTCGGGAAGGGTCGTGTCCGCACCCTCGGCGAGGTTCACGGAGACCTTCTGTGTGAGCCTTCCCTGGTCGATCAGCGTCTGGTCGAGCTGGTACACGTTCTGTGGCCGGCCGGTGTCGAGTCCGGTGTCGCCCTGATAGACGCGGACCGCGACGGTCGGTTTGTTCGGAACGGGCGACGCCGAGTCGAGCAGCTCGGCGTGCGGGAACACCGCGTCCGGAGCGAACAACCCCTCGATCGCGACCTGGTGCTTCCGCCGATCGTCCTCATTCGGGTACATCCCGGCCGGGGTATCGATCCGGACGGCGCCCTCGGACAACATCGTCTGGGTCGACTGCGGGATGAACGGCGTCGTCTCGGTGCGCGTCTCCCCGTTCGGGAAGGTCACCGTGAAGGTCGGTGCGAAACCGTTGCCGA
Organism: Gordonia neofelifaecis NRRL B-59395; assembly: GCF_000192435.1. Lineage (GTDB taxonomy): Bacteria > Actinomycetota > Actinomycetes > Mycobacteriales > Mycobacteriaceae > Gordonia > Gordonia neofelifaecis. Next base: position 65,802 of record NZ_AEUD01000006.1, read on the forward strand.
GCACGTACACGCGGTCCCCCGCGATACGCAGCGGCTTGTTGACCTGGACGGACGTCGTCGGCCACTCCTTGCCCGGCTTCGTGACGTCCGTCGTGTACGCCATCTTCGCGTCGTACATCTCGGGCTGACCGCTGGGCAGGAACTTCGCCTCGAAATCGTCGATCCGGATGCAGAACGGCGCCAGCCCCGTGCCGTCGACCATCGATCCGGAGCGGAACGAGTCGTACACCGCGGTCGACGTGTTGCAGAGCACCTGGTCGCCGTCGGCGACCAGCGTGCGGCTGCCCTCGTATCCGAAGAGCTTGCCGACCGCGATCGTGATCAGCAACGACAGCAGCGCGAAGTGGAAGACGAGGTTGCCGAACTCCCGCAGGTATCCCTTCTCCGCGGAGACCTCGACGGCTCCGTCCGGGTACCGCTTCGACGGCTCGACCGTCCGCACCTCGGTGCGCCAGCCGCGCAGGTTCCCGCCGATCCGTTCAGCGATCTCGGCGGGCTCGCCGTCGACGGTCTCGGTGATGTGCCTCGGCATCCGGCTGAGATTGCGCGGCGCCTTGACCGGGCGCGTCCGCAGCGCCTTGTAGTGTTCGATGGTCCTCGGGGTGAGGCAGCCGACCAGTGAGACGAAGAGCAGCACGTACACGGCGGTGAACCAGGCCGACGAGAACACGTCGAACAGCTGCATCCGGTCCATCCACGTGCCGAGCTGCCCGTGGTCGGCGATGTATTTGAGCGTCTTCTGCTCGTTCAGCTCGCGCTGGGGCAGCAGTGCTCCGGGGATCGCCGCCAGGGCGAGCAGGAACAGCAGTGCCAGCGCGGTGCGCATCGAGGTCAGGCCACGCCATACCTTGCGCAGCGGAGCGACGACGAACCGCGTGAGCGCGGACGGCTTGACGGGCTGAGTCATACAGGCAACTCCACGTCGGTGATCAATGACATCCGAATCCAGTCGACGAACTCGTTCCACCAGCCGGCCACCAGCATCACGCCGACCACGATCAGCAGCACGCCGCCGATGATCTGAATGGTGCGGGCGTGCCTGCGGACGAAGCCGAGACTGCGGACGGCCCAGGCGGAGGAGAAGGCGAGGACCATGAACGGGATCCCCAGGCCGAAGCAGTATGCGGCCACCATGAGCGCTCCGCGGACCGGGGTACTTCCGTCGGTGCTCATCGCGACGCCGATCACGGCGCCCAGCGTCGCGCTGCTGCACGGAATCCAGCCGACCGCGAACACCGCGCCGAGAATCGGCGCGCCGATCACGCCCGAGTAGCGTCGGGGCGCCATCCGCTTGTCGCGCTGCAGGAACGGGATCATCCCGATGAACACCAGGCCCATGACGATGGTGAAGACACCGCCGATGCGCTGCATGAGCTGCAGTCGGTCGGCGTCGAGGAACACCGACGTGACGCCGAACAGCGCCGCGGTCGCGAGCACGTAGACGACGGTGAAGCCGAGGACGAACAACCCGGCCGCGCCGACCACGCGCCAGCGGCCCGACTTCCGATCCTCGTCGGCACTGACCGCGGGAGCCTCCGCGCCGACCAGTCCGGCCAGGTACGAGAGGTAGCCGGGAACGAGCGGGACCACGCACGGCGAGGCGAACGAGATCAGGCCGACCAGGATGCACACGCCGAGCGCGAGCAGCAGCGGACCGCTGGTGACCGTTCCGGCGAAAGTCGCGCCGAGATCGGCCAGGTAGACCTCGGTCATTGCGTCGCCGGACCTTCGGCGGCCACCTTCAGGACCGCGTCGCGCAGTTCGTCGGCCGTGATCGCGCGCAGGAAGACCTTGGCCGGACGATGCTGCCGGTCCAGGATCATCGTCGTCGGCACGACGCCGACGGGGACGCCGAGCGCGGCGAGGCTGGCGCCGCCGTAGTCGTAGATCGACGGGTAGGGCACCTTGCGGTCGGAGACGAAGTCGCTCGCACTCGAGCGGGAGTCGCGGAAGTTGATCCCGACGAACTGCACGCCCTTGTCCTTGGTCTCCGCGAAGACGTCCTCCAGGTCGCGGAACTCGGTGCGACACGGCGGGCACCATGACGCCCACACGTTCACGACCATCACCTTGTCCGCGTAATCCGAGAACTTCACGTCCCCGTCGCCGGCGAGGTCCTCACCGGTCACGTCACCGATGGTGCGCCGCGAGCCCTGGTCGTACTCGATGACCGTCTTGCCGCCGGGCGAGACGAACTGGTTGCCGTTGCCGGTCGCGACCGCATCGTCACCGGTGCTGCACCCGGCCAGGACTGCGACCGCGGCGATCAGCGCGCAGGCCGCCGCCGCGACCCGGCCCGACCTCGACTTCAGGCCCGTCATGCTCCGGTGACCCGGGGATCGGATGCGCCGGCCGGCTCGGAGTAGACGATGTCGACGAGCGCGTCGTCGTCGTAGATCAGGGAGGTCAACGACGCGAGCGAGCACTGCCGCACGCGGGGGTCGTGCCACAGGCGCTGTCCCTCGAGGAAACGTCGCAGGGTGTACACCGGCAACTGGTGGCTGACGCAGATCGCCTCGTGGCCGCGCGCGGCGTCGCGTGCGGTGCTGGCCGCGGCGAGCATGCGGTGCGCGATCTGGATGTACGGCTCGCCCCACGACGGCGTGAACGGGTCACGCAGTTTGAGCCAGTGCCGCGGGCGGCTCAGCGCGCCGTCGCCCACCGCCACCTTGAGACCCTCGAACTGGTTGTCCGCCTCGATGAGATCGTCGACCGTGGTGATCTGCAGGTCGTGGGCGGCCGCGATCGGGGTCGCGGTCTCCTGCGCACGCTGCAGCGGGGACGCGAAGACATGGGTGATGTCGTGATCCGCGAGGGCGTCTGCCACCTGCCGGGCCTGAGCGGCACCGGCGTCGGAGAGGCGGAAGCCGGGCAGACGGCCGTACAGGATGCCCTCGGGGTTGTGCACCTCGCCGTGGCGCATCATGTGGACGATCGTCTTCATCAGGCTCCCTCCCCGGGATCTACTGCGGCGGCCGCGGCTGCCGCAGCCGCGGGAAGTGCGTCGGCGATGATCGAGAACGCCTCATCGTCGAGTGCTGCGGACACGAACCACGCTTCGAACGCGCTCGGCGGCGGATACACGCCACGTGCCAGCAGTGCGTGGAAGAACGGGGCGAACCGCCAGGTCTGCGTCGCCTTCACTCCGGCGTAGTCGACGATGGGCTCGGTCGAGTCGGTGAAGAAGACACTGAACAGGCTGCCCGCCTTCTGCACGCGATGGGCGACGCCGGCTTCGGTGAGCGCGGCGCCGATCATCGTCGCGAGTCGGTCGGCGTTGGCGTCGAGGGTGGCGTAGACGTCGGCGGTCGCATGCCGCAGCGTGGCGAGGCCCGCGGCGACTGCCACCGGGTTACCGGACAGCGTCCCCGCCTGGTACACCGGTCCGGTCGGGGCGAGATGCTCCATGATGTCGGTCCGACCGCCGAATGCCGCGGCGGGCAGACCGCCGCTCATCACCTTGCCGAAGGTGTAGAGGTCTCCGGCGACGCCGTCGAGACCGTAGTACCCGGCCGGGCTGACGCGGAACCCGGTCATCACCTCGTCCATGATCAGCAGGGCGCCGCTCTCCGCGGTGATCGTGCGCAGGCCCTCGTTGAATCCGGCGACGGGTGCCACCGCGCCCATGTTGCCCGCCGCCGCCTCGGTGATGACGGCGGCGATGTCGGAGCCGTGCTCGGCGAACACCTTCCGCACGGCGTCGAGATCGTTGTACGGCACCACCAGGGTGTCGTGCGCCGCGGCACCGGTGACGCCGGGCGATGTCGGCAGCCCGAGCGTCGCGACGCCGGAGCCCGCGTCGGCCAGGAGCGCGTCCACATGGCCGTGGTAGCAGCCGGCGAACTTCACGATCTTCGAGCGGCCGGTGTATCCGCGGGCCAGCCGGACCGCCGACATGGTGGCCTCGGTGCCCGAGTTGACCAGTCGCACCCGCGAGACCGGATCGACGCGGTCGATGATCTCTTCGGCCAGTTCGATCTCGCCGGCCGTCGGCGCACCGAACGAGAGGCCGGTCGTGGCCGCGCGCTGGACCGCCTCGACGATGGCCGGATGGGCGTGTCCGAGAATCATCGGACCCCACGAGCACACCAGGTCGACGTAGCTGTTCCCGTCGACGTCGGTGAGCCGCCAGCCCTTGGCCTCGGAGATGAACCGAGGGGTGCCGCCGACCGCGGAGAACGCCCTGACCGGCGAGTTCACGCCACCGGGAACCGCTCGCGTCGCCCGCTCGAACAGCTCTGCGCTGGTTGCCGTGTTCGCCGCGGAATCGTCGAGAGGTTGAGCCATGATCTCCAGTGTTCCAAATCGAAGCGCCTCGGCCCAATCGCTGCCTACTCCGTCACACCGACCTGCCGGTTCTGAGCGTTTTCCCAGGTTGATCAGGTAATGACTGCGTCTCCGACGCCGGTCAGCCGATCTGCGGCGCTATCGCCTCGGCAATGGCCCGCTGCCCGGCGACGTTCGGATGCATGACGATCGCGGTGTCGGCGCCGATCTGCGGCTCGATCCACCGCATCCCCCGGGGCGAGCAGGCCTCGTGTCCGACCGAACGCGCGGCCGTGTCGACGTACGTCGCGCCCTCCAGCCGCGCGGCCGCGGCGATCGCGGTGTTGAGCCGCGCCTGGACTCGGTGCACGTACTCGGCGTCGCCGTCGGCGATGCCGACCGCGGGACGGCACGTGGTCTTCTCCGGCGTCAGCCAGGGGTAGCCGGCGACGAACACCTTGGCGTGCGGGGCCCGCTCGCGGATGTCGTGCAACGCCTTCGCGACCGCAGGCATCGTGCGGTCGGCGATCTCGGCGAACGGTTCGTTCCCCAGCTTCTGCAGACACGGCGAGCCGGTCGGATCGTCCTGCGCCAACCGTGTGCACTCACCGACCAGCGTGGTGAACAGCGCCGAGTCGTTACCGCCGATCATCAGGGTCACGTAGGCGGTCTCCGGGCGCAGCGCGGAGAGCTGCGGATCGACGCCGTCGTACTGCGAGGTGTACAGGTCGTCCGTGGTCGCACCCGCGCACGAGACGTCGACGACCCGGAGTCCGCGGGCCCGACCGACCACCTCGCCGAAGTTCTCCTGCGACCGCTGGCACAGCAGCGGCGAGTCGTCGACGAGCGGTGACGTGCCCGCGCCCGAGGCATAGCTGTCCCCGAGATGTACGAGCAGCGGTTTCGTCGGCGACTGCGCGATCGGCGCCGGGCCTCTCCCCTCGCGTGGCGTCGCGTCGATCATCCACAGTGCGCCCGCGACGATCACCACCAGTGCCGCTACGGCTGACAATGCGGGTACCAGCGCTCCCCTCAGCGTCGGTTTCAAGAGTTACCGATTCCCCCTCGGTGGCAGGCCCATCTTGACGGCCATGTGAGCCTCGGTCAGTTCGATGCGCAGCCGCCCGACGTCACGGGCCCACGCCTGCACGAGTCGGCCGTTCGCCAGCCGCAGGCCGATCCCCTTGCGCCTGCGGGGCACCGCGTGCAGCTCCCCGAGCGCGGGAGCGCTCTCCCAGTCCTGCGTCTCCGGCCCGGTGTTCTCCGGGAAGATCTTGACGATGTCGGCGATCTCGATCGTCTCCGTGCCCTCGCGGAGCGTGGTCTCGGTCAGCCGCATCGAGACGTGCTGACGTGCGGCGATCACCTGCAGGAGCGAGAACCCGATGAGGACCACGCCGAAGATGGTGAGCACCTCCCAGTGGATCCGCCCCTTCCCCAGGATCTCCATGATCAGCGTGGCGATGATCAGAACCGGCCCGATCGCGACCACCCACCAGCTGCCGCCGGGTTCGTAGAGCAGCGTGGCACCCGGATCGACGGGCGGCTCCGACTTGTTCTTCTTCCGCGGGTTCAGCGTCGTCGAGACGTCCTGATCGGCGCCTTCGTCAGCCTCGCCGTCGGGCGTGTCCGCGGTCTCTGCGACGCCGTCGGTCTCGTCGGGCTCCGGCTTCTGCTCCGATTCGTCGCTCACTACCGCGGATCTCCCGGCGCATCAGGCGTCGAGGAGTTCGCTACCGGAGGGTCGTCCGGGCAGTCGCCCAGCTGGCATTTGAACCACCGGTCGGCGGGCGGGCGGTAGGCCAGTACCGAGCCGAACAGGCCGATGACCGCCGAAGCGAGCACGATCGCCAGGCCGCCGCTCTGGAAGCCGATGGTCAACGGCAACAGCATCGCCACGACCACGCAGGTCAGTGCGGACAACGACGACCGCCACTGCACCGCACCCCGGTAGGTCTTGGCGCCGAGCAGGAGGTAGGCGAGTCCGAGCAGCATCACCAGCACGTCGATGGCGAGGACGCCGAAGTCGAAGCCGAGCTTGATCGCATCGGCGATCACGCCGAGAACACCGAGCGCGATGAGCAGCGCGCCGGAGATCATCCACAGTCGCAGTGCCCAGACCACCAGCACCGGACGGTCCTTGGGGTCGGGGCGCTCGACGCTCCGCCGAGGAGGAATCTCAATCATCGGATGCCATTCTGCCGGTTGTGGGATCGGTACGCAGCGACCTCACGGCAGAATGTCGCGCTGTCGCGGTGCATCAGTGCAGCGAGTGCGCCCACCGCGCACACCCCGCCGAGGATGGTCGGGACCATTCCCCATGAGGGCGCGGTCGGCAGGTCCGAGTTCGCGTCTGAGTCGACGAACAGACCGATCACCGCGAAGACCAGCTCCACGGTGAGGAAGGCGCTCACCCAGCCGAGGATCAGCCGCGCCCAGGTGCGGCCCGCGTAGGTGAACCACATCAGCAGACCGGCGATCGCCGTCAACGCGACCATGATCACGATCAGTCCGATCAGCACGGTGACGCCGGTGTTCTCGGTGAGCGAGGGCTCGTTCATCTTGTCGCTGAGCTCACGCGCCTGCTTCTCGTAGCTCGCTTTGAGCACGTTGAACCGCGAGGCCGTCGCGGCGATCTGGAGGACGATCACCGCGAACCACAGCTGCACCGCGAGCCGGATCGTCTCCGGTCGTTTCGGCGGCACGGGCGGTGCCTGGGTGGGCAGTCCTGGAGCGGTCATGACCCCAGCCTAATCACCGAAGCGACAGTCGCCGCGCGACGTCGGGCGCCGCATACGTCAGGACGATCGACGCACCCGCCCGGACGATCGACAGCACCGATTCGTCCACCGCGGCGTCGAAGTCGATCCAGCCGCGTTCAGCGGCGGCCGCCATCATCGCGAACTCACCGCTCACCTGATACGCGGCCACCGGCGCGTCGGTGCGGTCGGCGACGTCGCGGACGATGTCGAGGTAGCTCATGGCGGGCTTCACCATCACCATGTCGGCGCCCTCTTCGAGGTCGGCGAGCAGTTCGCGAGCCGATTCCAGGCGATTCGCCGGATCCTGCTGATAGGTGCGGCGGTCGCCGATCAACGACGACCCGACCGCCTCGCGGAACGGCCCGTAGAACGCCGACGCGTACTTCGCCGTGTAGGCGAGGATCGTGGTGTCCGTGAAGCCCTCGGCGTCGAGCGCGTCGCGGATCGCGGCCACCTGACCGTCCATCATTCCGCTCGGGCCGACGACGTGCGCGCCGGCTCGCGCCTGCGCCACCGCCATCGACTCGTAGCGGCGCAGGGTGGCATCGTTGTCCACCGCCCCGGCGTCGGTGAGGACGCCGCAGTGTCCGTGGTCGGTGAACTCGTCCAGGCAGGTGTCGGCCATCAGCACGGTGTCGTCGCCGAAGTCCGACCGCAGTGCCGCGAGCGCCCGGTTCAGGACACCGTCGGGTCGGTCGCCGACCGAGCCGATCGCGTCCTTGTCCTCGGGCTTCGGGACGCCGAAGAGCATCAGCCCGCCGATACCCGCGGTGATCGCCTCTTCGGCGGCCACGCGGAGCGAGTCTGCGGTGTGCTGAACGACACCCGGCATCGACGAGATCGGACGCGGCGCGTCGATGCCGTCTGCGACGAACATCGGCAGCACCAGCTGCGACGGATGCAGCCGGGTCTCGGCGACCAGCCGTCGCATCGCGGGGCTCTGCCGCAGCCTGCGGGGTCGGATGAACGGACCGGTCATGTGTGCCTACCTCACCTCACGAACGCGAGCGACGCGACTTCTTGCGCGGCGGCGGCAGTGCGCCCTCGGCCCGCAGCTGTTCCGCATGTGCGGCCAGGGCGTCGACCAGATCGACGATCGACGCGCTCTCCGGCTGAACGTCGACGCGCAGACCGAACTCGATCGCGGTCTCGGCCGTCTTCGGCCCGATGCAGGCGACGATGGTGCGCGCATGCGGCTTGCCTGCGATGCCGACGAGATTGCGGACCGTCGAGCTCGAGGTGAAGCAGACCGCGTCGAAACCGCCGGTCTTGATCATCTCGCGAGTCTCGGCCGGCGGCGGAGCCGCGCGGACGGTGCGGTAGGCGGTGACGTCGTCGATCTCCCAGCCGCGGTCGCGCAGGCCCTCCGAAAGGGTCTCGGTGGCGATATCGGCGCGCGGCAGCAGGATGCGGTCCACCGGGTCGAAGACCTCGTCGTACGGCGGGAAGACCTCCAGCAGGCCCAGCGAGCTCTGCTCACCGGTCGGGAGCAGTTCGGGCTCGACACCGAACGAGCGGACCTTCGCGGCCGTGCCCTCGCCGACGCAGGCGATCTTGACGCCGGAGAAGGCGCGCGCGTCGAGACCGAACTCGGCGAACTTCTCCCACACCGCGCGGACCGCGTTGGTGGAGGTGAAGACCACCCACTGGTAGCGGCCGTCGACGAGGCCCTTCACCGAGCGCTCCATCTGCGCGGGGCTGCGAGGCGGCTCGACGGCGATGGTCGGCACCTCCTTGGGGATGGCTCCGTGCGAGACGAGGCGCTCGCTCATGTCGACCGCCTGGTCCTTGGTGCGCGGGACCAGCACGGTCCAGCCGTACAGCGCCCGTGACTCCCACCAGGAGAACTTGCCGCGCTGTCCGACGATCTTGCCGACGGTCACCACCAGCGGTCCGGTGAGGGCGTTGCCGTTCTCGTTGACCGTGGCCAGCGTGGCCTCGATGGTGCGCTGCGCGCAGGTGGTGCCGTTGACGGTGATCGCCACCGGCGTCTGCGGCGCCAATCCGTGCTCGGTCAGTTCGCTGGCGAGCTCGGCCAGGTGGCCGGAGGTCGCGTGCAGCACCAGCGGACCGGGTGCGGCGGCCAGGGCGGCCCAGTCGACGTCGCCGCGCACGTCGGCGACGGTGTGACCGGAGCCGAGCGGCATGCCGGCGAAGCTGGGTACCGCGGAGGCGGCCGGGATGCCCGGCAGCACCTCGAACGGGACGCTGGTGCGGGCGACGGCGGTGACCTCGGCCAGCACCGCGTCGGAGCTCATCGGATCGCCTGCGACGACGCGGACGACGTTGGTCCCGGTCTTGGCCTCGGCGACCAGCGTCTTGGCCACCTGCGAGGGATCGCCGAGCGCGGGCTTGGTGACCTCGGGCGCGTCGACGGCCTGCTCGGCGGCGGCTTTGCGACCGGCACGTGTCGGCGCGGGCTCGGCCGACGCGTGCGCCGAGCCGATCACGGCGATGACGCCCGCGGGCACGTCGGGATCGACATACGCGGAAGTCGCGTTCACCAGCACGTCTTGCGCTCGCACGGTCAGCAGATCCGGATTACCGGGACCCGACCCCACGAACAGGATCCGGCCGGGATTAGCATTCTTCGTACGGCTCATGCTTCTCGCACTCTCCTGCCCCGCCCCCGGGGCTGCAGTTCGTTCCTACCCCGCCGTGGCGGAATAAAGGTTCTCCTCCCGCGCGAGTCCGGCGTCCGCCTCCGCGCTACTCCCCTGTGGGGACCAGAGCGGCGGCACCGAGCTCGAGCAGTTCGGCAGCGAGGTCCTTGCCGAGTTGTGCGGCCCGATCCACGGGACCCACCACCGAAGCCCGGATCACCTCGGATCCGTCCTCGGCCGCCACTGCCGCGCGGAGCGACAGTTCGGCGAAGATGCGCCCGTCCTCGTCGATCGAATCGACCACCTCTGCGAGCGCTCCGACCGGCGCGGTGCACCCGGCCTCCAAGGTCGCGAGTACCGCACGCTCGGCGTCGACCGCTGCGCGGGTGGACGGATCGTCCAACTCGGCGAGAATTCTCACCAGTTCGGCATCGTCGGAACGACATTCCACAGCCAGGGCGCCCTGTGCCGGCGCAGACAGCATGACCAAGGGATCAAGTGCCTCGGTGACGACATCGGCTCTGCCGATCCGTACCAGCCCGGCTCGGGCTACCACAATCGCATCCAGCTCACCGCTCGCGACTTTGCCCAACCGAGAATCAAGGTTGCCTCGTAGGGGGCGAATTTCCAAACCGAGACCCAGTGCTCTAAGCTGCGCGGCCCGACGGGGCGACGAGGTGCCGACGACCGAGCCGCTCGGGAGCTCGCCGAGCACCATGCCGTCCCTGCTGACCAGGGCGTCTCGCGGGTCCACGCGGGTGGGCACGGCGGCCATCGCGAGGTCGTCCTCGGGAGCGGTCGGCAGGTCCTTGTAGGAGTGGATCGCGACGTCGCATTCGCCCGATCGCAGGGCCAGCCGGATCGCGGTCGTGAAGACGCCGACGCCGATCTGCGCCACGGGCGCCGACGAGGTATCGCCCGCGGTGCTGATGATCACCAGCTCGGCCGGATGCCCGGCGGCGGTCAGTCGGTCTGCGATGTCCTGGGCCTGCGTGGTCGCCAACAGCGACCCGCGGGTCCCGATACGGATGGTCCCGCCCGCGGTGTCATGCACGGTTGTCTCGTCCTGTCCTCGTGAAGGTGAATACTTCGCCAGCGCCACCCGAGCGGACTCGGTCAGCGCAGGTCTTCGATGCCCGACTCGGAGGCCGATACCGACTCCGCGGCACCGGGCTTGAGCTCGAACAGTTCGCGGAGAGCCTCCGCGTAGTGGTCGCCGCGGCCGGACGAGGCGAGCTGCTTCACTCGAACCGTCGGGGCGTGCAGCAGTTTGTCGGCGACGCGGCGCACGGCCTTCGCCACCTCGTCACGCTGATCGCCGTCCAGATCGGGCAGACGACCCTGCAGACGCAGGATCTCCGCTTCGACGACGTCGGCCGCGCGCTGCCGAAGCGCGGCGACCGTCGGGGTCACCTCGGCCTGTCGTTGCACCGCCAGGTATTCGGCGAGCTCACCCGCCACGATCGACCGCGCAGCGAGCGCATCGTCTTCGGCGGCTCTCGTCTGGTCGTCGCCGCGCAGTCCTTCGATGTCGACGATGTGCACCCCGGGCAGTCGGCCCGCCGCCGGGTCGACGTCGCGCGGGAGCCCCAGGTCGCAGATCATCAGCGGCGCCGGGTTGGTGCGCCGGGTCAGCGCGGAGTGCACATCGCCGACCTGCACCACGGCGGCCACCGAACCGGTGCAGGTGACGACGATGTCCGCATCCGCCATCACCGACGCGATGTCGTCGAAAGTGGCGCCGCGGGCGGTGATCCCATACTTCTCCGCGACGGTCGCCGCGACCTGCTCGGCGCGCGCCGCCGTGCGGTTGACGACCGTGATGTCGGTGACGCCGTCGCCGGCGAGCTGGCTCGTCGCCAGCGATCCCATTGCGCCGGCGCCGAGGACGACGGCCCGGCGCATCGGCGGCTGATCGCCCCGGATCGTGTCGGCGCGATGCACGGCGACCGAGACCACCGACGCACCCGCACGGTCGATGCCGGTCTCCGAGTGGACCCGTTTACCGACGCGGAGCGCCTTCTGCGCGAGCTCGTGCAGTGTGCTCCCCGCGGACTGGTTGCTGTCGGCGTCGGAGTACGCGGTCCGGATCTGGCCGAGGATCTGCTGTTCCCCGACGACCATCGAATCGAGCCCCGCCGCGACGGTGAACAGGTGCTCGACCGCCGCCTCCGAGTACCGCACGTACGCGTGATCGGTGAGTTCGGCGACCGACAGACCGCTGTGATCGCCGATCACCTGACCGACCGCTTCCAGTGCGGGGTGGAAGGCGTCGACGACGGCGTAGATCTCGACACGGTTGCACGTGGAGACGAGCATCGCCTCGGACACGGTACGCGACGACAGCAGCGCGTCGACCAGCTTCGGCCGGTCGGAGTCGGAGACGGACAGTCGTTCGAGGACCGATACGGGAGCACTCCGATGGGACACGCCGAACAACAAGACACTCACAGTGACAAGCCTCCCGCCCGCAGTTCGCCGGACACCACCCGATGCCCAGACCGCCTGCCGACGCTCTCTCCTCTTCCAGCCCCGGCCGGACGACCGGGTGGACATACATTTCCCAGGCTAGATCAATCGGACAGGCGAATGCACGCCCGAGACGGGCTCGTTCGGCCTCGGACGGTTAACGCAGTGCGTCCAGATCGGCGCGCAGCCGCGGCTCGTCGACCTCCCAGTAACTGTGCTCGGCACCGTTCAGGAGCACCACCGGCAACCGGTCGCCGAACTCGGCCCGCGGGAAGGCGTCGCCTTCCGCCGCACGTCGATCCACGTCGACCACCTGCGTCGTGAGTCCGTACTCGGCCAGGATCTCGGCCAGTCGGCTCTCTGCTCGAGCACACGCCGAGCACCCGGCCCGCGACATCAATTCGACGACTGCTTCCACGCCCCGAGTGTACGAAAGATCACCACCCCGGCGGCCGTGCGGGCCACCGGCGATGCGGGCGTGCCCGCGATAGGCTGGACGCCAACCGTTTCCGCTCGTGAAGGAGGTGGCTCGTGAGCCGCGATTCGATGGACCGCCCCGATTCGGACGACACCTTGTTCACCGGCGATCACGACGAGCTGACGCCCGATGAGGCCGCGGAGCTCGACGCCGATCACCACGAGGCCGCCGAGCTCGAAGCCGAGCAGTACGACGTCGATCACGTCGAGGAGCCGCTGGAGGATCGTGACGGCGGACTGATCGACGGGCCGGAGACCGACGCGCATCCAGCCGAGGATCACGAGGACGAGGACGCCCGACGCGTCGGCGAGTGGATCACCCAGCGGGCGGGCCGCTTCCGTCAGACCGCGGGCGAGCTCCGGCAGGTACTGGCAGGCGAGGCTGCGGCCAAGGCCGCGATCGAGTCGCTCCGGGCCCGCACACCCGACTCCGACGACGGACAGAACACCGACCTGACCGGCGCCGCGTTCTTCGACGTCGACAACACCCTGGTCCACGGCGCATCGATCGTGCTGTTCGCTCGCGGCCTCGCGTCACGGAACTACTTCTCCTACAGCGACATCATGAACTTCGCCTGGCAGCAGGCCAAGTTTCGGATCACCGGCAAGGAGAACGCCGAGGACGTCGCGGAGGGCCGCGACAAGGCGCTGTCGTTCATCGCCGGCCGCGAGACCGCCGAACTGGTCCGCCTCGGCGAGGAGATCTACGACGAGTACATCGCCGAGAAGATCTGGCCGGGAACGGCGGCCCTCGCCCAACGCCACCTGGACGCCGGGCAGCAGGTCTGGCTGGTCACCGCGACGCCCGTCGAGCTGGCGCAGACCATCGCCAAGCGGCTCGGTCTCACCGGCGCGCTCGGCACTGTCGCGGAGAGCGTCGACGGCGTCTTCACCGGACGACTGGTCGGCGACATCCTGCACGGCCCCGGCAAGGCGCACGCGGTCCGGACCATCGCCGTCCGCGAGGGCCTGAACCTCAAACGCTGCACTGCGTACTCCGACTCGCACAACGACGTCCCGATGCTCTCGCTCGTCGGCACCGCCGTCGCGATCAACCCGGACGCCGACCTGCGCGAGATCGCTCGCGTCCGCGGCTGGGAGCAGTACGACTTCCGCACCGCACGCAAGGCCGCCAAGTACGGCATGCAGACCGCGATGGTGGTCGGTGCGGCCGGCGGCGCCGCCGCCGTGGCCTCGAAGGCCCTGCGCCGCAAGTAGCCGCGCGGATCCGCTGTCTTCGACGACAGATCCCGCGTCCGGGCCGCGGGATCTGTCGTCGGAAGGTGCGGCTGGCCTCGAGATCACCGGACAGCGAGATCACAGGGCGATGCCGTGACGCGGTAGTCGCTGAATCAACAGCGGGACCAGGTGTCCATGCGTCAGATGCCACCATGTCCATCGGATGACGCCGAGGCCGAGCGCGCGGAGCCCGTCTTCCCGCAGCTTCTCAGCGATCACCGCGTCCTCGGGATCCTGTCCAGGCCCCAGCAGTTCGCGGCGATACTTGCCGAACCCGTCGAACTCGCCCACCACCCGTCCGTCCCAGTCGTAGTCGCAGATCGCGTGCTTCCCTCCGGGCAGGTCGTATCGACTCTGCAGTCGAGGGATCGGTAGAGCGGCCTCGATCATCTGCGCCCGACCCCACGACTCCCCCGGATTGGCCGACGCGCCGTCGGCGTGATCCAGGCAGTGTCGTGCACGTGCCACTCCGCGGCGCGGCCGTCCGAGTCCGCTCCGCAGATCGTCTTACGCCGAGTGCGAGTGCGCTGTCGAAGGCCGCCAGCGCGCGCGGAAAGTCGGGCAGCGCGAGCGCGACGTCGACCGCCGTGCGCGCCGGGCTGGTCACCCGTAGTCCATCCACCTCGACGATCTCGTCGTCGCGCAATGCGCCACTGTGAATCACCCGATGCGCCCGGGCGCCGCCGCCGAAATCCCGGCCGTTGGTGACGTGGACTCGTCGGATATCGGGCTGCAGCAACGGCATGCGCAGGACGGCGGCGGCCGACTCATGGCTGAGCACATTGCGCTCGTCGCCGGACCTCTCGAAACCGACCGCGGCTGCGACGCAGGTCAGACGGTACTGCTCACGGAGTACCTCCGACCGCATCGGGCCGGTCTCGCCGGGCAGGAAGTAGACGCCGCGGCCGACGGGAATCAGTAGCCCAGCCCGCAGCGCTTCGCGGATCGTCCGCTCCGGGATCCCCACCTCGAGAGCGCGGGTTCGCCAAATCAGTCCGTGTCGATCAACAGGCCACATACCTCTTGGACGCGCCGCTTCCGAGATCGGTTCCGACACCGTCCACAAGGCGGACATCCCCACCTCCTGGCGACAGATTCCGCGTCCGGGACGCTGGATCTGTCGTCGAAAGCAGCGGTCGCGTGAGACGGACCCCAGTAACTAACCGAAGTAGACGCTGCCCCGACGGCTCAGCATCCGGAACAGCGTCTGCTGGATCTCCTCGCGCACGTGGTCGGTGAGGTCGAAGACGACCATCGGGTCGTCGGCGGCCGACTCGTCGTAGCCGTCAGTGGGGATCGGGGTCCCGAAATGGATGTGCCACTTCGACGGCAGCGGGATCACACCGAGCGGACCGAGCCACGGGAACAGCGGGGTGATCGGGAAGTACGGCAGTCCGAGAGCCCGTGCGAGCGGTTTCAGATCCGCGATCATCGGGTAGATCTCCTCCGACCCCACGATGGAGACCGGGATGATCGGCGCCCCGTTGCGCAGCGCCGTCGTGACGAAGCCGCCCCGACCGAATCGCTGCAGCTTGTAGCGGTCCTTGTAGAGCTTGCCGATCCCCTTGTAACCCTCCGGCCAGACCGCGGTGAGGTCACCGCGGCGCAGCAGCGCGTCGGCGTCGTCGTTGCAGGCCAGCGTCGCGCCGATCCGGCGAGCCAAGTCGCCGACGACGGGCGTCTCGAAAGCCATGTCCGCCGCCAGCACCCGCAGGTATCGACTGTCGGGATGATTGTCGCGGACGGCGAGCGAGGTGATCACTGCGTCGATCGGCACCGAGCCCGCATGATTGGCGACGAGCAGCCCCGCACCGGTCGACGGCAGGTTCTCGATCCCGGTCACCTCGACGCGGAACCACTTCTCATACACCTGGCGGACCGCCGGGAACCACACCGATTCGGTGAAATGTGGGTCGAAGCCGAACTCGTCGACGGCGTACTCGCCCGTCATCCGCTCACGGATGAAACCGCTCGTCGCGATGAGCGAATCGGCGATCGCGCCGCGGATGCCTCCGAGGCTGAAGAGAGGCGAATTCCGCACCGGCTCAACCGGACTCGTCGGCTCGTCGGCAAGCTCGATACCTTCGTGGATCGGCGTCACCTCCGCGGCACGACGACCGAAGCCGTCCGTGTTCGGATGTCCCGCACCTGCCGGACGACGCTGCCCGTTCGGATCGGTGTAGAGCGCGATGACCTTCGCCGTGCGCGCATCACCCGGTCGCTCGGCCGCTGCCATCATCAACACCCCCGCTCTCGAAAATTCTTCTCATCGTACGTCGATTCCAGACCGCTACTGCAGGCGAGTGGCGGCCGCGACCGCCTGGTGCTCGAGGCCCCGCCACGTGTCCGCGGAGATCACCGGTTCGGTCTTGCCGCGAGCGATGAAATCGTCGAGCGTCGCCAGCGACGAGTACCGCGGCTCGAACCCCAGGTCCGTCCGCATCCTCGTGGTGTCGAGCACTCGGCCGTACGCCAGGTAGGGCGTGTGCTCCGACCGCATGCCCGGCAGCCGTCCGTTCTGCAGCACGCCCACGAGCGGCGAGATCAGACTGCCCGGAACCGGCAGTTTCAGGTGGCCGGCGCGGTACACCGACTGGGACATGGTGACCACACCGTCGCCTGCGACGTTGAAGGTCCCCGGCCGAGGGTGCAGCGTCGAGTGCTCGAGCGCGGCCAGCGCGTCCTCCTCGTGCAGGAACTGCAGCCGCGCCTGCCGGCCGAACGCCGTCGGAACCACCGGCAGCGACAGGTACGAGCTCATCCGGGTCCGGATCCGCGGGCCGAGGATCGACTGGAATCGCAGGATGGAGACGCCGATGTCCTGCCGACGGCGCGACAGTCCGCGTGCGTAGCCCTCCATGTCGATGAGGTCGCGACCGTAGCCGCGTCGCGGTTCCTTGCGAGCGGGCGTGCCCTCGGAGAAGAAACCCGGATCGCTCGGTCCGGCGCCGTAGACCATCGCACTCGACCGCAGCACCAGCCGCTTCACCGAGGGGCTCCGCTGGCACGCCGCACACACCTGCATGGTGCCGACCACGTTGAGTTCCTTGATCGCGGCCGAGTGCTCGACGTTGTCCATGATCGACGGCGCCGCGTGCACCACCGTGTCCACGTCGAAGTTGGCGATCGCCTTCGCGATGGTGGGGCGGCGGATGTCGAGCCGCAGGAAGTCCGCGCGGCCCATCCGGCGCATCAGATTCTTGGTCGGCACCCGCGAATCGACGGCGACGACGCGCTCGATGTCGGGATTGGCCGCCAGTCGCGCGACCAGGTAGCCGCCCAGAAAGGTCGACGCACCGGTGACCAGGACGGAACGCGGCGGCTCGTCGCCGCTCCTGTCGTCGCTCATGCCCTTGAGTTTATCGGGACTCCGGAAAACACAGAACCCGCCACGATGGGCGGGTTCTGGTCAATCACTTGCCGAGCTTGCGACGCTGGACTCGCGTGCGGCGGAGAAGCTTGCGGTGCTTCTTCTTCGACATGCGCTTGCGGCGCTTCTTGATAACGGAACCCATGGGGTCTCCCTCGCGATCGGTACTGATGAACTCATGTGGCCTGGCCCGAGGACTCATGCCGGGCCGTCGCCGACAGGGGTACAACCAGGCGACAGCGACCTGACCGATAATCTTACCGATCCGATGAACGTGAGGCTAATTCAGCCCTTCGACGCCCATTCGAGCGACCACTCCGAGAGACGCCGAGACCCCCTCGGCCCGGGGGCGGAGGGGGATCGCGGACGATCTCGGGCGACTAGCCTGCGTCGAAGTACGAGGTCTCCAGGTACTCGTGCACGGCCTTGGCGTGGACACGGAACGACCGGCCGACACGCACAGCGGGCAGTTCGCCGTTGTGGACGAGTCGGTAGACGGTCATCTTCGAGACTCGCATCAGCGTTGCGACCTCGGCGACGGTGAGGAACTGCGTGGCGGACGAGTTGCCGACTCCGCGATCAGCGAAATCGTTACGTTCACCAGGCTTTTCTGCAGCAGCCATGAAAATACCAACCTTCAGTGCACGCATCGCGGCCACCGGCTTCCCCTCCGGCGGACATCAGACACGTACGTGCTGCTAGCAGCCTAGCGTGACCAATGTGAAAAGTGCGACGTGAGTGGCGGAATTCCGGGCCCGCAACGCGCCGTTCCGGCGGTAAATGACGGATATCCGCAGGGTATGGCGCTACTGTTGCTCGCTTGCGGTTTCGACGCCACGCTGGACGCCTTGGCCCGAACCCTCAACTTCCACTCGACGTGCAGTTTTGGCGCTCACCTCGGCACAGGCGAACGCCGCCTCGTTCACCGCATGACGCAGCCCCGCACGTTCGAACTCCCGCAGGGCCGCCGCGGTGGTCCCCGCAGGCGAGGTCACCGCGGCTCGCAACTCCACCGGAGACAGCCCCGACTCGCTCAGCAGAAGACCCGCGCCCTTGACGGTCTGAACGGCCAGTTCACTCGCCTGCGGCCGCGTCAAGCCGAGTGCCACGCCCGCGTCGATCATGGCTTCGACCATCAGGAAGAAATAGGCGGGACCGGATCCCGAGATCGCCGTGACGGCGTCCATCTGCTTCTCCGGCACGACCATCACCTTGCCCACCGACTCCAGCAGGCGAACGGTCAGCGCCACCTGATCGTCCTCGGCGTAGCGGCCCGGGCTGACTGCGGACATGGCCTCGTTGACCAGCATCGGCGTATTCGGCATCACCCGGATCACCGGGGAGCCGGCCTGCAGTGCCGCTTCGTATCGGGACGTCGGGATGCCCGCCACCAGGCTGACCGTGACTCGCTCGAGCTCTCCGTCGTCGTCGGTCACCGACAGCTTCTGCAGCACGGTGTCGACGGCGTCGGGCTTGACCGCGATGAACACCACGCGGGCGCCCTCGACGGCGTCGGTGATGTCGTCGGAGACGCGCACCCCGTAGTCGTCGACGAGCTCGGCGGACCGTTCCGGCGACCGTTCGATGACCACCAGATCCTTGACCGGCTTACCCGCGCTGATCAATCCGGCCAGCAGAGCCTCGCCGATCTTGCCGCCACCGATAATCGCGACCCGCTCGGTCATATGCGATCACTACCTTTCACGAGAATGTCTAGGAGGGTTTCGGGGCCGAACGCTAGCGCCCGGCGGGGATGAGGGCCAGCTGGCGCGAGCGCGCCACCGTGGCCCCGGTCGAGTCCACCACGATGTGGTCCTCGGCGAACATGCCCTGTCCCACTTCCTGGCTGTACGCCGCGAAACGCAGCCAGCCGGGTGCCGGGACACGGGTCACGTACGTCGTGAGCTGGACCGTCGGCGCCCAGCCGAACATCCCGAGGTTCATCACGACCGGCGGCGACAGGTCGCAGACCAGCACCGGGAAGCCGGCGCGCACCGCGTCGGAATGACGATCGGCGCCTCGCGCGCGCGTCCATCCGCGGACCAGCGGCTCGCCGGTCTCGCCCCGGGCCGCCGGGAAGTGATCCATGTCGAGGACCACTTCCAGGGCCGCGCCGAGGTGCACCACCTCACCCATCGGCGACGAGTACAGATCGGCGGCGCCGGGAGACGGTTCCGGCGACAACTCGCTCACCGGCGACTCACCGCGGAACTTCGCGTCCCCATGATCCGGCCGACCGAGCGTCACCGTCGAGGTCACCATGGTCCGATCACCCTGCCGCACGTCGACGCGGGCGAGCGACACCGTCCGGCCGGTCTTGATCAGCGACACGTGCAGTTCGACCTCGGCGGGGTCCGGGGCCAGCAGGAAGTCGCTGGACACCGCGAGCACGGCCGCTTCGGGATCCGGTCCGCCGAGGTCGTCGTAAGCCCGTGCCGCCGCTGCGGCGACCGTCGTCTGCAGGCTGCCGCCGTGCACCTTGGGGCCGATGGTGAACGTCGGGTCGATCGCGGCACGGTACGACGCCGCGCCGTCGGCCGCATCGCCGATCGGTTCGAGCGCGAAGAGCGAGATGAGGTCAGTCGACATGCAGTGCGTCCTTCGGATCGCGATGGAGATGGGTGCGCGCGAAGTCGAGCGAACGCGCGAGCATCGCGGCCCGCTCGTTCTTCGTGCGCGCGGAACCCGTGTGGACCTCGAGCACCACTGCGCCCGAGAAGTCGCTGTCGGCCAGCCTGCGGCAGACCTCGATGCACGGCTGCGAGCCGTCGCCGGGGATCAGATGCTCGTCGTGCGCCGCACCGGTGCCGTCGGTGAGGTGCAGATGCTCAAGTCCTTCGCCCATCCGTGTCTGCAGGCCGATCGCGTCGACGCCCGCCGTCGCGGCATGCGACAGGTCCAGCGTGTAGTGCTCGTACCCGTCGGCCGTGGGATCGATCGACTTGCCGAACGCCGATGCGCTGGGTCCGGGCGAGCCGCCGCGGTCGGCCATCCGGCGCGCCGACTTCGGTCCCCCGCCGAAGAAGCGGTCGGCGCGCATCGGGAACATGTTCTCCACGGCCACGGACACGTCCGACGACGCCTCGAGTTCGGCGACGAGGTCGTCGAAGGCCCGGACGTAGTCGCGCTGCCACCGGAACGGCGGGTGCACGACGACCGTCGACGCACCGAGATCTTCGGCCGCCTGCACCGATCGACGAAGCTTGACCTTGGGGTCACGACCCCAGACCCGCTGCGAGATCAGCAGGCAGGGCGCATGCACCGACAGCACCGGGACCTGATACTGCTGCGAGAGATGCGCGACGTGCGCGATGTTCTGGCTCACGCCCTCGCCCCACACCATCAGTTCCACGCCGTCGTAGCCCAGGTCTGCGGCATAACCGAACGCCGCTTCCGTGTTCTGCGGGTAGACCGACGCCGTGGACAGCCCGATCGGGATCGGGAAACGCATTTGCGACACGGTACCGGCTCAAGCCGCCAGGAGGACCAGGGGCCCGATCGTCACCAGCATTCCGACGCCGAGCGCGAGCAGCGTGGTCGGGAGATCCCGCTTGCGCAGCACGTGCGCGAACGTGACGATCGCGAAGATCACGACGACCGCGAGGATCAGCGCCAGGTAGATGTACCGCTTCCAGAGTTCGGTGAAGCCCCAGAACAGACCCGCGCCGGCGGCCAGACCGATCACCACTTCACCGGCCAGACTGAGCCAGCCCATCAGCGCGGACGGGCTGTGTGCCTGCCGCTTCCGCTCGGACTCCGCGTCGGCCAGTTCGTCGGCGCGTTCCTTGGCCTCTGCCTCCGCCTCGGCCTCTTCGGCCTCCGCGGCCTCCAGATCCGCAGCAGATGCGACGCGGCGGTGTCCGGACTCGTCGTCCTCGTACTCGTCGTCGTATTCGGCGTAGGAGTCGGTGTAGGCGTCGTAGTCGTCGGTCCCCGTCTCGTCGCTCGCCACCGGACTGAGCTGGGTGGTGCTGGTCAGGTCCGGATCCGGCTGCGTCGACCCGGTCGACGTGCGGTACTCGAGCGGCGGCAGGTCGACGCCGAGCAGGTCGTCCGAGGGCACCGGTTCGAGCGAGGAGTCGTCGACGACCGGGATGATCCCGGTGACCGCATTGGCATCGCGCTCCGATGGCGTGTGCGACGGCATGCCCGACGCACCGATCACCCGCCGGGTCGGACGGTCGTCCTCATCAGACTTCGGGAACGCCGATCCGCTCGATTCGGAGCGCGCGATCAGCTCCGAGACCGTGATCGGCTTCGCGCGTGGTTCGGATTCCTTCGCCATACCTGGGGCACCCCTCGTCTCAACGTCGATCTGCCTGGTTGTCGTGCCCGAGTGTCCCCCGGGAGGCCCGCACCGACGTCGATCGGCTAGCCGGTGCTGGTCATCGCTCCGGCCGGCTCCGCATCCAGGCGACGGAGAATGACGCCCTCACGCAGAGCCCACGGACAGATTTCAAGTGTATCCACACCGGTGGCCCGCATCGCCGCCTCCGCCACCAGAGCGCCGCCGACGATCTGCGCCGCACGGTCGGCGCTGACGCCCTCGAGGTCGGCGCGATCGGCAGCCGTCATCCGTGAGATGAAGGCGATCAACTGGCGCAGTCCGCTCACCGTCAGCGTTCGTCTGACGCGGGGACCGGCGCCCGACGGTGCGGCACCGGTGAGCCGTGCGAGCGAGCGGAAGGTCTTCGACGAACCCACGGCCAGATCAGGCTTGCCCGCCGCCCGGAGTTCCTTCGCTGCGACCTTGAGCTCCGCATCCAGCCAGTCCCGGAGCACGGAGACGTGGCGTTTGCTCGGCGGGTCGCCGGGCAGCCAGTCGCGCGTCAGGCGGCCCGCGCCGAGCGGCAGCGACAGCGCGACATCCGGCTCCTCGTCGACGCCGTTCGTCATCTCCAGGCTGCCGCCGCCGATGTCGAAGGTGAGGATCCGACCCGCGCTCCAGCCGTACCAGCGACGCACCGCGAGCGAAGTGAGCCGCGCCTCGTCGACGCCCTCGAGGACCTCGACGGTCAAGCCGGAGGCCCGCTTGACCTGGTCGAGCACCTGGTCGGTGTTGGTGGCGTCCCGAACCGCCGATGTCGCGAACGCCATCACCTGCTCGCAGCCGGACGCCTTGGCGATCCGGGTGAAGTCCTCGACGGTCGACGTGAGCGCCTCAGCCCCGCTCTTGGTCATCCGCCCCGACGCGTCGATCTCCTCCGCCAGCCGCAAGACCGCCTTCGTCGAGCTCATCGGGGTCGGATGTCCGCCCCGATGCGCGTCGACGACCAGCAGATGAACGGTATTGCTGCCCACGTCGAGCACTCCTAGTCGCACCCGATCAAAATTACTGCGCCGTGAGCCTCGGCGCGACCCGAAGGACTACGGTGGGGCGTTGAATCGATGGAGGAACAACCGTGAGTGGCGCCAAGAAGAAGCCCGGCAAGAAGAAGCGGAACGCCCCCGTTCCCGAGGTCCCGCTCGGCTTCGCGCGCGAGTGGTACGAGTTCGCGGACCCCGACGACGACGAGCATCTGATCCGCGCCGACCTGACGTGGCTGCTGTCACGGTGGAACTGCGTCTTCGGCACTCCGGCGTGTCACGGAATCATCGCGAGCAGGTCGTCGGACGGCTGCTGCACGCACGGCGCCTACCTCACGGACGACGAGGACCGCGCCACGCTGGCCGCCGGGATGGCGCAGCTGACGCGAGCGGACTGGGAGTTCTACGACGAGGGGTCCGGCCCCGACCCGCTCGGGCCCGACGGCTACCTGGAGGAGGCCGATGACCTCGAGAACGAACCCTCGCTCAAGACCCGACTGCACGACGGCGCATGCATCTTCCTCAACCGCCCCGGATTCGCCGGGGGCGCGGGCTGCGCGCTGCACTCCATGGCGCTGCGCAACGGCCTCGAACCGCTGACCGTGAAACCCGAGGTGTGCTGGCAACTGCCGATGCGCCGCGAGCAGGAGTGGGTCACTCGGCCCGACGGCACCGAGATCCTCACCACCACGCTCACCGAGTTCGACCGCCGCGGGTGGGGCGCGGGCGGACATGACCTCGACTGGTACTGCTCGGGATCGCCGGAGGCGCACACCGGCGCCAAGCAGGTGTTCGAGTCCTATCGGCCGGAGCTGATCGCGCTGATCGGCGCGCCGGCCTACGAGATCCTCGCCGCCGCCTGTCGTCGACGCAACGAGCTCGGCCTAGTCGCCGTCCATCCGGCGACCGCCGCCGCGACCTCCCGCCGCGAGACGGACATCAAGTACCAGCGCGGTGGACTCGGGTGATCCGGCGTGGCGACTCGCTGGTTGAGCGAGTCCGAAACCCTGGTGATCCAGCGCGACCACCCGCTGGTTGAGCGAGCGGAGCGAGTCGAAACCCCTCGTGACCCAGCGCGACTCGCCCGGTCTCGACCGACGCCTCGGCCTTCGGCCTCGGAAGTCGGCTCGACCTGACGCTCCGCGTCACGGCTCGAACTTGTAACCCAGCCCTCGGACGGTGATCAGGTGCCGCGGCTGCGACGGATCCGGCTCCACCTTCGACCGCAGTCGCTTGACGTGGACGTCGAGGGTCTTCGTGTCACCGACGTAGTCGGCACCCCACACCCGATCGATCAACTGGCTGCGGGTGAGAACGCGACCGGAGTTGCGCAGCAGGTACTCGAGGAGATCGAACTCCTTGAGCGGCAAGGTCACCTCCGTGCCCGCGACGGTGACCGTGTGCCGTTGGACGTCCATCCGGACCGGCCCGACCTCGACGACGCCGATCGCCGCGTCCTCGTCGTCGGCGACCACTCCCCCGCGCCGCAGGACCGCGCGGATCCGGGCGATGAGCTCACGGGCGGAGTACGGCTTCGTGACGTAGTCGTCGGCGCCCAGTTCGAGTCCGACCACCTTGTCGATCTCACTGTCGCGCGCGGTCACCATGATGACCGGCACCGCGGACTTGGCTCGGATGGTCTTGCAGATCTCCGTGCCGGAGACTCCGGGCAGCATCAGATCGAGCAGGACGATGTCGGGGTTCACCCGCTCGAAGGTCGAGACCGCTTCCGAGCCGTCGTTGACGATGCTCGCCTCGAACCCCTCCTTGCGGAGCAGGAAGGCCAACGGGTCGGCCAGCGATTCCTCGTCTTCGACAATCAGTACGTGGGTCAACTCGTCTGTTCCTCTGCGTTCGTCGACCCGGTGACGTCCGATGCGGCTGGGTCGATGGGGATGTACAGGCTGAAGGTCGATCCGGTTCCCGGCCGACTCCACAATCCGATGTGGCCGCCATGGCTGGCCGCCACGTGCTTCACGATCGCCAGCCCGAGTCCGGTGCCGCCGGTCGCTCGTGACCGCGCCTTGTCGACGCGGAAGAATCGTTCGAACACCCGCTGCTGATCGGCGGGCGCGATGCCGATGCCGCGGTCGGTGATCGCGATGGCGACCATCTCCTGGTCTTCCATCGTCACCGACTTCCGGCTCACCGAGACGATCTCACCGGCGGGCGAGTGATTGATCGCGTTGACCAGCAGATTCGACAGCGCGGTCAGCAACAGGGTCCGGTCGCCCTGGATCTGCAGACCGCTGGGCTGGTCGGCGACCAACTCGATCTCCGCGACTTCTGCGGACACCCCCGCGGCTGCGACGGCGTCGTCCACGAGCGAGTCGACGTCGACGGCCTGGAATTCGGGAATCCGGCCCTCCTGCAGCCGCGACAGCCCGATCAACTCGTTGACCAGCGAGCCCATCCGCGTGGCCTCTTTGAGCACGCGCCTGCCGAAGTGCTCGACCGCCTCCGGATCGTCGCGCGATTCGAGCATCGCCTCGGCCATCAGGCTGATCGCGCCCAGCGGCGTCTTCAATTCGTGGGAGACGTTGGCGGCGAAGTCGCGCCTGGTGGCCTCCACGCGCTGATTCGTCGAGTCGTCGTCGCCGAAGATCAGCGCGTATCGCACACCGTCGCGGGACGCCAGGCGCGCGATGCACCGGACGTTCTCCACCTGTCGCGGCATGGTGCGCCCGGTCGAGAGGAAGCCCAGTGAGGAATGCGGCGGGACGAAGTCGAAGTGCCGGTCGATGCCGGTCACGAACACCTCGGTGACGGCCTCCGCGACCCCGTCGGCGAGGACATCGCGAACCATGCCCAGTTCGGTGGCCCGCTTGTTATAGAGGACGACGTTGTGGAACTCGTCGACCGCGACGATGCCGGTCGTGGTGTGCGCGACGATCAGACCGAGCAGATCCGGCCGCGATCGGTTCGTGTCGACGATCACCAGGTCTTCGAGGGGCGTGTCCTCCGACCCCGATTCGTCCGTCCGAGTGTTCACCGCAACCTGGTCT
This sequence comes from Gordonia neofelifaecis NRRL B-59395, assembly GCF_000192435.1. Lineage (GTDB taxonomy): Bacteria > Actinomycetota > Actinomycetes > Mycobacteriales > Mycobacteriaceae > Gordonia > Gordonia neofelifaecis. The sequence continues at coordinate 91,300 of NZ_AEUD01000006.1, forward strand.
TCCGCCGCACGACTCCCTGCTTCGCCTCAACGACATTCCAACAGAATGTGTCCGGCACCCGGACACATCCCGAAGCTTACGTCGGATCGACAGGTGTTCGCAGCCCGGGCGGGCAGTATTCGATGTGCGTTCACACCCGGTTCGCCTGGGTTGCGGACAGGTGAACGCGAGCGCTCGAATCAGGAGACGACGATGTCGGAGTACTCCGGATGCTTCTCCACGTACTTCTGCACGTACGAACAGACGGGGACCACACGCTGTCCGTTGGCGCGGACGTCGTCGAGGACGTGTTTCACGAGCTGCGCGGCGAATCCACGACCGCCGAAACGCTCGAATACGACGGTGTGCGTCAGCGCGAGCCGATCCCCGTCCTGCGTGTAGTCGATGTACCCGACCTCGACCGGTTGCCCCTCACCGTCGGTCAGATCCGCGCGGTAGCGCTCCTGCACCGACAGGTGAGTCACCTCAAGAGTACCGTCAGTCATACACACCAATGTAGCGCAGGCCACACATGCCCCGCCATGTGTCGGTGCGGCTACTTATTGCCCTGCGCCGCAACGGCTGCCGCGCCCGCGGCCGCCGCCTCGGGATCCAGGTACACGCCGCCCGCGGTGACCGGTCGGAGGTTCTCGTCGAGGTCGTAGCGGAGGGGGTTTCCGGTCGGAATGTTCAGCTCCGCGATGTCCGCGTCGGAGATCCCGTCGAGGTGCTTGACGAGGGCACGCAGCGAGTTGCCGTGCGCCGCCACCAGCACGGTCTTACCCGCGCGGAGATCGGCCTCGATCGCCTCGGTGTAGTACGGGATCAGACGCTTGACGACATCCTGCAGGCACTCGGTGAGCGGCACCTCGATGCCGGCGTAGCGCGGATCGCCCACCTGGCTGTACTCGCCGTCGGCCTCGATCGCCGGCGGCGGGGTGTCGTAGCTGCGGCGCCAGAGCATGAACTGCTCGTCGCCGTACTTGGCCTTGGTCTCCGCCTTGTTCAGGCCCTGCAGCGCACCGTAGTGACGCTCGTTCAGCCGCCAGTCGCGGACCACCGGAATCCAGTGACGGTCCGCGGTGTCCAGCGCGATCTGCGCGGTGATGATCGCGCGACGCAGCAGCGAGGTGTACAGCACGTCGGGGAGCAGATCGTGTTCCACGAGCAACTCACCCGCGCGCACCGCCTCGGCGCGACCCTTCTCGGTCAGCGCGACGTCGACCCAGCCGGTGAACTGGTTGGACGCGTTCCATTCGCTCTCGCCGTGCCGCATCAGAATCAGGGTGCCGTTGCTCATGACGGTTAGTTTCGCATATCCGCGCCCGGGCACCACATAGGTGTCGGACGTCTACCAGCACAGCCGGCGCATCGCGCGTGCAGGGCCTGGCGCCCGACCCGATGGCGCGAGGGTCCGACCCGACTTTCCACGCTTTTCGGCTTCCCCGGCCTTCACCCAGGCTTGTCTCAGTAGCCCGGGCACGCAACGCCACGGCGTACCGAGGCTCCGCACGCTGCCACGACGCAGGTCTCGACACGCTCGCTCACTTCGTTCGCGGGCTGCTCGACCGACCTGCGCTGGTGACCTGCGCGTCCCCGTGAGGACTGTTCGTGGACCATGTGTCCATCAGATGTGATGGCGGGGACGCGGAGGACGGTGTTGTCCTGTGGCGGCGTGGGTCTCGTCGAGATTCTTGTCCTATTACCGCTTCGGCTGTTGGGGAGCGCGTGCGCCTGCAGGGTGGCCTCAGTAGCCCGCGAACGAAGTGAGCGAGCGTGTCGAGACCTGCGAACGAAGTGAGTGACGAGATCAAGACTGTCGTTAGGTGTCTCCTGGTGGCACCGAACGACAGCTTTAGTCCGTCAGCGTGCGGATCTCGATAACGCCGCGGCGCTTGCGCGCCGGGGCTAGTCGATCAGGCTGGCGAGGCTGGCGAGGCCGGGCGGACCTTCGCACCCTCGCGTCGGGCGCTACGACGGACTCGCGCCGGGTTCGTCGACGCTCCAGACCGGCTGCGCGTCGGGGTCGTCGAGCGGCGCGATCTCCGGGAGGTCGTCCTCGTCGATCAAGTGCTCGAACGCCGCGAGGTTGCGCATCGACTCGCCGCGCGCCTTGCGCCAGGCCCATTCCCGTTTGATCGACGTCAGGAAGCCGATCTCCAGGATCTGGTTGAAGTCGCCGTCCGCGGCCTCCAGGACCTGGCCGAGCACACGATCCACCTCGGTGCGGGTCAGTGCGTCCGCCGAGATCCGCCCGACGAGATAGATGTCGCCGACGTTGTCGAGGGTGTACGCAACGCCGTACAGCCTGCGGTTCCGCTTGAGCAGGTACTTGTAGACAGCCTCGAAGTTCTCGTCGGCACGACGGCAGACGAACGCCTCCACGCGAACGCCGTGCGCCCCCGCGGTCAGGAGCACCGTGGTCTTGAGCTTCCGCTCGCCGGGCAGCTCGAGGACGAAGTGCTCCGACTTGGCGCCGCCCGACGACTTCCGCGAGTACTCGATCCCGGTCTCGTCCAGCGCCGCGGCCAACGCCGCGACGGTCTGATCCGCGTTCATGCCAACACCCTCGCTCGATTCCTCCAGCGGCGCAGCCCGAAGCGGCCGGAGTCCGGCTTCACATTGCCGCCGAATGCGGTGATCGCGCGCCCGTAGCTGTCGAGCAGCGCGTCGGTGGTGTGCTCCCAGGAGAACTGCTGCGCGTGCCGCGCGGCCTCGCGGCCCATCGCCGCCCGTCGAGCCGGGTCGGCTACGAGTTCGGCGAGCCGGGCGGTCCAGACCTCGGTGTCGTGGCCGTCGACGAGCACGCCGGTACGACCGTCGTCGACGGCCACTCCCAGGCCGCCGACGCGCGCCGCGATCACCGGGATCCCGCAGGCCTGCGCCTCGATGGCGACCAGGCCGAAGCTCTCCGAGTAGCTCGGCACCGCGACCAGGTCCGACGACCGGTAGACGTGCACCAGCCTCTCCGGCGGCTGCGGCGGGGGGGAGGCGACGCGGTCGGCGACACCGAGCCGCTTCGCCAGGTCCATGAGTGCCGAGGGCTGTGCCAGGCCGCTGCCGGACGGTCCGCCGACCACCAGCACGCGCAGCCGGCCGGTCGAGTCGGCGGCGATCAGCGGTGCCATCGCCGACACCAGGACGTCGGGCGCCTTGAGCGGCTGGATCCGTCCGACGAAGGTGACGAGCACGTCGTCGGCGCCGAGTCCGAGTTCGGCTCGCGACGCCGCGCGGTCGCCGGGCGAGTAGCGATCGAGGTCGGCGCCGGGCACCACGACGTCGATGCGCGAGGGATCGGCGCCGTACATGTCGACGAGCTCGGTCACCTCGGTCGCAGTGTTCGCGACGAGGCGATCCGCCTCATCGACCACCTGCTGCTCGCCGACCACCCGGAGCATCGGCTCGGCGGCGTCGCCGACCGCGAGCGAGGCGTTCTTCACCGCGGCGAGGGTGTGCGCGGTGTGCACCAGCGGCACACCCCAGCGGTCACGGGCGAGCCACCCGACCTGACCCGAGAGCCAGTAGTGCGAATGGATCAGGTCGTAATAGCCGGGGTCCTGCGCCGCTTCGGCGCGCAGGACGTTGGCCGAGAACGCGCACAGCTGGCTGGGCAGATCACGCTTGTCGAGGCCGTCGAACGGCCCCGCGACCACATTGCGCACCGTGACGCCGGGCGCCGCCGCGACCACCGGTTCGTCCGCCGACGACGTGGCGCGCGTGAAGATCTCCACCTCGACGCCGCGGCGCGCCAGACGCGTCGCCGTCTGCCAGACGTAGACGTTCATGCCGCCCGCGTCGCCGGTGCCCGGCTGCGCCAACGGGGAGGTGTGCACCGAGATCAGGGCGATGCGTCTCGGAACAGGGCCGACGGTCATGCCTCCAGCGTAATGAATCCGCGGACCGGCGGGGGCCGCAGATCTGTGCGAGATCGGTCCCAGTCGACATATGCGCAGGCAGGCATTGCTTCGACAATCCCGACCGTCCGGTAATACACTCTGCCGGTAACGATTTTCATTATCTCTCGAAGGCGGCTCTGCATGATGAAGACCGGGTCGGCGCGACGCGCATTCCTGGCACCGCTCGCGCTCCTCGTAGCGGTCGTGGCGACCGCGTGCAGCGGAAGCGATGGCGGCCCGGCGCCCACCGACAAACCGGTGGTCGTCGCCTCGACCGACGTGTGGGCCTCGGTGGCGAGCGCCGTCGGCGGTGAGCACGCCGAGGTGAGCGCGCTCTACACCTCGCCCGACGGCGACCCGCACGAGTTCGAGCCGTCGAGCGCCGACACCGCGCGCGTCCAGGACGCGAATCTCATCGTGATGAACGGTGACCACTACGACCAGTTCATGGAGGACGCCGCCGCCGACGCGCAGGGCCGCAAGGTGGTGGCCGCCGACGTGCGCGCCGACAAGACGCGCGGTAACGAGCACGTCTTCTACGACCTCGCCGCCGTCTCCGACACCGCGAACGCCATCGCCGAGCAGCTAGCCGCGATCGCCCCGGTCAACGCCGACTACTACCGTGGGCGCGCCGCGGCGTTCGTGACGCAGATCGACGGCCTCCGCGCCTCGCTCACCGACATCAAGCGGAAGCACAACGGCACGCAGGTCGCCTCCACCGAGCCACTGGCCGCCGCGATCCTCACCGACGCGGGGCTCGTCGACATCGCGCCGGAGGGCTTCGTCGACGCCGTCGAGCAGGGTCAGTCGCCGTCGGCCGCCGACCGCGCCAAGTTCGACGATCTGCTGAACCAGCACCGCGCCAAGGCCCTGATCTACAACACCCAGGCCGTCGACCCCAGCACCGAGGCGATCCTCCAGACCGCACGGAAGGCGAAGGTCGCGGTCGTCGACTTCACCGAGACCCTGCCGGCCGGCGTCACCGATTACGTGGTCTGGCAGCGCGGCCAGATCGACGCCCTCGCCAAGGCGCTCGACGCATGACCGGCCCCGACCTCGCCATCGACCCGGTGCTGCGGTTCACCGACGTGGGGCTGTCGTACGGGAACCGCACGCTGTGGAGCGGTCTGAATCTCGACATCGCGCCCGGCGAGTTCGTCGCCGTCCTCGGACCGAACGGCTCGGGCAAGACCTCCCTGCTCCGCGCGATCCTCGGACAGACCACGCTGACCTCGGGTTCGATCACCGCGGACGGGTCCGTCGGCTACGTGCCGCAGCAGCACGCCGAGGACTCCGACACGATGATGCTGCGCGGCCGCGACCTCGTGGGGTTCGGCGTCGACGGCTCACGCTGGGGCATCGGACTGCGCGGGATGTCGCACCGCCGCGCCGCGGTCGACGCCGCACTCGAGCAAGTCGGCGCCGCCCGGTTCGCCGACCGTCCGCTCGGACTGCTCTCCGGCGGCGAGCAGCAGCGTCTGCGGATCGCCCAGGCCCTCACCCGCGATCCCGCGGTCCTGCTGTGCGACGAGCCGCTGGCCAGTCTCGACCTCGCCAGCCAGCAGGTGGTCGTGGATCTGCTCGACGCGCGTCGTCGCCGTGACCGCACCGCCGTCCTATTCGTGACGCACGAGCTGAATCCGGTACTCCCCTTCGTCGACCGCGTCCTCTATCTGGCCGGCGGCTCGTTCCGGATCGGCCCCGTCGAAGATGTGATGAACACTCAGACCCTGACCGAGCTGTACGGCAGCCCCGTGGAGGTGCTGCGGATCGGCGGACGGCTCGTCGTGATCGGCGGCGAGGACGACCACCACTGCGTCACACACCCGTATCCGGGCGACGCGCTCGGCACCGATGCCGGCTTCGTCGTCGCCGGGGAGGATCTGTGACCGCACCGACGACGACTGTGCTCGCCGCCGACATGGGCAACTTCTGGGACTTCTCGCAGACCGCCGATCTGCTGTCCCGCGGATTCGTCCAGCAGTCGATGCTCGCAATCGCCCTGCTGGGGCTGATCGGCGGCCTCCTCGGACCGATGATCGTCGCCCGGCAGATGAGCTTCGCGGTGCACGGCGCGTCGGAGCTGTCGTTCACCGGTGCCGCGGCCGCCCTGCTGGCCGGCGTCGGAGTGAACATCGGCGGCGTGATCGGCGCGGTGATCGCCGCCGCCGTGTTCGGCCTGCTCGGACGCCGAGCACGCGAGCGGGACTCGGTGATCGGCGCCGTGATGGCGTTCGGTCTGGGTCTGGGCGTGCTGTTCCTGAGCCTGTACGGGCGCGTCGGGACCGGGTTCGCGCTGCTGACCGGGCAGGTCGTCAGCGTCGGCCGGGACGGTCTCATCGCGGTGTCGATCACGGCGGTGGTCGTGATCGTGGTCTACGCGATCATCTACCGTCCGCTGCTGTTCGCGAGCCTGGACCCACGCGTGGCAGCGGCCTCCGGTGTTCCGGTCCGACTCCTGTCGGTGGTCTTCGCGATCCTCGTCGGCCTCGCCGCCGCGCAGGGCGTGCAGATCATCGGCGCCCTGCTGGTGATGAGCCTGCTCATCACTCCCGCCGCCGCGGCCGTGCGGCTCTCCGCCAACCCGACGGTCGTGGTGGTTCTCTCGATCGTCTTCGCCGAGATCTCGGCCATCGGCGGCCTGATCCTCTCCCTGGCCCCGGAGCTCCCGATCTCGGTGATGGTCACGACCATCTCGTTCGTGATCTACGTGATCTGCCGGATCGTGGGGATGCGAGCGCGGGACTGAATCAGCCTGGGTGACTGTCGGTTTCGACTCGCTCCGCGCGCTCAACCAGAGGAACGGCGACCACTGCCCTCGCCTACTCCTCCGGAGCGCCCGGGTTGCACCGGGTCGCGATCATCTCGTCCGGGGTGACGACGGGGCGGTTCGGTTCGATGTTCCAGGTCGGCTTGTCCGGCTGGACGATGCGGGCGAAGGTCCAGTGGCAGTCGAACTGCGCCTTCATCCCCGGGGTATCGGCGTTCGGCTCGATCCTCAGCACCTCGCGCCACGCCTCGTCGCCCGCGGTCGGCGACGAGACCTTTCGGCCGTTGGGCGTCGGCGCGATCTGGAGACTCGGCCCGACCTCCGTCTCGGCCCAGGTCGCCGAGGCGATGTACGGCGGCGGGAGCACCGGCGTCGGCGTGAGGTCGGAACTCCCGAGCGTCGTGGACGTCACGGGCATCGGGGCGGACGACGAGGCCGCCGCCGAATCGCTGCCGCCGCCGGAGCAGCCGGCCAGCACACCGGCGGCCGCGCAGACGACGGCGAACGTCGCGAGCCGTCTCATCCCGGCTCACCCAGGTGGACGCGGTCCCATGCCGCGCGGCGGTCGCCGTGCGGATCGAGCTCGATGCGGGTCGGGTCGTCGAGCACCATCACTCGACGGTCGTCGCGCGAATAACGCGGCCAGTCGGGAGCGGGCCGGCCGGTACGGGCGAACCAGCTCCACTTCGACTGCATCGTCGCGGTGATCCGCTTGGTGGAGCCCCAACTGCCCGCGGCGGCCAGACCGACGCCGATCGGATCCCGGTAGGTGCCGAACACCGCGAGCAGTTCGGTCGCGTGCGTGGCGCCGATCCCGCTGGCCCGCAGCAGCAATGGTGCGTAGTCGAACCGGTAGACGTACGTCGGAGCGTGCGCGCTGTGATGACCGGCGAAACGGATGGTCGGCGTCCAGAACGTCGCGTCGGCGGCGATGAGCACATCGCGCCGCTTCACCGGATACAGGCTCTGCAGCAGATCGTGGTCGTCGGTGTCACCGAGGCCGACCAGCGCCTGCTCACTGTCGGGCAGGATGTCCCAGAACCTGGCGAACAGCTCGCCTTCGTCCTTGTTGTTGCCGATGATCGTCGGCACCGACATCGTGTTGCCGTCACGGGCGGCCTCGAGCGGGTGCTGCGGCAGGTACTCGCCGTCGATCACCGGGGCGAACGGAATCGGATCGGTCAGCCGGGCACCGCGGGTGAAGCCGATCAGCTTGTTGCCGGTGCGCAGCAGTTCCTTGGCCGAGGCGCCGGCGAGCACCCGCGCCACGACCGCCGGATCGAGCGGCGGCTCATCGCGCTCGGGGCCCCGGCGTCGGGTCGGATCCATCAGCAGCCGGACGAACTCGTCGGCGAACAGTCGCGCGTTCTCCTTGCTCACCACCAGGTCGGGTGCCGGGCTCTGCGAGATGGCCCCGGCGAACAGGCCTTCCGCGGCCGGTGTCGACAGCAGCGTCAGCACCGCCGAACCGCCCGCGCTCTCGCCGAAGACGGTGACCCGGTCGGGGTCGCCGCCGAACGACGCGATGTTCCGCTTCACCCATTCCAGTCCGGCGACCATGTCCCGCAGTCCGGGGTTGGTGTCGAACCGGCGGTCGTCCGTCGAGTAGTCGCTGAAATCCAGGAAGCCGAACGGACCGAACCGGTAGTTGACCGTCACCACGATCACATCGCGCGCCCGCGCCAGGTACGACCCGTCGTATATCGGCGTCGACGTGCCGCCCAGAATGTACGCGCCGCCGTAGTTGAAGACCATCACCGGGCGCGGCGTCACCGACACGGTCGACGGGGCGAACACGTTCAGGGTCAGGCAGTCCTCGCTGCGCGGTTGGAACCGTCCGGCACCGCGGGCGGTGAAGAGCTTCTCCTGCACCGGCGCCGGACCGTAGTCGTAGCACTCGCGGACACCCGGCCAGGGTGCGACCGGACGCGGTGCGCGCCACCGGTACTGCCCCACCGGGGGCTCGGCGAACGGGATGCCCCGCCAGGAGATGGTGCCGCGCCGCCCACCGCGACCGCGCTTGCCGTCGACCGCGCCGTCGGCGGTCTGAACCACAGTGTCCATTACTGCCATGGCAACGACCCTAGTGTCTGTGCCTGACGCGCAGCCGCATCACTACCATCGAAACCGTGCCAATGCCTTCACGCGTCATCGACCTCAATGCCGACCTCGGCGAAGGCGTCGGCGACGACCCGGCCATGCTCGAACTGGTCACGAGCGCGAACGTCGCCTGCGGCTTCCACGCCGGAACGCCGAGCGAGCTGCTGTCGACGTGCCGTGAGGCGGTCGCCGCCGGCGTCCGGATCGGCGCCCAGGTCTCCTACCCCGACCTCGCCGGATTCGGCCGACGGTTCATGGACGTCGCGCCGGCGGACCTCCTCGCCGACCTGACCTACCAGATCGGCGCACTGCGGGCGCTCGCCGAATCGGTCGGCGGTGCAGTCGAATACGTGAAGCCGCACGGCGCGCTCTACAACGCGATCGTGCACCACACCGTCCAGGCGGGCGCGGTGGTCGACGCCGTCGCATCAGCGGGGCTCCCGCTGATGTGCCTGCCCGGATCGGAAGCCGAGCGGCTCGCGCTCGACGCCGGACTGGGCGTGATCCGGGAGGCCTTCGCCGACCGCGGCTACACCGCTGCGGGCACCCTGGTCCCCCGCTCCGAGCCGGGCGCGTTGGTCACCGACCCGGACGCGGTGGCCGCCCGCGTCGTCGACCTGGTGCAGACGGGGCGGATCCTGGCCGTCGACGGCAGCACGGTCGAGGTCTCGGTCGACTCGGTCTGCCTGCACGGCGACACCCCCGGCGCCGTCGAACACGCCCGCCGTGTCCGCACCGCCCTGGCCGCCGCCGGCATCGGCGTGCGCACCCGGTGAACACCCGCGGGGTCCTCGCAGGCTTCGGCGCCTACGCGATCTGGGGTCTGTTCCCCCTCCTCTTCGATGCGATGCTGCCCGCCGGGCCGTGGGAGATCCTCGCGAACCGGATCCTGTGGACGCTGGTGCTGTGTGTGGCCGCCCTGGCGTTCATGCGCGACTGGTCGTGGATCAAGCCGCTGCGCCGACAATCGCGCCTGCTGGCGGGGGTGACCGCCGCGGCTCTGCTCATCGCAGGCAACTGGATCGTGTACGTGGCCGCGGTGACCTCGGGCCACACCAGCGACGCCGCACTGGGCTACTTCCTGAATCCGCTGGCCACCGTCGCGCTCGGCGTGGTGGTGCTGCGGGAACGACTGCGTCCGCTGCAGTGGGCGGCGGTCGCGGTCGGCGTCGTCGCCGGGGCCTATCTCGCCCTCGCCGCGGGGACGTTTCCCACGACCGCTCTGGCCCTCGCCGGAACGTTCGCGCTGTACGGGCTGGTGAAGAAGAAGGTCGGCGACACGCTGCCCGCCCTCCACAGCCTCTCCCTCGAGACGGCGATCCTCTCGCCCGCCGCCGTCGTGATCCTGGTGGTCGTGGCGTTCACCCCGGCGGGCCTCACCTTCGGCGACGGCGCCGGACACACCGCGCTGCTGATCTTCTCGGGCGCAGCCACCGCCGTGCCGCTGCTGCTGTTCGCCGCCGCGGCACGACGGATCCCCCTGGTCACGATCGGGCTGATTCAGTTCATCACACCGATCATGCAGTTGCTGTGCGCGGTGCTGGTGCTCGGAGAGCAACTGCCGCCCGAACGCTGGATCGGCTTCGGCATCGTCTGGGTGGCGTTGATCCTGCTCGCCACCGACAGCGTGCTCAGAGCTTGGACGAACCGGCCTTCTTCACCTCGCGGGTGACGGCCGCCGACGCCTCACCGGCCAACGACCGCGCCGCTGCGGCCAGCTCACGCGCTTTGCGTCCGATCGCTCCGGGCTCGGCGGGCAGTCCGTCGGCCGGGGTCTGATCGCGGCCGGGATGCATCTCGATGGTCAGGAAGGCCGCGGCGACGGCGAGCACCGTGGCGATCAGCGCGAGTCCGCCGACGACGCCGCTGTCGGACATCTGGACCGCCAGGTACCGAGTCGACAGCAGGAGTCCCGAGAAGGCCGCGGAACCGAACGCGATCACCGCGAGCCGATGCCTCGACCAGCCCAGCTCCGGGCGGGTCAGCGCGGACTCGAGAGTGAGGGTGAAGATCGCTCCCGCGAGCACGTCGATCGCGTAGTGGAAGCCGAAGCCGAGCGTCGCACCGGTGGTGCACACCAGCCAGAACGCGCCGAACGCCTTCGACACCAACGGTCCCCGCCAGCCGTGCAGGAAGATGCACATCGCCCACGCGGTGTGCAGGCTCGGCATGCAGTTACGGGCGACGCCCTGGTTGTAGTACAGCGCGGTCGGATCGCCGATGACCGGCAGTTGCAGGGGCCACACGTCCTGCCAACCGGCGCCCGCGAGCTCGTGCCCGAACGCATACGTGGGCCCGACCACCGGGAACAGGAAGTAGATCAGCGGTCCGATCAGACCGATCAGCAGGAAGGTCCGGACGATGTGGTGCCGTGGGAAGCCGTCGCGCGCACTGTTGCGCAGCTGGAAGAAGGCGATCACCGCGGCCGCGACCGGTAGGTACACGTAGACCTTGCTGAGGACCTCGGTGAGCCACGGCGTGCCGTTGACCACCGAGCCGATGGCCCACGACGGACTGCCGAGGGCCCGGTCCGCCAGCTCGACGTACTCGTCGAAGACGTTCGGGTTGGCCCGGCTCGACAGCACCAGCCACACGTCGCCGACGCGGCCCATCACGATCAGCAGCAACCCGAGGCCGACGGCTTTGAGGGTGCCGGCCTGCTCGGAGCCGCGCAGCCGCCAGCCGGCGAACGCGGCCGTGCCGATCAGCGCGAAGAGGATGCCGTTGCCGACGGTCGGCGCGTTGCCGACGATCAGCCGCTGGATGTTCCAGACGAGCTCGAGTCCGACCGCGGCACCGGCGACGGGCAGCCGCAGTCTTGACGGCATGCACACCAGGGCGAGGAGCATGCCGGCGATCTTGATCTCACCGATCTGCGGACGCCCGACCAGGTCGGTGATGAGCATGTCGAGTGGACCGCGCAGGTGATTCAGACGCGCGACGACCTCGATGAGGATCACGAAGCCGATCAGGAACCCGACGATGAGCGCCCACATCCGGCCCGAGAACTCGATGCGTCGACCCGAACGCAACTGCGCCCACATCGACCGCACAGGACTCCCAGCAAACATTCCTTACACGTTAGTAAACAAATACTGAACGGTAGGAACCGGAGTGACGCAATCGTCATTCAACCGGGCTACGACCGCGACCCGACCGCGGCGATCGTGACCGATCAGCCGATGCGGCGCTGCCTCGCGAACTCCGACAGCACCACACCCGCAGCCACCGACGCGTTCAGGCTCTCGACGTCGCTCGCGATCGGAATCGACAGGATCGAGTCGCAGTTCTCGCGAACCAGCCGTGAGAGTCCCTTGCCCTCCGAGCCGACGACGATCACGGTCGGCCCGGTGCCGTCGTAGTCGTCGAGGGAGACGTCGCCGCCCGCGTCGAGGCCGACGATCTGCGCACCCTTCTTCGCCCAGTCGAGCAGGGTGCGATTGAGATTGGGGGTCGTCGCGACGGGCAGTCGTGCCGCGGCACCCGCACTGGTGCGCCAGGCCACGGCCGTCATGCCCGCACTGCGCCGCTGTGGGATCACCACGCCGTGTCCGCCGAACGCGGCGACGCTGCGGATGACCGCGCCGAGGTTGCGCGGGTCGGTGATGTTGTCGAGGGCGACCAGCAGCGGCGCCGACGATCCGGCGAGCGCATCGGCCATCAGATCCTCCGGGTGCGCGTACTGGTACTCCGGCACCTGCAGCGCGAGGCCCTGGTGGAGCCCGTTCGGCGACATGCGGTCGAGCTCGGGCTTGCCGACCTCGAGGATCGAGATGCCGCGGTCGCCTGCGGTGTGCACCGCCTCCTTGACGCGCTCGTCCGCGTCGATGGTGGTCATCACGTACAACGCGGTCGCGGGAACCTCCGCACGCAGGCACTCGACGACCGGGTTGCGTCCGACGACGTACTCGGGGCCGCCGTCCTCCGACTTGCGGTGCGTACGACGGGTGTTCGACGCCTTCGCGGCGGCCTTGGCCTTCTTGTGCGCCGGGTGGTACGTGCGGTCGACGGCCTTCGGGGTGGCCCCGCGGCCTTCCAGCCCGCGACGGCGCTGTCCGCCGGAGCCGACGACCTGGCCCTTCTTGCTCCCGGTCTTCCGGGTCGCGCCGCGCCGCTGTGAATTTCCGGCCATCAGTGTTCCTTCGATTTGAGCGCCCACTGGGCGCCGTCGGGGGTGTCGGTGACTTCCACGCCTGCCTCGGCGAGCCGGTCGCGGACCTCGTCCGCCGTCGCCCAGTCCTTCGCGGCGCGGGCCTGTGCCCGCCGGTCCAATTCTGCCTTGATCAGCACGTCGAGCGCATCATGCGCCTCGTCGTCGGCGCCGGCCGCGGTCCAGTGCGGGTCCAGTGGGTCGGTTCCGAGGACCGCGGTCATCGCGCGCACCTGCGCGGCGATCGCCAACGCCCGAGCGCCGTCGCCGGCTTCGAGCGCCGTGTTCCCCTCGCGAACCGCGTTGTGCACGGCGGCGAGCGCCGCGGGGACGCCGAGGTCGTCGTCGAGCGCTGCAGCGAAGTCGTCGTTCACCTCGCCGACGTCGACACGGCCGACCCGGTCTGCCACGCGGTGCACGAACGATTCGATCCGGCGGTAGCCGGCCGCGGCCTCGGCCAGGGCGCCCTCCGAGTACTCCAGCATCGAGCGGTAGTGGGCGCTGCCCAGGTAGTAGCGCAGTTCGACGGCACGCACGCGCTCGAGCATCGCCGGAATCGCGACGACGTTGCCGAGCGACTTACTCATCTTCTCGCCGCTCATCGTGACCCAGCCGTTGTGCAGCCAGTACTGCGCGAACCCGTCGCCCGCACCGTGGCTCTGCGCGATCTCGTTCTCATGGTGCGGGAAGATCAGATCCATTCCGCCGCAATGGATGTCGAACTCCGCGCCGAGCAGCGAGGTGGCCATCGCCGAGCACTCCAGATGCCAGCCCGGACGACCGTCGCCCCACGGCGTCGGCCACGCGGGCTCGCCGGGCTTCGCCGCCTTCCAGAGGGTGAAGTCGCGCGGGTCGCGCTTGCCGGTTCCGGCGCTCTCACCCTGATGCACATCCTCGAGCCGGTGCCCGGACAGGCTGCCGTACTCCGGGAGGCTGCGGACGTCGAAGTAGACGTTCCCGTCCGACGAGTACGCGTGACCGCGCTCGATCAGCCGCTGCATGTACTCGACCATCTGGGTGATGAAGCCCGTCGCGCGCGGCTCGGCCGAGGGCGGGAGCACGCCCAGTGCGTCGTAGGCTCGCGTGAACTCGCGCTCGTGGGTGGCCGCCCACTCCCACCAGGGTCGGCCCGCCTCGGCCGCCTTGGTGAGGATCTTGTCGTCGATGTCGGTGACATTGCGGACGAAGAGCACGTCGAGCCCGCGGTAGTCGAGCCAGCGGCGGAGCACGTCGAAAGCGATGCCGCTGCGGACGTGGCCGATGTGCGGAACCCCCTGGACCGTCGCACCGCAGAGGTACACCGAAGCCGTTCCGGGACGCAGGGGAACGAAGTCGCGAACCTCGCGGGTGGCCGAGTCGTAGAGGCGTAGAGTCACGGCCTGCGATTCTACTTGAGCGTCAGCAGCGCTGTGGCCACCGCCGCGATCCCCTCGCCGCGGCCGGTGAGACCCAGCCCGTCGCTGGTGGTGCCCGACACCGAGACCGGTGCCCCGAGCAGATCTGAGAGCACCTGCTGCGCTTCGGCGCGACGCGGTCCGACCTTCGGCCGGTTGCCGACGATCTGCACGGCGGCGTTCACCGGGACGAAGCCCTCCGCGTCGAGCAGTCCGCGCACGTGGGCGAGCATCGCGGCGCCGGTGACCCCGGCCCACTCCGGGCGTCCGACGCCGAAGACCGCGCCGACGTCGCCGAGACCCGCGGCCGACAGCAGTGCGTCACACAGCGCGTGGACACCGACGTCGCCGTCGGAGTGGCCCGAGCAGCCGTCGGCGTCGTCGAACAAGAGGCCGAGCATCCAGCACGGCCGCCCCGCCTCGATCGGATGCACATCGGTGCCGACGCCCACTCGCATATCCATCGCAGTCACTCTTCAACGCTCCTGTGCGGTGATCATTCTGGCGAGCGCCAGGTCGAACGGTGTGGTGACTTTGAACGCCATTGCGTCACCGGGCACCACCCGGACCGGGATGCCGAGCGCCTCGACGAGTCCGGCGTCATCGGTGGCGTCGCCGCTCGAGCGGTGCGCCTCCCGCAGCACGTCGGCCCGGAAACCCTGGGGCGTCTGGACGGCGCGGAGTTCAGCGCGATCGGGAGTGTCGAGCACGATCCCCGCCGGATCGACGCGTTTGAGGGTGTCGGCCACCGGCACCCCGGGAACGACCGCGCGCGCCCCGTCGCGGAGCGCCGCCACCACGGTGGCGAACAGCTCGGGCGGCGTGAGCGCGCGTGCTGCGTCGTGGACGAGGATCAGCTCGGCGTCTCCGGCGGCGGCCAGCCCGGCCCGCACGGAGTCACTGCGCTCCGCACCACCTGCGACGACCACCGCGTCCGGCACGAGGGCCTGCGCACGTTCGCTCAATTCAGCCGGAGCGACGACCACGATCCGGTCGATCACCCCCGACCGACGAGCAGCGTCCGCACTCAGTTCCAGCAGGGTGACGCCGTCGATCTCGACGAACGCCTTCGGAACCGCCTCGCCGAGGCGCGTTCCCATTCCCGCCGCCGGAATCAGCGCGGCGACGTGGAGTTCTGCGGTCAGGACGCTGCGGCCAGGATCTCGTCGAGCATGCTGTCGGCCTTCTCGTCGTTGGTGTGTTGAGCGAGCGAGAGCTCGTCCACCAGCACGCGCCGAGCACGGGTCAGCATCCGCTTCTCACCGGCCGAGAGCCCGCGATCCTGCTCGCGGCGCCAGAGATCGCGCACGATCTCGGCGACCTTGATGATGTCGCCCGAGATCAGCTTCTCCTGGTTCGCTTTGAAGCGGCGAGCCCAGTTCGTCGGCTCCTCCGTATGCGGCGCCCGCAGGACCTGGAAGACCTGATCCAGGCCCTCCTGTCCGACGACGTCACGCACACCCACGTATTCGAGCTTGCTGGACGGAATCTGAACCGTCATGTCACCGTCAGCAACCTTCAGGACCAGGTACTCGATCTCTTCACCCTTGATGGTCCGGATGACGATGTCTTCGACTCGAGCAGCACCGTGATGGGGATAAACAACGGTGTCGCCAACTTTGAAATTCAATGTCCACTGCCCCTTTCGAATGTAACCAGTCTAACACGCCGGGCCCGAGAGCCTTCGCCAACGGTGCAGGTCAACCCGGGTGAAAGCAGGTGAAAGGCGGTATTCGCGCCCCGGCGGAGCCCTTCGGGAAGCGCCGTTGCCCGCCTCGACGGAAACCGGCGGCGTTAAGATCATCAGGGCAATCTGGCGACCCGGCGGAACTTTTCCGGGCCCCGCCCACTACGCTGCGTAGTGAGAGTTCGCATCACCGGCGGACAACGCGACGACCACCCCGGAGGAAATGGTGTCAGTGCTCAATCGGTCCACCCGCCGTCTGGCTTCGGCCGCTGCCGTCGGCGCACTCGGCATCGCCATCGCGCTGGGAACCACCGCCTGCGGTGCGGGCAAGATCTCGCAGACCGCCAATCAGGAGCCCGCCGTCAACGGCGCGGGCGGCACCATCACGCTGACCCCGTCGGACTACAACGGCCAGGAGATGTCCAACGGGTCGATCGCGATCCGCAATGCGCGCGTGGTGTACCCGGTCGCCAAGGCCGACCAGGTGTTCGGCGACGGCGGCCCCTTCGTCATCGCCTTCAGCGTCGCGAACGACAGCGCGACCCGCGTCATCAAGCTGGAGAGCGTCTCGGCCAAGACCGGCAACGTCAAGATGACGCCGCCGACCGCCACCGACGGCCAGGACCCCGCGACGATCCGCCCGACCCAGGGTCTGATCGCCGGCCCGACCGTCGAGGGCGAGGACTCCAGCCACCGGTTCGCGGTCGAGCTGACCAATGCCGGCGACACCGTCGCACCGGGCCTGACCGTCCCGCTGACCTTCAACTTCTCGGTGTACGACCTGAGCGGCAAGCAGATCGAGACCGTGTCCACCACCATCGAGACGCCGGTCGACGCCGGAAACCTCGACGTGCGCTCCAACGTCGGCGATCAGGCTCAGAGCGAAGCGAGCAACTGACCTTCGCGGACACTTCCGACGGCGCCCCGGTCTGTGACCGGGGCGCCGTTCTTGTCGTAGCCGTGGCCTACTGTGACGACGTGATCAGGGGACGGCATGGGTAGGAGTCGGCATGGCTAAGGCGAAATCAGTGTTCCGGTGCTCCGCGTGCGGGCACCAGGTGGCGAAATGGTTCGGTCGCTGTCCGGAGTGCGGCGAATGGGGAACGATCGCCGAATCCGCCCCGGCCGCCGCTGCCGCGCGCACCGGCACCACGTCCGTCGCACCGTCGAGCCCCGCGGTCCGGATCACCGAGGTCGCATCCGACTCCGCGAGCTCGTGCCCGACCGGCATCGCCGAGTTCGACCGCGTCCTCGGGCGCGGGGTGGTTCCCGGCTCCGTGATCCTGCTGGCGGGCGAACCGGGCGTCGGCAAGTCGACGCTGCTGCTCGAGACCGTCAAACACTGGGCGGCGCAGGGCAAGACCGCCCTGTATGTGACCGGCGAGGAGTCGGCCGGTCAGGTCCGGCTTCGCGCCGAACGCACCGCCGCGGTGCACGAGAACATCTACCTCGCCTCCGAGACCGACCTCGCGACGGTTCTCGGCCACGTCGAGGCGGTGGCACCGACGCTGCTGATCGTCGACTCGGTGCAGACCATGGTCGCGACCGGAACCGACGGAGTCACCGGCGGCGTGACACAGATCCGCGCCGTCACCACGGCACTGGTCTCCCTGGCGAAGACCAGCGGTATCGCGGTCATCCTGGTGGGCCACGTGACGAAGGACGGGAACGTCGCCGGCCCCCGTTCACTGGAGCATCTGGTGGACGTGGTGCTGGCGTTCGAGGGCGATCGGCACTCGTCTCTCCGCATGGTTCGCGGCATCAAGAACCGTTTCGGGCCGTCAGACGAGGTGGGCTGCTTCGAGCAGCGAGCCGACGGCATCCATCAGGTCACCGATCCGTCCGGGATCTTCGTCCACCACCACGAATCGGACGTTCCGGGGAGTGCGGCGCTCGTGGCGATGGACGGTCGGCGCGCGATGGTCGGCCAGATCCAGGCGCTGCTCAACGACACCCAGATGACGTCACCACGACGCGCGGTATCCGGACTCGACTCCGCGCGCGTGGCGATGATGCTCGCCGTCGCCGAGAAGCACGCCGGGATCAAGGCCAGCAGCAAGGAGGTCTACGCCTCCACGGTCGGCGGCATGAAGGTGACCGAACCCGCCGCCGACCTGGCGATCTTCCTCGCCCTCTACTCGTCGCACAAGGACGTGGCGGTGCCGTCGTCGACCGTGGCGATCGGCGAAGTCGGCTTGGCGGGCGAGGTGCGCCGAGTGCCATCGGTCGCCCGGCGGGTCGCCGAGGCCAAGCGGCTCGGCTTCCGTCACGCGATCATCCCGGCCGGGTCGGAGGACGAGGAACTGCCGCGCGGAATCCGCATCAGTCGCGTCGCGAATCTGCTGGAGGCGCAGTCCGCGGCGGTCTCACGCCACGACTACGCTCAGGCGCCGTTCTGATGCTGAGAGTGGACCGCGCGTTCGCGGTATCCGGAGAAGTGCTTCTCGAGATCGATCGCGATGAAGAGCGCATGGGCGGCCGCCACAGGATTCGCTGGATCGCCGAGGTGCGCGACGCACCTGGTGTAGACCTTGCGGCGGACGCCGCCGAGGATCTCACCGGTGAAGTGCACGGTCGATCCGAGCGGAATCGGCTTCGCGTAGTCGATCTCCAGATGCCCGGTGACCACCGGCTTGCGCAGGAGCAGCGGCGACGTCCCCATCACCTCGTCGAAAGCGGCCGAGAGCACGCCGCCGTGGATCACTCCGGGACCGCCCTGCATCCAGTCCTCGACCTTCATCGCGGCAGTCACCGTCAGCCCCTCGCCGGCGATCACTTCGATGCGGAGGCCGACGGGCGCCTCGGATCCACAGCCGAAGCACATGCTGTGGTGCAGATCGATCCGGTGACCGGGCGGCGTCGCCTTGGGGTCGCGGATCACAGGTTCGATGTCTGCGGGCAGCACGAATGAGGTCTTCACGTACCGCTACCCTAGTGCAGGTGACCGACACCGATATCGCTGAGCCCAGCCGCAGTGAGCAGATCCGTTCCGCCCTGCGACGAGTGGCGCCGGGCACCGGTCTGCGCGACGGGCTCGAGCGGATCCTGCGCGGCGGGACGGGAGCGTTGATCGTTCTCGGCTACGACGACGACACCGAGCGGATCTGCGATGGCGGCTTCCACCTCGACATCGAGTTCGCACCCACCCGTCTCCGGGAACTGTCGAAGATGGACGGCGCGGTGGTGCTCTCGGGTGACGGCAAGCGCATCGTCCGAGCGAACGTCCAGTTGATGCCGGACCCGACGATCCCGACCGAGGAGTCCGGGACCCGGCATCGCGCCGCCGAGCGCACCGCGATTCAGACCGGCGTGCCGGTGATCTCGGTGAGCTCCTCGATGTCGATCGTGAGCGTCTATGTCGGCGGTCAGCGTCGCGTGGTGGAGAACCCCGACGCGATCCTTTCACGCGCGAACGTCGCGCTGACCACTCTCGAACGCTACAAGTCGCGTCTCGACGAGGTGAGCAGCCAGCTCTCGCGCGCCGAGATCGAGGACTACGTGCTGCTGCGCGACGCGATGAGCGCCGCCCAGCGCATGGAGATGGTCCGCCGAGTGTCGGTGGAGATCGACGAGTACGTGCTGGAGCTCGGCGTCAACGGCAGGCAGGTGTCGTTGCAGTTGGAAGAGCTGATCAACGACAACGACACGATGCGCGAACTCCTGGTGCGCGACTACCACGCCAGCCCCGAACCCGCGGGCACCGAGCAGGTGCGGCAGATCCTCGAAGCCGTCGAATCACTGTCCGATGCCGACCTGCTCGACCTGACGATGGTCGCGGGGGCGTTCGGTTACCCGACGTCGCTCGAGGCACAGGACACGGCGATGAGCCCGCGCGGATACCGACTGCTGGCCCGGATCTCACGCCTGCAGTTCGGGCACATCGACCGGCTGGTCCGGCACTTCGGAACACTGCAGTCACTGCTGGCGAGCAGCGCCGCCGATCTCGAATCGGTGGAGGGCATCGGAAGCATCTGGGCCCGGCACATCCGCGAAGGACTCTCGCGCCTCGCCGAGAGCAGTCTCGAACGCTTCGACTGACCGGCTGCTACTGCTGAGCGGGAGCCTGCGCGGGTGCGACCACGTTGAAGGTGATGGGAGCCGACTCGCGCTCGCCCATCTTCGCGGTGGCCTGGTAGCCGCCCGCAGCCACCTGGACGCGCTTCTTGGTGCAACCGGGGCTGCTGGTGGTGCCGGACCAGGTGACGGTGTCCGAGACCTGCTGGCCGGGCTGCAGCACCTGGATGTTCACGCCCTTGTCGGGAGCGCAGTCCTGTGCCGACCAGAGGGTCCGACTGCCGTCGAGCGTCCGGACGATGACGTTCTGCGCGGCCTTGCCCACGTCACGTGAGCACGCCGCCAGTCCGCCGTTCGTGGTGACGATGGTGAACACCGGCTGATCGCCGACCGTGTACGTCGGCTTGTCGGTGTACAGGACCACCGACAGGCTCTGGTCGGAGCAGCCGGGCACACCGGAATCCGCGGCCGGGTTGCCGGACGGCTGGGCCGGGGCGGGCGGAGCGGGCGTCGCACTGGGATCGCCGCCGTCGCCGTGGTCGCCGCCGCCGCTGGGAGCCTCGCTGCTGGGCGGTGCGCTCTGCGTCGACGGCGCCGGAGCCGATGTGCTCGCCGACGACTTAGCCGCCGCGTTCTTCGAGTCCGGCGCGCTGCCCGACCCGCTGCTCAGCCAGACGATCAGGATGATGACCACGACGATCACGACCACCGCGCCGATGCCGGCGATCAGTCGCCGACGCCAGTACACCTCGGGTGGCAGTGGTCCTTGCGGTTCAATCACGTCCCCAACGGTATCGTCGCTCCCCTGTCAAGCGGTGCGACGCTCACCGGCGTGTCGTGGATTCGTCTACTGGCCGATGTCGCCGACGGCCTCCACGAACTCCACCTGGCCGTCCTCGAGCCGATAGCTGAGGCCGACGACGGCGAGGGTGCCCTTCTCCACGCGGTCGGCGATGATCTGGCTGCGATCCATCAGCAGGTGGACCGTCTCCTTCACGTGGCGCCCGACGAACTGGTAGTAGTCCGTGATGCCCTCCGCGCGGCCGGCGAGGATGCTCGGCGTCACCTTCTCGACGATGGTCCGCACGTAGCCGTTCGGGAGGGTGTTGTTGTCCAGTGCGTCGAGAGTCGAGCCGACGGCGCCGCAACTGCTGTGGCCGAGGACGACGATCAGCGGGACGTTGAGCACGTCCGGACCGAACTCGATCGTTCCGAGCACCGCCTCGTCGAGCACGTGACCGGCGGTACGGACGACGAACATGTCGCCCAGCCCCTGATCGAAGATGATCTCGGCGGCGAGTCGCGAGTCGCCGCAGCCGAACAGCACGACGTGCGGCTTCTGGCCCGAGACGAGGGCGGCACGCTGGTCGCTACTCTGGTTCGGATGAATGGACTCCCCTGCGACGAATCGCTCGTTTCCCTCTTTGATGACCTGCCATGCTTGCGCCGGGGTTAAGTTCTCCATGAACACAAGTATGCCACCGCAGATTCTGCTGGATTGGTTCGCCCGCGCCCGGCGACCGCTTCCGTGGCGCGAACCCGGCATCTCCGGCTGGCAGATCCTGATCAGCGAGATCATGCTGCAGCAGACGCCGGTCGCCCGGGTCGTCGGTCCCTGGCAGACATGGGTCGAGCGGTGGCCGGTGCCGTCGGCGATGGCCGCCGAGACGACCGGCGAAGTGGTCCGCGCCTGGGGGAAGCTCGGCTATCCGCGCCGTGCGATGCGGCTGCACGAATGCGCGCGTGTCCTCGCTGCCGAGCACGACGACGCGGTGCCCGACGACGTCGACACCCTGCTCGGACTGCCTGGAATCGGCGACTACACCGCTCGCGCCGTCGCCTGTTTCGCCTACGGCCAGTCGGTGCCGGTCGTCGACACCAACGTCCGCCGGGTGATCGCCCGCGCGGTGCACGGCACGCAGCAGCCGGGCAATCCGTCGAAACGCGATCTCGTCGACGCCCGGCAGTTGCTGCCCGACGACGAGACCGCGCCCGAGTTCTCCGCCGCGCTGATGGAGCTGGGCGCACTGGTGTGCACCGCCCGGTCACCGCTCTGCGACGCCTGCCCGCTGGTGGACACCTGCCGTTGGGTGGCACTCGGCAAGCCCGCACACGACGGGCCGCCGCGCCGGACCCAGAAGTACGACGGGACGGACCGACAGGTGCGCGGACTGCTTCTCGACGTGCTGCGGGGCCGCACCGGACCCGTCGAACGGGCTCGCCTCGACCTGGCGTGGACCCGCGACACCGCGCAGCGCGATCGAGCATTGGACTCGCTGCTCGTCGACGGTCTGATCGAGATCACCTCCGACGGGCTCTTCTGTCTAGCGGGCGAGGCCTGACAGGAACGCCTCCACCGCGCCGCGATAGACCTCGGGGCGATCGTCGTGCACGAGGTGGCCGGCACCCGGGACCTTCAGGTAGGCCGACTGCGGGTGTCGTGCCTGCCCGCCGCGCGCGGCCATCGCCGCCATCTGCCCCGGCGGGGTCACCGTGAACTCCGCCTCGACGAGCAGCGACGGAACCCGGACCGAATCCCACTGCGCCCAGAAGTCGCGAGTGCCCCACTCCTCGGCGATCGCTCCCCACACCGGAATACTGCCGTGGAGCCGTCCGTCGTCGAAGGCCTCGTAGAAGTAGCGGCCGGCCACCTCACCGAACATCGCCACCGCCTCGTCGAGCCCGTCGAAGCGGTCGGGCCAGCTCGCGAACCACGGCGTCCAATCGCCGGTGGTTCGCCCGCGGAAGTCGGGCGCCATATCCTCGACGACGAGCGCACTGACCAGTTCGGGGAACTGCGCCGCGGTACACCAGGCGTGCAGGCCGCCCATCGAGTGACCGACGAGCACCGCCGGCCCGCGGTCTATCCAGGTGATCAACTCCCCGACGTCGGCGACGAATCGTTCGGTGGCGATCTCCTCCGCGGCCGGCACGATTCCGTGGTCGAACGCCCCCTGGTGATAAGCGGCGTCGAAGGTGAACACCCTGCCGTATCGGCGCAGCCACGGGATCTGCCTGCGCCAGGTCCGACCGCGGCCCATCAGCCCGTGCAGCAGCACGATGGCGCCGAAGCCGCCGTCCTCGCGGTCGCGGCCGCCGTAGTCGAGAAGTCCGATCACGACTATCGACCCTAATCGCGTGGGTCGCGCGTCAGTACGCTGGATCGCATGGCAATTGTGAAGATCAACGCGATCCAGATCCCGGAGGGCGCGGGGCCCGAACTCGAGAAGCGCTTCGCCGCGCGCGCGGGCGTGGTGGAAGGGGCCGCGGGCTTCCTCGGCTTCCAGCTCCTCCGCCCGGTCAAGGGTGAGGACCGCTATTTCGTCGTCACCCAGTGGGAGGACGACGCCAGCTACGAGGCGTGGGCGGGCGGCGACGCGCGCGCCGCACACAAGAGCGACCGCAAGCCGGTCGCGTCCGGTGCGAATCTCCTCGAGTTCGAGGTCGTCCTGGACGTCGCACCGAAAGCCTGACGCCGGAATCGAGCGCCGGATTTCACAGCAAGCCCTGGCAGCGTTTTAGAACGTGTTCTAGTATCGAGGAAACGGTCCCCCGATACTAGGAGCACGCATGACCGAGCCCATCGAGACCACTCAGCTCTACATCGGCGGAAAGTGGGTCGCACCCCACTCGTCGAAGGTGCTCGAGGTGTTCTCCCCCGCCACCGGCGAGAAGGTGGGCTCGGTCCCGCTGGCCGACGACGTGGACGTCGACAACGCGGTGCGCGCCGCGCGCGAGTCGTTCGACTCCGGAGTCTGGCGCAACACCCCGCCGGCCCAGCGAGCTGCGGTGATCCGTCGCGCGGCCGAGCTCATCAACGAACGCGGCGCCGAGATCGGGGCGTTGGTGTCGGCCGAGATGGGCGCCACCCCCGGCGACGTCGCAACCCTCCAGCAACTGGCCGGAACCGGCGTCCTGAACGGCTACGCCGACGCCGCCGACGCGTATGAGTGGGAAGAGAAGCGTACCGGTCTGTTCGGTGAGTCACTCGTGGTCCGCGAGCCGGTCGGAGTGGTCGGTGCGATCATCGCCTGGAACGTCCCCCTGTTCCTTTTCTGCAACAAGTTCGGCCCGGCACTCGCCGCCGGTTGCTCGATCGTCCTCAAGCCCGCACCGGAGACTCCGCTCAACGCGAACCTGCTCGCCGAGATCTTCACCGACGCGGGCGTTCCCGAGGGCGTCATCTCCATCGTCCCCGGCGGCGTCGAGACCGGCCAGGCGCTCGTCGAGCACCCCGGCGTCGACAAGATCACCTTCACCGGCTCCACCGCGGCCGGTCGTGCCATCGCCGCGCGCTGCGGCGATCAGCTCAAGCGCTGCTCGCTGGAACTCGGCGGCAAGTCTGCGGCGATCGTGCTCGACGACGCCGACATCGCCGCCAGCGCTCCGATGCTGGTGTTCTCCGGCATCCTCAACTCCGGCCAGGCCTGCGTCGCCCAGACCCGGGTCCTGGTCCCGCGCAGCAAGCACGACGAGGTCGTCGATGCGATGGTCGCCGTCGCCTCCACCTTCACCCCCGGCCTGCCCGACGATCCGGAGACCAAGGTCGGTCCGATCATCAACGACCGACAGCACGAGAAGGTCACCGGCTACATCGCCAAGGGCAAGGCCGAAGGTGCGACCGCCGTCCTCGAGGTGCCCGCACCCGAGATCGGCACCGGCAACTTCGTCGGACCGACCATCTTCACCGGCGTCACCAACGACATGACGATCGCCCGCGAAGAGATCTTCGGCCCGGTCATCAGCGTGATCGCCTACGACGACCTCGACGAGGCCATCGCCATCGCCAACGACTCCGACTACGGCCTCGCCGGCTCCGTGTGGACCGCGGACGTCGACAAGGGCGTCGAGGTCGCCAAGCAGATCCGCACCGGAACCATGGGCATCAACTGGTACGCCATCGACCCGTCGTCGCCGTTCGGCGGCTACAAGAAGTCGGGCATCGGCCGCGAGAACGGCCGTGAGGGCCTCGAGAGCTATCTCGAGCACAAGGCCATCCTGATGCCGATGGGTTACACCTCGTAAACCCCTCCCATGAGCCGGCGCCCGCCTCCGAATCACCCCGGAGGCGGGCGCCTTTTCCTCCGTGGCCGCTCCTGACCACGACAAACGCTCCCCCGACTCGCATCCGCGGCAGTCGGGACTGCCGCGGATGCAGGTCGAGGGAGCGGATGCTTCCGGTCTATCGAAGAACTAACCTGCCGGAGTCGACTCCGGCGCCTGGGACGGGGCGGGTGCACCGGGGATCGGCACCGCGTTCGACGGCGGCGTGCCGTCGCCCGACTGCATGTGCTGAGCGAGGTTGTCGTCGTCGAGGATGTCGATCTGGTTGATCTTCCAGTCGTCGCCCTGCTTCTCCATGCCGAAGATCAGTCGGCTCTTGTCGACCTGCACCTCCGACACGTCGTTCCGCGTCGACGACTGGTTGATGAAGAGCAGCACCTTGGCGGTGGTGCGGGTGTTCTCCATGACGCCCGCACCCTGCACCGTCACGGCCGTCGAGACGCCCTGCTGCTTGACGCCCTCGGCCACCTTCTGCTCGACGATGTGCGACTGGTAGTCCTTCTGCGCACCGCCGGTGAGACGACCCATCGTCGTGTTGATGTGCTGGTCGACGTTCTTCGGATTCCACGAGAACATGTCGACAACGTAGGTCTGGGCGGCGGACTGCGCCGAGTCCCTGGCCCGTTCTTCGGCTGCCGCATTCGCATAGATGACGCCGAGGGCGATCGTCGCACCGACGACGAACACCACGACCAACGCCAGCACCGGCAGCAGCCATCGCTGCACTCGACTCATCACGCCACCCAATCGAAGTACGTCATCTTCAACTCACCGTTGATCCGCGTCATGTCCACCCGCGCGCGGAAGGTCGTCGACTCGACGTTCTTCTTGTCGTTCTTCGGATGGCCTTCCCACGCGTAGACGACCAGCACCGAGCCCTCGTCCTCGTCGGCCTTCGAGACCGCGTCGGCGACGATCGTGGTCTTGGTGACCATGTCGCCCTTGCGGACCATGTCGGCGACCTGCTTCATGTTCTCCTGGAACATCTGCTTGGCACGACCGCTGGTCTTTTCCATCGCGTTCTTGTACATCTGATCGGCGTTGTCGGGATCCAGCGTGCTCATCGACACGACCATCTGTTGAGCGAACGTCGAGTATTCGGCCCGCCACTCCCGCTGCTGTTCGATCTTGTAGTACTGGTAGCCGAACACCGCAGACAGCACGACGCCGACGACGACCACGAGTGCGGTCAGCGCCACCGCGATGATCGTCAGCCGCGAGCCGGACCGAACGTCGTCGCGCGCGGACTTGCGCACCACCGACTTGTTGCGACGACGCTCGCGATACGCGGCGTTCCGTGCCACCTCGTCCGCGTCGGGCTCCACCTCGGTGGGCTCCACCTCGGTGGGCTCCACCTCGGTGGGTGCCGACTCCGCCTCAGGCTGCTCGGCCTCAGCAGGCTCAGCGTCCTCGTCCGGGACCTCGGCCGTCTCCGGCTCGGCGGCCGGCTGCGGGGCCTTCTTCCGGCGTCCGCTCAGCGGGCTCGATCGGCGGACCACCGCCTCGGGCCGGCCGGCCTCGGGGCGGTCGGACTCCGGCCGGCCGTCGTCGGGCTTGCTGTCTTCGGGGGAGTTCAGGACTCCACCGTCTTCGTGATCAGGTCGTACCATTGCTTCTTCTGGCCCTGTGTCTTCTGACTCGCGTCAGTCACGTAGGTCTTTCCGTCGGGTCCGATGAACTGCCCCGTCTCGGGGTCGTAGGTGGTCGCGTAGACGGCGGGCGACGAATCGTAATCCGTCGGGGTGCCGGGGACCACCCGTCCCGCGGGCTGCTTCGGCAGATTCGTGCCGGGCAGACCGTTCGGGAAGGCGACGTTGTCCTTGTCGGACGGGACGAAGCCGGTCTTGCATTCCGCAGGGGTGGGAGCGCGGCGGCCAGGGTACTCGACGCACGGGAAGTTGCGTGCGCCGCGAACCGAGGACTGCGCATCCTGCGGGAGTCGGCAGAGCAGACCCGAAGGCAGGTCCCGCGCATCCTGTGCTGACGGGAAGCGCCACTGGTCGCTCGGCATGAACCCGACAGTACAGGTCGGCGGGTCCTGGAAGCCGAGCGTGAAGTTCACGTTGGGACCGTGCCGGTTGGAGCCGGAGTTGATCGCGGTGATCAGCGCCGACAACACACGCGGGTACAGCACGATGGTCTGCTGCAGATTCGGCAGATACACCGCCTGAGTCCGCGCCGCCACCGAGAGGTTCGAGATGGCGAGCGGGAACGACTCGTTCATGTCCTCGAACAGCTTCTGCGCCTGCGAGGCCACGCCCGGCCCCTTCGCCAGCACGTCGGTGATGTCCGGGCGGCTGGCCCGAAGCTGATCGGTCACCGTCGTCAGGTCCTTGGTCCACGACCGGATCTGGTCGGCGGTCCGGTTCTGGGTCGCCAGGATCGGACCGGCCTGATCGACCAGGGCGATGGTGGTGTCGACGTTCTTGTTCAGCTCACCGACGAACAGCACCATCGAGTCCATCAGCCGCTGCAGTTCCTCGCCGGTCCCGTTGAAGGCGGTGAACGCCTCGTCCATCACCGACCGCAGCTTGGTGTCGCTCACCTGGTTCAGCAGTGCGTCCGCCTGATCGAGCATCGACGAGATCTCGACGGGGACGTCGTCGGTCTGCACCGTCGCGCCGTCGCCGATGTTGTCGCTCGAAGGGTCCTTGGGCGGGGTGAACTCGACGAACTGCTCGCCGACGGCCGAGACGCTGCGCACCGACGCGGCGGAGTTCGCCGGGATGTCCGTGCCCGAGTCGATCGTCAGGCTCGCGGAGACGCCCGTCGGGGTCAGCTGCACCCCGGTCACCTTGCCGACGTCCACGCCGCGATAGCTGACGTTGGCGTTCTCGTACAGGCCGCCGGTCACCGGCATCTCGAGCGTCACGTTGTAGGTGCCGATCCCGAACATCTGCGGCAGCCGGATGTAGAACACCGCCATCGCGACCATAGAGATGACCGTGACGATGCTGAAGATGATCAGCTGCACACGAACGAAATGCGTGATCTTCATCAGTTCCCGCCCTGAATCTTCGGAAGCAGATCGAGCGGCGACGGATTCGCCGGGTTCGACTGCTTACGCTCTGTCGGGCCCTTCTTCAGCGGTGCCGAGAACGGGTCTGCACCCTTCTTGGAACCGCCGGCGGGCTTGCCGACGATGGTCTCCGGTCCTGTCGCGGTGACCGACGCCAGCATGGTCTTGCCGAGCCGGTTCCACGTCAGGTCGAGCACCAGGTCGGAGTTGACGTAGTCGCCCTTGACGATGGTCGGGATCTGTTCCTCGACGAACGGGAAGGTCAGCAGGATACGCAGCGAGTTGGTCAGCGCCGGACCCGTCATCGACAGCTGGTCGAGCAGCTCACGCATGTTCGGGACGATCGTCTTGATGTCGTCGCTGTTCGCCTTCAGCACGTCGTTGGCGGTCTTCGACAGCTTGCCGACACCGTCCATCGCGCTGGTCAGATTCTTTCGCTGATCGACGAGCAACTGCAGGATCTTCGGACCGCTCTCCAGCGCGCGCTGCACGGTCGGCGTCTGCCGATTGATCGTCGCCGACAGCCGGTCGAGGCCCTCCATCGCGCTGATGATGTTCTCGGTCTGCGAGTTCAGGTCCGACACCAGGACGTTCAACCGCGGGATGAGGCTCTTGAGGGTGCCCTCGTTGCCGCCGACGATCTGATCCAGTTCGTGGACCACGTCGCCCATCTGCGACAGCCCGCCACCGTTGAGCACCACCGACAGCGAACTCAGCACCTGCTCGGTGGTCGGGTACATGCACGGATCGACGGTCTGCGCCGAGGTGATGTCCGGAACCTTCTTGGCGTCGGTCTGCGCGAGATTCTGCTGTTCCGGGCAGTTCGGCAGGGCCAGCGATCCGCCGGGGGCCAGGTACTGACCGGTCGGGTGCTCGGGCGGCACGATCGCGATGTGCGACGAGCCCAGGACACTCGTCATACCGATCATCGCATGTGAGCCGACCGGCACCTTCACGTCGCCGTTCAGCCGGAGCGTCACCTTCGCGCTCCAGTCGTCGATGGTGATGTCACCGACGCTGCCGACGGTCGCGTCGTGCATCATGACCGGCGCGTTCCGGACCAGGCCGGCGGCAGACGGGATCATCGCGGTGATCCGGTAGGCGTCCGAGCTCGTTCCGGCCGCGCCGACGGCGGAGACCGTCGAGATGGTGTTGGAGCTACAGCCCGCGGTGACCGGCACGGCGATCAGGCACGCGGCCGCGAACACGGCCACCGTCTTCTTCGACGCCATCACCCCTCACCTCCGAACGGCACCAGCAGCTTGCCCAACCCGTCCGGCGCCGCCTTGCGGCTGGCCGAGTCACGCTCCACCACGCCCTCCCGGGCACGCTGCTTCACGTCGTTGTTCTGGTAGGTGATCTGATCCGGCGTCGCGGTCCGGCCGATCACCGGATTCGCCAGGAACGGCGGATAGTTCACCACGATGTCCTTCATCACCGGCGCCAACAGGTCGACGCACTTCTCGATGTCCTTCTCGGTGTCGCCCGG
Source organism: Gordonia neofelifaecis NRRL B-59395 (assembly GCF_000192435.1). Taxonomy (GTDB): domain Bacteria; phylum Actinomycetota; class Actinomycetes; order Mycobacteriales; family Mycobacteriaceae; genus Gordonia; species Gordonia neofelifaecis. The sequence continues at coordinate 120,862 of NZ_AEUD01000006.1, forward strand.
CCGCGCGGTGGCCTCCATGGAACCGCACAGCAGCGAGATCAGGTTGTTGCCCATGCCGAGACCGAACACGCCGTCCAGCGAACCGGTCAGCGGGTTGTAGATGTTGAAGAAGTTCGCCAGCTGGTTCGGCGCCGAGTGCAGCAGGCCGCGGAGCTGCTCGTCCTTCTTCTTGAGCGTGCCGGTCAACTGCGCCAGCTTGCCCATCGTCGACGTCACCACACCGCTGTTGGTGCCGAGGAAGCCTTCGAGCTCGCTGACCGCCTCATTGAGGTTGGTCATCGCGTCGCCGAGGTCGTCGCTGCTTCCCGCCAGCACATCGCTGACGCTGGCCATCCGGCCGTTGAACTGAACGAGCTGCTCGTGACTCGTCGACAGCGCCTCGGTCAGCTTCTGCAGGCTCTTGATGGTGCCGAAGACGTCGTCCCGATTGTCCGAGAGCGTGCCCATCACCGTCGACATCTGCTTGATCGAGTCGGCGATCGCCTTGCCGTTGCCGGAGAGGTTCTGGTCCATCACGTCGATGGCGTCCGCCGCGGTGCCCGGCTCGGCGCCCTTCGGTCCGACCGCCTTGGTCAGCTCGTCGAGCTGCTTCTTCACGTCGTCCCATTCCATCGGAACGGCGGTCCGCTCCATCGGAATCGAATCGCCGTCCTGCAGCTGATCGCCCTTGCTGTACACGGGCGTCAGCTGGATGAACCGTCCGGAGACCAGCGACTGCGCGACGATCACCGCGCGTGCGTCGGACGGGATCGGCGTGTTCTTGTCGATGCGCATCGTGATCTTGACGTCGCCGCGGCGGGTCTCGATGTCCGAGACCTTGCCGATGTTGACGCCGATCACACGGACCGGGTCGCCGCTGTACAAGCCGCTGGCCGACGGGAAGTAGGCCGTGATGGTCCGGGTGGTGGCCTTCTGCACCCCGAAGAACACTCCGACGGCGAGCAGTGCGATCACGACCACTCCGGCGATGATCGCCCATACGCGTTTCGAGATACCCACGTCAGCCCCCCGTTCCGTGTCGCTGGCTCGGATTCAGCTGCTCATTGTTCTGCGGTTGCTGCGGAATCACCGTCGGGTACTGACGCTTCGGCGACGGGCGACCCACGTCGGGTGCCCCCGCATCTGGTCCCTGCTGCCAGTTCTTCGGGAAGATCGGGTTACCCGAGTACTCGTAGAAGTACTTCGCCGCTTCCGGGTACTTCCGCTCGAGGACCTTCATGAAGGTGCCCATGTAGGCGCCGAAAGTCGGCAGACCGACGAGCGAGGAGAAGTACGGACCCGAGCTGACCGCCTCGCCGAGGATGTTGGCATAGGGACCGAGATTGTCGATCGCCTTGCCGAAGTTGTCCTCGTTGTCGTTCAGGATGTCGAGCACCCGGTTGAACTTGTCCAACACCGGCTTGAGCTGCTCGTTGTTGTCCTCGATGAAACCGGTGATCTCCGCGGTGACGTCCTTGGTCCCCTTGATCACCTGACGCAGCGCCTCGCGACGGATGTTCAGCTCGCCGAGCAGCGCGTTCGCATCCACCAGCATGTCGCGGATCTGGTTGCTCCGCTGACCGACGACCTCGGTGACGCCTCGGGCCCGCCGCAGCAGTTCGCTCAGCGCGTTGTCGCGGTCGGCGATGGCCTTCGACAGCCGGCTCACGCCCTCGACGGCGCCGCTCACGTTGGCCGGCGTCTTCGAGAAGGTCTCGGTGAGCGTCTCCAACGCCTTGTTCAGCTGGTCGGTGTCCGTGGTCGCGAGCGTCGTGGTCGCATCCTCGAGTGCGTCCGACAGCGAGTACGGCGAGACCGTCGCGTCCACCGGAATCGATTCGCCCGGCTTGATCCGACCGGTGCCGATCGGTGTGATGGTGAGGTTCCGACGGCCGAGCACGGTCTCGGTCTTGATCGCGGCCCGCGTGCGGTCGCCCATCACGACGGTGTCGTTCAGCCGGAAGTCGACCCTGGCCTTCAGCCCCTCGTCCGTGTCCTCCAGCGAGATGCCCTCGACGGTGCCGACGTTGACGCCTGCGACGAGCACGACATCGCCGGTGACCAGACCGCCCGCGTCGTCGAAGTAGACGCCGTACGTGCTGATCTGGGACAGGTACGGCAGGCGATCCATCTGCATCGCCATGATCACGACCATCGCCGTGATCAGCACGCCGATGATGCCGACCTGGTACTTGGGGCGGCCCGCGCGAGCGAACGGCTTCGGCTCAGGCTCCGCTTCCGGAGTCTCGGGCTCCGGGTTCACGCTCTCACTCAACTCGCACACCTCCCGCCGGCCTTGGTCGTGTCACCCATCGCATCGATGGCTGTGAAGTAGTACTGGGTGTTGCCCGGTCCCGGCAGCAACAGCCGGATGCGGCAGAAGTAGATCTGCAGCCAGGCGCCGTAGCTGCCGAGGTTCGACAGCATCTTGAAGTCGCCGGGCAGCCGACCGAGCAGGTTGCGCACGAAGGGCTCCGCCTTCAGCGCCTGTTCGCTGGTCTTGCCGAGGGCCGAGATCGTCTCCTTGATGTCCGGACGGGTGGCACTCATCAGGCTGGCGAGGCCGGTGGTCGCCTGCCCTGCCTGGGTGATCGCCTCACCGTAGATCTCGCGATCGTCGGCCAGTCCGGAGATCAGCTTCTGCATCCGGTCGACGCTCTGGTCGAGACCCTTGTGGTCCGCCTCGAGGGTGCCGAGCGTCTTGTTCAGGTTGTCGATGACGCTGCCGATCAGCTGGTCGCGATCGGCGATCGTGTTGGTGAACTCCGAGGTGCTGGCGAGCAGCTTGTTGAGCCCGGCACCCTGTCCCTGGAAGATCGCGATCAGCGACGACGTCAACTGGTTGACCTCGTTCGGGTCGAGCGTCCGGAACAGCGGCTTGAAACCGCCGAGCAGGTTGTCGAGGTCCAGGGCCGGCTCGGTCTGCTTGAGCGGGATCTGATCGCCGGACGACAATGTCTGGTTCAGGTCGCCCGTGCCGGGCTGCAGTTCCAGGTACCGGTCGCCGGTCAGGTTCTGGTAGCGGATGAGCGCCTGCACCGACTTCGGGAGCCGGTAGTCGTCGTTGACGGTGAACGTCACCTTCGCGATGTTGTCCTGGTTCAGCTCCACCGAGCTGACCGCGCCGACGTCGACGCCGGCGATCTTCACGACGCTGCCCGACTTCATCGCCGACGCGCTGGTGAAGAGCGCTGAGTACTTGTCGCTGCTGCCGCCCTGGTAGCGGCTGAACACCAGTACCAGGCCGACGAGGACCAGAATCATGGCGAGGGCGAAGGCCCCGAGTTTGATGACCGTCGCACGGAATGCGCGTGCGCGACTATCCACGAGGTGTACCTCCGAACAACAACTGGAAGAGCTTGCGCGACTCCACCTTCGGGGTGGTGCGCGGCTGGTACGGCGTCGCCGCGTTGTCGACGACGTAGAACGGGACGTGCTCCTTGGACTGGACGTCCGTCAGACCCGCCTGGCAAGTCGGCGGACCGTCGCCGCGGACCTCCGGAAGGTCCTGCGGGTAGCGGTACGGGTCCTGTCCGGGGATCAGGCCGGCGTCCAGCAGCAGCATGCCGTTGCGGCCGCCGAGCAGCGGCGTCGCGATGTCGGTGGCATCGGACGCGGCGGTGATGAAGCACCGCAGACCGGGAGCCTGACGACCGAGCAGCCGGGTGACCGGGTTCAGGTCGGTCAGTGTCGAGATCAGGTTCTTCTTCGACGCGGTGAGCACGCCGTTGACGGTGTTCGTCATGCCGGTCACGTTGATCAGCAGTGCGTCGAGGTTGGACGCATTGTCGACGAGCGTATTGCCGACGACGGTCGCATTGTCGACCACGCGCATCAGGTCGGGCATGGCGTCGGCGTACACGTTCGTCGCTCCGGCCCCCTCGCGAAGCAGCCGGTTCAGCTCGGGCAGGTGCGGGTTGGTCTTGCCGAGGATGTCGGTCAGCTGGACCAGGGAGTCGCCGATCGCCTTGCCGCGTCCGGACAGCGCCTCGTCGACCGCGCCGATCGTGACGTTCAGCTTGTCCGGCTGCAGCTCCGCGAGCACGTTCACCAGCTGCTGGTACACGGTGTTCAGTTCGACCACCACGTGGTCCGCACGAATCACCGAGCCCGCCGAGAGCTGCCCCTGCGGTCCGCTCGCGGGGACCACCAGGTTCACCGCCTTGGCGCCGAAGATGGTGTTGGACTTGATGTCGGCGTAGACGTTCGCGGGCACCAGGTCGATCTGGTCCGCCGCCATGTCGAGCTTCAGTTCGGCGCGATCACCGACACTCGTCACCGATGCGACGCGACCGACCTCCACGCCGCGCAGCTTGACCTTCGCGTCGGGATTCATCACCAGACCCGCGCGCGGCGCGAACAGGGTCACGGTCTTGGTGCTGGAGAACCAGCCCAGGAACTGACCCGAGGCGAGCGCGACGATGCCGACGAGCGCACCGACCATGATGAGGGCTGCGAGCTTCCGGGTCCGGTTGCTGTAGCCCCTGCTGTTCTTCTTCGCCATCCGTTCAGCCCGCCAGATTGAACTTGCCGTCGGCGCCGTAGATCGCGAGCGACGTGAGAAGGGTGATGACCACGACGACGACCAGCGACGCGCGAACTGCGTTGCCGACGGCCACGCCGACGCCGACCGGACCGCCGGAGGCGTTGAAGCCGTAGTAGGTGTGAATGAGCATGACCGCCACGGCCATGCAGATCGCCTGCACGAACGACCACAGGATGTCCGACGGGATCAGGAACGTCGAGAAGTAGTGGTCGTACACGCCGGACGACTGCCCGTACAGGACGACCGTCGCGAACCGGCTGGCGAGGAACGACGCGAGCGCCGCGAGCGAGTACAGCGGGATGATCGCGACCAGTCCGGCGACGATGCGGGTACTCACCAGGTACGGCACCGACGAGATCGCCATGACCTCGAGCGCGTCGATCTCCTCCGACACCCGCATGGCGCCGAGCTGCGCCGTCGCACCCGCGCCGATGGTCGCGGCGAGGGCGATGCCGGCGATAACCGGAACCGCGATGCGGACGTTGATGAACGCCGAGAAGAAGCCGGTGAGCGCCTCGACGCCGATGTTGGCCAGCGAACTGTAGCCCTGGACGGCGATGGTGCCGCCCGTGAACAGCGTCAGGAAGCCGACCACGACGACGGTGCCGCCGATCATGGCGAGCGCGCCGGTGCCCATCGAGATCTCCGCGATCAGGCGCAGCGTCTCCTTCTTGTACAGACGGATCGCGCGCGGGATCGAGGCGATGGCATCCCAGTAGAAGAGAGCCTGATCGCCGATCTTGTTCCAGTCCTCACCCGCGCGTTTGAGAGCGACGCGCGCAGTGAGCAGTCGTGTAGTACCTGGCAGAACCATCGATTATCCCATCGTCGCCTTGAGACCGACTGCCGTGACCACCACGTTCACGACGAACAGCGCCATGAACGAGTAGACGACGGTCTCATTGACGGCGTCACCGACGCCCTTCGCTCCACCCTTGACGTTGAGGCCGCGGTAGCAGCCCACGAGTCCGGCGAAGAGGCCGAAGAGCGCGGCCTTGATCATGGAGATCACCAGTTCTCCGAGTCCGGTGAGCAGCGTGAGGTTGGCGATGAACGCACCGGGATTCACGTCCTGCAGGTAAACCGAGAAGATGAAGCCGCCCGCGATGCCGATCGTGCAGACGAGGCTGTTGAGCAGCAGCGCCACGCCGGTCGAGGCGATGACTCGCGGCACCACCAACCGGTGGACCGGATTGATCCCGAGGACCTCGAGCGCGTCGATCTCTTCGCGGATGGTCCGGGCGCCGAGATCGGCGCAGATCGCGGTCGCCCCCGCTCCCGCGACGATCAGCACCGTGACGATCGGACCGATCTGAGTGATCGTGCCGAGCGCCGCGCCGGCGCCGGAGAGGTCCTGCGCACCGATCTCGCGAAGAAGGATGTTCAGCGTGAAACTGACGAGGACGGTGAAGGGGATCGCGACCAGCAGGGTCGGGACCAATGACACTCGGGCGATCGCCCACGACTGTTCGACGGTTTCACGCCACTGAAACGGGCGACGGAAGAGTTCCCGTGCGGACTCCACCGCCAGGGAGACGAACTCCCCCACTCCGTTCATCGGGGCAGCGAGCTTACTCGACAAGGCCCCTCCTCCCGCTCCAATGCTGGCAACCTATCACGCCGCAAAAATTGTGCTCAGCGTTACAAGCCGAGCCGACACACTGTAAAGAGATACGTGCTAATCCATCAAATCCGACGCCGAGAACGTGCCGACCTTCTCCGGCTCGGCGAAGTACCCCGACATGGCGTCGCCCAGGGCCTCGGTCGACCACTGGTCGCCGTCGGCCGCGAAGACCTCTTGGACCCTCGGCGCGGCCATGAGACTGACCTTCGGCCCGTACACGACGAACACCTGTCCTGAGACATTCTGCGCCGCGGGGCTCGCAAGGTAGCGGACCAGGGTCACCACATGCTCGGGCGACAGCGGATCGACGCTGCCCTCGGGAGCGTCGCCGAACACGTCCGCGGTCATCGCGGTGCGCGCTCGGGGGCAGATCGCGTTGGCGGTGGCGCCGTAGCGGGCCAGCGCGCGGCTGGCGGAGACCGTCAGCATCGAGATGCCGGCCTTGGCCGCCGAGTAGTTGGCCTGGCCGGCGCCGCCGAGCAGTGCCGCCTCCGACGAGGTGTTGATGAGGCGACCGTAGACCGGCGCCCCGGCGGCCTTGGACTCGGCACGCCAGTGTGCGGCGGCGTTGCGGTTCAGCAGGAAGTGGCCGCGCAGATGAACGCGCTGGACCAGATCCCACTGATCGTCGGTCATATTGAAGAGCATCGCGTCGCGGGTGATCCCTGCGTTGCTCATCACGACGTGCAGTCCGCCGAGGTCCTCGGTGGCCACGCGCATGATCTCGGTCGCCGTGGCCGAGTCCGCGATGTCGCCCGCCACCGGGACGGCCTTGCCGCCGAGTGCCGCGATCTCCGCGAAGACATCGCTGGAGTCGAGTGCCTGCTGAAGGTCGTTCACGATGACCGTGGCCCCGTCACGCGCGAGGCCGATGGCCTCTGCGCGACCCAGACCCGCACCGGCACCGGTGACGACTGCTACCCGACCGTCCAACGACTGACTCACTTCGATCCCTTCAACGCAACAAAACTAGAACATGTTCTAACACACATCCGTCGGACCATCCAGCCGATCGGGAAATCAGTGTTGTCAGTCGTCGACGATAGACAATGCCGAACGAGGGCAGCTGGCCACCACCTGCCGCATCTCCTCGCGACGGGCCTCGGCGACGTCGTCGGCGAGAATCACCAGGTAGTCGTTGTCATCGAGCTCGAAGACGTCGGGAGCCATGCCGACACAGACGGCATTCGACTCGCACAGATCGAAATCGCATTTGATGTGCATAAATTCCTCCTCCGCTGGCGACCCGGACAGTTGACGGGCTCGCGTCCTACACGTTAGAACGTGTTTCAATACTAGGGAAGCAGTATTGCGCCCCGATTGGGAAACGGCAACGGCGGGAGAGCCATGCAGATCGCCTACACGCAGGAACAAGAGCAGCTCCGGCGCGAACTTCGCGCGTACTTCGACGGACTGATGACGCCCGAGCGGCGAGCGGCGCTCACCGGCGGTGACGGAGAACTCGGCGAAGGCGACGCGTACCGCGACGTCGTGCGCCAGATGGGTCAAGACGGCTGGCTCGCCCTGGGCTGGCCCACCGAGTACGGCGGCGCGAACCGCTCGATGATGGATCAGCTGATCTTCACCGACGAGGCGGCAATCGCGGGCGCACCCGTCCCGTTCTTGACGATCAACTCGGTGGCGCCGACGATCATGCACTACGGGAGCGACGAGCAGAAGAAGTTCTTCCTGCCGAAGATCGCCGCGGGCGACCTCCACTTCTCCATCGGCTACTCCGAACCGGGCGCGGGCACCGACCTCGCGGCCCTGCGCACCACCGCGGTCAAGGAGGGCGACGAGTATGTCGTCAACGGCCAGAAGATGTGGACCTCGCTGATCCCCTACGCCGACTATGTCTGGCTGGCGTGCCGCACCGATCCCGAGGCGTCCAAGCACAAGGGCATCTCGATGCTGATCATGCCGACCACCGCCGAGGGCTTCTCGTACACGCCGGTGCACACCATGGCCGGCGTCGACACCTCTGCCACCTACTACCAGGACGTGCGCATCCCGGTGACCAACCGGGTCGGCGAGGAGGGCGGCGGATGGTCGCTGGTGACGAACCAGCTGAACCACGAGCGCGTCGCACTCTGCAGCGCCGCACCGATCCAGACCGCACTGCGGGAGACGATCGCGTTCGCCACCACCGAGGTCGACGGCCGCAAGCTGATCGATCAGCCGTGGGTGCGTGCGAATCTGGCCCGCGTCCACGCCAAGGTCGAGTTCCTGAAGCTGGTCAACTGGAAGATCGCATCGATCGCCGCCTCCGGCGGATCGCCGTCGCCCGCGGACGCCTCGGCCACCAAGGTCTTCGGCACCGAGTTCGCGACCGAGGCCTACCGACTGCTGATGGAGGTGGTCGGCCCCACCGCGACGCTGCGCCACGGCAGCCCCGGTGCCCACCTGCTCGGCCGCCTGGAGCGCTTCTCGCGCACGTCGCTGATCCTCACCTTCGGCGGCGGCACCAACGAGATTCAGCGCGACATCATCGGCATGCTCGCACTCAAGCTTCCGCCGGCCCGGCGCTGACCCGCCGCCCAGACAAGGACCAGACACATGGACTTCACCCCCACCGAAGCGGCCACCGACCTGCAGAAGCTGACCGCCGACATCGTCGACCGCATCAGCCCCGCCGAACGGGTCGCCGAACTCGAATCCGATCGCGCACCGATCGACCAGCGGCTCTGGAGCGAGCTCGCCGGAGCCGGGCTGCTCGGCCTCGCCGCACCCGAATCGGCCGACGGCGCCGACCTGACGACGCTCGAGACGGTCGCCGTCGCAACCGAACTCGGCCGCGGCCTCGCCCGAGTGCCGTTCGGTCCGCACGCGCTGGCCGGCGTTCCACTGCTCGCCGCACATGCGTCCGACGACCTGCGCTCGGCGCTTCTCGCCGCCGCGGTCGCCGGCGAGAAGGTGCTCACCGCAGCCGTCGAGGAGGACGGCAACTTCGACGCGGCAGCACCGCGCACCGTGCTCGACGACGCCGGGCTCACCGGCGTCAAGGTCAACGTGCCGTTCGCGGCCGCCGCCGACGTGCTCCTGGTCGTCGCGGCAGGCTCCGCCGGTCCGGTGCTGGCCGCGGTGCCGGCCGACCGACCCGGGGTGACGATCACCGAATCCGTGGCGACCGGACTCACGCCGGTCTACCTCGTCGAGTTCGACGGCGTCGACGTCGCACCGACCGAGATCCTCGACGGCGGGGCGGCGACGGTCGCACAGGCGTTGGATCTGCTGCGCCTCGCGGTCAGCGCCGACCAGGCCGGTACCGTCGCCGCGGCGCTCGACGCCACCGCCGAGTACGCCCGCGAACGCGAGCAGTTCAATCGCCCGATCGGCTCGTTCCAGGCGGTCGCCCAGCGTCTGGCGGATGGATACATCGACGTCCAGGCGCTGTCGCTGACCGTCACTCAGGCTGCCTGGCTGCTCTCCGGGCTCGCCGAGACGGAGGACGGCGAGACCACCGCCGCGGTCGAAACCGCCAAGTTCTGGGCCGCCGAAGCGGGGCATCGCGTCGCGCACACCACCGTTCACGTGCACGGCGGCGTCGGACTCGACACCAGCCATCCGGTGCACCGCTACTTCCTGCGCGCCAAGCAGAACGAGTTCACCCTGGGCAGCGCGCCCGTGGTGCTCGACGAGCTCGGCGACCTGCTGACCGTGAAGGCCTGAGCGGATGACCGCACCGACCCTGGGCGCAGTGACCGACGCCCGCAGCCTCGCCGAACTGCTCACCCCGCTGAACGAGGTCACCGACCGCGGGATGCACTTCGAAGGCGATTTCGTCTCCTGGCGCGATCACCTCGCCGCCAGCAGACGGCGCGGCGCGGCCCTGCGCGGGCGTCTCGATCCGGCGCGGCCCGCCCACGTGGGCGTGCTGCTGCCGAACACCCCCGAGTTCAGTTACCTGTTCGGCGCGGCCGCGCTGGGCGGGTTCGTGATCGTCGGACTGAACAGCACCCGCCGAGGTGCCGCTCTGGCCGCCGACGTCGTCCGATCCGACTGCCAGCTCGTGATCGTCTCCGACGAGACCGCCGATCTGCTCCCGAACGACAATTCTGTGCCGACTCTCAATGTCGACGGTCCGGAGTGGACCGCACTGCTCGAAGCGGCGTCGCCGGACGACTTCGTCCCGGGTGAGGTGCACCCCGACGATCTGCTGATGCTGATCTTCACCTCGGGCACCACCGGCGACCCGAAGGCGGTCCGGTGCAGTCAGCGGAAGTTCGCGGCGCCCGGCGTGATGCTCGCCGGGCGATTCGGCCTGGACCGCAGCGACGTCGCCTACCTGTCGATGCCGATGTTCCACTCCAATTCACTGATCGCCGGCTGGTCGGTCGCCGTCGCCGCGGGCGCGTCGATCGTGCTGCGCAAGAAGTTCTCGGCGAGCGGCTTCTGCGACGACGTCCGCCGCTACGGGATCACCTACGCGAACTACGTCGGCAAACCGCTGCACTACGTGCTCGCGACCCCCGAGCGGGACGACGACGCGCAGAGCACGCTGCGCCTGGTCTACGGCAACGAGGCCGGCGCCGCGGACCGCGCCGAGTTCCATCGCCGCTTCGGCGCCCGTGTGGTCGACGGCTTCGGATCCACCGAAGGCGGCGTCTCGATCACCCGGACGCCGGACACGCCGGACGACGCGCTGGGACCGCTGACGGCCCCCAACGCCGTCGTCGACCCCGACACCCTCGAACCGGTCGCGGTCGGCGAGATCGGCGAGATCGTCAACACCTCCGGCGGCGGCCTCTTCGACGGCTACTACGGAGACGAGGCGGCCACCGCCGAACGACTGCGCGGCGGCATGTACCGGACCGGCGACCTCGGATGGGTCGACGACGGCGGATACGTCCACTTCGCGGGCCGCATCGGGGACTGGCTCCGAGTCGACGGCGAGAACCTGGGAACCCGCCCCATCGAGCAGATCCTGCTCCGGCATCCGCTGGTGTCGGAGGCGACGGTTCTCGGGATCCCCGACGAGATCGGCGACACCGTGGGCGCGGTGCTGGTGGCGCCCGGACTCTCCGAGGACTCGCTCGTGGAGTTCCTCGAAGCCCAGTCGGACCTCGGACCGAAGCAGTGGCCGACGACGGTCTGGCTCGCCGACACCCAGCCCGAGACGGCGACCTTCAAGACCGCCCGCGCCGCGCTGGCCGCTTCACTCGGCGAGCCGACCTGGCATCCGAAGCGGCGGTAGCACTCCCGTCACCGTCACGGCAGCAGTGCCATCTCGCGCGCATTGCGAATCGCGGTCGCGAGACGGCGCTGCTGCTGAACGGACAGTCCGGTCACCGACCGCTTGCGGATACGACCGCGGTCGGTGAGGAACCGGCGCAGCGTCTCGGTGTCCTTGTAGTCGAAGGTGAGATGCGGATCGACTCGGTGCCGCCGCTCGTCCCGCATCACCAGCTCGCCTTCGCGATGCCGGGCAGTTCGCCGCGGTGGGCCATCTCCCGGAAACGGATACGGGACACGCCCGCCTTTCGAAGGTGGCCGCGCGGGCGGCCGTCGACGACGTCCCGGTTCCGAAGGCGGGTGGCACTCGCATCCCGGGGCTGATTCGACAGCTCCACCTGCGCCGCGCGGCGTACGGCGGGCTCGGCGGTCGAATCGGCGATGATCCGCTTCAGCTCACTCCGACGCTCGGCGTATCGCTCGACGACCGCCCGACGCTGCTCGTTCCGCATCACTTTCGACTTCTTCGCCATCAGCGGTCCTCCTTGAACTCGACGTGCCGACGGACGATCGGGTCGTACTTGCGCAGCACCATCCGGTCCGGATCGTTGCGCCGGTTCTTCCGCGTCACGTACGTGTAGCCGGTCCCCGCGGTCGAGCGGAGCTTGATCACCGGCCGGATGTCGGTGCTCTTCGCCATCAGATCCGCTCCCCTCGTCGCTGGATTCGGGCGACCGCGGCGTCGATGCCGTCGCGGTCGATCACCTTGATCCCCTTGGCGCTCACCCGCAGGGTGACGTTCCGCGAGAGCGACGGCACCCAGTACGTCTTCCGGAACAGGTTCGGCCGCCACTGGCGGGACGTCCGCCGATGTGAATGCGAGACCTGCCTCCCGAATCCCGGGACCCTGCCGGTCACCTGACATCGTGCTGCCACGACAACTCCTTATCGGTAATGATTCGCAACAATTCCGGATGTCACGCTACAGTGAGATTCGGAATTAATGAAAACCATTACAAGTAAGGAATGATTCGCGATGACTCCGGCACACCTCGATCGCACTCCGCTGACCCTGGTCACCGGGTTGGATCGCACCGTCTCCGCCCGGATCGCCCACGCCCTCGCCGCTCCGGGAACCGCGATCGTCAGCCACGATCTCCGCGACGTCGGACGCGGCCGCGTCACCCGGTCGGTTCACCGGATCGACCTCGACGGGCACGATCGCTTCAGCCTCGACGACGTCGAACTCGAGCACGGCTGCGTGTCGTGCACTCTGCGCCTGGATCTGCTGCCGCTCCTCCGGGTACTCCACCGGGAACCCGGCGTGGCCCGGATCGTGGTGGCGCTCGACCCGGTGGTCGAACCGGAGAACGTGGCCCTGGAAGTCCGGCAGACGGTGGTCGATGTGCCCGGACTGGCACCGGCGGCCGCGGGCGACGACGTCAGCCTCACCCACACGGTGTGCGGCGTCGACGCCGGTCGATGGCTCGATGAGGCCACCGGCGACATCACTCTCGCCGAGGCGGGCCTTTCCGTTGACGAAGACGAGCGGACAGTCGCGCAGGTCGCCGTCGGACAGGTGAGATTCGCCGACACAGTCATCGTCGAACGTGCCGACTCCACCGGTGGCGCATGGAATCTCGCGCGACTGCACGCCGTGCTGGTCCGCCTGGCCCCCGGCGCGGGCATGCGAACCCTGAACAGCCTCCAGCGACTCGACACGGCATTGATGGCGGGCGCGCTCGGCTCCGGGACGAGGCATTCCCCGCACGGCGTGCCGCGCAGACCGTTCGACCCGCTGCTCGCGGGCCGACCCGACCTCGACGGCGACTGCGGTGTCGAACTGATCACCGTCGAGGCCGCTCGGCCCTTCCATCCGGAGCGTCTGCACCTTGCGCTCGACGCACTGCTCGACGGCGTCGTCACCGCGCAGGGACGCCTGTGGATCGCGGCGAACCCCGACGATGTCCTGTGGCTCGAATCCGCGGGCGGCGCACTCGGCATCCGCCGAGTGGGCCGCTGGCTCGCCGCGTCCCCGGAGGGAACCGCCGATCCGGAGCACCGCGCGATGGCCGCCCTGCACTGGGACGACGTCTACGGCGATCGCCACTCCAGCGTCACCGTGCTGTGCCATCGGGCGGCGCCCGACCAGATCCGCGCGGCCTTCGACGACGCGCTGGTGACCGATGCGGAACTGGCGCTGGGCCCGGACTTCCTCGCGAATCTGCCGTCGCCGTTCGGCACCGAGCATCGAGACCCGTGCGACGACTTCGAGTCCACCGACCGCTCCGTCCAGGTGGATCAGACTGAAGGAGAAGACAGATGAAACCCGGCATCCATCCCGACTACCGGCCCCTGGTGTTCCGAGACGCGGCGACCGGCGCCGCATTCCTCACCCGGTCGACTGCGGCCGCCGCGCTCGACCCGGCGCACCCCACGATCGAGTGGACCGACGGGAACACGTACCCGCTCATCACCGTCGACGTGACCAGCGATTCGCATCCGTTCTGGACCGGCACACGACGACTGGTCGACACCGAGGGCCGAGTCGAGCGATTCAACCGGCGATACGGCCGGGAGCCGTCGAGCTAGGCGTCTATTCCAGCGTCGCGTTCATTCGCGCGACGGCGTCCTTGTACTCCGTCACCAGCCCGTCGATCAGCTTCTCGACCGGCGTGATCTCGTTGCAGCGGCCGACGATCTGACCGGCGGGCATGGCCACGACCTTCGGATCGTCGGAGGCCGAGATGCGGGCGTGAGCCTCGCCGACCAGCAGGTTCTGCAGCGGCATCGGCAGCGGATCGGGAGCGCCCGGGGCGTCCCAGGCGTCGGTCCACGCCGTCTTGAGCAGACGCGCGGGCTTACCCGAGTAGATACGTCGCCGCACGGTGTCCCGCGAGGTCGCGGCGAGCAGCGCCTGCTGAACAGTCGACGGCTCGCCGGGCTTGTGCGCGCCGAGGTTGTATTCGGCGGCGGTGAGCCAGTAGGTACCCATCCACACGCCCTGCGCACCGAGGGCGACGGCCGCGGCGATCTGCCTGCCGCTGCCGACGCCGCCCGCAGCGAGGACGGGAGCATCGCCGACCGCGTCGACCAGTTCGGGCCACAGGATCATCGAGGTCACCTCACCGGTGTGCCCGCCGCCCTCGTAGCCCTGCGCGATGACGATGTCGACGCCCGCCTCGAGATGATGCAGAGCGTGCTCCTTGGCACCGGCCAGCGCCGCAACCGCGACACCGTTGTCGTGCGCGATTCCGATCACGTCCTCCGGCGGCGAGCCGAGGGCGTTCGCGATCAGCTTGATCTGGCCGTACTTGCGGGTGTGCTCCATCGCGATGTCGACGTGCGACCGCGCCACCGAGTGGAGCCAGCCGAGCACACCGGTGTTCACGCGATCGCCGCCGTCCGGCAGCGGCGGAACGCCGAGATCGTCCAGCGTGCGTTCGACGAACGCCCGGTGCTCCGGCGGAATCATCGCGTCGAGGTCGACCTTCGATCCCTCGGTGGGAATCTTCGCCGGCATCACCACATCGACACCGAAGGGCTTGCCGTCGGTGTTCTCATGCATCCACTCCAGGACCGCGTCGAGTTCCTCCGGCTCGTTGAACCGCACGCAGCCGAGCACGCCGAGGCCTCCCGCGCGACTGATGGCCGCGGCGACTTCCTCGCTGGGGGTGAAGCCGAAGATCGGGTAGTCGATCCCGAACCGCTCACACAATGGGGTCTTCATCAATGTCCTTGTCGTAGAAGGGTGTTCAAACAGATCTCGAAAGTCAGAGCGCCTGATCGGCAGTCCGGGCGTCGGTGACCTCGCGAGCCCAGCGGTAATCCGGCTTGCCCGCCGGTGACCGCTTCAGCTCGTCGACGAACCACACGCTTCGCGGGCACTTGTAACCCGCGAGTTCCGCGCGCACGACGGTGTTCAAGGCTTCCAGGGCCGGTCGATGCCCGTTGCGGGGCTGAACCACGGCCGCGACGCGCTGACCGAAGCGGTCGTCGGCCACCCCGACCACGACCGCGTCGAACACGTCCGGATGCGCCTTGAGCGCGGCCTCCACCTCTTCGGGGAAGACCTTCTCGCCGCCGGTGTTGATCGACATCGATCCGCGGCCGAGCATGGTGATGGTGCCGTCGGCTTCGATGGTCGCGAAGTCTCCGGGCATCGAATAGCGCACGCCGTCGTACACGACGAACGTCTCCGCCGACTTGGCCGGATCGTTGTGATAGCGCAGAGGAATGTGGCCCGACCTCGCCAGGCGCCCGACCTCGCCGGAACCGGCCTCGAGGAGTCGGCCGTCGTCGGCGAGGACGTGCGTGCTCGGATCGGCTTTGACGGTCGGCGCACCGACACGGCTCTGCCCCTTCACCGCCATGCCCATGCCGCCGAAACCGGTCTCCGACGAGCCGATCGCGTCCACGATCACCGCATTGGGCAGACGATCCAGGTAGCGGTCCTTGACCGACGGCGAGAACAGCGCCGCCGACGACGCCACCGACACCACGGTCGACGTGTCGTAGTCACCCGCCTCCAGTTCCTCGATCATCGGCCGCCCCATCGCATCTCCGGTGATGAAGACGACGTTCACCCCGTGCCGCTGCACCGCCTGCCACACAGAGGCCGCGTCGAAGTCTGGGTAGACCACCGCCTTGCCGCCCGCGAACAGCGACTGGAACACCGCCCATTGGCTGCCGCCGTGAATGAAGGGCGGGATCGGAAAGCGAACCAGCTGACCGCCTTCGGCACCCGTCCGCGCGTGCTCCCACTCGTCCTCGATCGGGCGACCGGTATACCAGTCGATGCCGCCGCCGAGAACGCGCCACACGTCCTCCTGGCGCCACACCACTCCCTTCGGACGCCCGGTGGTGCCGCCGGTGTACAGCATGTAGAGGTCGTCACCCGAACGTTCCTCGAAGTCGCGATCGGGCGACGAGTCCGCGACGGCCCGCTCGTACTCCACGACGGCGTCGGCGTCAGAACAGGCGAGTGGAGTGCCCGAGCCGTCCTCGATGACGATGCGATGCGCGACGTCCGTCGTCGAATTCGATAACACGTTGCACACCTTCGGCGTGTACTGCCGCTCATGAATCAGCACCCGCATCTGCGAGTCGCTGAAGATGTGTTCCAGTTCGCTCTCGACGTACCGGTAGTTGACGTTCACCATGACCGCGCGAGCCTTGAAGATCGCGATCATCGCCTCCACCGACTCGATGGTGTTTCTGCTGTACAGACCCACCGAATCGCCCGGCTGCACCCCGAGCGACCGAAGCGTGTGGGCGAGCGCGTTGGCCCGCCCGTCGAGCTCGGCATAAGTCAGCGAACGATCCCCCGATTCGAGCGCGACGCGGTCGGGCATGAGGTCGACGGCGTGCTCGAAAAGGTCCGCGATTGTGAAGGCCATGCGTCAAAACTAGAACGTGTTACTGTTCGCGGCAAGGAAAAGATCTCCCCAGGAGGAAGAATGTCCCCAGAAAGTGCCGTTGCGGACGCGAACACCACGGCCGCGCCGGAGTGCCTGGTCGAGAAGCGCGGACACGTGCTGATCGTGACGATGAATCGCCCCGAGGCTCGCAACGCGCTGTCGGGTCCGATGATGCGAATCATGGAGGAGGCCTGGGATCAGGTCGACGCCGACCCCGACATCCGCGTGGCGATCCTGACCGGGGCCGGCGGTTACTTCTGCGCGGGCGCCGACCTCAAGGCCATGAACCAGTCCGCACCGGGCGACTCGTTCGCCAAGGGCGGCTGGGATCTCACCCGGCTCCCGGCCCTCCTCAAGGGACGCCGGCTGTCGAAGCCGCTCATCGCGGCCGTCGAGGGCCCGGCCATCGCAGGCGGCACCGAGATCCTGCAGGGCACCGACATCCGCGTCGCCGCCGAGAGCGCGAAGTTCGGTGTGTCCGAAGCCAAGTGGGGCCTGTTCCCGCTCGGCGGCAGCGCCGTCCGACTGGTTCGGCAGATCCCGTACACCGTCGCCGCCGACATCCTCCTGACCGGCCGCCACATCACCGCCGCGGAGGCCAAGGAGTACGGACTCGTCGGACACGTGGTGCCCGACGGCTCCGCGCTCGACAAGGCGCTGGAGATCGCCGACCAGATCGCGGCCAACGGCCCCCTCGCCGTTCAGGCGATTCTCAAGACCATCCGCGACAGCGAGGGCCTGCACGAGGAGGAGGCGTTCAAGATCGACGCCGAGCTGGGCGCCAAGGTGTTCCAGTCCAAGGACGCCAAGATCGGCCCGCGTGCGTTCGCTAATCGCGAGAAGCCCGAGTTCACCGGCGAGTAGCGATACGCCGGAATTGTCGTAGGCGACCGATAGCCTCCTGCCACGTTCGGATCCGTTCCGATTCGACGATGGCAGGAGGTTTTTCATGTCACCGATCCCCGTCGCACGCCCCGCCGCGCCCGGCATCATCATGCCGCGTTCGGTAGTCGTGCACGACGTGCACGTCGTGATCGCACCCTGCGAGCCCGGACGGTGCCGCTACCTCGCGGTGTCGGACTTCGGCACCTGGTCGGCCACCGTGCGCACCGGTCACCCGCGGGCGGCTGTCCTCGACGCTGCCGCGGCCGTCCGCAACGTGATCAGTCGTGATGTCGTCCTCCGGATGGTCGTCCGTGTCCCGCGGCCCGTGCCCACGCCCGCGCACGCCGTCGAGATCGAGGCGCACTTCCCCGGCGTGCGTCTCGACGTCGAGCGCTCCACCGATCGTCCGATTCTCGACCGACTCGAACACGACCTCCAGACCTGGCTTCGCGCGGCTGCGCGCGATCGGCCGCCCCTGCTGGTCGCGACGGACGGCTCGGTTCGCGAGGCTTCGATGGGATACGCCTGGCTGTCGGAGACCGGGCAGCACGGTTTTGCCGGCGAACTCGACGGCAGCCGGCACACCCACGGCAATCGCGTCGTCAAGGCCGAACTCTGCGCGATCGGGTCGGCGATCGCCGCGATACCCCATCGACGTCTGACCGTGCTCGTCGACAGCACGGCCGCGATCGGCATCATGCAGCGGTGGCAGCGCGGCGGACCCGATCGACCCACAGCGTTCATGACCGCCCTCATGCGGTCCTCGCGCATCAGGGAACTGCAGGCCCGAACGTTCACCGAACGCGACCGGCTCGACTTCCGATGGGTCCCGGGCCACCGGGGAGTCCCGCTGAACGAGGGTGCGGACGCACTTGCAGCCCTGGCGCGCCGCTGCGTCACCGAATGCGTGGCCGAGAAGGAACAGCGCGCCACCGGACTCGCAGAATCATTCGCGGCGTTGCACCGGCAGGCGGCTCCATGGACAACGATGTCCTCCGCGTCCCCGCCATCACTTCTCATGGACGCATGGTCCACCAACAGTCCTCACGGGGACGCGCAGGTCACCAGCTCGGTCGCCGCGATTTCCATTCGACGACCCCAAGGGCATGACCTGCGCAGATGCCGGGCCGTCTTGACAGAGCCCTTGCGCTGAGATCAATTAGCGAGAACTCTCTAATACATGGATCTCCCACTCGCCCAAGCAGTCCTCGACGCACAACCGTTCAGCAAGCTCCTCGACGCCCGAATCGCCGACATCGGCACCGAGCACGTGGTCCTCGAGGTCCCAGTCGACGACCGGTTCCGCCAGCAGTACGGCCTGATCCACGGCGGAGTCCTCGCCTACCTCGCCGACAACTCACTCACCTACGCCGCCGCCCTCAAGCTCGGCGAGAGCGTCCTGACCAGCGGATTCAGCATCGACTACCTGGCCGCGGCCCGGGACGGCGTGGCCGTCCGCGCGACCGCGACACTGGTCCACGGAGGAAGACGGAAGGCCTCCGCGAGATGCGAGATCGAGATCGTCGACGCCGACGGCAACGCCGAGCTGTGCGCCGTCGCGATGGGCACGGCACTGTCGACAGCCGCCTGAAATGGGCCGGCAGCCGCGCTACTCGACAGACGAACTACTCGACGCGGCGTTGGACATCGCTCTCGCGAAGGGTATCGGCGCCGTCACGATGACCGCCGTCGCCACCGCGACGGGGGCGCCTTCGGGATCGATGTACCACCGGTTCGCGAGCCGTGACGAACTCATGGCCCGACTCTGGCTGCGGACGATCCAGAGCTTTCAGGCCGGCCTGCTCGAGGCCCTCTCACTCGACGGGTCCGACGCCGTGATCGACGCCTGCCTGGGACACGTCTTCACATGGACCGACGCGAACCCGGATCTCGCCCGACTGATGCTCACCTACAGCGAGAACGACATCGTCGGCGCATGGCACGACACCCTCGCCGTCGAACTCCGCGCAGCCAACGACCGCGTGCGTACGGCGTTGACCGAGTTCACGCGACGCCACTTCGGCGACACGCATCGCGAGCACATCGACCGGACGATCTACGCCCTCGTCGACCTCCCCTACACCGCGGTTCGGCGCCATCTCCCCGACGGGCGCCCGCGACCCTGGCTGCGGACGTTCACCCGAGATGCAGCTCGTCGAGTTCTGACGAATCCGTGACGGTGACTAACGTCATAGCCCGATCGGACGACATACCAGGTAAGGCAGACGCCGACCGACCTCGCCGAGGAGTTCCCATGCCCGTCCGAACCGCACGCCACCGCACCCTTCGCAGTCGCCTGACCGCAGCCGCCGTCGCCGTCGGCGCCGTCGCAGCCTCGGTCGTCGCAGGCATCGGCCATGCCGACGCCGTCACCAAGGAGTACCCGCTTCACGACTGCATCAACATCAGCCCGAACATCGTCGACCTGCCCTACATGCCGACCCGCGTGTTCGTCTCCGACTACGCCGGGACCACGTACATGCAGATCACGTACGGCAGCTACTGGATCGGCGTCGGCTACGACTCCGTCGCCCGGCTCGACTGGACCAACCTGACCACCAACAGGAAGGGCACCTTGATCGACAAGAGTTGGGTGCGCCCGCCGAACACGGGCGTCCATAACTTCACGCTGCCGAGCCGCGACTTCGGACCGGGCAAGGTGAAGCTGACCCTGAGCACCGTGAACCGCAACGCGCTCTGGGCGATTCCCGCGCGCAGCTGCGGCGGAGTGGTGGTCGCGCCTTAGATCTAGACCCCCGCTACACCAGCTCCCCCATCGCACGCACCGTCTCGACGTCCCGCGCGGTCACCATCAGGGTCGTGACACCCGCGTCCTCCCAGACCTTGATCTGCCCGCGCACCTCGTCCGCGGTGCCGACGAGCATCGTCTCGCGGACCATCTCGTCGGGAACCGCGGCCAGCGCCTCGTCCTTGCGGCCTGCGCGGAACAGCCTGCCGATGTCGTCGACCACCTGGCCGTACCCCATCCGGCGATACAGGTCGGCGTGGAAGTTCTTCTCCTCGGCGCCCATGCCGCCGACGTACAGGGCGGTCGACGGACGGTAGCGGTCGATCGCCGCGTCGACGTCGTCGGTGATCACACACTGCACGGTCGCCGAGATCTCGAAGTCCGCCCTCGACCGCCGCGCGCCCGGCCGGGCGAATCCCTCGTCGAGCCACTCGTCGTACATGCCGGCCAGCCGCGGTGTGTAGAAGATCGCGAGCCAGCCGTCGGCGATCTCGGCGGTCTGCGCCACGTTCTTCGGCCCCTCGGCGCCGAGCCAGATCGGCATGTCCGCGCGGAGCGGATGCACGATCGGCTTCAGCGGCTTGCCCAGGCCGACGACGCCCGGTCCGTCACGGAGCGGCAGCGGATAGTGCGGCCCGTCGTTGACCACGGCGCTCTCACGGGCGAGCACGTCGCGCACCACCTGGACGTACTCGCGGGTGCGCGCCAGCGGCTTCGCGAACGACTGCCCGTACCAGCCCTCCACCACCTGCGGTCCAGAAACACCGAGACCGATGATGTGCCTGCCGCCCGAGAGATGGTCGAGCGTCAACGCGGCCATCGCGAGCGTGGTGGGCGGACGCGCCGACAACTGCGAGACCGCAGTACCGAGCCGCAGGGTGGTCGTGGAGGCTCCCCACCAGGCCAGCGGCGTGTAGGTGTCCGACCCCCACGACTCCGCGGTGAACACCGAGTCGAAGCCGGACTCCTCCGCCGCGCGCAACAGTTCCGGGACGCCCACGGGCGGCTGAGCACTCCAATAGCCCAGCTGTAGGCCAAGTTTCACTGCATACCCTTCCGTCAAAGCCTTGCGGCCAATACTAGAACGTGTTCTACTTCGTTGGTGTCCAATAGTGCAACCCACCCGACTCCAGAGGTGCAGGTACCCGCACCCGAGTCACGAATCCTGTCCGCGAAGCTGACCAACACCTTCGCCTACACGCGCTCGCTCGGACCGGTCCTGTCGCAGTTCGCCCTCGCCCTGCGCGACGGCCGCATCGTCGGCAGCCGCGGCTCCGACGGCCGCGTCACCACGCCGCCCGCCGAGTTCGATCCCGTCAGCGGCGCCCCGACCACCGGGCTGGTCGACGTCGCCTCGGTCGGAACCGTCGAGAGCTGGTCGTGGCAGCCGCGGCCGCTCGACGGCCAGGCCCTCGACCGGCCGTTCGCTTTCGCGCTCATCAAGCTCGACGGCTCCGACACGTCGCTGGTGCACGTGGTCGATGCCGCCGATCCGTCGCAGCTCAGCGTCGGCGCGCGCGTTCACGCCGTGTGGCGCGCGGCCCGCAGCGGTGTCATCACCGACATCGCGCACTTCAGCCTCGGCGAGGCCCCGTCCGATGCGCCCGCCGCGACCGGTGAGATGAACGTCGACGACGCCGGGCACGTCATCATCACCACCCCGATCACCACCGACATCATGCATTCGGCAGCCGAGTCGGAGAGCTGGTACCTCGAAGGACTGAAGGCGGGCAAGCTCATCGGCGGCCGCGTCCAGACCGGCGAGGTCTACTTCCCGCCGCGGTACGTCAGTCCGGCCGACGGCAGCCCGACCGTCGAACGAGTCGAACTCGCCGACTCCGGCACGGTCACCACGTTCTGCATCGTCAACGTCCCGTTCCTGGGCCAGCAGATCAAGCCGCCGTACGTCGCGGCCTACGTCCTGCTCGACGGCGCCGACATCCCGTTCCTGCACCTCATCCTCGACACTCCCGCCGAGGAGGTCCGGATGGGCATGCGCGTCAAGGCCGTGTGGCGTCCCGAGTCCGAGTGGGACCACACCATGCGGAACATCAGCCACTTCGCCCCGAGCGGCGAGCCGGACGCCGACTTCGAGTCGTACCGGAATCACCTCTGAGCTGGAAGGAGACATCACATGAGTAACTCGAACCTCCCCGACTCCAGCTTCCCCCGGATCGCCGTCGTCGGCTTCGCGCACAGCGCCAACGTCACCGCGTCCACCGGCACCACCAACGGTGTCGAGATGCTGGTCCCCTGCTTCCAGAAGCTGTACGCCGACCTCGGCATCAGCCGGACGGACATCGACTTCTGGTGCAGCGGATCGTCGGACTACCTGGCCGGACGCGCGTTCTCGTTCATCTCCGCGATCGACGCGATCGGCGCCGTTCCACCGATCAACGAGTCGCATGTCGAGATGGACGGGGCCTGGGCGCTGTACGAGGCCTGGGTCAAGATCGCGACCGGCGAGGTCGACGTCGCCCTCGCGTACGGCTTCGGCAAGGCGTCCGCGGGCGACTCCGACCGCACGCTCGCGATGCAGACCGATCCGTACACGGTGGCGCCGCTGTGGCCGGACGCCCGCTCGCTCGCCGGTTTGCAGGCTCGCGCCGGTCTCGAATCCGGCGCATGGACCGAGGCCGACATGGCCGCCGTCGCCGCACGCACGTCCGGCACGTCGGTCGACGACCTGCTGGCCGCCGACTACGTCGCCGATCCGCTCCGCGCCCACGACATCGCGCCGTACGCCGACGCTGGCGCCGCGGTGATCCTCGCATCCGAGGCACGTGCCCGGGAGCTCGTCGCGAACCCGGCGTGGATCACCGGCTGGGATCACCGCATCGACACGCCCAACTTCGGGGCGCGCGACCTGACTCGCTCGCCGTCGACCGAACTCGCGGCCGACACCGCCTTCGGCGACCGCTCGCGCGACGTCGACGTGGCCGAGATCCACGCCGCGTACACGCACCAGGAACTGATCATCGCCCGCGAACTGGGCATCGGCGACCGCACCCGAATCAATCCGTCGGGTGGAGCGCTGACCGGCAACGCACTGTTCTCGGTGGGCTTGCAACGCATCGGATACGCCGCGAACGAGATCCTGGCAGGCAACGCGAACACCGCCGTCGCACACGCGACGAGCGGCCCGCTGCTGCAGCAGAACATGGTCGTCACGCTCGCTGGAGAAGCGGCACTCGCAGGAGGAGAGAACTGATGGGCCGCAATCGCGTCGCCGTCATCGGAACGGGTCAGACGAAGTACGTCGCCAAGCGCAACGACGTCACGATGGCGGGCATGGTCCGCGAGGCGATCGACAGCGCCCTCGCCGATGCACACCTGACGATGGACGACATCGACGCCATTGCGATCGGCAAGGCCCCCGACTTGTTCGAGGGCTCGATGATGCCCGAACTGGCGATGGCCGAGGCCATCGGCGCCGTCGGAAAGCGGATGATCCGCGTGCACACCGCGGGCTCGGTCGGCGCCTCGACGGCGATCGTCGGGTCGTCGCTGGTCAGCAGTGGCGTGCACAGTCGCGTTCTCGCCGTGTCGTGGGAGAAGCAGTCGGAGTCGAACGCCATGTGGGCGCTCTCGATTCCGGTGCCGTTCACCATGCCGGTCGGTGCGGGAGCGGGCGGCTTCTTCGCGCCGCACGTCCGCGCCTACATCAACAACTCGAAGGCGCCGTCGCACATCGGCGCGATGGTCGCGGCCAAGGACCGCCGCAACGGCGCCAAGAACCCGCTCGCTCACCTCCACCAGCCCGACATCACCGTCGAGAGCGTGATGGCCTCGCAGATGCTGTGGGATCCGATCCGGTTCGACGAGACCTGCCCGTCGTCCGACGGCGCCTGCGCGGTGGTCCTCGGTGACGAGCAGACCGCCGACGACGCCATCGCCGAAGGCCGGAAGGTCGCGTGGGTGCACGCGACCGCGATGCGGACCGAGCCGCTGTCGTACTCCCACCGGAACGTCGTGAGCCCGCAGGCCGGTCGTGACGCGTCCGCCGCACTGTGGAAGGCCGCCGGGATCACGAACCCGCTCGAAGAGGTCGACGCGGCGGAGATCTACGTCCCGTTCTCGTGGTTCGAGCCGATGTGGCTGGAGAACCTCGGATTCATGCCGGAGTACGAGGGCTGGAAGCTCACCGAGGCCGGCGAGACCGAGATCGGCGGCAAGCTGCCGGTCAACGCCTCGGGTGGCGTGCTGTCGTCGAATCCGATCGGGGCCTCGGGCATGATCCGCTGCGCCGAAGCCGCGATCCAGGTGATGGGCAAGGGCGGCGACCACCAGGTGCCCGACGTCCGCAAGGCCTTCGGCCACGCCTACGGCGGCGGCTCGCAGTACTTCTCGATGTGGCTGCTGGGAGTCGACAAGCCCTAGCCGGATCTCAGGCGAAGGCCTGCGCGGGCATGTTGTTCTGAACCGCGTCCACCAGCGCGCGCACGGCGCGCGCCACCTCTACTCCGGAGGCTGTCAGCGAGTACTCCGGATGCGACGGCCTCTCGTCGGACATCGTCCGCACGACGAGGCCGTCGTTCGTCAGCGTCTTCAACGTCTGCGTGAGCATGCGGTCGCTGATGCCCTCCACGCTTTGACGCAACTCACAGAAGCGTTGCGGCACGGTGGTCAGCTTGCCGAGCACCAGGGCACCCCATCGCCCTGTGACGTGCGTGAACACCTCCCGCGAGGGGCACTGCTTCGCGAACACGTCGAACGGGATCATGTCTCGATACTAACGCTCACCTGTTGCACTTACGAAAAGTAAGTGTTTGAATTCCCAGCCATGACCATCATCAAGCAGGGCCAGGGACTGGCCGTCAGCATCGCCCGCATCATCCTCGGCATCATCTTCTTCGCCCACGGCTGGCAGAAGCTGTTCACCTTCGGCATGGACGGCGTGAAGGCCAACTTCGAGACGATGGGCGCACCCGTGCCGGGCGTCAGCGCCTGGTTCGCCGCGCTCGCCGAGTTCATCGGCGGCGGCCTGCTGATCGTCGGCCTCGCCGTACCGGTGGTCTCCGTGATCCTGATCCTCGACATGATCGGCGCGATCTTCATCGCCCACATCGACGCGGGATTCTGGGTCAACGACGGCGGCTACGAACTGGTCCTCGCCCTGATCGCCGGACTCCTGGCGGTCGGCTTCGCCAAGCAGGGCTTCCTCGCCGTCGACACCTACATCGTCAAGGCCGCGACCGCGGGCAAGACCGCGCAGGTCACGCCGGCCACCGTCGAGAAGGCCGGCGCCGACAGCTGAGCCCCACCCCAGAGACGCGAGAAGTCCCGGCGACCCTCAGGTCGCCGGGACTTCTGGCATTCGACGTCGGCGTCAGGCCTTCCGGGTCGAAGCGATGGTCGCCTCGACTTCCCAGTAGGCACGCAGCGCTTCCATCTTGCCGTCGGCGTCGGCGCGATACGTGAACACACCTTCAGCCTCGGAGATGTGACCCGCGATGTGCGTGACGATCTTCCCGATGTACGCCACCTCGTTCCCGCAGATGATCTCCTTCTCGAACTGGAAGTCGATCTTCTCGGTCGGTGCGATGGCCTTGTCCCAGAACGCCGACAGCCCCTCGGCGCCCCGGTGACCCCTGCCCTCCTCGTCGAACATCGACGGCCCCACCGGATCCTCCACGGAACCGGTGGCCGAGAAGTTGTCGAGCCAGGCCTGCTTGTCGCGGACCTCCACCGCATCGCGGGAACGACGACCGGCGAGCACTGCCGGATGGTTCTCCCGATCGATGTTCAGGTACGCGGGTGCGTTCTCGGTCGCCGTCATTCGCGATTCCCGCTCACGACTGGGTTCCGTAGTCGACCTGCAGTTCCTTGATCCCGTTGATCCAGCCGTGGCGCAGCCGGTTGGGCTCCGCCAGCTTGGTGATGTCGGGCACCAGATCCGCGAGGGCGTTGAACATCAGGTTGATCTCCATGCGGGCCAGGTTGGCGCCGATGCAGAAGTGCGTGCCGTTGCCGCCGAAGCCGACGTGCGGGTTCGGGTCACGCAGGATGTTGAACGTGTACGGATCGTCGAAGATGTCCTCGTCGTAGTTCGCCGAGCCGTAGAACAGACCGACGCGCTGGCCCGCCTTGATCTCGACGCCGCCGACGGTGGTGTCATTCTTCGCGGTGCGCTGGAAGCAGTTGACGGGCGTCGCCCAGCGGACGATCTCGTCGACAGCAGTCGCCGGACGCTCCTTCTTGAACAGCTCCCACTGGTCGGGGTTGTCGAGGAACGCGTTCATACCGTGCGTGATCGCGTTACGCGTGGTCTCGTTGCCCGCGACGGTCAGCAGAATGAAGAAGAACCCGAACTCCGCCTCGGTGAGGCCGTGGCCGTCGATGTCGGCCTCGACCAGCTGCGTGACGATGTCGTCGGCCGGGCACTTCCGGCGCTCCTCGGCCATGTTGTAGCCGTACCCGAGGATCTCCATGTTCGCGGTCAGCGGATCGATCTCGAAGTCGGGATCGTCGCCGTTCATCATGGCGTTCGACCAGTCGAACAGCTTGGTCCGGTCCTCTTCCGGGACGCCCAGCAGATCGGCGATCGCCAGCAGCGGCAGGTCGACGGCGACCTGTTCGACGAAGTCGCCCTTGCCTGATGCCGCCGCCTGCTCGACGATGCGTCGAGCCGCCTCGTCGAGCTTCTCCTCGAGCGCGTGAACGGCCTTCGGGGTGAACGCGCGCGAGACGATCTTGCGGAGGCGGGTGTGCTCCGGCGGATCGTGGTTGATCAGCAGGGACTTGGTGACCTCGATCTGCTCGGCGGGCATCTCGTCGTCGAAACGCATGATGACGCCGTTCTCGTTCGCCGACCAGTCCTCGGCGTTCTTCGAGATCTCGCGAATGTCCTCGAGCTTCGACACGACCCAGTAGCCGCCGTCGTGGAAGCCGCCGCCCTTGCCGGGGAGCTGCGCGTTCCACCACACGGGTGCGGTCTTGCGGAGCTCAGCGAACTCCTTGACCGGGATACCTTCGACCAGCAGGTCCGGGCTCGTGAAGTCCCAGCCCTCCTGATGCATGAACGGACACGTGCCGGACGCTTCAACGCTCTGCGCCTGAGTCACGTCATCACCTCAATTCTGTGGCCATGTTCTAGGGCCCCGAACAGAACGAGAACCCGTTACAATTTGCGTAACCCACACTCTGCCACAGTGGATAGACGTGAACAAGAACTTGTTCTAGTTTTGACGTAGAAACGTTCCTCGAACTAGGAGTTGGCATGGGTGTACCGGTGATCGTCGAAGCGGTCCGTACTCCGATCGGCAAGCGCAACGGCTGGCTGTCGGGCCTGCACGCTGCGGAGATCCTCGGCGCGGCACAGCGCGGAGTGGTCGAGCGCGCTGGAATCGATCCCGAACTGGTGGAGCAGGTGGTCGGCGGCGCGGTGATGCAGGTCGGCGAGCAGGGCAACAATGTCACCCGCACCGCCTGGCTGCACTCGGGCCTGCCGTGGCAGACCGGCGCCACCACCATCGACTGCCAGTGCGGATCTGCACAGCAGGCCAATCACATGGTGGCCGGCCTGATCGCCACCGGCACCATCGACGTGGGCGTCGCGTGCGGCGTCGAATGCATGTCGCACGTGCCACTCGGTGCGAACGTCGGCACGGACGCGGGACCGCGTCGTCCCGAGTCGTGGAGCATCGACATGCCGAATCAGTTCGAGGCGGCCGAGCGGATCGCCAAGCGCCGCGGCATCACCCGGGCCGACGTCGACGCCCTCGGGCTCCGCTCGCAGGCGAACGCCAAGCGCGCCTGGGACGAGGGCCGCTTCGACCGCGAGGTCCTCACGGTCAAGGCGCCCGAGCGCACCAAGGAGGGTGAGCCGACCGGACAGATCCTCGAGGTCAGCCGCGACCAGGGCCTGCGCGACACCACGATCGAATCGCTCAGCGGGCTCAAGGCCGTCATGGACGGCGGCATCCACACCGCGGGCAACTCGTCGCAGATCTCCGACGGCGCCGCCGCCGTGCTGCTCATGGATGAGGACAAGGCCAAGGCCCTCGGCCTGCGCCCCCGCGCACGCCTGGTGAGCCAGGCGCTGGTCGGCGCCGAGCCGTACTACCACCTCGACGGTCCGGTGCAGGCCACCGAGCGCGTGCTGGCGCGGTCGGGCATGAGCCTGAACGACATCGACCTCGTCGAGATCAACGAGGCCTTCGCCTCCGTGGTGCTCAGCTGGGCCCAGGTGCACAACGCCGACATGGACAAGGTGAACGTCAACGGCGGCGCGATCGCCCTCGGTCATCCGGTCGGCAGCACCGGATCGCGGCTGATCACCACCGCGCTGCACGAACTGGAGCGCTCCGATCAGCAGACCGCGCTCATCACCATGTGCGCAGGCGGCGCCCTGGCCACCGCCACCATCATCGAGCGGATCTGAGTTGGACGCGGGCACCCGTCCGGCACAGCTCGATTCGCCGGTCGTCGCGCGGTTCATCAAGATCGGTTCGCGGCTCAACACCCGGCTGTACCGGCTCACCCGGGGCAAGCTCGGCGGCACCTGGCGCGTCGGCGCGGCACTGCGCAAACCCACCCCGGTGTGCCTCCTGACCACTGTCGGACGCAAGTCGGGCCAGAAGCGCACGGTGCCACTGCTGTACCTGCGGGACGGTCAGGCGATCGTGCTCGTTGCGTCTCAGGGCGGACTCCCGAAGAACCCGTCCTGGTACTACAACGTGCGCGACGAGCCCGCCGTCAGCATCCAGATCGGCGGCGACGACCGAGCGTACGTCGCACGGATCGCGGGCGACGCCGAGCGCGCCGAACTGTGGCCGCGCCTGGTGGACCTGTACGCGGACTTCGACACGTATGCCGCGTGGACCGACCGCGCCATACCGGTGGTCGTCTGCGAGCCCGCGTAGTCCGATGACGCGGTGATCCGCTGACTAAGAAGGCTGTCGTTCGGTGTCACCTGGTGACACCGAACGACAGCCTTCTTCGTTCCGACTCGTCTCGCAGCGACCTCGACTCAGCCGACCGCTCGGCCCGCACCCTCCCAGAACTGCGCGCGCAGCGCCTTCTTGTCGGGCTTGCCGAGCGCAGTCAGCGGCAGCGACTCAACGAACACCACCTGCTTGGGCGACTGCACCGCACCCTTGCGATCCTTCACCGCGGTCTGGATGTCTGCGACGATCTGCGCCTGGGCGTCATCACCGGTATCGGCATCGGGCCGCAGCACCACGACCGCCGTGACCGCCTCACCCCACTTCTCGTCGGGCACGCCGATGACACCGACCTGAGCGACCGCCGGATGCTCGGCGACCACGTCCTCAACCTCGCGCGGGAAGACGTTGAAGCCGCCGGAGACGATCATGTCCTTGGTCCGGTCGACGATGAACCAGAAGCCGTCGTCGTCTTCGCGTGCGACGTCGCCGGTGTGCAGCCACCCGTCGACGAACGTCTCCGCGGTCTGCTCCGGCAGGCCGAGGTAGCCGCCGGCGAGCAGCGGCCCCGACACGCAGATCTCACCGGGCTCCCCCTTCGGCACCCGATTGCCGTCGGAATCCAGCAGCGCGGTGCGCAGGAACGCGGACGGCCGGCCGCAGCTGCCCAGCCGGGCCTTGTCGTGCTCGTCCTTGCGCAGGTAGCTGATGACCATCGGCGCCTCCGACTGCCCGTAGTACTGCGCGAAGATCGGGCCGAACCGTTCGATGGCCTCGGCCAGTCGCACCGGGTTCATCGGCGAGGCCCCGTAGTACACGGTCTCGAGGGATGAGAGGTCACGGGTGCGCGAATCCGGATGGTCCATGAGTGCGTAGAGCATCGACGGCACCAGCATGGTGGCGGTGATCCGCTCGCGTTCGATCGTCGCCAGCACCTCCGCCGGGTCGAACTTGGCCAGCACCAGCATCGTGCCGCCCTTGATCAGCGTCGGCACGAAGAAGGCTGCGCCCGCATGCGAGAGCGGAGTGCACATCAGGAACTTGGGTCGCTCCGGCCACTCCCACTCCGCGAGCTGGATCTGGGTCATCGTCGCCATCGCGCGCGCCGTGCCGATGACTCCCTTGGGCTTTCCGGTGGTTCCGCCCGTGTAGGTGATCGAGACGACGTGCTCCGGATCGAGGATCGCCGCTTCGAGCTCCCGAGCGCCGAATCCCGCTGCCGCAGCGATGATGTCGGTGCCCACCTCGGACAGTTCCGGCGGCACCGGCCCCAGCGTCAGCACCTGGGTCAGGCTGTCGACGCGGTCGACCAGTGCCACCGCGCGCTCGACGAACATCGGGTTCGGATCGATCACGAGTGTCGAGACCCCGGCGTCCGCGAGGACGTACGCGTGGTCGTCGAGCGAGCCGAGCGGATGCAGCGCGGTCCGACGCCAGCCCTGCGTCTGGCCCGCACCGATGACGAACAGGACCTCGGGGCGATTGAGGGCCAGCAGGCCGACGGCCGTTCCGGTGCCCGCGCCCGCCGCTTCGAAAGCCTGGATGTATCGGCTGATCTGCTCGGACATCTGCCCGCCGGTCAGCTGCGCCTCCCCCAGCCGCAGGACCGGCGCGTCCCGATGTCGGTGAAGTGCCGCGACCATCAGATCGCCGAGGTGGACGGGGTTGCGCAGCGCATCGGCCGCAGTCATATCGGATCCCATATCCGCAAATACTAGAACGTGTTCTAGTATTTCGAAAGGATCCGCTCGAATCCATCTGTGCGCCACGATGATTCAGCGAGCGAGCGGCACGATACAGCCGTGTTGACAGTGTGTGAAGATCCCGATCGCCGGGAGAATGTTCCGGCGTCGAGATCGGATCGGACCTACTATCGAGGTATGACGGATCTGGATCAGACGGCAACCCGACGAGACATCACCGATGCGCTGTTGACCGCGATGGAACGACGGCACGAGGTCCTCGACGCGATCGTCGACGCCGAGGACCGCGATGCTGCGGCGAACGCGATCGCCGACCTGCTGGGCAAGTCGAAGCTCGGCGCCGAGACCATCCTGAACATGTCGTTCTACCAGCTCACCAAGGCCGAGCGCCGGAACAACCAGGCCGAACTCGACAACCTCAACGAAGCGATCACGTTCACCCTCGCCGAGCGCCCCGCGAGCTCGGGCGACACACTCGATCTCCGCCCGTTCTCCGCGGACCAGGACGCCGACCTGTTCGCCGAGCGCACCGCCGAGCAGGGCGTCGCCGGCGACGGCTCCGGCGCACCCGCAGGCGACGTCGCCAGCGAGATCGCCAAGGGCGTCGACCGGGTCGATGCTGAGGACGCGGTCTGGCTGGTCGCCCTCGAGGGCGACCAGAAGATCGGCATCGTCTTCGGCGAGCTCACCGGCGGCGAAGTGGACGTCCGGATCTGGATCCGCCCGACCGCCCGCAAGCAGGGCTACGGCACTGCCGCACTTCGGAAGTCGCGGTCGGAGATGGCCGCACTGTTCCCCGGCGTCCCGATGGTGGTCCGCGCGCCCAGCGCCTGAACCACGTGCACGACGAAGGTGCATCGAGGTCCGCCTCGATGCACCTTCGTCGTCTTCACTCCCCCAGCGCCCGCGCCAGCATCGCATCGAATCCGAAGCGCAGTGCGTCGAGCGACTCGATCGTGCCCATCTGGTAGCCGATCAACAGGTACATCGCGACCTGTGCGAACCGCTCTGCGGCGTCGGCGTCCCCGGTGACCTGCAGTGAGGTGTCACGGATGACCTCGGTCCGCTCGCGGTCGACCTCGGTCAGATGGACCAGCACCTCGCGGTCGTGCGTCGACCACACGCGGATCGCCGCCTCGGAGTCGCGGTCGAGGGCCAGACCGATGCCGACCAGCACGTCCAATCGTGCACGCGGGTCCTCGACCGCCAGGGCCTCGCGGATGAGCCGGCGACTTCGCTCGTCCCGCCAGTACGCGATCAGGTCGACCTTGAACTCCGCCCAGCTCCCGAACGCGTGATAGAAACTGCCGGTGGTCGCGCCGGCGGCCTTGCACACCTGGGCGAGCTTCAGTCCGGCGTGCCCGCGCTCGCCGAGCACGGCGAGACCCGCGTCGAGGAACCGCCGACGCGCGCGCTCGGACGGCGCCGACAGCTTCTTCACCATTCGACCAGCTTTCCACATCGCCCAGGGTGACCCCTTGCACAAAACTATAACTAGACTTACAGTTCACTGCATCGACACGCAGGGAGCACGACGATGAAGAAGGCACTGGTCAACACCACGTCACTGACCGCGGGCATGGATCCGGAGACGCACTTCCACGAGATGTACCGGACGCTCGCGACCTACGAATTCCCGTGGGACATCAATCAGGCACTCAGCTTCGCGCTGTTCCGCACCTACGCGGTCCCGAGCATCGGCGACCTCCTGGACGAGACCGGGGAGTTCCGCGATCGCGCACAGAAGCGTTACGACGACACCGCCATCCTCCTCGAGGTCCCGCTCCTCAAGGGCTTCGACAGCAAGGACGGCAAGAGCGCGATGCGCCGCATCAACCAGATGCACAAGATGTACGACATCAGCAATGACGACATGCGCTACGTCCTCGCGACGTTCGTCGTCGTCCCGGTCCGCTGGATCGCCGACTACGGCTGGCGCGACCTCACCGCCGACGAGATCCGCGCGACCGTCCTCTACTACCGGCGACTCGGCAGGCACATGGCGATCAAGGACATCCCCGAGACCTACGACGACTTCGCGACCCTGATGGACGACTACGAAACGGCGCACTACCGTCCCGGCGGCACCCCGGGCGTCCGGCGGACCGGAGACGCGACGGTCGAGCTGATGAAGACGTTCTATCCGCGACCGCTGCGTCCGGCGATCGGCGTCTTCAGCCGATCTGTGATGGACGACGCGCTGCTCGACGCCTTCGGATACCGGCGTCCCGCCGGCCTCTTGCGATTCGCGTCGAGGGCCGGGCTGGTGCTGCGCGGCAAGGTCGTATCACTGCTGCCGCCGCGGACCCGCCCCCAGCACGTCCACTCCATGCCGCGGATCAAGACCTACCCGAACGGCTTCGACGTGGAGTCGATGGGCACCTTCGCAACCGCAGGCTGCCCGGTGCAGCACTGACTGCTACTCGCCGCGCCAGTTCGGCTCGCGCTTCTCGGCGAAGGCGCGCGGCCCCTCCATCGCGTCGGCGGAGGTCATCACGGCGACCATGAGCTCGCCGTTGACCGCCCACGGATCCTCGGCGACCCACTCCGGGTTCCAGTCCGACGCCGCCTGCCGCGTCCGGTACAGCGCACGCTTGCTGTACTGGACCGACAGCGGCGCGTTGGCGGCGATCTTCCGCGCGAGCTCCAACGCCGTCGTGAGCACCTCGTCGGCGGGCACGACGCGGTTGACGAGGCCCCACTCGAGGGCGAGCGATGCCTCGATGCCGTCCCCGGTCAGCACCATCTCGAGAGCTCGCTTCACCGGCACCTGCTGCGCCAGCCGGACCACCCCGCCGCCGCCCGCGATGAGGCCGCGCTTGACCTCGGGCAGCCCGAACACGGCAGTGTCGGCGGCGACGACGAGGTCGCAGGCCAGGGTCAGCTCGGTGCCGCCGCCCATCGCGAAGCCGTTGACCGCGGCGATCACCGGCTTATCCGTCCAGTGCTGGACCAGACCCGCGAAGCCCCAGTCCGGATGGGCGTCGTCGAAGATCGATTCGCCGCGCGCGATCGCCTTCAGATCGGCGCCCGCGCAGAACGCCCGGCCGGTTCCGGTGAGGACCACCACGCGGACGTCTCGATCGGCTGACGCCCGTTCGATCGCCTCCCCGAGTCCGGTCGCGAGCGCGGCGTTCACCGCGTTCATCGCCTCCGGGCGGTTCAGGGTGACGACGGCGACGCCGTCGCGGACCTCGTAGAGGACGGGTGATGCGGTGCTCTCAGACATGCGATCGGGCTCCTTCTCCGGTGTGATCGAGTTGCGCTCGACGAGCGTATGCGACGGTCCGCCGCAGACTCGCCGAACGCGGGTGGCGATGACGCCGCGGCGCTTGCGCGCCGGGGCTACTCGACCACCCCCGGGGAGTGGCTGGGGCGGACCGGCGACTCAGCGCGCGCCGTAGGCCTTGACCGGCTTCGGCGAGGCCTCGATGAGCTCGGCGACGACAGGCGTCAGCTCGGCGACCTCCCAGCGGGCGCCCTTGTCGATCGACGCCGCGCGCTGCCAGCCGTCGAGCACCGTGACGGTGCCGCCCTCGACCTCGAAGAGGCGCCCGGTCACGTCGCCCGACTCGGGCGAACCCAGCCAGACAACCAGCGGCGAGATGTTCGCGGGGTCCATCGCGTCGAACGAACCGTCGGCCGGAGCGGCCATCTGTGCGGCCATCGCGTCGCCCGCACCCATGGTCATCTGCGTGCGCGCCGCCGGGGCGATGCCGTTCACGGTGACGCCGTAGCCGCCCAGCTCGGCGGCGGCCTGGATCGTCAGCTCGGCGATCGCCGCCTTGGCCGCGGCGTAGTTGCCCTGGCCCACCGATCCGAAGATGCCTGCGCCGGAGCTGGTGTTGATGATTCGCGCCTGCACCTGCTCGCCCGCCTTGGCCTGAGCCCGCCAGTGGGCGCCTGCGTGACGCAGCATCACGAAGTGTCCCTTCAGATGGACACGGGTCACCGAGTCCCACTCCTCCTCGCTCAACGAGAGCAGCATCCGGTCGCGCAGGAAGCCCGCGTTGTTGACCAGCACGTCGAGACGGCCGAAGGCGTCGATCGCGGTCTGGACGATCGCCGCGCCGGTGTCCCAGTCGGCGACGTCGCCCGCGGCGACCACGGCCTCGCCACCCGCGGCCTTGATCTCCTCGACGACCTTCGCGGCCGAGTCCGCTGCGTAGTCGTTGACGACCACCTTCGCGCCGTCGGCGGCGAAAGCGTGGGCGTGGGCACGACCGATTCCCTGACCGGCACCGGTGATGATGACGACGCGGCCGTCGTTCAGCTTGTTACTCAATGGTTTTCACTTTCTCTGATGAGGTGATGCGCTTCTCGCCTAGTTGCCCGCGTTGGCCGCGGCCAGGAAGGCAGGCTTCTCGCCGCCGCCGTGGACGGTGAGGGTCGAGCCGGTGATGAACTGGGACAGCGGCGACAGCAGGAACGCCACCGCGTTGCCGATGTCGGCGGGCTGCGCCAAGCGGCCCATCGGGATGGTCGCGCCGACGGCCGCGACGCCGTCGTCGTCGCCGTAGTGCAGGTGCGACAGCTCGGTCTCGATCGGACCGCAGATCACGGAGTTCATTCGGACGTCGGGTGCCCACTCGACGGCGAGTGACGCGGTGAAGTTGTCGAGGCCGGCCTTGGCCGCGCCGTACGCGGAGGTGCCGGGCGACGGGCGGTGTCCGCTGACGCTCGAGATGTTGACGATCGCGCCGCCGCCGTCCTGCTCCGTCATCACCTTGTGCGCGGCGCGCGCGACGATCAACGGCGCCACCAGGTTCAGCTCGATGATCTTGCGCGCGAAGTTGTCGGAGGCCTCGGCCGCGAGGGCGAACGGCGAGCCGCCCGCGTTGTTGACGACGCCGTCGAGCCGTCCGTGCTTCGCGACGATCGCCGCGATCATCTCGGCCACCGCGTCGCTGTCGCGGACATCGCACGGATAGAACTCCCGGCCGTCGTCTCCGGGGCGGCGCGCGCAGACCACCGGAGTGGCTCCCAGATCTTCGAGCACCTGCGCGATGCCTGCGCCGACACCGCGGACGCCGCCGGTGATCAGGATCGTTCTCCCAGTCAGCCCCAGATTCACCGGGCTGTGCACTGCTTCGGTCATGGTGCTACTGTAACAAACAACCAAGCATTTGCTTGGGTAGCTCCCCGGAGCCCCACCCAGCCCTATGACAAAGGAGTCGGTGTGCCGATCACCACCGCCCGCGCCGAGGCGGGCATCGTCACCGTCACGGTCGACTTTCCCCCGGTCAACGCGCTTCCCAGCGCCGCCTGGTTCGAACTCGCCGAGGCGATTCTCGCCGCAGGCGCCGACCCGGAGACCTCCGTGGTGATCCTTCGAGCCGAGGGCCGCGGATTCAACGCGGGCGTCGACATCAAGGAGATGCAGAACACCACCGGCTTCACCGCCCTCGTCGACGCCAACAAGGGATGCGCCGCCGCGTTCTCCGCGGTCTACGACTGCGCAGTCCCGGTGATCGTCGCCGTCAACGGCTTCTGCGTCGGCGGCGGCATCGGCCTGGTCGGCAACGCCGACGTCATCGTCGCCTCCGACGACGCCGTGTTCGGCCTCCCCGAGGTCGACCGCGGCGCCCTCGGCGCGGCCACCCATCTCGCCCGGCTCGTCCCGCAGCACATGATGCGCACGCTGTACTACACGGCACAGAACGTGACCGCCGAGCAGCTCGTCCACTTCGGGTCGGTCTACAAGGCCGTCCCGCGCGAGGAACTGCTCGAGACCGCACTCGAGGTCGCGCGCATGATCGACGCCAAGGACACCCGGGTGATCCGGGCCGCCAAGGCCGCGATCAACGGCATCGACCCGGTCGACGTGAAGACCAGCTACCTGCTCGAGCAGCGCTACACCTACGAACTCAACCTGGCCGGCGTGGCCGACGAGCATCGCGATGCCTTCGTCGAGACCGGCAAGACACTGAAGGGGAACTGACACCGCATGGCCACCAAGACTGACAAGACGTCGAGCCTCGACGACGTCGTCGCCGAACTCCGCGACGGCATGACGATCGGCATCGGCGGCTGGGGCACCCGGCGCAAGCCGATGGCCCTCGTCCGCGCGATCGCCCGCTCGAACGTCAAGGATCTCACCGTCGTCGCCTACGGCGGCGCCGACATCGGCCTGCTGTGCGCGGCGGGCAAGGTCAAGCGCGCGTACTACGGCTTCGTGTCCCTGGACGCGGCACCGTTCTACGACCCCTGGTTCGCCAAGGCCCGCACCTCCGGCGCCATCGAGGCGCGCGAGATGGACGAGGGCATGGTCAAGTGCGGCCTGGAGGCCGCTGCGGCCCGCCTGCCGTTCCTCCCGATCCGCGCCGGACTCGGCTCGGCCGTGCTCGACTTCTGGGAGGGCGAACTCAAGACCGTCGAGTCGCCGTACGCCGATGCCGACGGCCGCACGCAGACGCTGATCGCGATGCCCGCACTGAAGCTCGACGCCGCGTTCGTCCACTTGGACATCGCCGACGCACACGGCAACGCCGCCTACACCGGCGTCGACCCGTACTTCGACGACCTCTTCCTGGCCGCCGCAGACCGTCGCTACCTCGAGGCCGACCAGGTGGTCTCCACCGAGGAACTCGTGAACTCCGTTGCGCGCGAACGACTGCTGATCAACCGCATGAACGTCGACCGCGTGGTGCACACCCCGAACGGCGCGC
This sequence comes from Gordonia neofelifaecis NRRL B-59395, assembly GCF_000192435.1. Classification (GTDB taxonomy): domain Bacteria; phylum Actinomycetota; class Actinomycetes; order Mycobacteriales; family Mycobacteriaceae; genus Gordonia; species Gordonia neofelifaecis. The sequence goes on from NZ_AEUD01000006.1 coordinate 158,493, forward strand.
ACTTCACCTTCGCGGGCGGCTACGGCCGCGACGGCGCATTCATGAAGCACTACGCGGCCTCCGCGGCCGACGACGCCTCCTGGTCGGCGTTCCGCACCCGGTTCCTCGACGTCGACGAGGCGACCTACCAGACCGAAGTCAGCAAGTGGCAGGCCGAGCAGGAGGAAGCCAAGTGAGCACCGCAGAAACCACCAGCGCCGACATCACTCGCGCCGAGTACTGCGTCACCGCATGCGCCGACATCTTCACCGGGGCGGGCGAGATCATGGCGTCGCCGATGGCGACCACGCCGCTGATCGGCGCGCGTCTGGCCCGGCTCACGACCGAGCCCGACCTGCTGATCACCGACGGTGAGGCACTGATCCTGGCCGACACGCCGGCCGTCGGCAAGTCCGGCCCGGTCGAGGGCTGGATGCCGTTCCGCAGGGTCTTCGATGTCGTCGCGTCGGGCCGCCGCCACGTGGTGATGGGCGCCAACCAGATCGACCGATACGGCAACCAGAACCTGTCCGCGTTCGGCCCGCTGCAGCAGCCGACCCGCCAGATGTTCGGTGTCCGGGGCGCTCCCGGCAACACCATCAATCACCCGACCAGTTACTGGGTCGGCAACCACACGGCACGCGTCTTCCCGACGCAGGTGGACATCGTCTCGGGCGTCGGATTCGACAAGGTCGATGAGCGCAACCCGGCATTCGACGACCTGAACATCCACCGCGTGGTCACCAATCTCGGCGTGTTCGACTTCAGCGGTCCCGGCCACACCATGCGCGCGCTCTCTCTGCATCCGGGCGTGACCGCCGAGCAGGTCGCCGAGAACACCGGTTTCCCCGTCGCCGATCTCGAGTCGGCCCCGGAGACCGCGGCCCCGACCGCGGAGCAATTGCAGATCATCCGCGAGGTCCTCGACCCCAAGAGCCTGCGCGACCGCGAGGTCCGATCGTGACCGGCGCCGCGGAGTCGTCGTCCGCCGCGACGATCGCCACCCGCTTCACCGAGATGGTCGGGATCAAGTACCCGATCGTGCAGACCGGTATGGGCTGGGTGTCCGGTCCGTCGCTGACGGCCGCGACCGCGAATGCCGGCGGCCTGGGCATCCTCGCCTCGGCGACGATGACCTACGACGAGCTCGAGTTCGCGATCAAGAAGACCAAGTCGCTCACGGACAAGCCGTTCGGCGTCAACCTGCGAGCCGACGCGACCGACGCGAACGAGCGCGTGGACCTGATGATCCGCGAGGGCGTCAAGGTCGCCTCGTTCGCGCTGGCCCCGAAGAAGGAGCTGATCGACAAGCTCAAGGACCACGGTCTCGTGGTGGTCCCGTCGATCGGTGCGGCCAAGCACGCGGTCAAGGTCGCCTCGTGGGGCGCCGACGCCGTCATCGTGCAGGGCGGCGAGGGCGGCGGTCACACCGGTGGCGTGGCCACCACGCTGCTGCTGCCGTCGGTCGTCGACGCGCTCGGCGGCAACGACGGTCCGACCTCGATCCCCGTGATCGCGGCGGGCGGCTTCTTCGACGGCCGCGGCCTGGTCGCCGCGCTCGCCTACGGCGCCGACGGCGTCGCGATGGGCACGCGGTTCCTGCTCACGTCGGACTCCGCGGTGCCCGACAGCGTCAAGCAGGAGTACCTCAAGCGTGGTCTGGCCGACACCGTGGTCTCGCTGAAGGTCGACGGCATGCCTCACCGTGTTCTCCGCACCGAGCTCGTCAACGCACTGGAGAGCGGTTCGCGCGCCAAGGCACTCATCGCCGCGGCCCGCAACGCCAATGAGTTCAAGCAGCTCACCGGCATGAAGTGGACCACCATGCTCCGCGACGGCGCGTCGATGAAGAAGTCCGGCGAACGCACTTGGCAGCAGATCATCATGGCGGGCAACACCCCCATGCTGCTCAAGGCCGGTCTGGTCGACGGCAACACCGAAGCCGGCGTCCTGGCGTCCGGCCAGGTGGTCGGCATGATCGACAGCCTGCCCTCGTGCGACGAGCTGATCCAGACGATCATGACCCAGGCGCATGCCCGCCTGGCCTCGCTCCCCCGCTGAGCGAACCCCAGACCCAGGCCCGGTCGACGACGTCCCCTCGTCGGCCGGGCCTGTTCCACTTCCGGCGGTCGGGGGTCTCGATGCGTCTCGTCGCTCCGCTCCTCGACTTACTCGACCAACCTGAGGTCGCGCCCCCAAGCTGGTCGAGTAGCGAGGAACGGAGTGACGAGCGTATCGAGACCCCGCACGCCGTCTCGATATTCGACAGCCATGGGTGCACAGAACGCAGAACGGCCCCGGCACTCTCGCGAGTGTCGGGGCCGAATCGGCGACCCAGAACTACTTCTGGGTCGGCGCAGCCTTCTTGGCGGGTGCAGCCTTCTTAGCCGGAGCGGCCTTCTTGGCAGCGGCAGCGGGCTTGCGAGCGGCGGCGGTGCTCACCTTCGCAGCGGCGGCGTCGGCGTCGGCCTTGGCCTTGGCGCCGGCCTTCTCGATGTCGGCGGCCTTGTCCTGCAGCTTCTCCGAGACCTCGTCGGCGGCGACAGCCGCATCCTCGACGCGGTCGGCAGCACGGCCCGCGAGTGCGGCGGCGCGCTCGCCGACGGCGCGGGTCTGGGTCGACACTGCGCCCAGTGCGTCCTCGGTCAGATCGACGGCGTCGTTGTACGCCTTCTCCACGCGGGCGAGGTTCTCCTCGACATACGGGGTCTGGCGGAGACGCTCCACGGCGCCCTCGCCACGCTCGGCGAGCGAGTTGTACAGGCCGGTGGTGGCCTCGATGTACGGCTCGGCGACCTTGCGCAGTTCGTCAGCGGTCAGCTTGGCGCGCAGCTCCTCGACCGAGGGGAACTCGGTGGGCAGCTCAGTCAGGCGAGCGCGGGTCTCGTCCAGACGGGTCTGGGTACGCTCACGGGAAGCCTGTGCGCGAGTCTTCAGCTCGGCGAGGGCGTCCTTGACTTCCTGGACGGCGACGTCGCCGGCGCCGACGACGGCGTAGACCGGGGTGGGGAAAGTACGTTCGGCGGTGCTCATGGCAACTCCTTGCTTGCTTTAACTTGCACTACCAGTGTGCTGCACAGTGCTAGCAAAAGCTAGCGAAAAGTTCGCATAAGTGGTCGAAGTCACTTGACAAGAGGTACTTCCAAATGCAAGGAACGTAAGGTTAACCTGGACTTTCCCTGGTCCACGCATCCGAGTCCACCCGCAATGGATTAGCTCACTGCTAGCAAAACTAGCTTGTGCCGTCCGCGCCGGCGGCCATTCGACGTCGCTGTCTGCGTGCTGCAGCAACCATATTGCGCAGTGCCGGTTCGAGCTGCCAGAAGTGCCGGGTCTTCAATCCGCCGTCCGGATTCGCCCACAGTCGGGACGGATCGATCGCCTCGGCCGCACGTCGGAGCCGATCGTCGATCGTGTCGATGTCGGGGATCACGGCGCTGCGGCTCTCATACAGACCCGGCCCGACGCCGCGCTCGATCGATGTGCCGTGCTCGGTCAATTCGGAGAGCACCCAGTCGATCGAGCGGGTCGCGACGATCGACGTGACGTCGGCATCCAGCGCATTGAACGCCTCGACCACCCTCGCGATCGACGAGTAGCCCAGATGTGTGTGGATCTGGGTCTGCGGCTTCGCTCCGCCGACCGCGAGCTTGAAGGCACCGACGGCCCAGTCGAGGTAGCCCTCCCGCCCCCGCTCCCGCAGCGGCAGGAGTTCCCGGATCGACGGCTCGTCGACCTGGATGATCTTGATTCCAGCCTTCTCCAGATCGGCGACCTCGTCGCGAACGGCCAGCGCGAGCTGTTCGGCGGTCTCGTACAGCGGCTGGTCCTGCCGCACGAACGAGCGGGCCAGCATCGTGACGGGTCCGGTGAGGATGCCCTTGACCGGCTTGTCCGTCAACGACTGTGCGTAGGTGATCCACTCGACCGTCATCGGATGGCGACGCTTCACGTCGCCGTACAGAATCGGCGGCCGGACGTAGCGGGAACCGTACGACTGGACCCAGCCCATGTGGGTGAACGCATAGCCGTCCAGCAGCTCCGCGAAGTACTGGACCATGTCATTGCGCTCGGCCTCGCCGTGGACGAGGACGTCGAGGCCGATGTCCTCCTGGAGCTCGATCACGCGCTTGATCTCGTCGCGGAGCCGTTCGGCGTACTCGTCCCAGCTCAGCCGTCCCTGGCCGAAGTAGTACCGGGCCCGCCGGATCTCAGCGGTCTGCGGGAAGGAGCCCAGAGTGCACGTCGGGACCGGCGGCAGGTCGAGCACCTTCGCCTGTGCCTTCCGCCGCTCCGCGTACGAGGCCCGCTCGCGATCCTCTGGCCGGATGCCGGCGACGCGCTGCCGGACGTCGTGCTTGAGTTTGAACTGAACGGTCGTCGGGCGGGTGTACCAGTGCTCCGGAGCGCCCTCGGTCATCGCCTTCGCGAGCGCGATCACCTCCGCGACCTTCTGCTTGGCGAACGACAGCCGGTCCGCGACGTCCCCGGGGATGTCGGGCTCGATCAGCTTGTCGACCGGCACGTGCATCAGCGTGCACGAGGTGGAGACCACGATGTCGGGGACCACCTTCCGCAGGTCCCGCAGGTAGTCGAGCTTGGCGCCCTTGGCCGCCTTCCAGACGTTGCGTCCGTCGATCACCCCCGCGTACAGCCGCTTGCGGCGCAGGCCTGCCACCTCCATGAGCCGGCTCGGCGTCATCGGGGCGGTCACGAGGTCGAGGCCGATGGCGTCCACCTCGCTCGCCGCGAGGATCGGCAGGGCCGGTCCGAGGTCGCCGTACTCGCCGGTGACCAGGATTCCCGGGCGGAGACCCGCTCGACCGAGACGGTCGTATGCGCGTTCCAGGGCGGCCAGTTCGGCTTCGGTCCGGTCGGAGGTGAACGCCGGCTCGTCGAGCTGCACGCACTTCGTGTTCTGCTTGGCCATTCGCTCGAACAGCTCGATGTACTTCTCGACGAGGTCGTCGAGGCGGTCGAGCGGGACGAAGCCGTCGGGAGCGTCGATCGCAGGTCCACTCATCAACAGCAGGCTGACCGGGCCGAGCATGATCGGCCGCAGCTCGATGCCCGCCGCCGCGGCCCGCGCGTGCTCGACGAGCACGTTCTCGCTGAGCCACGCGGCCGCGTCGAGGGAGAACGGAGTGTCCGGATCGATCTCGGGCCGGCGGTAGTAATAGTTGGTGTCGAAGTATTTGACGAGTTCCAGTGGCGCGACGTCCGGCCTGCCGCGCGCCATCGCGAAGTACAGGTCGATCGGCTCCAGATCGGCGGCGAGCGAAGCGAAACGACGCGGGATCGCCCCGAACATCAGCGCGTTGTCGAGCACATGGTCGTAGAAGGAGAAGGTGTTGCCCGGCACCTGCTCGAGGCCGGTCGCGGCGAGTTCCCGCCACGTCGACTCAGCGAGGTCACGGCCGGTCTCGAGGAGCTCGTCGCGGGTCATCGACCCGTGCCAGTACTCCTCCAGCGCGAACTTCAGTTCGCGGCGCGCCCCGATCCGGGGGTACCCGAGGATCGAGGAGCCGTACTCGATGCCGTCCGCGGAAGTCATGGCGCAGATCTACCTGGCGGCGACGTCGCCGTACTGGTAGAAGCCGCGTCCCGACTTCTTGCCGAGCCTGCCCGCCTCGACCATCCGCAGCAGCAGCGGCGGCGGCGAGTAGAGCGGCTCCTTGAACTCCTCGTACATGCTGTCGGCGATGGCTTTCACGGTGTCGAGGCCGACGAGATCGGTCAGCTTGAGCGGACCCATCGGGTGCGCGCAGCCGAGCACCATGGCCTTGTCGATGTCCTCGACCGTCGCGAAACCGCTCTCGACCATCCGGACCGCGGACAGGAGGTACGGCACCAGCAGTGCGTTCACCACGAATCCCGAGCGATCCGCCGAGCGGACCACCTGCTTGCCGAGCACGTCGTGCGCGAAGGCCTCGGCGCGCTCGCTGACCTCGGTCGAGGTCATCAGAGTGGTGACCAGTTCGACGAGCGGGAGCACCGGAACCGGATTGAAGAAGTGCATGCCGATCACGCGTTCGGCCTTCTCGGTCGCCATGCCGAGCTTCATGATCGGGATCGACGAGGTGTTCGACGCCAGGACCGCGTTCGGATCGGTGACCACCCGATCGAGTTCGGCGAAGATCTCCGTCTTGACGGCTTCATCCTCGATGATCGCCTCGACCACCAACTGGCGGTCGGCGAAGTCGCCGAGATCGGAGGTGAAGCGCAGCCGCCACGTCGCCTGCTCGCGCTCGCGCTCGGTGAGCTTGCCGCTGCTGACGCCGCGGTCGAGCGACCGGAGGATGCGAGCACGACCGGCCGCGGTCAGTTCCCGGGTCGACTCGTAGACGAGCACGTCGGAGCCTGCGCGAGCACACACCTCGGCGATGCCTGCGCCCATCTGACCTGCGCCGATGATACCGACGCGCGAAATCTTCTCACTTGCCATGTGAAGGCTCCCGGAATGCTCGTATGACGTGTCGCGCCGGCGTGGCGGCGGAGTGGTACCTGTTTAGCAATGATCCCGGGACAGGTGAGGGTCAAACCCCCACCGGCCCCGGGATCATCACGAGATCGTCAACCTCTCGAACGAAGGTCGCGTCGGTTCCTAGTGGAACTGACCCTCTTCGGTCGAGCCCTTCAGAGCTGCGGTCGAGGTGTTCGGGTCGACCGTGGTGGCGATGCGGTCGAAGTAGCCCGCACCGACCTCGCGCTGGTGCTTGGTGGCGGTGTAGCCACGAGCCTCCGACGCGAACTCGCGCTCCTGCAGCTCGACGTATGCGGTCATCTGCTCACGGGCGTAGCCGTAGGCCAGATCGAACATCGAGTGGTTGAGGGCGTGGAAGCCGGCCAGGGTGATGAACTGGAAGGTGAAGCCCATGGCGCCCAGCTCGTTCTGGAACTTGGCGATGGTGTCGTCGTCCAGGTGCTGCTTCCAGTTGAAGGACGGCGAGCAGTTGTAGGCCAGGAGCTGGTCCGGGAACTCAGCCTTGACCGACTCGGCGAACTTCTTGGCCAGCTCCAGGTCGGGCTTGCCCGTCTCCATCCAGATCAGGTCCGCGTACGGGGCGTATGCCTTGGCGCGGGCGATGCAGGGCTCGACACCGTTCTTGATGCCGTAGAAGCCCTCGGAGGTGCGGGTGCCGTCGAGGAACGGGCGGTCGCGCTCGTCGACGTCCGAGGTCAGCAGCGTAGCGGCCTCGGCGTCGGTGCGGGCGATGACGACCGTCGGGGTGTTTGCGACGTCGGCGGCCAGGCGAGCCGAGGTCAGGGTGCGGATGTGCTGCTGCGTCGGGATCAGCACCTTGCCACCGAGGTGGCCGCACTTCTTCTCCGAAGCCAGCTGATCCTCCCAGTGGGTGCCTGCGGCACCCGCGGTGATCATGGCCTTCTGCAGCTCGTACACGTTGAGGGCGCCACCGAAGCCGGCCTCACCGTCGGCGACGATCGGCACGACCCAGTTGTCGACGGCGTCGTCACCCTCGACGCGGGCGATCTCGTCGGCGCGGAGCATCGCGTTGTTGATGCGGCGGACGACGGACGGGACCGAGTTGGCCGGGTACAGCGACTGGTCCGGGTAGGTGTGACCCGAGAGGTTCGCGTCACCGGCGACCTGCCAACCGGACAGGTAGATGGCCTTGAGGCCCGCGCGGACCTGCTGAACGGCCATGTTGCCGGTCAGTGCGCCCAGGGCGTTGATGTAGCTGCCGTCACCCTTGGTGACGCCGTCCCACAGGATCTCGGCACCGCGGCGGGCGAGGGTGTTCTCCTCGACGACGCTGCCCTGGAGCTCTGCGACCTGCTCTGCGGTGTAATCGCGCTTGATGCCCTTCCAGCGGGGGTTGGTGTCCCAATCCTGCTGGATCTCGGCGGCGGTACGCGGCTTTCCGACGTTGCTCATAGCCTTCGCTTTCGTTAGTACTGCTCGATCGCAGTGCTTTGAGGGTTTAAGGCCCCACTCGATTCTTGCGAACCGGTTGGCACCTTGAGGCGATGCCTGACACCAGGTTGCCATAAGACAAACGTGCAGGTCCAGACCACGACAGGTGTTAATAACGGGCACGTTACTGACGAGTTGTGTAAATCTTGCAAAGATCGATGTGCGCACTCAGCGGGACAGTCGACTAAAAAGTACGCGCGTACTGGGAAAACTCCGAACGGCGCCCGGAGCCCGTCGACCCGGCCCCGGACAGAACGGATCGGGCGACCTCGACCCGGAAAGTGCGGCACCTCACAGAGAAGGGCCGTCGACGGGGACCTCCGGTCAGTCGGCGACGCGCGCGACCGCGTCGCGGACGAGCCGAACGAAGTCGTCGTCGGACACCGGCGCAGCCACCAGCGGCGAGCCGGGCACGACCGCCGCGCGCTCCTCCTCGGTGACCGGACGCTCGGCGGTCGACAGGCCGACCTGCAGCGTCACCACCTCACCGTCGGCGCGACGGACCAGCACGTTCGCCATCAGCCCGGTGCGCGCCCGCACCTCGCCCCCGGAGAGCGTGGTCACGGAATCGTTCCGGATCAGAAACGCCTGTTCGACGGCGGGGTCGCGCAGCGCAGGCAGTTCGACGGTGGTCGTGACGATCCGGGCGCCGGCGAGCGTCCCCCTGCTCGGAACCGCGGTCACCACGGCGCACGGCCCGGTGGTCGAACGTCGGTCGGCGTCCACGTCGCGACGCACCGACGACAACAGTTCGCTGAACGTTCCGTTGTCGGACTGCGCCACCAGCAGCGCCGAGTTGTCCTCGGTCAGCTGCGGATTGAACTCGGCGTCGGCCGTCGGTGCGCACTCCGCGGGGGTGAACGCGACGGTCTTGGACTGCTCCAGCGTGTTCCGATTCGACACGATCAGGTCGTTGACCATCATCGGAACCACGGTGAAATCGGCGGGGAGCCGGTCCGCAGTCAAGAGCGCACTCGGCAGCGACGGCTCCGGGTCGTCGGACCCACCGCATGCCGCGGCACCGAGCACCGTCGCTCCGACGGCCGCGACCAGGACGGCGCGGGACACCCTGGCACGTCGGCGGGCGAAACGGGACAGAATGGAGCGCAGCACACGGGCACGGTACCTGCCGGAGAGGAAGCGCACGAGGTGAGCACCAGTCAGAACGGCGCGCAGAAGATGTTCGTCGGCGGCCGGATCCGCGGTCTGCGGGCCGATCGCGCGCTGTCGCAACAGGCGCTGGCCGCCATGCTCGGCATCTCGGCGTCGTACCTCAACCAGATCGAACACGACAACCGTCCGCTGACCGGCCCGGTGCTGGCGAAGATCACCGAGATGTTCGGCCTCGACATCGACTTCTTCGATCCGCAGGACGACGTCCGGCTGGTCGCCGAACTGCGCGAGGCGCTGCTCGACGAGGACCTCGACTTCGACCCCGCGGCGAGCGACGCAGGCGAGGTCGCCTCGATGGTCGGCAGTCACCGGGCGATCGCCGAGGCCCTGGTCGGCATGTATCAGCGGTACCGAGTGGTGTCCGAGCAACTCGCGGCGGCGACCGCCGGGCGCGGCGATGCGAGCACCCGGGGCACCATCAGCGCACCGCACGAAGAGGTACGCAACTTCTTCTATCAGCGGCGCAACTACATCCACGAGTTGGACGAGGCCGCCGAGGACCTCACGACCCGGATGCGCATGCACTCGGCCGACGTCCGCACCGGGCTGGCCGCCCGGCTCGAAGACCGTCACGGAGTGCGGATCGTGCGACGCGTCGATCTGGGCGACGACGTGCTGCATCGATTCGACCCCGAACGCAGGCAGCTGGAGTTCTCCGCCGCCCTGTCAGCCGGACAGCGAACCTTCAAGATCGCCGCCGAGCTCGCCTATCTCGAGTTCGGCGACCTCATCGACGGCCTGGTCGACGAAGGCGGCTTCACCACCGACGACGCGGCGGCCCTGGGTCGCCAGGGCCTGGCCAATTACTTCGCCGCGGCCGCGGTGCTCCCCTACAGCCAGTTCCACGGCGCCGCCGAGGACTTCCGCTACGACATCGAGCGGCTCTCGGCGTTCTACGCGGTGTCGTACGAGACGATCTGCCATCGGCTCTCCACCCTGCAGCGGCCGAGCCTCCGCGGAGTTCCGTGGACCTTCGTCCGCGTCGACCGCGCCGGCAACATGTCGAAGCGGCAGTCGGCGACCGGATTCAACTTCTCCTCCAGCGGCGGCACCTGCCCGCTGTGGAACGTCTACGAGGCGTTCGTCTCGCCGGGCAAGATCCTGACGCAGATCACCGAGATGCCCGACGGGCGCGAGTACTTCTGGGTGTCGCGCACCGTGGAGCGCCGGGCCGCCCGGTACGGCCAGCCCGGCAAGTCGTTCGCCATCGGGATGGGCTGCGAACTGCGGCACGCCGACCGGGTGATCTACTCCGACGGCACCGAGATCGGACCGACGGCCAAGGTGACGCCGATCGGTGCGGGCTGCCGGGTCTGCGACCGGCTCAACTGCCCCCAGCGCGCCTTTCCACAGCTCGGCGCGAACCTCGCCATCGACGAGCATCGCAGCACCGTTTCCCCGTACATGCCGGGCTGATCGAACGGTCGACTACCTTGGGCCACATGGGCACTCCTCGCGTCTCCCCCGGAACGTTCGGCGATCTGGGGCCGGTCAACTGGCTCGTGGTCAAGGCCATGGGACTCGCCACGGGCACCGACGACCCGCACATCTTCGCCACGCTCGGGCGCAGCCGCGGCCTGTTCCGCGGCTGGTTGCACTTCTCGTCGCGCATGATGCCGCTCGGCGAACTGTCGCGGCGCGAGACCGAGATGATCATCATCCGCGTCGCCCACCTTCGCGGCTGCGACTACGAGCTCGACCATCACCGGCGCCTCGGAGCGCGGGCGGGCATCGACGCCGAGTCGTTCCAGCAGATCCTCGACGGACCGGACGCGGGCTGGGGCGACCGCGAGCGCAGTCTGCTGCTCGCGGTCGACGAGCTGGTAGCGACGCGGGATCTGTCCGACCTCACGTGGGACGCGCTGCGGCGGCATCTCACCGAACGGAAGGCGATCGCGTTCACCCTGCTCGTCGGACAGTACGACAGCCTCGCCACCACGATCACCGCGCTGCGCGTTCAGCGCGACGAGTTCTGAGTCGACCGCCATGTCCTCCATCGCGCAGCGTCTGATGGGCAACCCGGCGTTCTCACAGATCTACGAGCGGCTGTGGCGACCCGCGTTCACCCGGGGCTTCAGTCTCGGCGGCTCGGAGACCGCGGATTACGACCGCGCCCTGCGCGCCTACCTGGCTCGGCCGGGCGATCGTCTCGTTCTCGACATCGCCTGCGGCCCGGGCAATTACAGCGAGGATGCCGCGCGCGGCCTCACCGGCGACGGCCGCTACGTCGGCCTGGACTTCTCGGCCAGCATGCTCGCCGAAGCGCAGCGCGCCCATCGTCTGCCGCGCATCGCCTATGTGCGCGGCGACGCCCATCGACTGCCGGTGCCCGACTCGACCGTCGACACCGTCCTCTGCCTCGCGGCCCTCTATCTGATCCCCGATCCGCTGCCGGTCCTCGACGAGATGGCGCGCGTGGTGAAACCGGGCGGCGAGCTGATCGTCTTCACCTCGGTGAAGGCGTCGATCGCCGCGCTCCCCGGAGCCGAGTCCGTCGTCGGGTTGTCCGGCCTGCGCATCTTCGGCCGCCGCGAGATCGTCGCACGACTCGAGGCACTGGGCATGGAGCATGTCGAGCAGACGATCACCGGGGTGGGGCAGTACGTGCACGCCCGACGACCGCACGAGGAGAGGACCGATGTCTGAGCCGGAGCACGCGCCCGCATACGCCCTTCTGACGGACCTCGATGCGCCGAACCCCGACGGCGAGGGCGCGAAGCCGGCGATCAAGCGCATTCACAAGAGCGACTCCGAGACCGTGGTCCGACTGTCGTTCCGCGCAGGTCAGGAGATGGCCGAGCATCTGGCCGCCCACCCGATCGTCGTGCTCGGCCAGGCGGGAGCGATCGACTTCACCGTCCAGGGCGAGACCTTCCGCCTCGAACCAGGCAGCGCGATCCGTGTCGACGCTCGTGTGCCTCACGCCCTCCGTGCCGTCACCGACGGAGCGGTGACCCTGATCGTCGTGCACGGGGGCTGATCCGGGGCCGTCGTCACCCGTCGGTTGAGCCGACGCGAGCGTAGCGAGTGGCGTGTCGAAACCCCCGTCACTCGGGCTGGAAGTTCTTGACTACCAGCGGATCTCACGGTGATTTCGACACGACCTCGGCTAGCGCCTCGGTTCGGCTCAATCAGCGGTTGGGCGGCCCCATGCCGATGTGATTCACGGCATGTATTGACATTCACAGTGGCACGGCTCACCATTCAATACTGACTGAACACTCACTCAGCATTGAAGGAGCCTCGATGGTCCAATCTCTCGACGCGACCGGGACGACACCGCTTCCGGACACCGCGCCCGACGCCAACAGCGACGACCGATCCCTGCCGCAGGGCGTCCTGCCACTGTGGGCGGTCTTCGGCGTATCGCTCGGCATCCTCGCGCCCGCCTCCACTCTGGCCCTCGCGATCGGCGTCATCATGGCGCAGGTCGGCGCACTGAGCTGGGTCACCTGGGCGGTCACCTCGGTCCTCGTGCTGGGCTTCGCCGGCGGCATCTCCTGGCTAGCGAAGCGATTCACCACGACCGGCGGCGTCTACGGCCTGACCACGCGGGCCGCCGGCCGCGGACCCGGCTTCTTCGTGATGTTCGCCCATCTCGCGTCGTCATTGGTGTCTGGCCCCGCGTGCGTCCTCGGCGCCGCGATCTATCTCGACGCGTGGCTCCGGAAGCTCGGCGTGCCCTACAACCCGTGGATCCTCGCCGGCTGCTCCGCGGCGATCGCCGTCGCCGTGACCGCTCTCTCGCTCCGCGAGGTGAAGCTGTCGGCCAAACTCCTGCTGCTCATCGAGTTCTGCACCGTGCTGGTGATCGTCGCCCTGATGATCGTCATCCTGTTCCGCGTCCCCGGCGGTCCGATCGACAGCAGGCAGTTCGACTTCAGCGGCTTCTCGATCACCGCAGTCCTCGCCGTCGCGGGCTTCTCGGTGTTCTCCATGGCCGGCTTCGACCACGCCGTCACACTCGGGCGCGAAGCTCGCAATCCCAAGAAGGCGATCAGCCTGGCGGTGATCGGCTCGGTCTCGGCATGCGGTCTGCTCTACCTCGTCGGGACGTACGTGATCGTCCTCGGCTTCCGCGACATGCCGCTCGATGAAGCGCTCAACGCTCCGCTGGACGCCCTCGCCGACCACTACGGCGTCGGGTGGCTCGCCCATCTCATCGACCCCGGCGTCGCGATCAGCTTCTTCGGCTCCACGCTCGGCATCATGGCGGGCACCAGCCGCACCGTGTACACGATGTCGCGCGATGGCATGCTTCCCAAGGTGCTCTCCGGCGTCGACCCGGTGCACAAGACTCCGCGCAACGCGGTCCTGGGCATCGGCGCCCTGTACGTGGTCGTCGCCGTTCTCGGTGCACTGCTGGCCCGCGCCACCACCACCTACGGTCTGCTCGGCACGTTCGCGGGCTACATGCTCGTGGCGACATACGGCGCCACCGTGCTGGCGGCCGGTTGGTACGCGATGAAGACCCGCACGATCGGGCTCGGCATCGCCGCGGCCACCGTGCTCGCCGCCTTCGGTTCGGCAGTCATCTACTGGAACTCGTTCAACCCGTTCCCGCAGGGCGCGAAGTTCTGGGTGGCGATCATCTTCTTCGTGTCGATCGTCGCGATCGTGGGCGGCTACGCCTACCTGAAAGCCCGCCGGCCCGAGATCATCCGACGCGTCGGCGAGACCGACCGCCAGACCGATGCCGACGTGAATGCCGCCGCCGAGACCGAGGTCGACCTCGCGGGCTGATCACCGGCGGGAACGTCAGAACGACCGGTAGTCGCGAATCGACATTCGCGGTCCCCGGCGTTCTGGCATTCCCGCTCCCACCTCGCACAGCCTGATCACGCGATACCGCTGGCCCGCATACGGTTCCAGCAGTTCCAGCATGCGCTCGTCGTCGACGCGCTCACCGATCAGCGCGGTGCCGACCACCGAGGGCGTGTGGTAGTCGCCGACCGGCACCGCGTCGGGGTCGCCGAGCGCACGAATCCTGGTGTGCGCCGCAGTCCACGGCCCGATCCCCCGGAGCGCGGTGAGGCGGTCGCATTTCGATTCGACGTCGACCGCCGCGGCCGCCCGGATCGTCCGCGCCCGCACCGGCTCCAAACCGCTGCGGTGCCAGTCCGCCTCGGTGATCTCCCGCCAGCGCGATCGCGGCGGCGGAACACGCATGTCGGCCGGAACCGGCCCCGGCGCGCGGTCTCCGTATCTCGTCAGCAGGTACCGCCACGCGCGGTAGGCCTCCGATCCGACCACCTTCTGCTCCATCACCGACGCCACGAGCGCCTCCCACACCCGGCCGGACCGTCCGATCGCGAGGCCCGGCGACCGCCGCACGAGCCGCGCCACCACATCGTCGCGCGGCACCAGCGCCTCGCGGTCGTCGTCCGCACCGACGAGTGCGGGCGCCGAGTCGATCAGCCACCCGGCCCCGGCGCCCCAGGCGCGAACCCAGACCTCACCCGCACCGCTCTGCGCGACGGCCAGCGTTCCCGGCCCGTCGGGCGTATGCACCGCACGCCACATCGACCCGTCCGGCGCCAGCCGGAACGCAGGATCCCGTCCTCCCCGCTGATGGACCGAGAGCACCGTTCGAACCGAGACCGGGGAGGTCGGCATCCATCGGCGCTGCTGCATCACTCCTCCATCCTGCCCGCGCGCTCGGCGCCGCATGCAGCACCCGGTGACCTGATCCGATATCTCCCGCCGAGTGTGACTTGACACACCACGGATCTCTCGGCATTCTTAACTGAGCAATCAGTCAGTTGGAAGGTGAACAGTGAACAGCCCAGTCCTCTCCCCCGCCCGAACCGGGCTGTCCGTGTTCAGCGATCCCCGCTCGGTCGCCGTCATCGGCGCCTCCGCCAACCGCGCCAAGTGGGGCTACTGGCTGGCAGCGGGCGCACTCGCCGGCGCCCACCGCCGGGACGTCCACCTGGTGAACGCCCGCGGCGGCGACATCCTGGGACACGCCTGCGTCACCTCACTCACCGCGATCGACGAGGCACCCGAGCTCGTCGCGCTCTGCGTCCCGGGCCCGATGGTCGGCGCCGTGGTCGACGAGGCCCTGGCACTGGGCGTCAAAGGCTTCCTCGGCATCACCGCCGGGATCGAGGACGAGCCGGCGATCGCGGCCCGGATCCGCGCGGCGGGAGCCCGCCTGGTCGGCGGCAACAGTCTCGGAATCTTCGACGCCGCAGGCGAGCTCGATCTCAGCTGGGGCACCTTCACGCCGGGCTCCATGGCGATCGTCTCGCAGAGCGGACAGCTCGGCAGCGAACTCGCGCGGCTCGGCGAGCAGAACGGCATCGGCGTCTCCCGCTTCGTCTCGATCGGCAACCAGAACGATGTGACCGCAGCCGAACTGCTCCTCGATCTGGCCGGACACGACGACACGCGGGTGGTCGCGTTGTATCTCGAGTCCTTCGACGGCGGCGAGGCCGTGTTCGATGCGCTGCGGGCGCTCCGCGAGGCGGGCAAGCAGACCATCCTGCTGACCGTCGGCTCCAGCGCCGCAGGCAGCCGCCTCGCGCGGTCGCACACCGGCTCGCTCACCGCACCGGTCGACGTCGTCGACGCGGTCTGCCGTGCGACGGGCGTACTGCGTGCGCATTCTCCCGCCGAGGTCATCGATGTGGCCCGCACGGTCATCGCCGGCGCGATCCCGGCCGGGCGGAACGTGGTGGTCGTGGGCGACAGCGGCGGCCAATGCGGCATCGCCGCCGACCGCGCCGGGGACTACGGGCTCGCGGTCCCCGCCCTGAGCGCAGCGGCGTCGAAGGACCTCGAGGCCCTCCTGCCCGCCGGTGCGGCGATCAGCAATCCCGTCGACCTGGCCGGAGCCGGCGAAGCCGATCTCGACAACTACGTCCGCGCCGTCGCCTCGGCGATCGCCGATCCCGGCGTCGACGCCGCCGTTCTCACCGGCTACTTCGGCTGCTACGGCGCCGACAACCCCGAGCTGATGGACACCGAACTCGGACTCGCCCACCGACTGGCCGCCGCCGCCGACGCGGCGGGCAAGCCGCTCTACGTCCACTCGATGGTCGCGACCGGGCCGGTCGCCGACCAGCTGTGGGCCTCGGGCGTACCCACCTTCGGCACCGTGGAGCCGCTGCTCCGCGCGCTGTCCGGCGCCTCAGTGTTCGCCGCACCGTCCCGCGACCTGACCGCCGCGGAGATCTCGGCACAGTTCACCGGTACCGGCTACTGGAGCGCACGCACCACGCTGTCGGCGGCCGGCGTGGTCTTCCCCGACGGGGCCGTGGTCACCGACCGCGATCAGGCCGTCGCCGCCGCCGACGCACTGACCGGACCGCTCGTGCTCAAGGCCGCGTGGCTCGAGCACAAGAGCGAACACGGCGGTGTGGTCGTCGGACTGGTCGGCAGCGACACGGTCGGAGCGGCGTTCGATGAGATGCACGGTCGCCTCGGCGACGGCGACTACGTCCTCGAAGAGATGGACGTCCGGCCCGACGGCGTCGAAATGCTCATCGGCTGCCAGCGTCACCCCGATCTGGGCGTCACCGTGACCGTCGGCACCGGCGGGGTGGCCACCGAGGTGTACGCCGACGTCGTCATGGAGTCCGCGCCCGTCGACGTCGACACCGCCGCCGCGATGATCTCCCGCCTGAAGGCGCACAAGCTCCTCGCCGGCTGGCGTGGCAAGCCCGCCACCGACGTCCGCGCACTCGCCGAGACCGTCTCCGCCGTCGCCCGGCTCGCCGCGGAGAACCCCGATATCGCCGAGATCGAACTGAATCCCGTCCGGGTGGCCCCCGACGGCGTCGTCGCACTCGACGCCCTCATCGTCACCCGGCTCTGACCGTCACCACCAACGAAAGGCACTCCGATGTCCCTTCCCCTCCTCGATCTGAACACCGAGTTCACCGACCGTGTCGCCGTGGTGACCGGCGGCGGCTCCGGCATCGGCCGGTCCGTCGCCGTCCGATGGGCGCAGGCCGGCGGCACCGTCGCCGTCATGGGCCGCAGGCCGGAACCGCTCGCCGAGACCGTCGCCCTGGCCGAGGCCGCGGGCGGCAAAGCCATCGCCGTGTCGTGCGACGTCCGCGACGCGGCTGCCGTCGACGAAGCGATCGACGGCGTCGCCGAGCGCTTCGGCCGCATCGACGCACTCGTCAACAATGCGGCGGGCAACTTCGTGGCACCGGCCGAGAACATGTCGCCGAACGGCTGGAAGGCCGTCATCGACATCGTCCTCAACGGCACCTTCCACTGCACCCGCGCCGCCGCGCGCCACATGCTGCCCGCCGAGCGCGGCAACATCGTGAACGTCATCGCCGGCTACGCCTGGCACGGCCACCCCGGCACCGTCCACAGCGCGGCGGCCAAGGGCGGCATCGTGGCGATGACCCGCACCCTGGCCGTCGAGTGGGCCGAGCGCGGCATCCGCATCAACTGCATCGTTCCCGGCCCCACCGAGACCGAGGGTGCGGGCGCCGCCCTGTGGCCCACCGACGAGGCCCGCGCGCGGGTGATGGCGTCGGTCCCGATGGCCCGGTTCACCACGCCCGACGAGGTCGCCGAGTCGGCCGCGTTCCTGATGTCGGACCGCTCCGGCTACGTCACCGGCGATCTGCTCGTCACCGACGGCGGCCAGTGGCTCGGCAAGTCGATCTACACGGTGGGCTGACATGACCGCAGTGATAGACACCGTCGCGACCTGGCAGCGCGACTCCGCGCTCATCGCCGGCCGCTGGCAGCGCTGCACCGAACTGTCGACCGTGCACGACCCGGCCACCGAGCAGCCGATCGGCACTGCGGCTTCAGCCGCCGCCGCAGACGTCGACGCCGCAGTGGCGGGCGCACGCGCCGCACTGCCTCGCTGGAGCCGGACGTCGTCCGAGGGCCGCGCCGCGCTGCTCGACGCTCTCGTCGAGCAGGTGCGCCTCCGGCGAGACGAGCTGGTCGCCGCCACTGTCGCGGAGGTCGGGGCACCGATCAGGGTGGCCTCGGAGGCGCACATCGACCTCGGCATCACCATCCTGTCCGACTTCGCGGATCTGGCGCGGACGTACGAGTGGCAGTCCCGTATCGGGAACTCGGTGCTCATCCGGCGCGCGGCAGGCGTCGTCGGGGCCATCACGCCGTGGAACTACCCGTTCTATCAGCTGGTCGCGAAGGTCGGCGCGGCGCTGGCCGCGGGCTGCCCGATCGTCGTGAAACCGGCCGAGCTGACCCCGCTGTCGACGTACCTGTTCGCCGACGCCACCATCGCCGCGGGACTTCCCGCGGGCGTGTTCTCGCTGGTCCCCGGTCGCGGGCGGGTCGTCGGCGCCGCGCTGGCCTCGCATCCGGGAGTCGACGTCGTCTCCTTCACCGGGTCGACCGGCGTCGGCAGGACGATCGCCGTCGCCGCCGCGGAGAACATCAAGCGGGCCTGTCTGGAGCTCGGCGGCAAATCGGCGAGCATCGTGCTCGACGACGCCGATCTCAGCGAGGCGATCCCGGCGAGCGTCGCCGCTGGTCTGCTGAACTCCGGCCAGACCTGCAGCGCGTGGTCACGACTCCTGGTGCCCCAGGCGAAGTACAAGGAGTCGCTGCGACTGGCCGCCGATGCAGTCGACGCGATGACCGTCGGAGATCCGCGCGAGGCGGCCACCGACCTCGGACCGGTGATCTCGGCCGACCAGAAGTCGTCGATCATCTCGATGATCGAAGGTGCGATCGAGCGTGGCGCCCGCGTCGTGCGCGGCGGTCCGGAGACACCGCCGGGGCTGTCGCGAGGACACTTCGTGGCGCCGACGATCCTCGCGGATCTGCCCGCCGACGATCCCGCCGTGCTCGACGAGATCTTCGGCCCCGTCATCGTCGTCCTTCCTCACGACGGCGACGAGCACGCGATCGAGCTCGCCAATCACAGCGAGTACGGCCTCGCCGGCGCGGTGTGGTCGGCCGACGTCGACCGAGCGGTCGACGTCGCGTCCCGCATCGACACCGGTCAGATGGACGTCAACGGCGCCGCGTTCAATCCGCGCGCCCCGTTCGGCGGCTGGAAGGCCTCGGGTCTCGGTCGTGAACTCGGCCCCGTCGGACTCGAGGAGTTCACCGAGATCACCAGTATCCAGTTGTAGACCCGCCCCTCCCCAAAACGACTTCAGCAACACTCGAAAGGCAATCACCATGAGCACCGTCAACATCCCCGCGTTCCCACTGACCGATGAGCAGAAGCAGATCATCGAGCTCTGCCACGACTTCGCCGAGAAGGAGATCCGTCCTCGCGGCCGTGAGGTCGACGAGGCCGACACGGTCACCCCGGTCGACATCTTCCGCAAGGCCGCCGAGGTCGGGATCGCCGACTTCATGATCCCCACCGAGTACGGCGGCGGCGGCATGACCGACGTGTTCACCCAGTGCCTGGTGCAGGAGGAGCTCTGCTGGGGCGACCCCGGCATCGGCAACCTGGTCTGCTCCAACGGCTTCTTCTCCGATCCCCTGCTGGTGCTCGGCACCGAGGAGCAGAAGCGCAAGTGGCTGCCGCCGACCACCGGCAAGGACGCGGTGATGACCGCGCTCGCGACCACCGAGCCCGGCTCCGGCTCGGACGCGGCGTCGATCATCACCAGCGCCACCAAGGTCGACGGCGGCTACCGGATCAACGGCCAGAAGGCCTGGATCTCGAACGCCGGTGCGGCCCAGCAGTACGTCGTCTTCGCCAAGACCGACAAGACGAAGCGCTCGGGCGGTGTCACCGCGTTCATGTTCACCAAGGACACCCCCGGTGTCAGCTTCGGTGAGCCCATGAAGAAGATGGGCCAGCGCGCCATCGTCTGCCGCGAGGTCTTCTTCGACGACATGTTCGTGCCGGACGAGGACCGCCTCGGCGAGGAGGGCCAGGGCTTCTACGGCCTGATGGGCACGTTCGACATCTCCCGAGTGGTGCTCGGCGCAGCCGCCGTCGGCGCCGCCCGCGCCGCGTACGAGTACGCCCTGAACTACGCCCGCGAACGCAAGCAGTTCGGCGTGCCGATCATCGAACACCAGGCGGTCGCCTTCCGCCTCGCCGAGATGGCGACCCGCATCGAGTCGGCTCGGCTGCTGGTCCACCACGCCGCCCGCGTCATCGACAGCGGCCAGCGCGCCACCGGAATCGCGGCCATGTGCAAGCTGCAGGCGTCTGAGACCGCGATGTTCGTGACCCACGCTGCCGTCCAGACGCTCGGCGGCTGGGGCTACTCGCGCGAGTTCCCCGTCGAGCAGTGGATGCGCGACGTGAAGCTCGAGGAGATCGAGGAGGGCACGTCCGACATCATGAAGCTCGTCATCTCCCGCAACCTGGACTGAGCCGGACCGAACCACCCCCTCGAGCGACCCCGCGATGCCACACCGCGTCGCGGGGTCGCTCGTCTACGCGTATCCCCCGAAGGAGCAATGACATGTCACGCGCAGACGCGGCGGAACGCCGCCGCGAACAGATTCTGACGGCAGCCTGCGAGGTGATCGGCGATCGGGGACTGCAGTCGCTGCGACTGTCGGACGTCGCGCAGCGCGCGGGCGTCTCGTCCGGCACCATCCACTACTATTTCGACACCAAGCGCGACGTGGTCAATGCGGCGTTCCAGCTCAACTACGAGCGGTCGTTGCAGAGCCGTCATGACATGCTCGCGTCGTCGCAGACCGATCCCCGGACCACGCTGCGCACCCTCGTCAGCAGCTACCTCCCCGTCGGCGAGGCCGCCACCCGGGCCTGGCGGGTCTGGGCCGAGCTGTGGTCGGAGGGCATGCGCGACGACGGTCTGCAGGAGCTCAACGCCCGGCTCTACGGACAGTGGCGCAACCTGGTCCGCGACCTCATCGTCGCGGGTCAACATGCCGGAACGATCATCGACGGCGACGCCGGCGGCTTCGCCGATGTGGCGGTCGCTCTGATCGACGGCATGAGCATCCAGCACCTGATGAACTCGCCCGCGATGCCGCTCGAGACGATGCACGCCCGCGTGGACGGCTACCTCGACTCGATCTCCGCGGCATAGCCCTCACCGTATTTGAATCCCCGATTTCGTCGTTCTCGGCCGATCCGGCCAAGACTTCGGCGCTGAGGGGATTCATTTACGAGCTGTCGAGTAAGCGCAGGAGTGGGTCGAGACTCTTGCGTCGGGTGTCTCGATGCGCCTCGACGAACCTGACGACTTGAGGTCTGGCCGCGCGGACACCGTGGAGCGCCTGTGCCGTTGATCGTGACCACCTGGTGGTCACGATCAACGGCACAAATGAATCTGGCGAGCTCGGCTCACGCAGAAGGCTTCTTATCTGCCTGACTGGATCAGACCGCGGGTTCGCGGACGTAGATCAGAGTGGGACGGTCCGCAGAGAACGCCTTGCGGACGGCGGGACCGACCTCGGCGTACGACGCGGCGTCGACGCCCTCGCAGCCGAGAGCACGGGCCACGCCGACGAAGTCGGGGGTCGGCAGATCCACCGACAGCGGCGTCTCGTCGCGCTCGAGCATCTCGTTGCGGATCTCGCCGTAGCCGCCGTTGTCGACCACGACGACCGGCAGCGCGACGCCGGCATGAGCGGCGGTCGCGAGCTCGGCGAGCGAGAACATCACGCCGCCGTCGCCGAGCACCGCGACGACCTGCCGTCCGGGCTCGGCCAGCATGGCGCCGATTCCGGCGGGCAGCGAGTAGCCGAGCGTGCCGAGGCCCGCCGGGTACATGAACGACCGCGGCGCATAGCGGGGCAGATTGCCCATCAGACCGTAGTAGCAGGACATCGACTGGTCGGCGACGATCACCGCCTCGTCGTCGAGGACCTCCGCGAGCGATTCTGCGAGTCCCACGTACGCCGCGCCGAGTCGCCGGGCGTCGGCGGTCAGCGTCGCCCGCCAAGCAGCGGCGCGGTCGGCGCCGGACTCGGCGCGACCCGCCGCAGCGGCGATCCGGGCGGTGAGGTCGGCGAGCACCGACGCCGCGTCTCCGACCACCGCGACCTCCGGGATCGCATTCGTCGCGACGGCCAGCGGGTCGATGTCGATCCGGACGAGGCGAGTCTCCGGCATCGGACCCCACCACCAGTCGGCGGGCGCGAGCTCGGTGCCGACCGCGACCACCACGTCGCAGTCGCGGACCAGGTCGAGGGTCGACGACAGCTGGACACCCGCGCCCAGTGCCAGCGGATGATCCTCACGCACCACGGCCTTGCCGTTCGCAGTGGTGACGACCGGCGCGTCGATCTTCTCGGCGAACGCCAGCACCTCGGCCGATGCGCGGCTGGCGCCACCACCCGCGACGATCAGCGGCCGCTGCGCGGTGCCGATCAGCTCGGCGGCCGCGGCGACCACCGACTCGGCGGGCACGATCGACGGGGCCACGACGGGAGCTTCGGGCACCACGGATGCCTCTGCCTCCAGGAGATCGAGTGGGATCTCCAGGTAGGCCGGTCGGGGCCGGCCGGTGGTCATCGCCGCGAAGCACTGCGCCACCGCGTGCGGGATCTCCGCGACGCTGGTGACCCGTTGCGCATGAGCGACGACAGCCGACATCGCGTCGATCTGACTGCGCACCTCGTGCAGCAGACCGTTGTAGCCGCTCGGGTGATCCGACGGCATGCCCGGCGCGATGAACAGCACCGGCACCGAGTCGGAGTACGCCTGCGCGGCTGACGCCGCGGCATTGAGAATCGCCGGTCCGGTCGTGGTCACGACGACGCCGGGGCGTCCGGACAGCCGTGCGTAGCCGTCGGCCGCGTACCCGGCGCCCTGCTCGTGGCGGGGCGTGACGTGGTTGATCGGCGACGCCTGCATCGCGGCGTAGATCGCGAGGTTGTGGGTGCCGGGGATACCGAAGACGGTGTCGACGCCGTGTGCGACGAGGGCGTCGACGACGGCACGACCACCGGTGCTGAGGACAGCTGACATGGGAATCTGGTCTTTCTTGACGCTCGAGGGTGCGGCTCAGTAGATCGGGAGGTCGGCGGAGATGACGGCCAGGCGCCGCGATGCCATCTCGAATGCCGCGGCGCGCAGTGAGATGCCGTCCGCCTCCGCGATATCGAACATCTCGTCGGACAGTGCGGTCATCCGGTCCTCGATCTTGCGGAACGACTGCTCGGGCGTGCCGTCGACGTCGCCGAAGAACACCCACCACCACCAGGCATTGGTGGCCGAGTTCGCCACGAAGTCGGGCGAGACCTCGATGCCGCGCGCCGCCATCAGCTGCTCGGCTTCGGGCGTCACGGGCATGTTCGCCGCCTCGACGATGAGTCGGGCCCGCACCTGCGCCTGGTTTCCGTCGTTGATGCAGTACGAGATCGCCGCCGGGACCAGCACGTCGGCCTCGATCGAGAGCCAGTCCGCCGAGTCGAGCTGCTGATCTTCCGGACGCAGCCGGCTGCGGTCGACATTGCCCTTCGCGCTGCGGCTGAGCAGCAGCGCCTCGACGTCCAGGCCGGCGGGGTTGTAGACGACGCCCTCGACGTCGACGATGCCGACCACGCGCACGCCTGCCTCGGCGAGGTAGCGCGCGGTCGCACCGCCCATGGAGCCGAAGCCCTGGATCACGGCGGTGGTCGCGGCCCGTGCCATATTGCGGCGGGCCATCGCCGCGAGCGCCGCCTTCGCGACGCCGAAACCGCCGACGAGCTCGTCGAGGCTGACGCCGTCGACGACGCTCGCGAAGGCGGCGGCCATCCTCTTCTGCGCCGCGGCCGGATCGTCGACGACCTGCTCGGCGGCCTGGATGGAGCTGGTCAGTCCGACCTCGGGAAGCAGACCGTCGATCGTGGTCTGCTGCACGCCGAAATCCTCACCCATGGTCCAGCGCGTGGCGATGATCGGGGCGGTCGCCTGCAGGAAGCGGCGGAGGACGCCGTCGGCGTCGGGATGGTACGGATCGAAGTCGATGCCGCCCTTCGCTCCACCGAGCGGCACGTACGCGGCGCCCGGCTCGTAGTGGACGCCCTCCTTCAGAGTCATGCCGCGGGCCAGACCGCGCACTTCGTCGATGGTGCAGCCCGCGCGCATTCGCAGACCGCCCGACGAGACGCCGCGAACCAACCGGTCGATCACGACGTAGCCGGTCGCATCGCTCTCGGTGTCGCGCCAGACGACCTCGAAGAAGGCGTTGTCGTCGCGGCTGTCTGCGGCGGCGTCGATCGCGTTGGGAAGGGTCAAAGACATGGGAAGCTCCTCACAGGAACACGGCCCGACCGGAAGGGTCGAGGCAATGATTGATTGAAAGCTTGACTGAGTACTTAGTCAGTATGGCACCGATCACACGGCAAAGCAACCGGGGAGCACTTGTGCCGTTGAGTTCAGCGGACTCCGTCAGAGTCCCAGTTCGCGAGAAGCCGCGAGGCCGATCCAGTCGTCGATCTGCTCGATCGAGACGGCACCGTCGAAGACCACGTGCTGCACCGCGAGACCATCGAGCATCGAGGTCAGGCGCCACGCCGCCCCCGCGGGGTCGGGACAGTCGAACACGCCCCGGTCGACGCCGTCTTCGATGATCGAGATGATCGCCTCTCGCCAGCCCGAATCGAGCGCGGCGACCAGCTTGCGCAGCTGGTCGTCGCGCAGGCTCGCCGACCACGACTCCACCCACAGCCGCCAGCCGAACGCGGATCCGGTCGGCCCGTACTCCCGCAGGACCTCACGCAGCCTCGCCTGCGGATCGGAGTTCTGCCGCGCGAGCATCTCATCGCGACCCTTGACGTCCCGATTCGCGGCGTACTCGACGGCGGACGCGATGAGCGTCTCCAGGTTGTCGAAGTGATAGAAGATCAGGCCGACGCTGACCCCGACCCGCTTCGCCACATCCGCGCCGCGGACCCGATCGATGCCGCTCTTCTCGATGATCTCGAGAGTGGCGTTGAGGATCGCCTCGCGCCGACCTGCGGCGTCCTTCGTATTGCGGGTCACGACCGTCATGCTACTTCCCCGATCGAATCAGACAATCGGAGTGATCACAGACACGCTCTTGACATCACTGTGATGGACGCCGCATTCTAGATGTGCTGACTGAGTACATAGTCAGTCTTGCCGGCGGCTTCGGTCGCATCTGGGGAATGCACCGCTCCGCCGGCCCGCACACGAGGAGCATCGAACGTGTCAGTTCCGACCGCCGGGTCCAGCGACCCGGACACCGCCTCAACCACGAACCCGTCGACGATGGACATTCCACAGGCTTCGGTCCCGGACCAGAGCGACCAGCCGCGCGTCAGCCTGAAGCGCGGTATGAAGAGCAGGCATCTCTTCATGATCACTCTCGCCGGCGTCATCGGTACCGGACTCTTCCTCGGCACCGGCGACGTCATCAGTCAGGCGGGCCCGGGCGGCACCATCCTCGCCTACCTGGTCGGCGGCGTGCTGCTGTACCTGACGATGGTCTGCCTCGGCGAGATGTCCGCGGTGATGCCCGTCAGCGGGTCCTTCCAGGCCCACGCGACGAAGTTCATCGGGCCGGGCACCGGCTTCACCATCGGCTGGGTCTACTGGATCAGTTGGGCCTCGTTCATCGGCCTCGAGTTCCTCTCGGCCGGAATCGTGATGAAGTACTGGTTCCCCGACACCCCGACCTGGTTCTGGTCGGCCTTCTTCATCGTCGTGCTGTTCGCGATCAACTGCTTCACCGTGCGCTCGTTCGCGGAGACCGAGTACGCCCTCGCCGCTGTCAAGGTGCTGGCCGTCGGACTGTTCATCGGTCTCGGACTGCTCGCCGTCTTCGGCGTCGTCCACATGGACGGGCAGCCGGCACCCGGGCTGTCGAACTTCACGTCGCACGGCGGCTTCTTCCCGGTCGGACTCGGCGCGGTGTTCGCCGCCATGATGACCGTCGTCTACACGTTCATGGGCTCGGAGGTGATGGGCGTCGCGGCCGGCGAGACGGAGAATCCGCAGAAGGCGATCCCCCGCGCGGTCCGCACCATCGTCTTCCGACTCGTGTTCCTCTACCTCGGCGCGATCCTCATCCTCATCGCACTGATTCCCTGGGATCAGCTGGGCCTGGATCAGAGTCCGTTCGTCACCGTGCTCGACGCGATCGGCATCCCGTACGCCGCGGGCATCATGAACTTCGTCATCCTGGTAGCCATCCTCTCCGTGGGCAACACCGGTCTGTACATGTGCACCCGCATCCTGTGGTCGCTGGCCCAGGAGCACGCGGCGCCGAAGGCGTTCGGTCGCACCACCAAGCGGGGCATCCCGCTCGCCGCACTGATCTTCACTCTGGCGTTCGGTCTGCTGTCGCTGCTGACCAGCGTCGTCGCCGCCGACACCCTGTTCGTCTTCCTGATCTCCGTCAGCGGCGTCGGCGGCGCCCTGTGCTGGATGACCATCGCCTTCTCCCAGTACCGGTTCCGCAAGCAGTACGTCGCGAACGGCGGCGATCTCGCCGACCTCCCGTACAAGGCACCGATGTATCCGTTCACGCCGATCGCCGTGATCGTGCTGAACCTCGCCGTATTCGTCGCGATGGCGTTCGACTCCACACAGCGCCTCTCGCTGCTCCTCGGCCTCGCGTGCGTGCCCGTCTGCTACGCCGCATACCACTGGGTCATCGGCCCGCGCGCGGCCCGCGCACTCACCGGCGTGGAGGCGCCGTGACCGCACCGCAGTCCATCGGCGTGATCGGCGCGGGAATGGTCGGCCTGTCGACCGCGTGGTTCCTGCAGGAGCGCGGCGCCGAGGTGACCGTGATCGACGCAGTCGGCCCGGCCGCCGGCGCTTCGTGGGGGAACGCCGGATGGATCACGCCGACACTCAGCACTCCGCTGACGGATCCGTCGATGCTGACCTACGGCCTGCGGCAGCTGACCAAGCCGACGTCGCCGCTGTACGTCCCCCCGACCCGCGACCTCCCGCTGTACGGCTTCCTCGCACGCATGGCCCGCAACAGCACTCCGCGACGGTGGCGGTCGGGAGTTCGCAAACTGGCCGCGCTGAATCGCCAGGCACTCGACGCCTTCGACGACCTCGCCCGCGGCGGCGTCGACGGTCCGATCAGCGACGCCGACGAATTCGTCTTCGGCTACACCGACCCGGCGGGCCCGCAAGCCATGGTCGAGGAGGGGCGGCGGATCTCGTCGCTCGGTCAGCCGGTGGACCTGGAGGTCATCTCCGTCGAGGAGGCCCGGGCCGGCGCCCCGATACTGTCCGACGACATCCGCGGCGCGCTGAGACTCCACGGTCAGCGCTTCATCGATCCGCCGGCCTTCGTCGCCGCCCTCGCCGAGTCGGTGATGTCCCGAGCCGGCGCCCTCATGAAGGCGGAGGTCGCGCGGGTCGAGGACCGAGGCAACCGGGTCCGGGTCCGCGGACCCGGGGTCGACGAACGCTTCGACGCCGTCGTCATCGCCAGCGGCGTCACCCTCACGGAGCTCGCCGCTCCGTTCGGGGTCCGCACGCGGATGCGGGCTGGACGCGGCTACAGCTTCGCGGTCGACGTCGATCAGATGCCGCTGGGGCCGGTCTACTTCCCGGGGTCGTCCGTGGTGTGCACACCGCTGGCCGATCGCATGCGCATCGCCGGGATGATGGAGTTCCGGCCGCACGATGCACCGCTGGACGAGCGGCGGATCGAGGCGATCGTGAAGTCGGTCCGGCCACTGCTGCAGGGCGTCGACCTCGACGACCGTCACGACGAGTGGGTCGGGTCCCGACCGTGCACCGAGGACGGACTTCCGCTCGTCGGCGCTACCGAGTCGCCGCGGGTGTTCGTCGCGGGCGGGCACGCGATGGAGGGTATGACCCTCGGGCCGGCCACCGGCAGGCTCCTCGCACGAGCCGTCGTCACCGGATCGGTACCCGCCGAATTGCGCGGATTCGATCCGCTGCGCTGACTCCCCGCGCAGACCTCCGCCGCTCCGACTTGTGCCGCACTCGGACATATCGCGGCCAAGTCGGTGTCGAACCTCCCCAACCGGAACCCGGGCAGGTAGGCAGACCTCATGGCGACAATCACTCTGCAGAACGCCCGTCTCATCGACGGCACGGGCGCCGACCCGGTCACCGACGCCGTCGTGGTGATCGACGACGGCAAGATCACCTACGCCGGTCCCGCTTCCGCCGCGCCGCAGATCGACGACTCGGCCACCCGCGTCGATGTCGGTGGGAACACCGTCACCCCCGGTTTCTTCGACTGCCACGTCCACCTGTCGCTGCCCGGCACCAAGGGCTCGCCGATCATGTCCGCGATGGTGCCGCCGTCGTACCGCTACTTTCAGCTGCTCGACCGCCTCAAGACCACCGTCGAGGCGGGCGTCACCACGGTGCGCGACCTGATGGGCGTCGACGTGGGCGTGCGCGACGCGGTCGCCCACGGGCTGATCGAGGGACCGCGGATGCTTGTGGCCGACAAGATGTTCAGCCAGACCGGCGGTCACGCCGACTTCCACATCCCGTCGGGGCTCGACGGCACCGGGCTGGTCGGCGGCACCCTGATCGACACCGTCGACGAGGCCCGAGTCGAGGCACGCAAGCTGCTGCGCGAAGGCGTCGACGTCCTGAAGGTCGCCTCCAGCGGCGGCGTCACGTCGGTGAGCGACGATCCCGACTGGCTCGGCGCCCGAACCGACATCGTGGCCGCGTTGGTCGAGGAGGCCCACAATTACGGCGGCCGCAAGGTCGCCGCGCACGCGATCGGCTTCCTCGGCATTCAGGCCGCCATCCAGGGCGGCGCCCACAGCATCGAGCACGGCTACGCGCTCACCGACGAGTTGCGCACCGAGATGGTTCAGCGCGGCCAGTTCCTGGTCCCGACGCTCATCGAGACTCTGAAGCCCGACACCGCGACCCCGCAGGCCGTCGCCAAGAGCACCAAGTGGCACGCGCTGGCTCACGAGTCCATCCAGGCGTCGGTCGAGTCCGGCATCAAGATCGCGGTCGGCACCGACGCCGGTCTGGTCCCCGACCACGGCGACACCCTGGGCGAGTTGGGCTGCCTGGTGAAATTCGGCGGGATGACTCCGATGCAGGCCATCGTCGCAGGCACCCGCACGTCTGCCGAGTTGTGCGAGGTCGACGACAAGCTGGGCACCCTGGAGTCGGGCAAGCTGGCCGACGTGGTGGTCGTCAAGGGCGACCCCCTCGCCGACATCGACTCGCTCGCCGACCACGAGAACATCCTGCTGGTCCTCAAGGAGGGCAGGACGGTCGGCAACCGCGGCGGCTACGCCCTCTGACAAGAAAGGCGAAAGACATGTGCACTCGCGTTATGTGGCCCGACGCCGACGGATCGGTGATCGTCGGCCGCAACATGGACTTCCACCAGGACCTGCACACGAATCTCTGGAAGCTGCCGCGCGGCGTCGAACGCGACGACCGTGTGCACGGCGAGCTCACCTGGACGTCGAAGTACGGCAGTGTGGTCGCGGGCGTGTACGACCTCCTCTCCACCGACGGAGTCAACGAGCGGGGGCTGGCAGGCCACGTCCTGTGGCTCGCCGAGTCGGAGTACGGCGACGCCGACAGTTCCCGTCCGCAGCTCGCGATGTCGGTGTGGCTGCAGTTCTACCTGGACAACTTCGCGACGGTCGGCGAGGCAGTCGCGTGGTCGGAGAAGAACGATCCCCAGGTCGTTCCGATGGTGGATCCGACCGGCGGCAGCCGGCCCGCCATCCACCTGGCTCTCGAAGACGCCGGCGGCGACTCGGTGATCTTCGAGTACATCGACGGTGAACTGAAGATCTTCCACAGCCGCGACTACCTGGTGATGACGAACTCGCCGACCTACGACAAGCAGCTCGAGCTGGTCAAGCAGTACCAGGGCCTCGGGGGCGACGATCCGCTGCCGGGCACCTGCCGCGCGTCCGATCGCTTCGCCCGGGCCCTGTACTACGTGCAGAGCCAGCAGACACCGACTTCACAGTTGCAGGCGATGGCTGCGATGCTCAGCATCATCCGGAACTGCGCGCAGCCCTTCCGGCAGGCCGAGCCCGGAAAGCCCGATGCCTCGCAGACGCTGTGGCAGGTCGTCATCGATCTGACGAATCTGCGGTACGCGTTCGAGTCGACCACCCAACCGAATCTGGTCTGGGTCGATCTGCGGAATCTGGACTTCTCCGAGGGCTCCGGCGACGCCAAACTGGATCTCCTCAGCGATCTGGCGCTGGAAGGCGGCATCGCCGGTGAGGTGCACAAGCACTTCAAGAAGCATCACAAGCTGCACTTCGCCTCGATCGAGCAGGCCGAGGTCATCGGGGAACTCGTGGCCGAGGCCGGAAAGTCGCTGCACGGTGTGCGCGCGGCGGAGGTCCGGGCTCAGGAGATCCAGAAGCGCGCCGAGGCGAAGCTCACCGAGTTCATCGCCGCCGAGGCGCACGCGTAGTTCTCCGAGGCACCGACCGACTGCGGCCCGGACTCTCATCCGAGAGTCCGGGCCGCAGTGGTGAGCAGCGAGTCCGCTACAAGTTGATCATGTGACCGATCGCGCCG
Organism: Gordonia neofelifaecis NRRL B-59395; assembly: GCF_000192435.1. GTDB lineage: Bacteria > Actinomycetota > Actinomycetes > Mycobacteriales > Mycobacteriaceae > Gordonia > Gordonia neofelifaecis. The sequence continues at coordinate 188,969 of NZ_AEUD01000006.1, forward strand.
TGGAAGGTCTCCTGCAGCGCCTCGCTCATCGTCGGATGGGTGTGGACGTTGCGCGCCAGCTCACGGGCGGTCAGATCCCACTTCTGCGCCAGCGTCAGCTCGGGCAGCATCTCCGAGACGTTGTCACCGACGAGGTGACCGCCGAGGAGTTCCTCGGTCTCGGCGTTGGTGATCAGCTTGACGAAGCCGGCCGGGGCGGCCAGGCCCTGTGCCTTGCCGTTGGCGCTGAACGGGAACTTGGAGACGGTGATCTCGTAGCCCTCGGCCTTCGCCTGCTCCTCGGTGAGACCGAACGACGCGACCTGCGGCTGACAGAACGTCGCGCGCGGCATCATCCGGTAGTCGCCCAGCGTCATGGTCTCGGCACCGGCCATGGTCTCGGCGGCGACGACGCCCTGAGCTTCGGCCACGTGCGCCAGCTGCAGCTTCGCGGTCACGTCGCCGATGGCGTAGATGCCGGGCACGTTGGTGCGCATGTGATCGTCGATGGCGATGGCACCGCGGTCGGTGAGCGCGACACCGGTGTTCTCCAGGCCGAAGCCCTCCACCCGCGGAGCGAAGCCGACCGACATGAGCACCTTGTCGACGGTGAGGCTGGCCTCGGCGCCCTTGGCGTCCTTGTAGGTGACGACGACGCTGTCGCCGTTGTCGTCGACCGTCTGGACGGCGGTGCCGGTGAGGATCTTGACGCCCAGCTTCTTGTAGGCCTTGGCGATCTCCTTGGAGACGTCGGCGTCCTCGTTCGGCAGCACGCGCGGCATGAACTCGACGATGGTGACGTCGACGCCGTAGTTGGCGAGCACGTAGCCGAACTCCATGCCGATGGCGCCCGCGCCGACGATGACGATCGAGCCCGGCAGATCGCGGGTGAGGATCTGGGTCTCGTAGGTCACCACGTTCTCGCTCAACGCGACGCCCGGCAGCAGCCGGACGGTGGAACCGGTGTCGACGATGACGTTGTCGAAGGTGATCTCCCGATCCCCGACGACGATCGTCTTCGCGTCACGGAAGACGCCGTACCCGTCGATCTCGGTGATGCCGTTCTTCTTCATCAAGAAGTGAACGCCCTTCACGATGCCGTCGGAGACCTTGCGGCTGCGGTCGAAGGCCGCTCCGAAGTCGAAGCTCACCTCACCGCTCATGCCGAAGGTCTTGGCCTCGTGATTGAAGACGTGGGCGAGTTCGGCGTTGCGCAGCAACGCCTTCGACGGGATGCACCCGACGTTGAGGCAGACGCCTCCCCACCACTTCTCTTCGATGACGGCGGTCTTCATGCCCAGCTGGGCGGACCGGATCGCGGCCACGTACCCACCGGGACCGGCTCCCAGGACAACTGTTTGAAAATGTTCAGCCACGTCGTTCAGGGTACTTCCCGCGTGTGCGCCACGCAGGTGTCCCGTCCCGCTCAGTCGTTCGTCACATTTCAATCAGCGATTGAATCGCCGTTGGAAGTGTGATCTGATCGACGAATGGAGACTAGCGAGAGTACGAACACAACGCGGGCACGACTCCTCGACGCGGCGGAACGACTGCTCGCCACGGTGCCGTACGACGATCTGTCGGTCCGCGCCGTCTGCGCCGAGGCGGGCGCGAATCCCGCTGCGGTGCACTACCACTTCGGCTCCAAGGAATCCCTCGTCGCGGCCCTCCTCCAAGACCGGCTGGAGCCCGAGTGGTCCGACCAGCTCGATCGGCTGGAGTCCGGCCCCCGCACCATCTCCGACATCATCGACGCGATCCTCGAACCGCTCATCGCCCTACAGGCGGCACCGCACACCGCGCCGACCATCCGGGTCCTGGCCCAGTTCGTCCTCGCGCATCCGGAAGCCGAGTGGAACAGCCGCTGGTTCCAGCTCGACGTCTGGACGGACCTGCTCACTTCGACCGTGCCGGGTCTCGATCCCGACGTCGCACGACGACGGTGGCGCTTCGCATTCGTGGTGCTCATGACCGAACTCGCCGCGCCCCAAGAGATCTCGCCGGACAACCTCTCAGCCCTGTCCGACTTCCTGATCGCCGGCCTCGCCGGCCTACCGAAAGGCATCCGATGACCGATTCCGACACGTCCCCGGTGGATCCGTTCGCTCCCGCGAAACTGGGTCCGCTCACACTGCGCAACCGCATCATCAAGTGCGCCACGTTCGAGGGCATGACCCCGGACGCTCTGGTGACCGACGATCTGATCGACTTCCATCGCGAGGTCGCCGCGGGCGGTGCCGCGATGTCGACGGTGGCCTACTGCGCCATCGCCCCCGAAGGTCGCACCGACCGGCACCAGATCTGGATGCGACCCGAGGCCGTGCCCGGGCTGACGGAACTGACGTCGGCGATCCACGCCGAGGGCGCCCTCGCCGCCGCCCAGCTCGGCCACGCCGGCCCCGTCGCCAACTCCGTCTCCAACGGGCTGCCCGCGCTCGGCCCGGGCCGCATTCCCGCCCCGATGGGCATGTCCCTCACCGACAAGGTGCAGCTCGAGGACATCCCCGTCCTGGTCCGGAAGTTCGCCACCGCCGCACGGCTCGCCGTCGACAGCGGATTCAACGGGCTGGAGATCCACCTCGGACACAACTACCTGCTCAGCTCGTTCATGTCGCCGATGCTGAACCACCGGCGCGACGCGTACGGCGGCAATGCCGTCAATCGCGCGCGTTTCGCCCGCGAGGTCCTCGAGGCGGTGCGGAACGAGGTCGGTGACGAAGCCGCCGTCTGGGCCAAGCTCAACATGTTCGACGGCGTCGGCAAGCCGGGCCGCGGCCGTGGCGGAAAGGCTTGGAGCGGAACCAATCTCGACGACGCCATCAAGTACGCCGAGCTCTTCGAGGGCGACGGTCACATCGACGCCATCGAGCCGACCGCGGGCAGCTCACTGCTCAACCCGATGTACCTCTTCCACGGCGAGCCCCCGCTGGAGTCGTTCGCCGATGCGATGGTCGGCGCGATGAAGACCGGCATGAAGATGGGCGGGAAGATGTTCCTCAAGCACTACCCGTACACCGATGCCTATCTCCTTCCGCTGGCCCGCGAGCTGCGGAAGTCGGTCTCACTGCCGCTGATCCTGCTCGGCGGCATCACCGACCGCGCCTCGATGCAGCTCGCGATGGACGAGGGCTTCGACTTCGTCGCGATGGGCCGCGCACTGCTCCGCGAGCCGGACCTGCCGCTGCTGATCCAGAACGACCCGTCGACCGAGAGCAAGTGCGTCCACTGCAACCTCTGCATGCCGACGATCTACTCGAAGACGCGGTGCCCGATCCGCACCGGTGAGGTGCCCGATCCGCTGGCGGTCGCCGGATAGAGCGGTTTCGCCTCCGTCCCCCGAACGTGATAGCAAGGTGTAGTCAGTTCGGGGGACTCCTCCTCCGATTGTCGATAGGCCGATTCGGCCAGGGGAAGTGGTACTCAGACCGGCGGCGAGCGATCGCCGTCGTCGTTGGACAACCACCTCACCCGACCGCGAAACGCCTATCGACACCTCGGAGGTCCGATGACTGACTCCACAGTCTCCCCCGCCGCTCCCTCGTCGACCACCCTCCGGAAGGCCATCGCCGCCTCGGCGATCGGCAACGCGACGGAGTGGTACGACTACGGCGTCTACGCCGCCACCACCACGTATCTCACCCAGGCCTTCTTCCCCGGAGATCTCGGCACCATCGGCACCATGCTCGGCTTCGCCGTCTCCTTCGTGCTGCGGCCGCTCGGCGGATTCGTCTGGGGACCGATCGGCGACCGCCTCGGCCGCAAGCACGTCCTCGCCCTGACGATCCTGCTGATCTCCCTGGCCACCGCGCTGATCGGCGTTCTGCCGACGCACGCGTCGATCGGCGTGTGGGCGCCGATCCTGCTGATCGCCCTCCGGGTGATCCAGGGCTTCTCCACCGGCGGCGAGTACGGTGGCGCGGCCACCTTCATGGCCGAGTACGCGCCGGACCGGAAGCGCGGGCGCTTCGGCAGTTTCCTCGAGTTCGGCACCATGGCCGGGTTCGCCTCCGGCACGGCGATCGTGCTGTTCATGAACCTCGGGCTGTCGGAGACCCAGATGCAGGAGTGGGGCTGGCGCATCCCGTTCCTGGTCGCCCTGCCGCTCGGCATCGCCGGTCTGTACATGCGCTCCCAGCTCGACGATCCGCCGCTGTTCACCGAGGTCGAGAAGAAAGTCGCCGACCCCGGCGGCATCACCGGACAGCTGCGTCAGACCCTGGTGCACTACTGGAAACCGATCCTCATCATGTTCGGCATGGTCGTCGCGCTGAACGTCGCCAATTACACGCTGCTCGCCTATCAGCCCCAGTACCTCAAGGGCACGATCGGTCTCAGCGAGGACGCCGGCTCGGTCGTGGTCCTGATCGGGCAGGTGGTGATGATGCTCCTGATCCCGATCTTCGGCATGTGGTCGGATCGGACCGGTCGCAAGCCGATGTGGCGGGGCTCCCCGGGGGGGCTGTTTTCGTCTTCGCGTTGCCGATGTACTGGCTGATGGGGCAGGGTTTCGCCTGGGCGATCGTCGGCTTCGTGGTCCTCGGCGTGCTCTACATCCCGCAGCTGGCGACCATCTCCGCCACGTTCCCGGCGATGTTCCCGACGCACGTCCGCTACGCGGGTTTCGCGATCTCGTACAACCTCTCGACCGCCGCCTTCGGCGGCACCGCCCCGCTCGTCAACGACGCCGTGGTCGACAAGACCGGCTGGACTCTGTTCCCCGCCGTCTACATGATGGCCGCGTGCGTCATCGGCGGCATCGCGCTGAGCTTCCTGCGCGAGACCGCGGGCGTCTCGATCGCAGGCACCAAGACCCCCGGAACCGAGATTCCGGAGGAGGACGTGGACTTCTCGTCCACCACCGTGCGGAACTGACGGGTCGGTACCTTGGACGTCGTGACCAACGACGACCCGTACCTGTGGCTCGAGAACGTGACCGGCGACGACGCTCTGGACTGGGTGCGCGCGCACAACGCGCCGACGGTCGACGAGCTCACCGGATCGGAGCGGTTCGCCGACCTCGAGACCGGCGCGCTGGAGGTCCTCGACACCGACGAGCGCATCCCCTACGTCCGACGACGGGGCGAGTTCCTCTACAACTTCTGGCGTGACGCCGCGCATCCGAAGGGGTTGTGGCGCCGGACCGCGCTCGAGAGCTATCGCGGGCCCGCACCCGAGTGGGACGTCCTGATCGACGTCGACGCCCTCGCCGCGGAGGAGGGCGAGAACTGGGTGTGGGCCGGGGCCACCATGAATCGCCCCGCCTACGACCGCGCGCTCATCTCGCTGTCCCGCGGCGGCGCCGACGCCGCGGTGGTTCGCGAGTTCGACGTCGAATCGCGCAGTTGGGCGGCCGACGGCTTCACCCTGCCGGAAGCCAAGTCTTCGGTCGGCTGGATCGATCGCGACACCGTCTACGTCGGCACCGACTTCGCCGACACCCCCGACGGCCTGCCCGCCATGACCTCGTCGGGCTATCCGCGGACCGTGCGCCGCTGGTCGCGCGGAACCGATCTGGCCGACGCCCCGACGGTGTTCGCGGGCGAGGTCGCCGACGTCGCCGCCGGCGCGGTCTGCGACAGCACACCGGGCTACGTGCGGCACTTCGTCTCGCGGTCGACGGATTTCTTCAACGCCCTCGACTACGAACTCCGCCCCGACGGTGAGCTAATCCGGATCGACGTGCCGACGGACGCGCACTTCACCGTCCGTCACGACTGGCTCACCGTGCTCGCGCGGTCGCCGTGGTCCGTCGACGGCCGCGACTACCCGGCCGGAACCCTGCTGGTGTTCGACTACCCGGCGTACCTCGACGGCGACCGGACGCACCACGTGCTGTTCGCCCCCGACGAGCACACCAGCCTGCAGGACTACACCTACACGCGATCGCATCTGGTCCTGGTGACCCTTCACGACGTCGCCACCCGCGTCGAGTTCCGGCGCCTGGGCACCTGGGAGCCGGATCCGGTGACCGGGCTCCCCGAGTTGGCCACCGTCGGCGTCCTGGACACCGACCCGGACCACTCCGACGAGATCTGGCTGTCGGCGAGCAGCTTCACCCGCGCGCCCAGCCTGCTGCAGGGCACGACCACCGACGGTGTCGCGGTCATCAAGTCCTCCCCCGAGTTCTTCGACGCCTCGCAGGTCTCGGCGCAGCAGTTCTTCGCGACCTCCGACGACGGCACCGCCGTTCCGTACTTCGTCGTCAGACGCGACGACGTCGAGTCCGGGCCGACTCTGCTCTACGGGTACGGCGGCTTCGAGAACTCCCAGACGCCCGGATACCTGGGCGTCGCGGGTCGGAGCTGGATCTCCCGCGGCGGAACCTACGTGATCGCGAACATCCGAGGCGGCGGCGAGTACGGACCCTCCTGGCACACGCAGGCGCAGAAGGCCGGCAGGCACCTCGTCCACGAGGACTTCGCCGCCGTCGCCCGCGACCTGGTGGACCGAGGCCTCACCACTCCTGCCCAACTCGCCGCGCAGGGCGGATCCAACGGCGGACTGCTGATGGGCGTGATGGCGACGACCTACCCCGAGCTGTTCGGCGCACTGGTCTGCCAGGTGCCGCTGCTCGACATGCGCAGATACCACCTGCTGCTGGCCGGCGCGTCGTGGATGGCCGAGTACGGCGATCCCGACGATCCGGCGGAGTGGGAGTTCATCTCGAAGTACTCCCCCTATCAGCGGCTGCACCCCGAGACACCCGTGCCGGAGATGCTCGTGACGACCTCCACCCGCGACGACCGCGTCCACCCCGGGCACGCCCGGAAGTTCGTCGCCCGGATGGAGGAACAGGGCCGCTCGGTGCGGTACTACGAGAACATCGAAGGCGGGCACGGCGGAGCCGCCGACAACCGGCAGGCCGCCTTCAAATCCGCGTTGGCCTACGAATTCCTGTGGCGCACAGTCGGAGTCGCGGAACGCAGCCACTGACGGGCACTGCGCAGAATCCGGTCGACGTCGAGCATCGGCCGGCCCCGGGTCATCGGATAGAAGGCGAAGCCGATCGTCAGCGCGCTCGCGTGCCCGACGGCGGTGAACGTGACCGGCTCCAGAACCAACGGCAAGTAGAAGAAGCCCATGGCACCGACGATGTACACCCAGCGCCACGGCCTCGGCAGGTAATAGGCGAGCACAGCGATCACCGACGCCATGAAATAGCTGACCCCGACGTCCGTCGCATAGGTGAGCGACGAGTCGGCGTCCCCGTGGGCGATCGCCGCGCCGACCAGGCCCTGACTGATCAGTGTGGCCAGGACGTGCCCGGTCAGGCCGACGACCACGTACCGCCGGCTGCCGATCCAGCGCTCTGCCGTCGCCAGGAAGATGGTGAACCCGATGAAGTACGGCACCCAGTACGCGCCGTCGAGCCAGAACAGACTGCCGAAGAAGGCGCGCAGCGGATCGTGCAGCAGGTTGTCGATGTTGGTCGATCGCTTGCCGAGGATCTGATCGAGCCGATCCGCCGACACATTGTGCTGAACGATGGTGGTCGCGAGCAGGACCACCAGCCACGAATAGGTGACCGGAGCACTGCGGATCCACGCCACCACGACGGCGAAACCGCGCCGCCACCGGCTCTGACTGCTGTTCACCGTCTAACGGTAGGTCCGCGGTGAACCGTGCACCAGTGGGAAGGTGAAATGCCCGGGGTAATATCTCCGCAGTCAGCCGATGCGATGACAGACGAGGAAGCCCGGTCCGATTCCGGCGCGGTACCGCCACTGTGAACTGTCCCCGGAGCGCACCTCCGCGGGCAGCAGCCAGACACTCGTCCATCGCGGACTCGCGATCCCGGGGCGGAGCTCCCCGAGGGAGGTTCCACCATCATGCGATCACCCCGCATCAGCGCACTGCTCGCAGGGGCCGCGGTTATCGTCCCTCTCGTCGCGGCCGGATGCTCGACCCCGCAGTCCGACGACGCCGGTGCGAGCCGCGAGTGCATCACCGACTTCGATCCGGCCAAGGACTACTTCCCTGACAAGTCGACGATCGAGGACGCGACCGGACTGAGGATCGAGTACCACAACTCGTACCAGGTGGTGACGGTCGAGCACCCGGCGCAGGGAGCACCCCCGGCGTCGTACGTCCTGGTCCGCTGCGGCGCACCCGCGCCGAAGCTCACCGGCGACCTCGCGTCCGCACCGCAGGTCCAGGTGCCGGTCCGGAGCATCTACGCCGGTTCCACCACGCACCTGCCCGCGCTCGCCGCCCTCGGGGAGAGCGACGCCGTCACCGGCGTCGCGACCGCCGGGTTCGTCTCCACCCCGGAGATCGTCAAGCGGATCGACGAAGGCAAGGTCCGCGAGTTCACCGACGCGGGTGAGGTGAACGCCGAGAAGGTGATCGCCGGCCACCCGGACGTCCTGGTGACCGACGGCAACGACAGCCCCGCGTTCGGCAAGATCACCGCCGCGGGCGTCCCGGTGATCGCGAATGCGGACTGGCTCGAGGAGAATCCCCTCGGCCGGGCCGAGTGGATCAAGTTCTTCGCCGCCCTCACCGGAACAGAGAAGAAGGCGGCGACCGTCTTCGGGCAGGTCCAGAAGCAGTACCGTGCGGTCGCCGACAAGCTGGTCGACGTGCCGAAGACCGACGTCCTGCTCGGCGAGATCTCGAACGGTTCGTGGACGATGGCCTCCGGCGGCAGCTACTTCGGACGGCTCGTCGCCGACGCCGGCGGCACCTACCCGTGGATCGACGATCCGGCCGCGGGCAGCCTGCAACTGTCGATCGAGGCGGTGATCGCCCGATCGCGGAACGCCTCGGCGTGGCTGCTCAGCGATCCGACGGTGAGCACCGTCGCCGATCTGTACAAGCAGGACCCGCGCTACCGCGCCTTCACGACGCCCGCCCAGCAGGCCTGGAACAGCACGAAGGCCGTCAACGCCGCGGGCGGCAACGACTACTGGGAGAAGGGCGTCCTGCGTCCCGACCTCGTGCTGTCAGACCTGGCGGCGATCCTGCATCCCGATCTGTTCCCCGATCACTCCTTCGAGTTCTATCTCCACCTGCCGCCGCAATGACGAGGACGCTGACGTGGGTGACGCTGATCGTCGCCGGGCTGGCCTCGCTGCTGATCGCCGCGGCGGTCGGATCGGTGCCGATCCCGCCCGGCGAGACTCTTCGCGTCCTCACCGGCGGTCACGCGCTCGACGCGGGCAGCGACTTCATCCTCCGCGAGGTCCGGCTCCCCCGGATCGCGACCGCGGCGCTCGTCGGCGCCGCACTCGGCGTGGCCGGCCTGCAGATGCAGACGCTGTTCCGCAATCCGCTCGCCGATCCGTACGTGCTCGGCGCGAATTCGGGTGCCAGCCTGGGCGTCGCGCTGGTGGCGCTCGGTGGCGGAACGGCGGGCGCGGCGACCTTCGCCGGCGGCCTCGCGGGCTGGGGGCGGGCGGGCAGCGTGGTCGCCGCCGCGCTCGGCGCCGCCGCCGTCCTCGGGCTGATCCTGCTGTTCGCGGTCTGGGTGCGCAACGCGGTCACGCTGCTGCTGATCGGCGTGATGATCGGCGCGGTCACCGGATCGCTGGTGGCCGTGCTCATCGTGTACGCCGACCCGAACTCGGTGCAGAAGTACATGATCTGGGGCCTCGGGACGTTCTCGGCGACGTCGTGGTCGGACCTCGCCGTCGCCGGACCGGTGATCCTGGGCGCCATCCTGCTGTCGCTGGCCTCGGTGCGGTCGTTGAATGCGCTGCTGCTCGGTGAGGACTACGCGCGGTCGATGGGCGTGGACCTCCGGCTGGCGAGGACGGTCATTCTGATGTCCGCCGCCGTCCTGACCGGCGTCGTCACCGCGTACTGCGGTCCGATCGGCTTCCTCGGTCTGGTGATCCCACATCTGGCGCGCGGGGTCTTCCGAACCTCGAATCACCGGATCCTGCTGCCCGCCTGCGTCGTGGTCGGCGCCCTCCTCGCCGTCTGGTGCGGAATCGTCGCCGAACTGCCGGGCCGGGACACCGCGCTCCCCCTCAACGCCGTCACCGCGCTGATCGGCGCACCCGTGGTCATCACCGTACTGCTGCGCGGGCGAGGCAACGGAGGTGCCGTATGACCGCGGGACTGACTCTCGACGAACTCACCATCGGATACCGGGGACGGCGGCCGACCACCATCGCGTCCGGGCTGCACGCGGTCGCCCAGGTCGGCAGGCTGACCACGCTGATCGGACCGAACGGCGCGGGCAAGTCGACGCTGCTGCGGACGGTCTGCGGACTGCAGAAGCCGCTCTCCGGTGCTGTTCGCCTGGCTGACTGCTCGGACACCACCCGGATGCGGCCGGCGCGGCTCGCACGTCGGATCGCGACGGTCGGCACCCAGATCATCGATCCCGGTCGGCTCACTGCCCGCGAAGTCGCCGAGCTGGGCCGGACGCCCTATCTCGGCGCGACCGGACGACTGAGTGCGGACGATCGCGCGCGGGCCGACTGGGCGCTGGAAGCCGTCCGCGCGCAGTCGCTGGCCGACCGGCCGTTCCACGACCTCTCCGACGGCGAGGCGCAGCGCGTCCTCGCGGCGCGCGCCCTGACCCAGGAGCCGGAGCTGCTGGTCCTGGACGAACCGACGTCGCACCTGGACGCGCCGTCGCGGGTCGAGTTCCTCGACCTGCTGAGCACGCTTGCCCGCGAGAACGCACTCACCGTCCTGGTGTCGTCGCACGAGCTGGAGCTCGCGATGCGGCTGTCGGACGCGATCTGGCTGCTGTCGCCCGACGGAGCCCTCACCACGGGAAGCCCGCTCGAGGTCGCAGCGTCCGGCGCGGTCTCCGCCGCCTTCGACCGAGGCCGCCTCCGCTTCGACCCCGAGCGCTTCGTCTTCGACGTGCAGTCGGACGGTTGATCGTCACCGATGAGCTGGTTGAGCCCGGATCCATCGATTGTTGGGGTGGCGGCTCGGGGA
>NZ_AEUD01000005.1 GCF_000192435.1 Gordonia neofelifaecis NRRL B-59395
AGCAACCTATCAGCGGGTTCGGGGTTCGAGTCCCTGATGGCGCACTCCGCACAGCCCCCGTCGTTCGCGACGGGGGCTGTTCTGCATCTGGACGACGATACTCGAACTCCCGACGACCGCCGTGCGCGGTTCACCCGCGGCGGTACCCGCCGGACAACTCGGTCAGCAGGTCGGCGACGAGTGGATTCGGCTCGGCGTCGGTGCGCAGGGCTGCCGAGACGGTCAGTGTGAACGCCGGATTGTGGCGGCAGATGATGCCGGGTTGCTTGAGGTCCTCGTACAGGAGCGTCCAGGACTCGGGGCGGTTGATGAGGTCGAACGTCACCGGATGACCGTCGCGGATCTCGGGGCCCAGCGCCACGGTGGCGCCTGCCTGCGCGAAGACGCGCTCGACGAGCCGGTGCAGGAGAACCTGTTTCTCGATCGGTGGGAGGAGCAGCGGGTACTCGGCGAGTTCTGCCGGGCGCGGCGGTCGTCCCAGTTTGGCCAGCGGATGCCGGGGACCGAACGCGACCACCGGCTGCTCGATCCACAGCGGGTCGAGGTACAGCCCGTCGTGATCGAGACTGCCGCGGATCAACGCGATGTCGGCGTCCCCGGCGGCGACCGCGTCGATGCGCTGGGCGAAGGGTTTGATGAGGAAGTCGATCTCGGCGTCCGGGTACCTGTCACGGATCGCCGACACCGCGGCCAGCGCCGATCCGGCGAACGACATGTTCGCGGCGATCCGCACCCGGTTCGGCTGCGGGGCCACGGCGGCGATCGCCTCGTCGCGCAGACGGACGAGGTCGTGAGCGCGGGGGAGGAGGACCTGTCCGGCCTCGGTCAGTTCCACCCGGCGCGTCGAACGGTCGAACAACTCGGTTCCGAGTTCCCGCTCCAGGGCGGCGATCTGGTGGCTGATCGCCGACTGCGATACGAAGCAGCGCTGCGCGGCCCGCGAGAAGCCGCCGGTCTCGGCGACCGCGACGAGATACTCCAGCTGTCGAAACTCCATTCCTCGATTATATGAACAGAACAGATAGATGCCATGCGTGAACGAGTGCTCATCGAGATTGAAGGGGCCTCGACCATCTGACAGGGTGATTAATGAGCATTCACCAAGTGATGAGAAGGAGATGGGGCACATGCGCAGCACCGAGGTCGTCGTCATCGGCTCGGGATTCGGGGGCCTGGCGGCCGCGAAACAACTCGCGAAGTCGAACGTCGAGACGGTGCTGATCTCCGCCACGGCCGAGCATCTGTTCCAGCCGCTTCTGTACCAGGTCGCGACCGGTGTGCTGCCCGCTCAGGAGATCGCCCCGCAGATCGCCGAGGTGCTGGCCGACAAGGAGTCGATCAGCGTCGTCGAAGGGTATGTGACCGCACTCGACGCGCGGCAGAAGGTGCTGACGTACAGCACCGCCGACGGCGTGGAGCAGATCGCGTACGAGTACCTGATCGTCGCCGCCGGTGCGAGCCAAGGCTACTTCGGACACGACGAGTGGGCCGACTGTACGTTCTCGCTCAAGACTCGGGCCGACGCCGTCGATCTGCGCGCTCATCTGCTGGACTGCTTCGAGGCTCCGGCGAACGACGACGCCGCGCACACCTTCGTCGTGGTCGGCGCGGGCGCGACCGGCGTCGAGGTCGCGGGCCAGATCCAGGAACTGGGCAATCGGTACTTCACCGACGCACCCGCGACCGTTCATCTCGTCGAAGGGGCCGGTGACGTGCTGCCCGTCTACGGCGGCAAGCTCTCGGCGTTCGCACGCAAGACGCTGGAGAAGTCCGGCATCGACGTGATGACCGGAACGGTCGTCACCGATATTCAGGGTGAGGCGGTGACCGTGCGGACCGCGGACGGCGACGACCGCGTGCTGCGGGCGCGGACCGTCGTGTGGTCGGCGGGCGTCAAGGCGACGCCGCTGGCGGCTGTGGTCGCGGAGGCCACCGGCTGCGACACCGACCGTGCGGGACGACTGCTCATCAATCCGGACCTGACGGTCGGTGGGCGCGCCGACGTCTTCGCGATCGGTGACATGACGAGCTTGGACCGACTCCCCGGTCAGAGCCCGGTCGCGATGCAGCAGGGCAGGCATGCGGCCGACATGATCCGCGGCACGACCGTCCGCGGCACGCGGTTCCGCTACCTGGACAAGGGCAGCATGGCGGTGGTGAACCGGCACAACGCCGTCGTCGACGCGCCGTTCGGGATCAAGCTCACGGGCTTCCTGGGCTGGCTCACGTGGCTGGGTGTGCACCTGTTCTATCTCGTCGGGTTCCGCAACCGCGTCGGCGCGGTGCTCTCGTGGTTCCGTTCGTTCGCGGGTAAGGCGCGTCCCGGATTTGCGCAGGTCGATCGCCGTTCGGCGCGTCCGGAAGAGCCCGATGCCGATCGGGCGAACTCTCGAGACATGGTTGAATCTGCAGCCTGACCTGCATCGATTCGCTGGAGGGTCGGAGTGGCATGGGTCGCTCCGACCCTCCAGCTCGACCGCCGGTCGGATCCCTGCCACGACTCAAACGTGCGCAGGTCGTTCGGGTGAATGATGTGTGTCGCTCCACACGCGTCCGATGTGGAGGAGGCCGGGGTGCTCTCGTACAATGGGCAACCGGAACAGGGTCCGCTTTCTGGCGGATCCCGATGATTTTCTTGGGGAGCACAATGCGTTTTCGTCGGATGCGCGGCCGTCGGTTCGGGGCCAAGGCCACTGTCGTCTTCGCCTTCCTCGCCGCGATCGCACTGATCTCGTCGTGCAGCAGCTACGACGGTCAGGTCCATGCGAACGGCGAGTTCGGCGACATGATCAAGCCCGCCATCGCGGTGACTGACGAGGCGGGCAAGCCGCTGGCGAAGGGTGAGGTCGGCGTGCAGCCGGGCGAGCCGATCGTCGTCACCGCCACCGAGGGCACCATCAGTGATGTCAGCATCCCGAAGGCCGACGGCGGCACGATCAAGGGTGTGCTGAGCGAGGACGGCACCAAGTGGACCAGTGCCGAGCCGCTCGGGTACGACCGCACGTACACGGTCACCGCCAACGCCGTCGGCGTGGGCGGCGCGACGAGCAGCAAGAGTTCCTTCACCACGCGCGCCCCGAACAACGTCACCCAGGCGTACATCAGCCCGCCCGACGGTGAGACGGTCGGTATCGCGCAGACCGTCGGCGTCCGGTTCGACGAGTCGATCCCGGACCGCAAGGCGGCGCAGGCGGCCATCAAGATCACCTCGACCCCGAGCGTGAACGGCGCCTTCTACTGGATCAGCGACCAGGAGGTCCGCTGGCGGCCCGAGCATTACTGGAAGCCGGGCACCAAGGTCAACGTCAAGGTCAACACCTTCGGCATCGATCTCGGCGACGGTCTGTTCGGCCAGGAGAACGTGTCGTCGTCGTTCAAGGTCGGCCGCCAGCTCGAGCTGTTCGCGGACGACAACACGAAGATGGTCACGGTCAAGCGCGACGGCAAGGTCATCCGCACCATGCCGACCTCGATGGGCAAGGAGAGCGCGCCCACCGACAACGGCGTCTACATCATCGGCGACCGCCTCGACAACATCATCATGGACTCGTCCACCTACGGCGTCCCGACGAACTCCGCCGACGGTTACCGCACGCCGGTCGACTACGCCACGCAGATGTCGTACAGCGGCATCTACCTGCACTCGGCACCCTGGTCGGTGTGGGCCCAGGGCAACACGAACACCAGTCACGGCTGCCTGAACCTCAGTCCCGACGACGCCCTGTGGGTGGTCCGGAACACGCTGCGCGGCGACCCGGTCACCGTCAAGAACACCATCGGTCCGGAGCTGCCGGGAACCGACGGACTCGGCGACTGGAACATCCCGTGGTCGACGTGGTCGAAGGGCAACGCCTGACCTGATCTGAGCTCCTCTCGCGGAAACGCCCGGAACCTCCTGGTTCCGGGCGTTTCCGCATTTCGGTCGTGCTGCTGAGCGAGGAGGTCGACCGTGACGATGCCATTGATTGATGTTAAGCTCCGAACGCACATAAAATCCGGTACGACTGTATAGTCGCCGGGGTGGGCTCGGCCCACCGCCCGAATCACCGCACTCGAGATAGGTAGCTCAACTCATGGCACGACGTCCTTCGTGGGAGACCGAAGACCTCACCGCACTGCGCGACATGGCCCGCGCATTCTGTGAGAAGGAGCTCGCTCCCAACACGGAACGCTTCATCGAGCAGCACCATGTGGACCGGGACCTCTGGCTGAAGGCCGGCGAGGTCGGTCTGCTCTGCATGTCGATCCCGGAGGAGTACGGCGGTGGCGGCGGCAGCTTCGCGCACGAGGCCGTACTGATCGAGGAGCAGGCGCGCGCGGTCGACTCGTCGTGGGGACAGAGCCTGCACAACGGCATCGTCGCGCACTACATCCTCGCGTACGGCTCGGAGGAGCAGAAGCAGCACTGGCTGCCTAAGATGGCGTCGGGTGAAGTGGTCGGTGCGATCGCCATGACCGAACCCGGCACCGGCTCCGACCTGCAGAACGTCAAGACCAAGGCGATCAAGGACGGCGACGACTACGTCATCGACGGCTCGAAGACCTTCATCACCAACGGCGGCCAGGCCGACGTGGTGATCGTCGTCGCCAAGACCGACAGCACCGAGGGCGCCAAGGGTATCTCGCTGATCATCGTCGAGACCGAGCGCGAGGGCTTCAGCCGCGGCCGGATCCTCGACAAGGTCGGCATGCGCGGCCAGGACACCGCCGAGCTGAACTTCACCGGCGTCCGCGTTCCGCAGGCGAATCTGCTGGGCGACCAGGAGGGTCTCGGGTTCATCCAGCTGATGACGCAGCTTCCGCAGGAGCGCCTGATCATCGGTGTCGCCTCGGTTGCGGGCATGGAGGTCGCCCTCGAGAAGACCCTCGAGTACACCAAGGAGCGCACCGCGTTCGGCCGCCCGATCTACGGCTTCCAGAACACCAAGTTCAAGCTGGCCGAGGTCGCGACCGAGGCGCACATCGCCCGTGTCTTCATCGACGACTGCATCGAGCAGCACCTGCGCGGTGAGCTCGACATCCCGACGGTCGCGATGTCGAAGTGGTGGACCACCGAGAAGGCCATGGAGGTCGCGGACACCTGTCTGCAGCTGTTCGGCGGCTACGGCTACATGAACGAGTACCCGATCGCGCGCATGTGGGCCGACAACCGCGTCCAGATGATCTACGGCGGCACCAACGAGATCATGAAGGAGATCATCTCGCGCGCTCTGTAGCGCGTCAGCCCTCCGGGGCGGGATTGGTGTAGGAGGCGAGGAACTCGGTGAGCATCCTCGCCGTCACCGGACGGGGGAGGACATCGATCGCGGCGATCACGGCGCCGATGTCGATGGCCTCTCCCGTCTGCGACGGGTCGGTATGCGGGTCGATGCCCGCACCGATCAGGACCGCTTCGGTGGTCACCGAGTCGAGACCCAGCGCGTCGGCGACGGTGACGGCACCGGAGTCGAACGCCGCGGCGAGATCGCGGAGCGGTCCGGGAGCCTCGATCGGCGGCAGCGAGCGAGCGTCGCGCGAGGCCTCGACCATCGCCGCCGACAACTCGCCGACCGATCGTCTCGTCACCGGAGTGATCGTCAGATGAGTGCTGGCGGCCAGGTCGGTGCCGTCCGCCTGTCGATAACGTGGCTGCGCCTGCAGGGTGAATCCGCGTGCGCGCACCGCGTCGGACCATCGATGCGGATCGATCGGGTGGGTCGACGTCGGATCCGCCGCCACCGCGAACACCGGGCCGAACGGCTCGCCGACCACGCGCAGTCCGTCGATCGCGTTCACGGTCGCGATCAGCTCGGCGCGCGCGGCGTCGATGTCGGCGACGAGTGCGCCGAAGCCGTCGTCACCGAGGAACCGGGTGATGGCCCAGGCCGCAGCCGTGCCGGTCGCCGACCGCGATCCGAGGAGCGTCGGGTTGACGATCGGGTAGCCGGGCCAGTCGGCCGTCGCGAAGTACCCGGCGCGGTGACGGTCGCGGTCGTTGTACAGCAGGACCGATGCGCCCTTGGGTGCGTAGCCGTACTTGTGGAAGTCGGCGGCGAGGCTGGTGACGCCGGGAACCCGCAGATCCCACGGCGGAGTCCGCTTAGGCCACCAGGCCAGTGCGAATCCGCCGAGGCACGCGTCGACGTGCAGCGGCAGACTCCGTTCCAGCGCCATTGCGCCGATCTCGGCGATCGGGTCCATGGTGCCGGTCGGGTAGTTGGGGGCGGACGCCACCAGTAGAAACGTCTCGCCGTCGATCCGTGCGGCGAGTTCGTCGGGATCGACCCGGGTGGTGTGCGGATCGACGGGCACTCGTCGGAGCTCGACGCCCAGCAGTTCCGCGGCCTTGTCGAAGGCGGCGTGCACGGTCGACGGGGCCACGACGTTGCCGTGACCGGCAGCGAGTCCGGACAGCCGCCGTGCCGACGCGACCGCCAGAATGCAGCTCTCAGTGCCGCCGGAGGTGATCGTGCCGACTGCCTCGGGGGAGCCGAAGGCTGTGCGCGCGAACGCGATCAGATCGCGTTCCATCGCGGCGACCGAACCGAAGACCGTCGGATCGAGCCCGTTGACCGGTCGGACCAGTTCGGCGGCGTCGGCGGCCAGCCGGTCCAGTTCGGCGAGCCCGCTGTCGTACACGTACGACAGCACGCGACCGCCGTGCGTCGGGGCGTCCGACGCACGGAGCTCGCGCAGTCGGGCCAGCACTTCGTCGGGATCTCGCGTCGTCACGCCTACCTCCGGTCGTATCGGGTGAGGAACACCATGCTCAGTGCCACCAGGATCGCGGGCAGTACCGAGAAACCTGCGGTGATGCCGACGATCGCGCTGCGGGGTTGCTCGGCGTCCACGTCGGCCGACGACGAGACGAAGCCCGTCGCCGCAAGCACCAGCAGGTACAGCCCCGGCCCGATCGCCATCCCGAGCGTCTCGCCCGCGGTCCAGAGCCCGGACATCGCCCCGCCCTGCTCCCGGCCGGTGACCGCGGAGTACTCGTCGATCACGTCGGGCAGCATGGCGAGTGGAAAGGTCTGCATCCCGGCGTAGCCGACCCCGGTGATCGCGAGGACGCCGAAGACCCATGCCCCCGGGGCGGCGATCGCGACCACAAGGATCACATCGGCCAGCAGGAACAGCGCCGACGCGGCGAACAACGCGCGCAGCTTCCCGAATCGGCGGCCCACGCGGACCCAGAGTGGCATCACCAGCAGCGCCGGTGCGACCAGGGCCACGAACAACGGGGTCAACGCGCCCGAATCGTCGAGGACGTAGGTCGCGAGGTACTGCGCACCCGCCAGCATCACCGCGCTCGCCAGCGCCTGAATCACGAATACCGACAACAGGATCCGGTAATGACGATGGTCACGGGCGGCACGGAACGCGTCGCGGCCGTCGGGCGCCGTGGTCGTGGTGGCGGTGTTCGGAGCGCGTCGCCCGGCGGCTCCGGCGACGGCCGTCGACACCGTCATCCCGCCCGCGATCACCGCGACCGAGACCGCGGCCATCACGACGTACCCGGTGGCCCCGCCGCCGAGCGCGTCGCGCACCGCGGGCGCCCCGGCTCCGATCAGCAGGATGGCCAGCGCCAGCACGGCGATCCGGGCCGAGATCAGCCGGGTCCGCGCGTGATAATCAGGGGTCAGGTCGGTGGGAAGCGCGATGTACGGAACCTGGAAGCACGCGTAGGCGACCGCGGCGGCGGTGAAGAACACCAGCACCCACAGCGCTCCGACCACCGGCGGAGCCTGCGTCGGCGCGGCGAAGGTGAGCACGAACATCGGCACGATCGTCGCGGTGCCGATCCACATCAGGCGGGTGCGCGAACCGGTGGTCGCGAACGCGGCGTCGTTGCGTGCCCCGATCAACGGGTTGACCAGGACGTCCACGATCTTCGGGATCACCACGATCACCGCCGCCGGCAGAGCGCCGACGGCCAGCGTGTCGGTGAGGTAGTACGCCAGCACGAGGCCGGGCAGCACCCCGAAACCGCCGGTGCCGAGACTGCCCGCCGCGAATCCAGCGGTCACTCGCCGCGGCAGTCCCGTGGTCGTCACTGTTCGTCGCCCGACGTCGGGCAGGGGAGGCTCACGCGATCGAGTAGATCAGACGATCGAGTGACTGGGAGGGTTTGTCGTCCCGGTGGGCTTGAATATGCCCCGAGTCGATCGTCCATCGGCGACAATTCAGTCGCTGCCGGGTTCAGTCGCGCCCGGGGGGAACGTCGGACGAGGAGGTTCGGTGAGCGAGATCGTGCTGGCCGATGTGCACACGGGGATCGAGCAGGAGCTGGTCGACGAATGGGCGGCGCTGCACCACCCCGGGGTGCCGGTGCGCCGGTTGCACGACATCGACATCGCCGGTCTGGACCCGGCGACCGTCCTGGTGCCTGCGCGCGTGGTGTGGCTGCCGCCGGTCCGACGCGGTGAGCGCAAGGTCGCCCTGGCCGATGCGATCGTGCTGTCGAATCCGCGCAGGCCGCCGAGTTTCCGCCAGGCCGCCATCCGCCGCCTCGGCCCGGATCGGGTGCGCGTGGTCCAGGGCGTGCCCGCGACCGTCGAGGCGCTCGGCGCGCGGTACGACGCGCAGCAGGCCGAGGGGACCTCGTTCGCGGCGTTCGTCGGGATGCAGGCGGTCATCTCGGCAGAGCGAGCCGAACTCGAGTTGGTGGGCACCCGGTACAAGGTGCCTCGACTGGTGGCCGAGCAGATCAGTTCATCGGCGCGGTTCCAGACGGCCGCGTCTCAGCTCGCCGCGGAACTGGGCCGGTCGGCGGCGTCGGTGGCGCAAGAGGCGACCGATAAGATGAGCACGTTCGTCGCCACCCAGAGCAGGCTCGTGCAGGACGTCTTCACGTCGACTTTCAGCGGGCTGTACCAGCGTGCGTGGTCGGTGTCGGTGGACCTGGACACCCTGGGGCGACTGCGAACGCTGAACAAGTCGAGCTCACTGGTCTTCCTGCCGTCGCACCGTTCGTACGTCGACTCGCTGATCCTCGCGAGTGTGCTGCACCAGCAAGACTTTCCGTCGAATCTGGTCCTCGGCGGCGAGAACCTCGCGTTCTGGCCGATGGGGCCGATCGCGCGCCGTGCGGGCACCATCTTCATCCGCCGTAAGTTCGGCTCCGATCCGGTGTACAAGTTCGCCATGCGTTCGTACCTGTCGTTCATCGTCGAGAAGCGCTTCAACCTCGAGTGGTACATCGAAGGCGGGCGCAGCCGCACCGGCAAGCTCCGACCGCCGAAGTTGGGTCTGCTGGCCTACGTCGCGGACGCGGTGGAGTCGCTCGACGGCGCCGACGTGGTGGTCGTGCCGACGTCGATCGTCTACGACCAGCTGCCGGAGATCGCCGCGATGGCGCGTGAGTCGGCGGGCGGCGCGAAGTCGCCCGAGGACCTGAAATGGCTGGTCAAATACGCGCGGGGTCAGCGAACCTATCGTGGCGAGGCCCGTGTGAGGTTCGGCGAGCCGTTCTCCTTGCGCCAGGCGCTGGCCGAGGCCGGGGAAGGTCGCGTCCGGTTGGAGAAGGTGTCGTTCAAGGTGATGGACGAGATCAACGCGGCCACGCCCATCTCGGCGACGTCGCTCGCCGGCTTCGCACTGCTCGGCGCTGAGGATCGGGCGTACACCGCGCATGAGATCGAAGTGATCCTGGAGCCGCTGCTGTCGTACATCGACACCCGCCGGCTGCCCGGACCCGATCCGTCGCTGTGTCGCGGGCTAGGCCTGCTCAACACCCTGCGCGAGCTGACCGACGCCGGTGTCCTCGACACGTTCGCCGGCGGGCCGGAGCAGGTGTGGTCCATCGCGCCCGAGAACCACGCCGTCGCCGCGTACTACCGGAACGGCGCACTGCATCACTTCGTCGACCGGGCGATCGTCGAACTCGGGATGCTGGCGGTGTCCGACGGGGACGTCGTCGAAGGAGCACCGTCGCCCGACGCCCAGGCCTCGGCCGACGAAGGCCTGCTGGCTCCGGCACAGCAGGAGGCGCTGCGCATCCGCGACCTGCTGAAGTTCGAGTTCTTCTTCCCGGCGAAGAAGGAGTATCTGCACCGACTCGGCGCGGAGATGGACTTGATCGCTCCGGGCTGGCGGACGGATCGCCGGACCAAGGAGTGGGTGCATACCGCATTGCTGGCCAGCGGTGGCCAGCTGTTCGCTCGGCGGACGCTGCAGACGTTCTTCGACGCGCAGCTGGTGGTCGCCACGCGACTGGTCTCGGCGGGCTCCGACGGGCTCGACAAGGAGGCGGTGCTCACCGACTGCCTGGGGCTGGGGCGTCAGATGTCGTTGCAGGGCGTGGTGCACAGCAAGGATTCGGTGTCGCGCGAGCTCTACGACGCCGCCTATCAGCTCGCGGACAACCGGGGAGCGATCACCGGTGAGCCTCAGGAGGTCATGGCGCGGCGGCGCGCCTGGCTGAACGAGGTGGAGGTCATGCGGGCCAGACTCGGGCGGATCGCCGCGATCGAAGCCGAACAGGCGAGGCAGAAGGAGGCCGGGCGATGAGCGCGCTCGCCGACCGGCTGACCGAGATCCGTTCGGCGCCCGAGGGCAAGCAGATCTGTGCGTTCTTCGACTATGACGGCACCCTGCTCGAAGGTTTCTCGGCGACGGCGATTCTGCGTGCCAGGCTGCGGAGTCTGGAGTTCACCGCGGGAGAACTGCTCGACGGTCTGATGATCGGCTTGCGCGGCTGCTCGTCAGAGCAGGACTACGCCGAGGTGCTCGAGGCCACCCGACCCGCTTTCGCGGGCAAGACCTACGCAGAACTCCTCGCGATGGGCGAGCAGCTCTTCAAACAGGACACGGCGGCCAAGCTGCGACCGCAGATGTGGCAGATCCTCCGCGCACACCGCGCGAAAGGACACCGGATCGTGATCGCGTCGTCGGCCACGCGCTTCCAGATCGAGCCCATCGCCAAGCAGATCGACGCCGATCACGCGCTTGCGACGGACGTCGAGGTCGTCGACGGAATCGTCACCGGCCGCATCCTCGGCCGACCGCTGTGGGGGCCGGGCAAGGCGGCCGCCGTCCGGCGTCTGGCCGCCGAGCACGATCTCGACCTCGCCTCGTCGTTCGCGTACAGCGACGGCAACGA
This sequence comes from Gordonia neofelifaecis NRRL B-59395, assembly GCF_000192435.1. GTDB lineage: Bacteria > Actinomycetota > Actinomycetes > Mycobacteriales > Mycobacteriaceae > Gordonia > Gordonia neofelifaecis. The sequence continues at coordinate 11,081 of NZ_AEUD01000005.1, forward strand.
GGACGTCCCCTATCTCGAGTCGGTGGGCCATCCGGCGGCGGTCTCGCCGCAGCGGGAACTGCGCGCGGTCGCCGAGTCCCGCGGCTGGCCGATCCTCGACCTGCGGAACCCGACCTACAACCGGATCGGGATGCTGGCTCGAACCGGCGCCTTCTACGGGTCGTTCCTCGGCGGTGCCGCAGTCGGTTTCGCCAAGAGCGTGCTCAGCGACGACGGCACCGAGGCGATGCAGCAGGGCGTCTCGTCGGGTATCGACGCAGGCTTCGCGATGGCCGGAGTCCGCGTCGAGGTGCTCGACGGCGCCGAGTACCTGACGTCGGCCCGGCCGTGCGTGTTCGTGTTCAACCACCAGTCGAAGCTCGATCTGCCGGTGATGATCCACCTGATCCGCGACCACGCGACGGGGGTGGCGAAGAAGGAGATCCGCGATCTGCCGCTGTTCGGGCAGATCCTCGACCTCGGCGGCGTCGCGTTCATCGACCGCGCCGACGCCGGTCGGGCGATCGAGCAGTTGGAGCCGGTGGTTCGCAAGATCGAGGACGAGGGGTTCTCGCTGGTGGTCGCACCGGAGGGCACCCGCTCCGCGACGCCGCGCATCGGACCGTTCAAGAAGGGACCGTTCCACATCGCCATGCGCGCCGGGGTGCCGGTGGTGCCGGTGGTGCTGCGGAATGCGGGCGAACTGATGTGGCGGGGCGCGCAGTTGATCAAACCCGGGACCGTCGAAGTCCGGGTGCTGCCGCCCGTCGACACCTCGTCGTGGGTGCCGGAGAAGGCGGGGGAGTACGCGGAGGAGGTGCGCGGCCGGTTCCTCGATGCGCTCGCGGACTGGCCGGTGACCGCGTTCGACGATGGTCGGATGACCAGGACCATGGGAGTCTTCGAATGGCAGGAGTGGCGAAAGTGACCGACGATCGGAGTGCACCCGGTGCGGCGACGCCGGACCAGCCGCTCGCCTGGGGCAGTGATCTGGAGATGAGCCCGGTCGACACCGTGATGTGGCGTGGCGACGCCGACCGTCGACTGCGGTCCACCATCTCCATGGTCGAGGTCTACGACTGCGAGCCGGACTGGGACCGGCTGGTCGCCGCGCACGACTGGGGCAGCCGCATGGCGCCGCGGTTCCGACAGCGGGTGGTCGAATCTCCGCTGCACACCGGTACGCCGAGCTGGCAGGTGGACCCGGATTTCGATCTGCACTATCACCTGCGACGGATCCGGGTGGCGGGCGACGGGAGTATGCGCGAGGTCTTCACCCTGTGCGAGCAGTTGGCCATGACTCCGCTCGATCCGGCACGACCACCGTGGGAGGGCTACCTGATCGATGGGCTCGCGGACGGCAAGACGGCGTACTTCTTCAAGGCACATCACGCGCTGACCGACGGCCTCGGTGCGATTCTGGTTCTCGCACAACTGCATTCGAAGACACGTGAGCCTATTCCGGGAAAGCCCCAGCCGCCGGCCCCGATGACTCGTGATCTGTCGGCGCTCGACGTCCTCGGCCGCCAGCTCAGCGAGGAGGTGCAGCGACTGCCGAAGCTCGCCGGGCTGGCCGTGCAGGGGGTCCGAGCGCTCGGTGATCCGAAGAGGTCGCTAAGCCGGGTGCTGCGGTACGGCCGGTCGGTGCCGCGGGTGGCGGGGATGATCAGCCCACCGGGTTCACCCCTGCTCGCCGGGCGCAGCGTGTCGTGGCGGTTCAGTGCCTTCGAAGTACCGTTCGACGCGATCCACGCGGCGGCTGCGGCGACCGGCGCATCGGTCAACGACGTGTACCTCGGCGGCCTGATCGGCGGGTTCCGCCGCTACCACGAGGAGATGGGGGAGTCCGTCGAATCCATCCCCGTCGCGATCCCGATCTCGGTGCGGAAGCCGGACGATCCGATAGCGGGCAACCGCATCGCCGTCGGGCGGCTGGCCGGTCCGATCGGCATCGCCGATCCGTTCGAGCGGGTGCTGACGATTCGCGAGCAGGTTCGCGCGGCGCGGGCCGAGCCCGCCGTCGACATCCTGAACACGATCGGCCCGGTCGTCGCCTGGCTGCCCGGGCCGCTGCTCGCCCAGTTCAGCGGCACCACATCGCAGAACGATCTGCAGGCGAGCAATGTGCCGGGCATCCCGTGGGAGACGTTCGTCGCCGGCGCGAAGGTGGAGCGGATGTTTCCGTTCGGCCCGCTGCCCGGTTGCGCGGTGATGGCCACGATGATCACCCACAACGGCACCGCATGCCTCGGTCTCAACTTCGACGCCGCCGCCGTGACGGAGCCCGAACTCTTCGCCGACTGCCTCGTCGACGGCTTCAACGAGGTCCTCGACCTGGCAGACGAACCGCGCGGCCGCCTGACGCGCGTGGTGTAGGGGTGTCTCGCTGGTCGAGCTGTCCGGAGCGGTGCCTCCTCGTTGGTTGAGCCGTCCGAAGCGGTGCCTCCTCGTTGGTTGAGCCGTCCGGAGCGGAGCGGAGGACGTGTCGAAACCTCGTGTGCGCGGGCTGGGTGGGGGCGGTGGTTTCGACTCGCTGCGCTCGCTCAACCGGCGGAAGTGCGGTACTCGCTCAACCGCTCGACCCCGGAATGCACTTCACCGGCGAGGTGGTGCCTCGCCGGTGAAGTCGTTTCCTCATGTCAGACCAGGTGATGGGGTCAGACGTCTCCTCGACGCAACATCCGGCCGAGGGGGTTCTGGAAGTCGATCCTCTGGCCGCGGAGCCAGGTGCCCTTGACGACGCCCGCGAGCGCGCGGCCGTTGTACGGGCTGATCGGGTTCTTGTGATGCAGGTGATTCACGTCGACCACCTGCGCCGAGTCGGGCTCGAAGATGGCGAAGTCGGCGTCGTAGCCGAGGCCGATGCGGCCCTTATGTGTGAGGCCGGCGAGTTCGGCGGGCTTGGCCGACATCCACTGCATCACCTGCGGCAGGTCGATGCCGCGGCGCTTGGCCTCGGTCCAGATCAACGACAGCCCGAGCTGCAGGGACGCGACGCCACCCCAGGCGACGCCGAAGTCACCGCCTTCGACGTCCTTGAGGTCCACGGTCGAGGGGGAGTGGTCGGAGACGATGCAGTCGATGGTGCCGTCGAGCAGACCCTGCCACAGCAGCTCGCGGTTCGACGCCTCCCGGATGGGCGGGCAGCACTTGTAGGCCGTGGCGCCGTTCGGGATCTCCTCGGCGAGGAGCGTGAGGTAGTGCGGGCAGGTCTCGACGGTCAGCTTGACACCGTCGCGGCGTGCCGACGCGATCATCGGCAGTGCGTCCGACGACGAGAGGTGCAGGATGTGGGCGCGGGCCCCGGTCCAGCGGGCGCGTTCGATCACCTCGGCGACGGCGACGTTCTCCGCGCCGCGCGGGCGGGACGCGAGGAAGTTCGAGTACTGGTTGCCCTCGGCGGTCGGCGCGTGGTCGATGGCGCGCGAGTCCTCGGCGTGCACGATCATCAGGGAGTCGTACTTGGCCAGCTCGGCCATGTCGGCTTCCATCTCGTCGGCGGTGAGGTGCGGGAACTCGTCGACGCCGGAGTGCAGCAGGAAGCACTTGAAGCCGAAGACGCCCTCGTCGTGCAGGCCGCGCAGGTCGCCCTCGTTGCCCGGGATGGCGCCGCCCCAGAAGCCGACGTCGATGTGGGTCTTGCCCGCGGCGGCCTTCCGCTTGATGTTCAGCGCCTCCACGGTGACCGTGGACGGAATGGAGTTCACCTCGCTTCGGGCGTCTCCTCGGGTCGTCACCTGCGTCGTACGTCGGAGCTCGCCGTGCATCCAGCGCCTTGGTCGCGGACTCGAAGCCCTCCCATTCGGTGCGGCCCGGCTCGTTGACGTGGACGTGGGTGTCGACCAGGCCGGGAATCATCACCTGGTTCGGCGCGAGTTCGATGATCTCGTCGCCCTGGAGTCCGCTGCCGAGCGGCTCGATGGCGGTGACCCGACCGTCGCGGATACCGATCTCCCGCGCGACGATGCCCGCCGTGGTCAGCATCTGCTCACCGCGCAGGACCAGGTCGAACGGGGCTCGATCGGTCGATGCCGATTCGGTGTTCTCCGGGCTGTTGCTCATGTGCGGCTGCTCCTCCACGTGGTCGCCGGACAGGTCTGTCGGGGACAGCTTACCGCAGCAAAATTCCTCATAGTGGAATCTGGTCCCTGTTTAGTGGAATTTGCCGAACTGTGGCGGGTCCCACCGAGGATGCACGATGGTGCCTGCCTCACGTCGACTTCCGCGATGTGGGGTAGCAGGGTTGACAGCGGACTGGCGAGTAGGCGTAAATATTCAGACCCACGGAATTTTAATTCCACACAGTGGAATACGCGGTTGGCGGCAAGGTCCTCCGCGATGAATGTGAAAGTCCTGCCATGAGCACCGAATCCTCCGGAGTGATCGAGGACGCCGGCCCCGCCGGTTCTATCGCACCACTGGCGCAGTCCGACGATGCCGCGGCCCTCGCCCCGGCTCTGCCCGAAGGCGTCAGCCCCGCGCTCTACAACACCGACCTTGCGCCGACCAAGCGCGAAGGCCGTCGTTGGAGCACTTACAACATCTTCACGTTGTGGGCCAACGACGTTCACAGCCTCGGCAACTACGCCTTCGCGATCGGACTGTTCGCTCTCGGCCTCGGCGGATGGCAGATCCTGCTCGCCCTCGGGCTCGGCGGACTGTTCCTGTTCCTGCTGCTGAACCTCTCCGGATTCATGGGCGAGAAGACCGGCGTGCCGTTCCCCGTGATGAGCCGTATCTCGTTCGGCATCCGCGGTGCGCAGATCCCGGCCCTCATCCGCGGCGCCGTCGCGATCGCCTGGTTCGGCATCCAGACCTTCCTCGCCTCCGTGGTGCTGCGCATCCTGATCGTCGCCCTGATCCCGTCGGCGGAGACCCTCGACGCCAACAGCTTCCTCGGCCTCTCCACCCTCGGATGGATCTCCTTCGTCTCGCTGTGGGTGATTCAGCTCGTCATCGTCAGCTACGGCATGGAGATGATCCGCAAGTACGAGGCGTTCGCCGGTCCCGTCATTCTGATCACCATGGTCGCGCTGGCGGTCTGGATGCTCAGCAAGGCGGACTGGACCATCGCGTGGACCACGCCCGACAGCCTGACCGGCGGAGAGATGTGGGCCAAGATCGTCGGCGGTGCGAGCCTCTGGGTCGCCATCTACGGCACCTTCGTCCTCAACTTCTGCGACTTCACCCGCAACGCGAAGTCGAAGGGCTCGATCGTCCGCGGCAACTTCTACGGCATCCCGCTGAACATGCTGCTCTTCGGCGCCATCGTCATCACGCTGGCCGGTGCGCAGTTCCGGATCGACGGTCGCGTCATCGAGTCGCCCGCCGACATCGTCCAGGCCGTGCCGAACACCTTCCTGCTGGTCCTGGCCTGCCTCGCGCTGCTCATCCTGACCGTCGCGGTCAACATGATGGCCAACTTCGTCGCGCCGATCTACGCGCTGAACAACCTGTTCCCGAAGTCGCTGAACTTCCGCCGGGCGGCGCTGATCTCGGCCATCATCGGCATCGTGATCCTGCCGTGGAACCTGTACAACTCGCCGGTCGTGATCAACTACTTCCTCGGCGGTCTCGGCGCGCTGCTCGGCCCGCTGTTCGGCATCGTGATGGCCGACTACTGGCTGGTCCGCCGCTCGCGGGTCAACGTCCCGGAGCTCTTCAGCGAGAACCCCGACGGTGCCTACCACTACAAGGCGGGCGTCAACCCGCGCGCCGTGATCGCTCTGGTGCCCACCGCGGCCTTCGCCCTGGTGATGGCGTTCGTCCCGGCGTTCGAGTCGGTCTCGGAGTTCTCCTGGTTCATCGGAGCCGGCGTCGGAGCGGTGCTCTACTTCGCCGTCGCCGACCGTAAGGGACCGTTCGCCGACGTCTCCGGCGAAGCGATCGCCGTCGCCAGCACCCACTGACACCCGACATTCGAAGGAGACACCCCGTGCGGATTCTCGTCGCCAACGTCAACACCACGCAGTCGATGACCGACGCCATCGCGGAGTCGGCCCGCGCGGTCGCCTCGCCCGGCACCGAGATCGTCGGCATCACGCCCCGATTCGGCGCCGACTCGTGTGAGGGCAACTTCGAGTCGTACCTCGCCGCGATCGCGGTCATGGACGCGATCACCTCGTACCCCGAGCCGTTCGACGCGGTCATCCAGGCCGGCTACGGCGAGCACGGCCGGGAGGGACTGCAGGAACTGCTCGAGGTTCCGGTCGTCGACATCACCGAAGCGGCCGCGTCGACCGCGATGTACCTCGGCCACAAGTACTCGGTCGTCACCACACTGGACCGCACCGTTCCGCTCATCGAGGACCGGCTCAAGCTGGCCGGCCTCGACGCGCGGTGCGCGTCGGTGCGTGCGTCGGGACTGGGTGTGTTGGAGCTGGAGTCCGACCCCGAGCGGGCCGTCGAGGCGATCGTCGCGCAGTCGCTCGAGGCCGTGGAGCGCGATCACGCCGAGGTGATCTGCCTGGGCTGCGGCGGCATGGCCGAGCTCGAGGAGAAGGTCAGGGCGGCCACCGGCGTGCCGATCGTCGACGGCGTCCGCTCGGCGGTGACCATCGCCGAAGGCCTTGTCCGCATGGGACTTTCAACGTCCAAGGTGCGCACCTACGCGCAGCCGCGTGAGAAGAAGGTCATCGGCTGGCCGTTCCGCGGCGGAGCCGCGGGTTGAGCCGACGAACGAGGCCGAAGGCCGAGCCGTCGGTCGAAACCTCGTGACCGACAACTGAAGCCGGGCACCACCTCCCAGGTGCCCGGCTTTTGTCGCACTACCAACGCGTATCGCGGCCCTTCCCTACCAGATGTCCGGCTTTCGCCGCACGAACGTGGTGGCTGTGCGAGAAATGGAAACCGCCCGACACGCTGTAAGGGGGAGTCAGCGTGCCGGGCGGGGCTTGAGGGGACGTGCGATCAGAGCATGATCTGGCGGTTGACGTCCTTGTACAGCAGGTAGCGGAAGTTCGACGGGCCGCCGGCGTAGCAGGCCTGGGGGCAGAAGGCGCGCAGCGAGAGGTAGTCGCCCTCCTGGACCTCCACCCAGTCACCGTTGAGGTGGTAGACGGCCTTGCCCTCGAGCATCAGCAGGCCGTGCTCCATCACATGGGTCTCCGCGAACGGGATGCTGGCGCCGGGTTCGAAGGTCACGACGTTCACGTGCATGTCGTACGCGAGATCCTGCGGATCCAGCATGCGGGTGGTGCGCCACTTGCCGTCGGTGCCGGGCATGGCGGACGGCTCGATCTCCTGCTCGTTGCCGAACTTCAGCGACGGCGTGTGGCCTTCGACGGCCTCGTACCGCTTGCGGATCCACACGAACGACGCGTCGGCGTCGCCGTCGTTGCGGGCCGACCAGACGGTGCCTGCGGGCAGATAGGCGAAGCCGCCCTCGGTGAGGGTCTCGGTGCGGCCCTCGGCGGCGACCGTCAGGGCGCCGGAGGTGACGAACAGGAAGCCCTCGACCTCGGCCTGCGGCTCGGGACGCTCGGCGCCGCCGCCGGGCTTGACCTCCATGATGGCCTGGAAGAAGGTCGTCGCACCGCCTGCGACGGGGCGGTTGATGATCCAGCCGCGAGTGTCGGTCCACTCGGGGAACACCGAGGTCACGATGTCGGAGAGGACACCGCGGGGAATCACGGTGTAGGCCTCGGTGACGATGGCGCGGTCGGTCAGCAGGTCGGTCTGCGGGGGCAGTCCGCCGCGGGGCGTGTAGTACGACGCTTTCTGCGGTGCGGTCACGGGTTCTCCTTGGTTGTGCTGGAAGAGTCGCTGGGCGGTGGGTGAGTGGCTCAGGTGAGCGGGGTGGTGCGGCGGCCGAGCGCGATCTCGCGGACCGTCTCGATCGGCAGGTCGGTTGCGGCCTCGACGTCGGCGGCGGGCAGCGCGCCGCACACCGCGCCCCGGTTGATGAAGCCCGCGAGCGCTTTCGCGGTGGCCGGCTCATCGAGGATCGCCGAGTCGAGCCGGTGCATGTAGTTGCGCAGGCGGGCGGCGGCGGGCGCGAAGCCGTCGCGATAGAACGCGTAGGTCGCCAGGAAGCGGGTCACCAACTGGTGCGGGTGCAGGTCCCAGCCCTGATAAATGCCGCGCTCGAGGTGACGGCGGACGAGGCGGGCGTGCAGCTGCCAGGCTGACGCGACGTTGTCGGGGTCGCCGATCGGCAGGATGTTCGTCGAGCCGTCCGACATGTGGACGCCGGTGCCCGCGACAGCGAGTTGCATGACGTTCTTGGCGTGGTCGGCCGCGGGGTGCTCCATCGACTGGTAGGCGGCGGCGATGCCGAGCGATGCCGAGTAGTCGTAGGTGCCGTAGTGCAGCGACGTGACGCGGCCGTCGCCGGCGTGGATCAGCCGGGCGACCGGAGCCTCGCCGTCGGCGCCGAGGATCACCTGCGGCGTCTCGACCTGGACCTCGAAGCCGATCCGGCGATCGGGCAGGCCGTGTGCCGCTTCGAGGGCTGCGGCCACCTCGACCATCGCCTCGACCTGGTCGACCGAGGTCACCTTGGGGAGGGTCAGCGTGAGGCCGTCGGGCAGCGTGCCCGCCGAGACGAGCCCGGCGACGAAGCCGTCGAGGGTGCGCAGGCCGCGGCGGCGCACAGGAGCCTCGAAGCACTTGAACCGGATCCCGATGAACGGCGGTGCGACGCCGGCCGCGACCGCCGAACGCACTGCGGCGGAAGCGGATTCGACGTCGTTGTCCTCCACCTCGTCGCCGCGGTCGCCGTAGCCGTCCTCGAAGTCCAGTCGGAGGTCCTCGATCGGCTCGGTCGCCAGTTTCGCGGCCGTGAGTTCGGCGAGCTTCTCCGGCGACGAGTCCGTGGAGGCGCCCAGGCCGACCAGCGAAGCGACCTCGTCGAGGCCGCCCGCGGCCTGCGCGGCATCGAGTGCCGCGGTGGCCCACTGCGCGGGGAGTTCGGGGGTGTAGCGGTCTGCGGCGACGTACACGGTGTGGATCGGCTGGCGGCGGCCGTCGTCACCCGGATAGTGACGAGCGAGGGCATCGTCGGCGGGCGTGAGCCGCTTGTCGATCTTCGCGAGGAACGCGTCGTCGAGCTGGCCGCTGGTCATGAGTCCTCCCGAGTGCTTGGTCAATGGAATCATAATTCCACATCGTGGAGTTTAGTCATAGGTGTGCACCTCAGACAAGGGATCTCCGATCATGGTGATGCTTTTGATTCCGCATTGTGGAAGATAGGGTGAGGTGGTCCGAGCAGAGGAGCGACATGGTTGCCGCAGCGGCAGGTGAGACGAAGTCGGGGGGCGTCCAGTCCGTCGAGCGCGCGTTCGAGTTGATGGAGTTGATCGGCCGGGCCGGCGGTGAGTGCTCGCTCAGTCATCTGTCGGGAGAGTCGCCGCTGCCGCCGCCGACCATTCATCGACTGCTGCGCACCCTGGTCGGCATCGGCTACGTCCGGCAGTTGCCGAACAAGCGGTACGCGCTCGGCCCCCGGCTCATCCGGCTCGGTGAAGTCGCCAATCGCCAACTGGGCGCGGTCGCCGATCCCGTCCTCGAGTCGCTGGTTGCGGAGCTGTCGGAGACCGCGAGCCTCGCCGTGCTCGACGGCGACATGGTGATCTACACCGCGCAGGTGCCGTCGCCGCACACGATGCGGACCAACAACGAGGTCGGGCGCCGGGTGCATCTGCACAACTCGGGTGTCGGCAAGGCGATCCTCGCCGAGCTCGACGACGCGCGGATCGTGAAGCTGGTGTCGCAGGCAGGCATTCCGGCGGCGACCGAGCACAGCGTGACGTCCCTGTCCGGTGTCTTCGCCGCCGTCGAACGGGTGCGATCCGCAGGCTTCTCAGTCGACGACGAGGAGGGGGAGATCGGCGTCCGCTGCGTCGCCATGGCGATCCCGGGCGCGCCCACGCCGATGGCGGTCGGAATCTCCGGGCCCACCTCGCGCATGGACGAGGAACTGCAGGCGCGTGCCCTGCCCGCGCTCAAGCGCGCGACGGGCGCGATCTCCGAGGCGTTGATCGGGGCCCGGGAGGGGTAGGCCCGCGTCCGACCGTTGCGGCGCACCCGTGCTCGTCAGTCGCCGATCCGCCGGCGCAGGACACCGACTCCTACTCCGGTGAGTTCCCGGGCGCAGCCGCGACGTCCGGCGATCGTCATGAGGAGCGGCTCGGCGGGTCCGCGGACTTCCTTGCCGAATCCGGATCGCCAGTCGAGATCGGTCGTGATCAGACTCAGGCCGCGAGTTCGCCAAGGCTGACCGAGCGCCAGTGCGATGCGCGAGAAGGACAGTGCGGCGCGCAGGCGATCCGTGGGAATGGTGCGTGGGCAGGCGAGTGCTCGCCGGATGTCCTGCTGGTGAATCATGGTGTCGAGCAACGCCACCCGTCCGCCGAACGCGGCGGTCAGTCCGCGGGGCCGGGTGCTTCGACTGAATGTCTCGAGAATCTCGGGCGGCGTCAGCCCTTGTGATGCGTCGACGCCGGCGGCGTTCGAGCCGTCGAGTGTGAAGTGTCCCCGACGGAGTCGCGTCGCGAGCGACTGCGCGTCGAGGGTGTCATAGCTGACGATATGTGCTGCGACGTCCCGGACCCGCCACCCGTCGCACAGCGACGGCTGCTCCCAGTCGTCGGGCGTCAGCGTCGAGAGGAACGATGCGAGTTCCTCACGTTCGACCTGTGCCATGGTCATTGCGTCGGGCATTCTGTGTCCATCTGTCGGAGGGCGGGATGAAGCCAGCGTGGCATGGCAGTCGGGCGGAGTCGATCGATCCGGCGGACGGAACACAGACCGTGTAGATGTGGAACCGACCCCTACCAGCTCGATCGAAGGACGCCGGAGTGACCACAGAAGCGCATAGCGTGACCGCCGCTGATCTGACGCTCGAGGAGAAGGCCGCGCTCACCAGCGGGCTCGATTTCTGGCACCTGAAGGGGGTCGATCGACTCGGTGTTCCGTCGATCATGGTCACCGACGGACCGCACGGGTTGCGCAAGCAGGCCACCGGCGGCGACCATCTCGGTCTCGGCGACAGCGTGCCCGCCACCTGTTTCCCGCCCGCCGTGGCACTCGGCTCGTCCTGGGACGTCGAGCTCGTCGAACGGGTCGGACGGGCTCTCGGTACCGAGACGTCGATCGAAGACGTCGCGGTGGTGCTCGGGCCCGGCATCAACATCAAGCGCTCGGTGCTCTGCGGCCGGAACTTCGAGTACTACTCCGAAGATCCGGTGGTGTCGGGCACCATCGGATCAGCTCTCGTGAACGGTGTGCAAGCGATGGGGGTCGGTGCATCACTGAAGCACTTCGCCGCCAACAACCAGGAGTACGACCGGATGCGCGCCAGCTCGGACATCGATCCTCGCCCGCTCCGGGAGATCTACCTCCGCGGTTTCGAGCGGGTGGTCAAGGATGCGCGACCGTGGACGGTCATGTGCTCCTACAACCGGATCAACGGGGTCCATGCCTCGCAGGATCCGTGGCTGCTGACGCAGGTGTTGCGCGACGAGTGGGAATTCGAAGGGCTCGTCGTGTCCGACTGGGGCGCCGTCGCCGACCGCACCGCGGCGCTGCGCGCGGGTCTGGACCTGGAGATGCCGTCGTCGAACGGGCGAACCGACGCCGACCTCGTGGCCGCGGTGCGGGACGGATCGCTCGACGAGGGGGTTCTCGACGTCGTCGCCGATCGCGTCCTCGATCTGATCCGCCGATATCAGGCGGGCGCCGGGGCGGCGAGTGGGCCACTCGACGTCGACGCCCACCACGCGCTCGCCAGAGAGGCCGCCGGGAAGTCGATCGTCTTGCTGCGAAACGAGGACCGACTGCTGCCGCTCGCACCGGACGCGGACATCGCGGTCGTGGGCGCGTTCGCCGAGACTCCGCGGTTTCAGGGTGCCGGCTCGTCGCTCATCAACCCGACCCGCGTCGACACCGCGCTCGACGAGATCCGCGCTCTCTCCGATCGCGAGGTCGTCTACGCGCCCGGCTTCAGTCTGTCGGCCCACGCGACCGATGCCGAGATCGTCTCGCTCCGCGACCAGGCGGTGGCCATCGCCCGAGACGCCGAGACTGTCGTGCTGTTTCTGGGGCTGCCTGCGAGGCTCGAGTCGGAGGGCTTCGACCGCACCGGCATCGACCTCCCCGCCGACCAGCTGGAACTCCTCGACGCGGTACTCGCGGTGAATCGGCGGGTGGTGGTCGTGCTGTCGAACGGGGGCGTGGTCGCGCTGCCGTTCGCCGATCGCGTGCCGGCCATCGTCGAGGGCTGGCTGCTCGGTCAGGCCGGCGGCGGGGCGACCGCCGACGTCCTGTTCGGCGTGGTGAATCCGTCCGGCCGGCTGACCGAGACGATTCCGGTCCGGCTGGCGGACACGCCCGCCTACCTCGACTTCGGCGGCGACTTCTCGCATGTCCGCTACGGCGAAGGTCTGTTCGTCGGGTATCGCTGGTACGACGCGCGGGGCCTCGAGGTCACCTATCCGTTCGGGCACGGGCTGTCGTACACGAGGTTCGAGTACGGCCCGCCGACCGCCTCGCCGACACCGGACGGCGACGTCGAGATCCGGGTGTCGGTGACCAACGTCGGCGACGTCGCAGGCCGTGAAGTGGTCCAGGTGTACTCGTCGATGACGGAATCGAAGGTGCAGCGTGCGCCCCGGGAGCTCAAGGCCTTCACGTGTGTGCCGCTCGAACCCGGACAGTCGGCGGAGGCCGTGCTGACGGTGCGACGCGACGATCTCGCCCACTGGGATCCGCGCGTCGATCGCTGGATGGTCGAGGGCGGGGCGTACACATTGGAGGTCGGCGCGTCGAGCCGCGATATCCGGGGGAACGCGCAGGTGCGGATCGACGGGGATGAGGTGCTGCTGCCGCTGACCCGGGACTCGTCGATCGGCGAGGTCTTGGCGCATCCGGTGGCGGGACCGGTTCTGCAGGCGGCGCTCGCTGAGATGACGGCGGGGCTCGGCGACGTGTCGTCGGTGTTCCCCGACGGCTTCGATCTCAGCTCGATGCTCGAGACATTCCCCATCGGCCGCGTACTGATGTTCGGCGGCGAGGGCGTCACCATGGACATGATCGACGGGCTGCTCGCCGTCGGAAACGGTTCCGCCACACCGTGACCGGCGGTCAGCTCGGCCAGTACACGCTGTCGGGAGTGGCTCGTGCTCCGAAGATCGCCTGGCCGACGCGGACGCACGTGGAGCCCTCTTCGATCGCGAGCTCGTAGTCGCCCGACATGCCCATCGACAGGCCGCCGTCGCCGATCAGGTCCGGATCCTCGTCGCGGATCCGGTCGCGCAGACTGCGGAGCAGCTGGAAGCAGGGGCGGACGCGCTCGGCGTCGTCGGAGAAGACCGCGAGTGTCATCAGACCGCGGACTCGCAGCGATGAGTACGCGGGCAGCTGCCTGAGCAGATCCGGGAGCTCCGCCGGTGTGAGACCGTACTTGCTGTCCTCGCTCGACGTGTTGACCTGCACATAGACGTCGATTCCACGGCCGGCGGCCTGCAGTCGACGATCCAGCGCCTCGGCGATGCGCAGGCTGTCGAGCGCTTGGAACTCGCTCGCGAAGGCGGCGACGTCCTTGGCCTTGTTGGTCTGCAGATGTCCGATCACCGACCAGTCGACGTCGAGGTGGGCGAGGGCGTCGTGCTTCCGCTTGGCCTCCTGGACCTTGTTCTCGCCGAGCGTGCGGCAGCCCGCTGCGACTGCGTTGACGATCCGTTCCTCGGGCACCGTCTTGCTGACCGGCAGCAGTTGAACCTCGCCCGGGTCGCGGCCCGCGCGAGTGGCGGCGGCGTCGATCCGCGCCCGGACGGCCGCGAGGTTCGCACGGAAGTCGTCGACCTCGATCGCGGTGGGGAACACGGGTTTCGGGGAGTCGGCGCGATCTGTCATGACTCGATTATCCGCGCGTCGTCGAGGCCAGGCCCCGAGCAGGCTCTCCGGCAAAACCAGCGAACGCGACGACCCGTCCGATCAGGTCAGGTCGGATAGGGTGACCGAGACGCACAGGGGAGGACACGCGTGAGGCAGACGGTGGGATTCGCAGTGTTGGGCGCGCTTGTGGCGCTGCTGGTTTCAACGCTCGGCGGTGCGTACGGGCCGGGCGTCACGTTTGAAGCGTCGTACGTGAGCGGCTCGTCTCTCGGCTACGCGGGCGTCGATCCGCTGTGGGCGACGACGCTCCTCGGAACAGTCGTCGGCGGAGTGGTGGGCGCGAGCCTCCGACTTCTCGGTTTCACGATGTCGGGGCCGCCGGGTAACAGGCTCGTGCGTGTCGTGGTCGCTGGGATCGCCGGGGCTGCGGTGGGTCTCGCGATCGCGGTGGGAGTGGCGTTCGGCGGGGTATTCGACTCGGCTCCGGCGCCCGCGGTGATCCTGGGTGTCTACGCCGCCTGCGCGGTCGTCGCGTATGTGCTTGCGCTGGCCGCGGTGGCGCTCGTTCTCCGACTGTCGCAGGACGTCACGGCCCGGGCGACCGTCCGCACCACCGCCATAGCCCTGATCCCGGGCGGTGCGCTCGCCACGGCCGCGGGTGTCGGCGTTGCGTGGTTGCTCGACTTCACCACGTCGGAGTCGACGTGGATCGCTGTCGTCGTCGCAGTAGGTCTGGTCCTGGCGGCGACGTTCGCCGCCGCGCGGGTGGTCGCACTGGCTCGGCCGGCGGAATACTGGCGTCGCCACACGCGCTGAACCACCCGTGAAGAACATCGGATTCCTCTCCTTCGGGCACTGGTCCGACGCACCGGGCTCCCAGGTGCGGTCGGCGTCGGACGCGCTGCTCCAGTCCATCGACCTGGCCGTCGCCGTGGAAGAGCTCGGCGCCGACGGCGCCTACTTCCGGGTGCACCACTTCGCCCAGCAGCTCGGCTCGCCGTTCCCGCTGCTGTCGGCGATCGGTGCGAAGACGAGCCGCATCGAGATCGGCACCGGCGTCATCGACATGCGTTACGAGAACCCGCTGTACATGGCCGAGGACGCCGGCGCCGCGGACTTGATCTCGGAGGGCCGTCTGCAACTCGGCATCTCGCGCGGATCGCCGGAGCAGGTGATCGAGGGATACAAGTACTTCGGGTACCTGCCCGGCGACGATCAGTCCGATGCCGACATGGCGCGCCAGCACACGGGCGTCTTCCTCAAGGTGCTCGAGGGGGAGGGCTTCGCCCGGCCCAACCCGCAGCCGATGTTCCCCAATCCGCCCGGACTGCTGCGCGTCGAACCGCATTCGCCGACGCTCCGTGACCGCATCTGGTGGGGCGCCGGAAGCCGGGCCACCGCGGAGTGGACGGCGCGGCAGGGCCTGAACCTGATGAGCTCGACGCTGTTGACCGAGGACACCGGCGTCCCGTTTCACCAGCTGCAGGCCGAGCAGATCCACCGCTTCCGCGACGAATGGAAGGCGCAGGGCTTCGACCGTGAGCCGCGAGTCTCGGTGAGCCGCAGCATCTTCGCGCTGACGAGCGACACGGATCGGGCCTACTTCGGACGCGAACGAGGCGGCTCCGACCAAGTCGGTCACATCGACGGCGGCGTCGCGCGGTTCGGAAAGTCGTACGCCGATGAGCCGGACAAGCTGATCGAGCAGCTCCGCGAGGACGAGGCGATCGCAGCGGCGGACACCCTGTTGCTGACGGTGCCCAACCAGCTCGGCGTCGACTACAACGCGCACGTGATCGAGTCGATCCTGACGGAGGTCGCGCCGGCGCTCGGCTGGCGGTGAGATGACCCGACGGCGGGTACGGAAGGTGGAGGGCCGCGCCGTCAGATCTCCACCATTCGGTGCTCGCGGGCCGGTCGGCGCTGGCCGCGGATCACGATGAGTTCGCGCGCGTGAGCGTCGAGCGCGACGTCTCCGGGAAGTTTCGGGATCCACTCCGGGGTGGCGGTCGCGTCGCCGTGCTCGTCGAGCGCTGCCAGCACGGTGAGGCTGTGCGCGGTGAGCCGGCGGTCGCGCCTGCCGTCGCGTGGCCAGTACGCGTACACGTGCACCGAGACGTGCATCGTCTGGCGGCCCGTGTGAATCAGTCGTGCCGAGGTCTCGACCACCTGGCCGATCCGGATCGGCTCGTAGAACCGGACGCCGCCCATGTAGACGGTGACGGCTTCGCCGCGGCACCACTGAGTGCCGCACAGGTATGCGACGTCGTCGATCCATCCCATCACCCGGCCGCCGTGGGTGTTGCCGCCCCAGTTGACGTCGGTGGGGGCGGCGAGGAATCTGGTCGACGCCTCGGGGGCCGTGGACGGGGCCTCGTAGTCCGCGGTGGACATCGCCGCGGTGATCCGCTCGCGCACTCGGGTGCGTCGGGCGGCGTGGTCGGATCGGGCGACGTCCTCGGGGCTCGACGGGTGCCACTGCCGGACCGCGGTGGGCCTGCCCTCGTCGTCGACGGCCACGAACACGAGCATGCACCGGCTGGCTTCGGTGAACTGACCCCGCCGCGGATCCGCCGACGCCACACGGCATTCGATGTGCATGCTCGACCGGCCGGTGTGCACTAGGGTCGCCGTCACCTCGACGACGTCACCGGACGCGATGTCCCGGCCGAAACTGATGTTCCCGACGTAGGCGGTCACGCTGTAGCCGCCGGACCACGCGGCGGCGCAGGCGTAGGCGGCTTTGTCGACCCATTCGAGAATCCGTCCGCCTCGGACCCCGCCGCCGAGAGTGGCGACGTCGGTCGGTGCGGCCATGAACCGAAGCGTGATCCGGCGATCGGTTGTCTGCATGTGTGTCCTCCTCGCTGGTGGTCGAGCAATCGTGAACCACTCGTTGAACGCACCGCGGGGCGGGGCCGGGCGGCGAGGATTCGGTGACAGCGGCGAAATATCTGGGACATGCAGGGGTAAATCGGACGCTGCGGGGTCGACGACCGCTTACTGCGGACCGGCGCTCCGTCAGACGCGCTGGATGATCGCGGCGAGCCCCTGACCGCCGCCGATGCACATGGTCGCAAGGCCGTACAGCGCGTCGCGACGTTCCAGCTCGCGGGCGAGCGTTCCGAGCATGCGCGTGCCCGTCGCGCCGACGGGGTGGCCGAGGGAGATTCCCGAACCGTTGACGTTGAGTCGCGCGAAATCGTCTGCACCCAAACCCCATTCGCGGGTGCACGCGAGCGCCTGCGCGGCGAAGGCCTCGTTCAGCTCGATCAGGTCCATGTCTGCCATCGACAGGCCCGCACGGGCGAGTGCCGCCTCGGTGGCGGGGACGGGCCCGATGCCCATGTAGGCGGGATCGACGCCGGCGACGGCCCACGACACCAGTCGGGCGATGGGCCGCAGGCCGACCTTCTCGGCGTGGTCGGGATGGGTGACGAGGCAGACGGCGGCAGCATCGTTCTGTCCGCTCGCATTGCCGGCCGTGACCGTCGCCTCGGGATCCGATTTCAGGAGCAACGGCCGCAGCGCGGCGAGACGTTCGAGGGTGGTGTCGGCCCTCGGGTGCTCATCGCGGTCGACGATCACCTCGCCCTTCCCGGTCGAGACGGTGACCGGAACGATCTCCTCGGCGAAGATCCCCGCCCGCTGAGCTGCGACCGCACGACGATGCGACTCGACTGCGAGGGCATCCTGATCGTCGCGCGAGATCTCGTACTGTCGGCGGAGATTCTCGGCGGTCTCCAGCATGCCGCCGGGGAC
Organism: Gordonia neofelifaecis NRRL B-59395; assembly: GCF_000192435.1. GTDB lineage: Bacteria > Actinomycetota > Actinomycetes > Mycobacteriales > Mycobacteriaceae > Gordonia > Gordonia neofelifaecis. Next base: position 28,658 of record NZ_AEUD01000005.1, read on the forward strand.
CGGATGGTTGCGACCGCCCGCCGTCACTCGTCCGCGGGCGAGGCCGTCGTGGAGGGCGACGTCCGGTCCGCGGACGCCCCAACGCATCTCCGTGCTGTAGAACGGCACGTTGCTCATGGACTCGGCGCCGCCGGCGACCACGAGATCGTCGGCGCCCGTCGCCACCTGCATCCCGGCCATGACGACGGAGTACAGGCCGGAGCCGCAGCGGCGGTCGACCTGTGCGCCGGGCGCGGTGACCGGAAGACCGGCGTCGAGCGCCACCACCCGGCCGATGGCGGGTGCCTCACTGGTCGGGTAGACGTTGCCGAGGATCACGTCGTCGATGGTCGCGGGTTCGACGCTCGTCCGCTCCAGGAGGGCGCGAAGGGCGATCTCGCCGAGCTCTGCGGCGGTCAGCGACGCCAGCGATCCGCCGTACCGGCCGATCGGCGTCCGGACCGGTTCGCAGATCACGACATCGCGCATGTCTGTCACCCTGTCACGCGGGCTGTCCGTTCGAAGCGAAAATCGTCAGCCATGCAGCCAGCACCTGCTTCTCGCGGTCGGGTCGGTCGCGGAGCACCGCGCCGATGGCCAGCCCGCGGAGGAGGCTGAGGAGGCCGTCGAGGAAGATCGTGAAACGCTGCTCATCGAGGTCGTCGACGAACGGGGCCAAGGTCTGCTGGAGCTCGACGAAGAGCTGGTGGGCGCCGGGCTGCAGGGCCTCCCGCAGGGCGGGTTCGGTGCGGGCCGCGCTCCACAGCTGCAGTCCGGCGACGTACGTGGGACGACGCGTGATCTCGTGGATCACCTCCACCGCGTCGTCGATCGACATGCCCGGCGCGATCGCGTCGCGGATCTCGTCAGCCTGGTTCGCGGCGATGAAATCGACTGCTGCGACGGCGATCTGGGTCATCGACTTGAAGTGGTGAGTCAGCGCTCCACGGGTGACTCCGGCTGCCGACTGCACCCGCTGCATCGTCATCCCGGCGTAGCCGTGCTCGACCAGGACGTCGACGGCGCCGGTGAGGATCTGCTCGCGGGTGCGCACTGCGCGCTCTTGACGGGGCTCGTTGCTCACGTCACAATCTTGTCAGAAGATAAACAGACCAAATGATCTGTTTATGGCCGACGTGGTCGGGCCGAAAACGGAGTCGAAGGAGCGCACCATGACCTTGGCAGCAACGCATATCCGGCGGGGCGCGCTGGCGCACGCCGATCGCCCCGCGGTGTACGTCGGCGACGACGTCCTCACCTTCCGCGAGGTGAATGAGCGTGCAAACCTCATCGCGCATCGGCTCATCGAGGCGGGCATCGCCAAGGGGACCCATGTGGCGCTGCTGGTCAACAACGGTCTGGACTCGGTGCCGATGGACTTCGCGGCGATCAAGGCCGGCGTGGTCCGCGTCCCACTCAACTCGAGGCTCTCGCTCGACGAGCACACGAAGATGCTCGAGGGGGCGCACGCGACCGTCGTCGTCGCCGACGAATCCCTGATCGGCCGAGCCGCCGAACTGGGCTCGCGCATTCCGGGACTGCGGATCCTCGGCCTCGGCACCCCGGCGTCCGGCGGAGATCTGCTGGCACCCGCGGACGGACTGATCGGCGAACCGGACGTCGAACTGGCACCCGAGGATCCGACGCTGATGCTGTACACCTCGGGCACCACCGGAACGCTCAAGGCAGTGATTCACACGCAGGCGTCGTACGGGGCCATCTGCTCCAACATCCTCGCGAACCTGCTGAACCCGCGGCCGGATTCGGTGATGCTGCACGCCGCGTCCCTCATCCACGCGAGTGGGACGTTCGTCCTGCCGTACTGGATCAGAGGCGGAGCGTCGGCGATCCTGCCCGGCTTCGATCCCGCCGCATTCGTCGCGGCGATCGGCCGCTACCGCGTCACCGAGATCAACCTGGTGCCGACGATGTTCGCCATGCTGCTGAGCAGCGGCGTGCTCGACGGAGCGGACCTGAGTTCCCTGCGGAAGGTGATCTACGGTGCGAGCCCGATGCCGAAGCCGGTTCTGGAACGTTCCATGGACGCGTTCGGGCCGATTCTCGCCCAGTACTACGGCCAGACGGAATCGCCACTGGTGATCGCCGTGCTCGACGAACACGCGCACGCCGACCGATCCCTGTGGGGAGCATGCGGCATGCCCGCCAGCGACGTGGAGCTCAAGCTCGTCGGCGACGACGGCCGGGAGGTTCCGCACGGTGAGATCGGCGAGATCACCCTCAAGGCGCCGTTCCAGATGGCCGGGTACTTCGAGGCAGACGAACTCAACGAGGCGACGTTCACCACCGACGGCTGGGTGCGTACCCGCGATCTCGCGCGGTTCGACGATCGCGGCTACCTGTTCCTGGTGGACCGCACCAGCGACATGATCATCACCGGCGGCTACAACGTGTACCCGCGTGAAGTGGAGGACGCGCTGTCGTCGCATCCGGCGGTCGCCGAGTGCGCGGTCGTCGGCGCGCCCGACGACAAATGGGTGGAGGCGGTGACCGCGTTCGTCACCGTCGAACCGGGTGCCGAGGTCACCTCGGAGGAACTGATCGCGCACGTCCGCTCCCGGATCGCGGCGCATAAGGCTCCGAAGACCGTGGAGTTCGTCGACGCGATCCCGAAGTCGGCGGTCGGCAAGATCCTGCGACGCGCACTCCGCGAACCGCTCTGGGACAAGTGAGACGGCGATGAAGAACCCTCGACGACAGGAGGAACGACGGTGACTGACATCAGGATCGAGCGCGACGGGGCGGTGACGCTGATCGTCATGGCCCGGACCGACCGCCACAACGCGGTGGACGGCAACATGTCGCGGGAACTGGCCGACGCGTTCCGGGAGTTCGAGGCCTCCGACGCACAGGTCGCGGTGCTCGCCGGCGACGGTCCGTCGTTCTGTGCGGGCGCGGATCTGAAGGCCGTCGACACCGATCGCAGCAACCCGCTCACCCTGGAGGGCGACGGGCCGATGGGGCCGACGCGGATAGACCTCGACAAGCCGGTGATCGCGGCGATCAACGGTCACGCGGTGGCCGGTGGACTGGAACTCGCGATCTGGTGCGACCTCCGCGTCGCCGACGAGGACGCCACCCTCGGTGTCTTCTGCCGTCGTTGGGGCGTGCCGTTGATCGACGGCGGGACCATCCGGCTACCCAGGCTGATCGGTCACAGCCGCGCGATGGATCTGATCCTGACCGGTCGGCCGATCGGCGCCGAGGAGGCGCTGGGATTCGGCCTCGTGAACCGCGTGGTTCCGTCCGGCACCGCGCGCGAGGCGGCCGTCGCGCTCGCCCACGACATCGCTCGCATGCCCGCCACGTGCATGCGCGGCGACCGTCGTTCGGCGCGGGCCCAGTGGTCGGACACCGAGGAGGCGGCACTGCGTCGCGAGTTCGCCATCGGGATGACGTCGCTCCAGTCCGACGGCGTGGGCGGTGCGGGACGGTTCGCCTCGGGCAAGGGCCGCGGTGGATCGTTCGACGACATCTGAGGCGACCGGCCACCGGTCGCCGGTCCTCGTGTCGCCACTCCCGTCCCGGCGTCGGCGGCAGTAGGGTCGAAGCCATGGCTGACGCTACGATTTCGGAGACCTTCGCCGCGCCGAGACTCCGGGCTCTGGAACGGGCGGACCTGGCATTCGTCCACGGACTGTTCAACGATCCCGACGTGATGCGCTACTGGTTCGAGCCCGCGCATGTCACCCTCACCGACCTCGAGGAGACATTCGCCCAGCAGCAGCGTGGTGGCGACCGCGAACGCCGGTTCATCGTGGAAGCGGCCGGCCGTCGTGTGGGCCTGGTGGAGCTGGTCTACATCGATCACGTGCACCGGAACTGCGAGTTCCAGATCATCATCGCGCCGGGCGAGCAGGGCCGCGGATACGCCGGGGCTGCGACGCGGGGCGCTCTCGACTTCGCCTTCCGCGCGCTGAACCTGCACAAGGTGTATCTGCTGGTCGATACCGAGAACGCCGCGGCGATCCACGTGTACGAGAAGGCGGGGTTCATCGTCGAAGGCGTCCTGCGCAGCGAGTTCTTCGCCGACGGCGCCTACCGCGACGCCACCCGCATGGGCATCTTCCAGAACGATTACCTGGCCGCCGAGCGTCGGGCCTGACGATGACGGCGCGGTGGATGGCGGTGCTGGCGGCAGTAGTGCTGCTGGTCGCGGGCGGCGCCGCAACGGCCGACGCCGCACCGAAGCTGCCGGTCGCCTACGACTTCCTCGACGGGATCCGGGCCGAACTGTCGAATCCGGGCGGGTCGCTGCCGGGGACGAACGACTTCGCGTGCCGGCCGACGGCGCGGCACCCTCGACCGGTGGTCCTGGTGCACGGCAGCGGCGGCGGCAGGCAGACCAACTGGGCGACGCTGGCCGCGGTCCTCAAGAACGAGGGTTACTGCGTCTTCGCACCGACATACGGTGCACTCGCTCAGCAGTGGCCGGCGTCGGCGCTCGGCGGTCTGGGCCCGAAACTCGACAGCGCGTGGGACGTCAAGAGATTCATGGATTCGGTGATGGCGGCGACCGGAGCGGCGCAGGTCGACGTCGTCGGGCATTCGCTCGGTACCGAGATCCCGACGTATTGGATGAAGTATCTCGGGGGCGGCGGGCACGTCGCCCACTACGTGTCTCTCGCTCCGTACTGGCGGCAGGGACCCGACGATGACGACGCGCGCGGCGAAGCCATCGCGGAGTTCCGTGCGCGACTGGGGATTCCGGCACCGGTTCGTCCGGCGTGCCCGGAGTGCACGGCACCGCCGAAGGACGTGAACTTCAATCGGGCGGTCCGGGAGCCGACACCGTACCTGCCGAGCGTGCGGTACACGAACATCGTGACCCGCGACGACGAGATCGTCACCCCCTACACGGCGGGCCTGCTCGACGGCCCGCCCGGCGCGCAGGTGCGCAACATCGTCGTCCAGAACGGCTGCGCCCTCGATCATTCCGACCATATGTCGATCACCTCGAACCGTCGCAGCGCCGCACTCGTGCTGAACGCCCTCGACCCCGCACATCCGCGGCCGGTGCCGTGCGTATCGGTGTCTCCGGTGACCGGTGGCTGACGCCTAGGCCGAAGCCGTGAGGACGCCCGCGGCCGAGCGTAGCGTCGAAGGTATGAGTGACCAACAGCCGGAACCCGTGACAGATGCCGACGCCGACGCGCAGACTCCGGCCGCGTGGTCGGTGGCCGACGGCATGCTCACCGCGACGTACCGAGCGGGCAACATGGTTCGTGGCCTCGAGCTGGTGACGGCAGTGGTCGGTGCGGCCGAGCAGGTGAACCACCATCCGGACATCGACCTGCGTTATCCCACGGTCACCTTCCGACTCGTCACGCACAGTGCGGGGCAGTTGGCGACTTTCGACATCGGACTGGCCCGGCAGATCTCCCGGATCGCCGAGGAGATGGGGATCGAGGGGGACCGCCCCGCGTAGCGTGGCGGTCATGCCGACTCCCGACTACGTCCTGCGACTGCGCGAGCACATCGGACACGACCCGCTGGTGCTCATCGGCGTCACCGCGGTGATCCTGCGTGAGACCTCCGACGGAACCCTGGTCCTCGTCGGCCGTCGTGCCGACAACGGTGCGCTCGCGCCGATCACCGGAATCGTCGACCCGGGGGAGCAGCCCGCGGTCGCCGCCGCTCGGGAGGCGCTGGAGGAGGCCGGCGTACAGATCGAGGTGGAACGCCTGGCGTGGGTGCACCAACTGCCGCGGCGCACGCACGTCAACGGGGACCAGGTGGACTACCTGGACTTGACCTTCCGCTGCCGCTGGATGGCCGGCGAGCCCGTTCCCTCGGACGGCGAACTCACCGAGGTGCTGTGGAGGCGGGTCGACGACCTCGACGACCTGGCATCCGACGACCTGCGCGAGCGCATTCGACTCGCGGTCACCGGCACGGGCGAGGCGGCGTTCCAGAAGTCCTAGACACGCCCGAGTGCCCGGCCATGGCTGGTCGGGTCAGGCGGCGAGCACGGCCTCCAGATGCGCTTCGGCCCGGGACGCGTCGAGTGCGGGCGGTGCGTGCGGTCGCTGATCGGGGAGGAGTTCGGCGTGGTGGATCTGGTTGATCCGCCATCGCTGCCCGGGCCGTTCGCCGACCGGCCGCCAGGCGACGCGTCCGGCGTGTGGGCCGTCGATCAGGATCATCGTCTCCCAATCGCCGAGACGCTTGCCGACGGCCCGATTGTGACGCCCGCATGCGGCGCCGAGGTGATCGACGTCGGTCGGGCCGCCGTCCTGCCAGTCCGGGAAATGATGGGCCTGCGTCCGCGCGAACGGTGCCGAGCAGCCGGGTGCGGTGCATCCGCGGTCCCGCGCGAACAACATCAACCGCTGCGCCTTCGACGCCAACCTGCGGCCCCGCCCCAGGTACAGCGGCTGGCCGGTCGCCTGGGAGAACACGGCCAGATGCGGTGTCGCCTCCGCAGCGACCTCCACGAGATCGGCCACCGGAACCCGCGTTCCCGTCGCCGTCAACGCCACCCCGGCATGCTCGCGCAGTTCCCGGTCGGTGACCGTGATGACTAACTGCGACGACAACCGGCCGCCGCCGGTACCGCTGGCTTCGCCGTGTGCCCGGACGAATCGCAGCACCGCCAGCAACCCGTCATGCGTGCGCTGCGCCGCAGTCCGCTCATCACGTTCGGCCGCGGCCGCCACTACTGCGGGGTCCGCGGCTTCCAGGGCGCCGGCCGGGGACTGCGGGTCGTCGGGGTTGTTCATTCCCGGTGCGGCCCAGGAGCCGATCATGATCTCGAACTCGGCCCGCAACGCCGGCGTCAGAGAGGCTCGGACTTTGCTCATCAATTGACGGTCCTGCGGCAGGAGGGCCAGGCCGCGCCAGCGCTTGCGGTCGCGTTCCTTAGTCAAAGCTCCGTCCGGGTCCAGATGTGCCAGCAGTCGGATGCCCGCCCCGCGGAGCCCGCTCGGGCTGAGTTCCCGCGCGACGGTCGCCAGCTGGGTCTCTGCCCGGGCCCGGGTCTGGGCGTCGACCGCGGCCGGGATCTTGTCCATCACCGCATCGATCTCCCGCACATGATCGGCGCCGATCGCACCCTCGGTGACCGCGGCGGCGGTGTCCGGGAGGACCGGTGCCAACGTCTCGCCGGTCATGGCGGTGAAACGCCCGATCCCCGCGGCACTGGCACGGCGCCGGGACGCCGCTCCGTCACCCAGCCGCAGTCCCTGCGCCAGGTAGGAGTGCACCGACAGATACCCCGCCTTGCGGTAGGCGCCGCGGTCGGAGATCTCCACCAGCACCGCCGCATCGACGCCGTCGAACCGGCGGTGTGTCTGCTCCAACGACTCCGCCACCGACAGCACCACGTCCTCGGACACCGCCGCCAGCGGCACCCGCGCGAACCGCGCGACGACCGCGTCGAGCAGGGCGGCGAGCTCGGCCGGATCATCGGGCAATTCGACTGCGCTGCGACTCATCTCGCTCATCCGGCTCACCCCCTCGGGACCCTGCACTCCGGCGTTCGAATCTATGTCTGAACGCTAGCGCGGCCTCTGACAATTCCGGGTCCCTGCGCTTCGGGCCATGCTGCAGGAGTCAGGACGTAGCCGTGGTGCGCCGTCGTCGCGGTGCCAGCCCGGTGCCCCTACACGGCATCCCAGTGCGCCGCCAGCGTCGCGAGGCGGACTGCCCTCGCTCGCCTGGCGGCGCGGTCGGTACGAGACCATTAGTCAGACTATAATTTCTGCATGACCACGGTACCGCTCGGAGAAGCCAAGGCGCGCCTGTCGGCACTCGTCGACAGTGCCGAACAGACGCATGACCGCATCACGATCACGAAGCACGGCAAGCCCGCCGCCGTACTCATCTCCGCGGACGACCTCGAAGAGCTCACTGAGACTATTCACTGGCTGTCCCAGCCCGGCATCCGAGAGACCATCGACGCCGGCGATCGCGAGTACGAGTCCGGCCAAACGACCTCTCTCGCCGATCTGCGCGCGGAGCTCGGAATCGCGGAGTGAGCGACGACCCCTACGGCGTCCAGTTCGCTTCTGCGGCCAAACGAGCACTCGCACGCCTGCCCCCACGAATCGTCCGCGCAGTGGTCCAGTTCATCGCCGAGCCGCTCGCGGAGAATCCCTATCGGCTGAGCAAACCACTTCGATTCGAGCTCGAAGGAACTCGATCGGCACGTCGCGGCGATTATCGAGTCCTTCTCCGTATCGACGAACCGAAGCACATCATCGTCATCCTTGACATCAACCACCGAGCACACGTCTACCGCACCTAGTGTCCCTTCGCAGGCCGACTATCTACCCCGCGAAGAAGTGCGCGGCCGAGTTCGCCAGATCGAGCAACCACTGCGGGAAGACCCCGAGGAGCAGGGTGATGATCGCGGACAGCGCGATGGGGACTGACGTCAGCAAGCTCGGGGTCACCACCGTCGGCGCGTTCTCCGCCGGGGGCTCGGTGAAGAACATCGCGACGATGACCCGGATGTAGAAATAGGCGGCGATCGCGCTGCAGATCACGCCGACGATCACCAGCGGCCACGCGCCGCCCGCGCCCGCCGCGCCGAAGACCGCGAACTTGGCGATGAAGCCACTCGTGAGCGGGATGCCTGCGAAGCCGAGCAGGAACAGCGACAGCATCGCGCCCACGAGCGGGCGGCTGCGGCCGATCCCCGCCCACGACGCGATGTCGGTGGCCTCGCGCCCGGTACCGTCTCGCACCACTGACAGGAGCGCGAACGCGCCGAAGGCGCTGACCGCGTAGGCGGCGACGTAGAACAGCGTCGAACTGATGCCCGCTCGAGAGATGGTGATGGCACCGACGAGCGCGAACCCGACGTGACTCACCGATGAGTACGCGAGCATCCGCTTGATGTCCGCTTGCGTGACGGCCATCAGCGTCGCGACGACCATGGTGGCGATCGCGACCACCCAGAGCGCGGGACGCCAGTCCGACTGGAGCGCGGGGAACCCCACGTGCAGCACGCGCAGCAGCCCACCGAAGGCGGCGACCTTGGTCGCCGAGGCCATCAGCGCGGTGACCGGCGTGGGTGCCCCCTGATAGACGTCCGGCACCCACGACCCGAACGGGACGGCGCCGACCTTGAACAGCAGTCCGACGACGATCAGCATCAGCGCAAGCAATGCCAGAGTGCGGTCGGCGGCCGGCTGGGGGCCGCTTCCGGCGACCGCCGCACCGATCTGGCCCAGCGACACCGATCCGGTGGCACCGTACGCGAACGACGCGCCGAACAGGAAGATCGCGGACGAGAAGGCACCGAGCAGGAAGTACTTGAGGGAGGCCTCCTGCGACAGCAGCCTGCGACGACGAGCCAGCCCGCAGAGCACGTAGAGCGGCAGCGACAGCACCTCGAGGGCGATGAACATGGTGAGCAGATCACCGCACGCTCCGAACAGCAGCATGCCGCCGATCGCGAACAGCGCGAGCGGGAAGACCTCGGTGGTGATCGCGCCGGCCCGGCCGGCGATCAACTCATCGGGGGAGCCCGGGACGGTCGCGCCGGACGGTGTGAACGCATCGGCGGGGAGCGTGGCGTCGGGGTCGTCGGGCGTGTCGGGGCCGCCTGAGCCGCCGACCGCGATCCGCTCGCCGGCAGCCGTGCGGATCTCCAGGGGTGCCCACACCCGGTCGAGGCGTCGTTCACCCATCACCGCGATCGAGCCGAGGGAGACCACCAGGATCGCGCCCTGCAGGAACAGGGTCGGGCCGTCGATCACGACCGCGCCCGACATCGCCGATGAGGCCCCGTCGCGGCGGTAGGACGCGGTGACGAACATCAGCGCGACGAACGCAGCGACGAGTCCGCCGCCCGCGAGCCAGAGCTGCACCCGGTAGCGCACGTTCTTACCGGCGAACGCCTCCACGAGGACCGCGACCACCGCCGCACCGAACACGATCAGCATCGGAGAGAGCCGGAAGTAGTCGATGCTGTGGGGATCGACTGTCAGCGCGGTCGGACCGGCGGTTGCGACGGCGATCATGGTCGGCCCCCTTCATCGGCGTCTGCGACGGGTGTGCACTCGGCGTTCACGCACATCATCTCGACCGGATTGGCGGCCACCGCCGGATCGATGTAGTCCAGCACCAGTCGCGGGAAGAATCCCAGCACCAGAAGCCCGACGAGCAGTGGCGCCACCACCGCCTTCTGCCGCAGGTCGAGATCCCGGATCGGCGGCGTCGACGCCGCATCGACGGTGGCGCTCAACCGCTCCGGACCGCCCATCATTCGCTGGTAGGTCCACAGGATGTACACGGCGGACAGGACCAGTGCGGACGACGCGATGATCGCCGCGACCGGGTAACGGGTGAAAGTGCCGATGACGACGAGGAACTCGCTGACGAACGGGGCCAGGCCGGGCAGGGAGAGGGTCGCGAGGCCGGCGATCAGGAACGTGCCCGCCAGGACGGGTGCGATCTTCTGGACGCCGCCGTAATCGGCGATCAGCGCGCTGCCACGCTGGCTGACCAGGAACCCGGCGATCAGGAAGAGCGCCGCCGTCGAGAGCCCGTGGTTCACCATGTACAGCGCGGAACCGGACTGGCCCTGCGTGGTGAGGGCGAAGACGCCCAGCACGATGAACCCGAAGTGCGAGATCGAGGTGTAGGCGATCAGCCGCATCACGTCGCGCTGACCGATCGCGCAGACCGCGCCGTAGACGATGCTCACCACCGCCAGCGCCGAGATCCACGGCGCGAAGGTGGCCGACGCGTCGGGGAACAGACCGATGCAGAAGCGGAGCATCGCGAAGGTGCCGACCTTGTCCATCACCGCCATCATCATGACCGCCGCCGCCGGGGTGGTGGAGACCGCGGCGTCGGGGAGCCAGGCGTGCAGCGGCCAGAGCGGGGCCTTCACCGCGAACGCGAACAGGAAGCCGAGGAACAGCAGATTCAAGGTGGTCGATGACGCGTCGAGCCTGCCGTTCGCGGCCGCGGCCGCCAGCTCGGTGAAGTCGAAGGTGCCGTTGCCGTCGGGACCGAGACCCGATCGCGCGCTCACCACGTACAGTCCGATCACTGCGGCCAGCATGATGAGGCCGCCGAACAGGTTGTAGAGCAGGAACTTCACCGCGGCCCGGGATCGAACCTCCTCCGTCGCGCGGCCGAAGCCGCCGATGAGGAAGTACATCGGCACCAGCATCGCCTCGAAGAAGATGTAGAACATCAGGACGTCGGTGGCGACGAAGCTCATCAGGACCATGGCCTCGACCGCGAGCATCAACGCGACGTAGATGTGCACGCGGCGCGCCCGCGAACTCGGCCCGGTGTCGCCGGGGTCGGCGTCCCGCCATCCGGCGAGCAGCAGGATCGGCGTCAGGACCGCGGTCAGCAGGATCAGCGCGAGGCCGACGCCGTCGAGCGCGAGGGTGTAGCGCGCCCCGAAGGCCGGGATCCAGCTGACGTCCTCGACGAGTTGGAAGCCGCCGGCGTTCGACGAGAACTCCGTCGCCACCACCACGGCCCACACCAGTGTCAGGAGCGCGGCGCCCAGACCGACCTTCTTGGCGTTGTCACCGCGGTCGGCCGGCAGCAGCATCACGACCACCGAGGCGACCGCAGGCAGCAGCCACAGGACGGTCAGCCAGGGCACGGGCGTCGAATCAGTCAGGGCTGCCGTCTCTGTCAGGGTCGCTGTCGCGTTCACAGTGCGCTCACCACCAGGGTCAGGGCGGTCACCACGACGGTGCCCGCGAGAATCGACAGGGCGTACGACCGAACGAAGCCGTTCTGCGCGCCTCTGGACACCCGAGACAAGGCCGTCACGCCCGCGCCGATCTCGGCCGGGACGGCACCGAGTCCGCGATCCTCGACGTCGACCAGCGCCGCGGTGAGTTGCTGACCGGGCCCGGCGAAGACGCGTTCGTTGAAGGCGTCGCCGTACAGGTCGGCCCGGGCTGCGACGGTGAGCGCCGAGACGTCGTCGGGCGCCGTCGTCGGCACCTCTGCGCGGCCGTACCGACGCCAGGCGATCGCCGCGCCGACGACCACGACCGCCAGCACGACCACCGTGATCGCCCACGCGGGCAGCGGACCGGCCGACTCGGGCGCCGAGCCGACGACCGGCGCCAGGAAGTCGGCCAGGGTTCCGCCGATCGCGAGCAGCCCGCCCGACAGGACCGACCCCACGGCGAGCACGATCATCGGCCAGGTCATCGACCGCGGTGCCTCGTGCGGCTTGCTCTCGGGCTGCCATCGCCGATCACCGAAGAACGTCATGATCATCACGCGTGTCATGTAGAACGCGGTGATCCCGGCGCCGAGGACGGTGACGATCCCGAGCAGCCAGCCGCGCAGCCCACCGTCGCCGAAGGCCGCCTCGATGATGCGGTCCTTGGAGTAGAAGCCGGCGAACGGCGGCACGCCGATGATCGCCAGATACCCGAGGCCGAACGTCACGAACGTGATCGGCATGACCGCCCGCAGTCCGCCGTAGCGACGCATGTCGGTCTCGTCGTTCATCGCGTGCATCACCGACCCGGATCCGAGGAACAGGCCGGCCTTGAAGAACCCGTGGGTCAGCAGGTGCATGATCGCGAACGCGTAGCCGGCCGGACCGAGACCGGCCGCCAGCACCATGTAGCCGATCTGGCTCATCGTGGACGCGGCGAGCGCCTTCTTGATGTCGTCCTTGGCGCAGCCGATGATCGCGCCGAACAGCAGGGTGACGGCGCCGATGACGAGGACGCCGGTCTGTGCGTTCGGGGCGAGGTCGAACAGCGGTGCGGACCTGGTGATGAGGTAGACGCCAGCGGTGACCATGGTCGCGGCGTGGATGAGTGCCGAGACCGGTGTCGGGCCCTCCATCGCGTCGCCGAGCCAGGCCTGCAGCGGCACCTGGGCGGACTTGGCGCACGCGCCGAGCAGGAGCATGAAGCAGATGGCGGTCAGCGTCGCCTCGCTCGTGCCGGCCGCGCCGGAAAAGACGCCGTCGAAGCTGACCGAGCCGAAGGTCGCGAACATGATCGCGAGCGCGATCACCATGCCGATGTCACCGACGCGGTTCATCACGAAAGCCTTCTTCGCGGCGGTCGCGGCGCTCGGCTTGTGCTGCCAGAAGCCGATCAGCAGGTACGACGCGAGCCCGACGCCCTCCCAGCCGAAGTACAGGCCGAGGTAGCTGTCGGCGAGGACGAGCAACAGCATCGCCGCGACGAAGAGGTTCAAGTATGCGAAGAACCTTCTGCGGCCGGGGTCGTCGGCCATGTAGCCGATCGAATAGATGTGGATCAGGGTTCCGACGACGGTGATCAGCAGGACGAAGCACATCGACAGCTGGTCGAGCCGCAGCGAGGCGTCGACGCTGAAACTGCCGGCGGTGATCCACCGGTAGCTTCCGCTGGTGACGGTGCGGGAGGCGTCGTCGCGGCCGATCATGCCGATCCACATCGCGATGCCGAGCACGGCGGCGACGGCCGCCAGGCCCGTCGCGAGGAGGTGACCCCAGCGGTCGGTGCGACGACCGGCGAGCAGGAGGAAGAGCGCGCCGAGCGCGGGCAGTCCGGGAATCAACCAGAGGAGCGCTCCGGACAGGTCGTGGCTCATCGCCTCACCGCCTCAGCAGGTTCGCGTCGTCGACCGAGGCCGATCTCCGTGTCCGGAAGATCATCATGATGATCGCCAGTCCGACGACGACCTCGGCGGCGGCCACGACCATCGTGAAGAAGGCGATCACCTGGCCGTCGAGGCTGCCGTGCATGCGAGCGAAGGTGACGAACGAGAGGTTGCCCGCGTTGAGCATCAGCTCCACGCACATGAACACCACGATCGCATTGCGTCGGAGCAGGACCCCCGAGGCGCCGATCGCGAACAGCAGTGCGGCGAGGTACAGGTAGTTCGCCGGGTTCATCGATGGTCCTCCAACTCGGAATCGGCGCTCGATCCGCGATCCGGTTCGATCGCCTCGGCGGCGCCGCTCGCCAACAGTTCTCGTGCGGTGAGGTTCGCGTTCACCGACAGGCGTGAGGGGCTGCCGTCGGGCTCGCGCGCGGGCACGTCGACGGCGTTGTGCCGGGCGTACACCCCGGGCGGCGGAAGCGGCGTGGCGTGCGCGCCGGACGAGAACCGCTCGACGGACTGTTCGCGTTGGCCGTTCCGCGGGCCGAACCGCTGACGGTGTGCCAGCACCATCGCGCCGAGCGTGGCGGTGATCAGCAGCGCGCCGGTCAGCTCGAACGCCCACAGGTAGCGGCCGAAGATCAGTTCGGCGAGCGCGCGGATGTTCTGATTCCCGCCTGTCCTGAGCTCCGTCGAAGGGCCTCCCGGTGCGGTCCCGTGGCTGAAATCGGGGGCGCCGACGAAGACGGCGAGAGTGGCGCTGCCGATCGCCGCGATCAGCAGCACCGCGAACCCCAGACCGAGGCCCGCGGCCGCGAGCCGCTGTCCCCGGATCGACTCGACCAGCGATTCGGACGAGTCCACGCCGATGAGCATGAGGACGAACAGGAACAGCATCATCACCGCGCCGGTGTAGACCACGACTTGGACCACTCCGAGGAACAGCGCGCCCTGCATCACGTAGAAGACGGCGAGGATGATCATCGTCATTGCGAGGAAGACCGCGGAGTACACGGCCTTGGGACTGAGCACCACGCCGAGCGCGCCGATCACCACGACCGCCCCGAGTACCCAGAACGTCACCGCCTCGGTGCCGGAGGTGCGGGTCAGTTCCTGAGCGAGCAGCGCTGCCGTCATGCGTCGCCGCTGTTCTGCTTGTCGGTGCTCGTCAAGCCGCTGGTCTTCAAGCCCTCTGCGCCGACGTCGCCGCGATAGTAGTTCTCAGCGCGCGCACCGTCGGCCATCGCGTGCGGGGCCGGCGTCATGCCCGGTTCCATCGGCGCGAGCAATTGATCCTTCTCGTAGATCATTCCGGCGCGCGACGGTCCGGCCATCTCGTAGTCGTTGGTCATCGTCAGCGCGCGGGTGGGGCACGCCTCGATGCACAGGCCGCAGCCGATGCACCTCAGGTAGTTGATCTGGTAGACGCGGCCGTAACGCTCGCCGGGCGAATAGCGTTCGTCGTCGGTGTTGTCGGCGCCCTCGACGTAGATCGCGTCGGCCGGGCACGCCCACGCGCACAGCTCGCAGCCGATGCACTTCTCCAGTCCATCGTCGTAGCGGTTCAGCTGATGCCTGCCGTGGTAGCGGCGCGACGTCGGTTCCTTCTGCTCCGGGTACTGCTCGGTGACGGTCTTGCGGAACATTCCGGAGAAGGTGACACCGAATCCGGCGAGCGCGTCGCCCAAGCCGGGCTGGGATTCAGACAACGGGGGCCTCCTTTGCAGGCGGGAGTTGCCGGTCGGGCAGGTCGGGCAGAACTTGGCCGGGCAGCGGCGGGACCGGGAAGCCGCCCGCCATCGGGTCGAACGGGGCGCCCGGTGTGGGCGGTGCGGTTGGGGGCGCGGGACGTCCGCCGCCGACGACCTTGGCGATCGCCACGATCAGCAGTGCTGCGACGACCAGACCGGCGCCGGCGAGAATCAGGCTCGAAGTCCACTCCGACGAGTCGCGGCTGGCCTCGCGGATGACCGCGACCACCATCACCCAGCCGAGTGCGAACGGGATGAGAACCTTCCAGCCCAGGCTCATGAACTGGTCGTACCGGAGCCGCGGAAGGGTGGTGCGCAGCCAGAAGAACACGAACAGGAAGGTCCACATCTTCGCGACGAACCACAGGAGCGGCCACCATCCGGAGTTGGCGCCGTCCCAGATCGAGATCGGCCACGGCGCCTGCCAGCCGCCGAGGAAGAGGGTGGTCGCCAGGGCGGAGACGGTGGCCATGTTGACGTATTCGGCGAGCATGAACATGGCGAACTTGAGGGAGGAGTACTCAGTGTGGAAGCCGCCGACGAGTTCGCCCTCGGCTTCGGGGAGGTCGAACGGCGCGCGATTGGTCTCGCCCACCATGGAGATCGCGTAGATGATGAACGACGGCAGCACCAGCAGGATGTACCAGTGGTGCACCTGCCCGCCGACGATCTCCGACGTCGACATCGTGCGCGACAGCAGGAACACGGCCGCGAACGACAGACCCATCGCGATCTCGTAGGAGATCACCTGGGCTGTGGAGCGCAGCCCGCCGAGCAGCGGGTACGTCGACCCCGACGACCAGCCGGCCAGGACGATGCCGTACACGCCGATCGACGCGAGAGCCAGCACGTACAGGACTCCGACCGGCAGGTCGGTCAGCTGCAGCGGTGTCCGGTGACCGAACACCGAGACCTCCGGGCCCATGGGGATGACGGCGAACGCCATGATCGCGGGCACCACCGAGATGATCGGCGCCAGCAGGTACAGCACCTTGTCCACGCCGAGCGGGGTCAGACCCTCCTTCAATGCGAGCTTCACACCGTCGGCGAGCGACTGCAGTGCGCCGTGCCAGCCCACTCGGTTGGGGCCGATCCGGTACTGCATACGCGCCATGATCTTGCGCTCCGCCAGGATGCCGATCAGCACGGTCAGGACCAGGAAGACGAAGATTCCGATCGCCTTCGCCAGCATCAGCCACCAGGCGTCGTGCCCGAAGCTCGACAGATCAGGCATGATCGTCCCTCCCGATCGTGACGAGCTGTCCGGGTTCGGCCTCGAGCATCGGATGCACCCGGGACCCGGGGGAGTTCATCGGCAACCAGACCACCCGGTCGGGGAGATCGGCGACGGTGAGAGGCAGAACGACGGTGCCGTGACCGGTGGATACCGCTACGCGTTCCCCCTCGGCGGCACCGATCTCGGCGGCGGTGGCGGCTGACAAGCGGACGGTCGCGGCGTGGGCGGTGCCCGCCAGATGCGGCTCGCCGTCCTGCAGGCGGCCGAAGTCGAGGAGCATTCGCCACGACGCCAGCACCGCCTGGCCTGCGACGGGTTCGGCGGGTGCGGCGCCGTCGACCACAACGCCGGGCGTGTGCCGCTCACCCGGCCAGGCGCCGAGCTCGCCGAGCTCGCGGTGGATCGACGCGGCGTCGTCGCAGCGGAGGTCGACGTCCAGCTGGGCGGCGAGCGCGTGCAGTACCCGATGGTCGGAGACGGGCAGCGAGCCACCGCTCTGCTGCGCGGGAGGCAGCGCGACGTCGAACGGTCGCGGCCTGCCCTCCCAGTCGACGAAGGTCCCGGACTTCTCGGCGACCGCCGCGACCGGGAAGACCACATCCGCGCGGGCGGTGGTGGAACTGTGCCGGAGCTCCAGGCTCACGACGAAGTCCGCGGCTTCGAGCGCGGCGTCGGCCGCGGACGGGCACGGCAGATCGCCGGTCTCCACCCCGCCCACGACGACCGCGGACAGGTCGCCGGAGATGAGGGCCTCGAGGATGCCTGCGGTGTCGCGGCCGGGAGTCGCCGGCGGCTGTGAACCCCATACCGCGGCGACGTCGCGACGCGCCCGCTCCGAGCCCAGGGGCCGGCCGGCGGGCAGCAGACTCGGAGCAGCGCCCACGTCGAGCGCACCGCGCTCGCCTGCGCGACGCGGAACCCACGCGAGGCGCGAACCGGTCTGGGCGGCGACGTCGGCCGCCGCCGTCAGTGCGCCCGGACACCCGGCGAGGCGCTCCCCGGTGAGGAGCACCGCGCCGGGTGCGGACAGCAGCTCGCGCAGGTGCGGGCTGCGCAGCACCGCAGCCTCTCGCCCCGGCACGCACTGCACGATGGTGCCGCCGAGCTTGGCGACACCGGGACTGGTCCACGGTGCGATCGCGTGGATCGCCTGTCCGTGGCGCCGCGACGCCTTGCGGAGCCGCAAGAACAGGATCGGGCACTCCTCCTCGGGTTCGAGGCCGGCGAGGACGACGACCGGAGCCTGCTCCAGTTCCGCGTAGGTGAGGCCGATGCCGGTGCCCGCGACATGCGCGGAGAGGAAGTCGTCCTCCTCCGCGGAGTGGGTGCGGGCGCGGAAGTCGACGTCGTTGGTGCCGAGGACGACGCGGGCGAACTTCCCGTACGCGTAGGCGTCCTCCACGGTGACGCGACCGCCGGTGAGCACGCCGGTCCGACTGCCCGCGGCACGCAGACCGAGGGCGGCGGTCGCCAGCGCGTACGACCACGGCGCGGGGTGGAGCTCGCCGTCGTCGCCGCGTACCAGCGGCGAGGTGATCCGGTCCGGCCGGCTCGCGTAGGTGAACGCCCAGCGACCCTTGTCGCAGTTCCACTCCTCGTTGACCTCGGGGTCGTCGCCGGCCATGCGCCGCAGGACTTCGCCGCGCCGGTGGTCGGTGCGCTGGGCGCATCCGGCCGCGCAGTGTTCGCAGACGCTCGGCGATGAGATGAGATCGAACGGGCGGGACCGGAATCGGTAGGCGGTGCCGGTGAGCGCCCCCACCGGGCAGATCTGCACGGTGTTGCCCGAGAAATACGATTCGAACGGCTCCTCGGAGTACGCGCTGACCTGCTGCAAGGCACCTCGCTCGGCGAGCTCGATCAGCGGATCGCCGGCGATCTCGTTCGAGAACCGCGTGCATCGAGCGCACAGCACACACCGTTCGCGATCCAGCAGCACCTCGCTCGACAGCGGCACCGGCTTGGTGAACGTCCGCTTCACGCCCGCGTACCGCGACTGCGGGCGACCGGCGGTCATCGCCTGATTCTGCAGCGGACACTCGCCGCCCTTGTCGCAGGTCGGGCAGTCGAGCGGGTGATTGATGAGCAGCAGTTCCATCACGCCTCGCTGGGCGCGCTCGGCGTCCCCCGACGTGTGCTGGGTGCGGACCACCATGCCCTCGGTCGCGGTGATGGTGCACGACGCCATCGGCTTGCGTTGCCCCTCGACCTCGACGAGGCACTGGCGGCAGGCGCCGACGGGAGCCAGCAGCGGATGGTCGCAGAAACGCGGGATCTCGACGCCCACCAGTTCCGCCGCGCGGATCACCAGGGTGCCCGGCGGCACCGAGACCTCGACGTCGTCGATCGTCAGGGACACCAGGTCCGAATCGGTCGGAGCCGAATCGGCAGCGGTCACCGGGCACCTCCTTCGGTCGTGCCCGCGCGGTCGAACACGGTGGCCTTCGACGGGTCGAACGGGCAGCCGCCCGGGTGGTCGTCGTGCGGGAAGTGAGCGAGGTATTCGTCGCGGAAGTGCGCGAGCGAACTGGTGATCGGGGCACCCGAGGCGTCGCCCAGCGCGCAGAACGACTTGCCGACCACGCTGTCGGTGATCTCGGTGAGGGTGGTGAGGTCGTCCTCGGTGCCCTCGCCGGCTTCGAGTCGCCGCATCATCTGCACCATCCAGTAGGTGCCCTCGCGGCAGGGTGTGCATTTGCCGCAGGACTCGTGGGCGTAGAACTCGGTCCACCGCAGTACGGCCCGGACCACGCAGACGGTCTCGTCGAAGATCTGGATCGCCTTGGTGCCGAGCATCGATCCGGCGCCGCCGACGCCTTCGTAGTCGAGCGGCACGTCGAGGTGCTCGGCGGTGAACATCGGCGTCGATGAACCGCCCGGTGTCCAGAACTTGAGCTGATGTCCGGCGCGGACGCCGCCGGCGAGGTCGAGCAGTTCACGGAGGGTGATGCCCAGCGGCGCCTCGTACTGCCCGGGCCGCGCCACATGGCCGGAGAGCGAGTACATGGTGAATCCGGGCGACTTCTCGGTGCCGAACTCGCGGAACCAGTCGCTGCCGTTGCGCATGATCGACGGGACGCTCGCGATGGACTCGACGTTGTTGACGACGGTGGGGCTCGCGTACAGGCCGGCGACGGCGGGAAAGGGCGGCCGAAGGCGCGGCTGCCCGCGGCGACCCTCGAGCGAGTCGAGGAGCGCGGTCTCCTCACCGCAGATGTAAGCACCGGCGCCCGCGTGCACCACCAGGTCCATCCCGAAGCCGGAGCCGAAGATGTCGCGGCCGATCAGCCCCGCCGAGTACGCCTCGTCGACCGCCGTTCGGAGCCGGCGGATCACGCCGGCGACCTCGCCGCGGACATAGATGAACGCGTGGTGCGCCCGGATCGCGTAGGCGGCGATGATCACGCCCTCGATCAGAGTGTGCGGGGAGGCCAGCATCAGCGGCATGTCCTTACAGGTGCCCGGCTCCGACTCGTCGGCGTTCACCACGAGGTAGTGCGGTGTGTCGGCGCCGCCCGGTCGCGGTCCCTGCGGAATGAACGACCACTTCGTGCCCACCGGGAAGCCCGCGCCGCCGCGGCCGCGGAGGCCGGAGGCCTTGACCTGCTCGATCACCTCGTCCGGGGAGAGTCGCAGTGCCGACTTGAGGCCCTGGTAGCCGTTCTGGCGCAGGTAACTGCGGAGCGTCCACGACTCCGGCTCCGACCAGTGCCTGCTCAGGACCGGGACCTCGGCCGGCTCCGGGGTCGTCGACGGCAGGCTGACGGCGATCATGACCGGGCCTCCGGCGCTTCGGGGCGCTCGCTCACACCGGCGAGCAGCCGGGCGGTCTGTCGGAAGGTGCACAGGATCTCGGGTCCGCGACTCGGCGCGCGCGGCACCCCGCTGCGGAGGTCGTCGACGAGCGCTTTCGCCGAGTCCGGCGTCTGGTCGTCGAAGAACTCCCAGTTGACCATCACGACCGGTGCGAAGTCGCACGCGGCGTTGCACTCGACGTGTTCGAGGGTCACCCGCCCGTCCGGGGTGGTTTCGCCGGGCCGGATGCCCAGCGTCTCGGTGAGCTCGGACAGGATGGCGTCGCCGCCCATCACCGCGCACAGGGTGTTGGTGCAGACGCCGACGAGGTAGTCGCCGGTCGGTTCGCGCCGGTACATGGAGTAGAAGGTGGCGACCGACGCGACCTGCGCAGCCGTCAGGCCGAGCTGCTCGGCGCAGAACGCCACGCCCGCCCGGGTCAGATAGCCGTCGTGGCTCTGAACCAGGTGCAGCAACGGCAGCAGTGCCGACCCGGACCGCGGGTACCTCGCGATGACGGTCGCGGCCTCGGCGGCCAGCGCCGCGCCGGCTTCCGCGGTGTACGCCTCGGGTCCGCCGAACTCCACCGGCGGGTTCGGGACCCCGGTGGAGAAGGCCTGCGGTCTCGTCGTCAGTTCCACTCGGACCGGTTCGCTCATCGGTCGACGCCTCCCATCACCGGGTCGATGCTGGCGACCGCGGTGATCACATCGGCCACCAGTCCGCCCTCGCACATCGCGGCCACGGCTTGCAGATTCGTGAACGACGGGTCGCGGAAGTGCACCCGGTACGGGCGGGTGCCGCCGTCGGAGACCATGTGCACGCCGAGCTCGCCCCGCGGCGACTCGATGGCGACGTAGCACTGTCCGGCGGGCACTCGCATGCCCTCGGTCACGAGCTTGAAGTGGTGGATCAGCGACTCCATCGACATGCCCATGATCTCGGCGATGTGCTCGGGGGAGTTGCCCATACCGTCAGGACCGACGGCCAGATCGGCGGGCCACGCGAGCTTGCGGTCGGCCACCATCACCGGGCCCGGCTCCAGCGCCGCCAGACACTGCCGGGCGATCCGGATGGACTGCTTCATCTCCTCGACGCGGATCAGGTAGCGGCCGTAGGCGTCGCAGCCGGTGTCGGTGACGACGTCGAAGTCGTAGTTCTCATAGCCGCAGTACGGGTCCGACTTCCGCAGGTCGTAAGGCAGTCCGGTGGACCTCAGTACCGGCCCGGTGACGCCCAGCGCCATGCAGCCGGTGAGATCGAGGTACCCGATGCCGCGGGTGCGGGCCTTCCAGATGTAGTTTTCAGTGAGGAGCGACTCCACCTCGCCGATCTGGCCGGGGAGGGCGTCGAGGACGTCGGCGATCTTCCGCTCGGCACCGTCCGGGAGGTCCTGGGAGATGCCGCCGGGACGGATGAACGCGTGGTTCATCCGCAGGCCGGTGATGTCTTCGAACAGGTCGAGGATCTTCTCGCGCGCGCCGAAGCCGAGGAACATCGGGGTCACCGCGCCGAGTTCCATACCGCCGGTCGCGAGCGCCACCAGGTGGGAGGCGATCCGGTTCAGTTCCATCAGCAGCACGCGGATCACCGAGGCGCGAGCCGGGATCTCGTCGGTGATGCCCAGCAGCTTCTCCACGGCCAGGCAGTACGCGACCTCGTTGAAGAACGGCGCCAGGTAGTCCATCCGCGTCACGAACGCGACGCCCTGCGTCCAGGTTCGGAACTCGAGGTTCTTCTCGATCCCGGTGTGCAGGTAGCCGATGCCGCAGCGGGCCTCGGTGACCGTCTCGCCGTCGATCTCCAGGATCAGCCGCAGCACCCCGTGCGTCGACGGGTGCTGCGGGCCCATGTTGACGATGATCCGCTCGTCGTCGGGGCCCGCGGCCGCGCGTTCGCGGACCGCGGTCACCACGTCCTCCCAGTCGCGTCCGGTTACGGTGAACGTCGAGGATCGGCCGGTCATCAGTTGTACCGCCTGCGTTGTTCGGGAGGCGCGATGGTCGCGCCCTTGTACTCCACCGGAACGCCGCCGAGCGGGTAGTCCTTGCGCTGGGGGTGCCCCTCCCAGTCGTCCGGCATCTCGATGCGCGTCAATGACGGATGGCCGTCGAAGACGATGCCGAAGAAGTCGTAGGTCTCACGTTCGTGCCAGTCGTCGGTCGGATACACCGGCAGCAGGGTGGTCACGTGCGGGTCGGCGTCGGGGATCGCGACCTCCAGCCGGATGCGCCGGTTGTGGGTGATCGATCGCAGCGGGTAGACGGCGTGGAGTTCGCGGCCGGACTCCTCCGGGTAGTGCACGCCGCTGACGCCGAGGCAGAGTTCGAAACGCAGAGTGGGCTCGTCGCGCAGCGTCGCCGCGACCGGCAGCAGATGCTCGCGGGTGACGAAGACGGTCATGTCGCCGCGGTCGACGACGACCTTCTCGACCGCGTCGTCGTAGGCGACACCGCGCCGGGCCAGGCCGGCTTCGAGTTCGTCGGCGATCTCGTCGAAATAGCCGCCGAAAGGTCGGGAAGTGTTGCCGGGCAGAGTGATCGGTGCAACCAGCCGACCGTATCCCGACGTGTCGCCGGGGCCGGTGGCGCCGAACAGCCCGTGCCGAGTCCCGATCACCTCGTGCCCGGACCCGGGCCGCGAGACCTCGTCGCTCATCGGAGCAGCCCCTTCATCTCGATGGTGGCGGGTGCCGACAGCGCGGCCGCCTCGGCCGCCCGGATCGCCTCGTCGCGGTGCACGCCGAGAGGCATCTGCTGGATCTGATCGTGGAGTTCGAGGATCGCGTTCAGCAGCATCTCCGGACGCGGCGGGCACCCGGGCAGGTAGATGTCGACCGGCACCACGTGGTCGACGCCCTGGACGATCGCGTAGTTGTTGAACATGCCGCCAGACGACGCGCAGACGCCCATGGCGAGTACCCACTTGGGCTCGGCCATCTGGTCGTAGATCTGGCGCAGCACCGGCGCCATCTTCTGGCTGACGCGGCCCGCGACGATCATCAGGTCGGCCTGGCGCGGGGACGCGCGGAACGCCTCCATGCCGAACCTTGCGAGGTCGTACCGGCCGGCGGTGGTCGCCATCATCTCGATCGCGCAGCAGGCGAGCCCGAAGGTCGCGGGCCAGAGCGACCCCTTGCGGAAGTACCCCGCGAGGCTCTCGACGGTGCTAAGCACGAATCCGCCGGGCAGTTGCTCCTCGAGCCCCATGGTGCGCCTCCTCCAGTCGTGGCAGATCGACCTCCCGGGACGAGCGGGAGCGATACGTCGGTTGGTATTCGGTTGACGGGTCCTTCTCGGGTCAGTCCCAGCGGAGTCCTCCGCGGCGCCACTCGTAGGCGTAGGCGACCGACACGTTGACGATGAAGAGGGCGACGGCGATCAGGCCGAACCAGCCGAGGCTGTCGGACGCCACCGCCCAGGGGTAGAGGAAGACGATCTCGATGTCGAAGATGATGAAGAGCATCGCGGTCAGGTAGTACTTCACCGGGAAGCGCTGGACCAGTCCGGCGGTGGGAGGCAGCGGTTCGATGCCGCATTCGTACGCTTCGAGCTTGGCTCGATTGCGCCGGCGCGGACCGATCACGGACGAGATGACCACGGACACGACGGCGAACGCCAGTGCGACGCCGCCCAGTATCAGGATCGGTCCGTAAGCGTTCATTCCGGCAAAGCCTCCACTTCCGCGAACGCGTCCGGGAGACGGCTGTCACGTCCGCGATGGTCTGTGACTCAATCCACACCCTACTCACGTAAACGCGTGCGCTGTGGGACTTCTCAGTGAAGTCGCGTGTCCTCGGGGCCGCCGGACGGCAACGCCGAAGCGTGCCAGCGGAATCGGGGATCGAGGTGGTTCCGGGGGCGGCGACGGAACGGTCGGTCGGTGGGCCCTCCCAGGGCGCCGCGGAGCGTCGTCAGCAGATCGAGAGTCGATGCTCATGACGCAGGCAGCCGGTCGACCTGCCCGTATAACGGCACCAGCGGCGTGCGCTGTGACCCGCGCCGCACACGACCGTTCCTCGCCCGTCCGACTCCGACAGGATCAGCTCAGTGACCAGACTCGCGCAGACTCCCGGCCTCACCGAATTCCAGTCCGACGTGCTCGCCGCAGTCCGGACGTTCGTGGACAAGGAGATCATTCCGAACGCGCAGGAATTGGAGCACTCCGACACCTATCCGCAGGAGATCGTCGACCAGATGGCGGAGATGGGTCTGTTCGGGCTGATGATCCCGACCGAGTACGGCGGGCTCGGTGAGTCGCTGCTGACGTACGCGCTGTGCGTCGAGGAACTGGCGCGCGGATGGATGAGCGTGTCGGGCGTGATCAACACGCACTTCATCACCGCGTACATGATCAGTCGGCACGGCACTGACGAGCAGAAGCAGCGGTTCCTGCCGCGCATGGCGACCGGTGAGGTGCGCGGCGCGTTCTCGATGTCCGAGCCCGAGCTCGGGTCGGATGTCGCGGCGATCCGGACACGCGCCGTGCGCGAGGGCGACGGTTACGTCATCGACGGTCAGAAGATGTGGCTGACCAACGGCGGAACGTCGACGCTGGTCGCGGCGCTCGTGAAGACCGACGAGGGCGCCGACAAGCCGCACCGGAACCTCACGACGTTCCTGGTCGAGAAGCCCGCCGGGTTCGGCGAGGTGGTTCCCGGCATCACGATCCCGGGAAAGATCGACAAGATGGGCTACAAGGGAATCGACACCACGGAGTTGATCTTCGACGGCTACCGCGCCGCGGCCTCCGACATCCTCGGCGGCACGCCGGGGAAGGGATTCGGGCACATGATGGACGGCGTCGAGGTCGGGCGGGTCAACGTTGCGGCGCGCGCCTGCGGCGTCGCCCTGCGCAGCTTCGAACTCGCCGCCCGCTACGCCCAGCAGCGGCAGACGTTCGGGAAGCCGATCGTCGATCACCAGGCGATCGCGTTCAAGCTCGCCGAGATGGCCACCAAGGTCGAGGCGGCACATCTGATGATGGTCAACGCTGCCCGGCTCAAGGACTCCGGAGACCGCAACGACGTCGCCGCCGGGATGGCGAAGTACCTGGCGAGCGAGTACTGCGCCGAAGTGACGCAGGAGAGTTTCCGGATTCACGGCGGATACGGGTACTCGAAGGAGTATGAGATCGAGAGGCTGATGCGCGAAGCGCCGTTCCTGTTGATCGGCGAGGGCACCAGCGAGATCCAGAAGACCATCATCAGCAAGGGCGTGCTGCGCAGCTACGGGCTGTGACCGGCGCTGACAACGAAGGAATCGGAGAGACGTGACCGACTACACGAAGCTCTACATCGGCGGCCAGTGGGTGGACTCCGCGGGCGAGCGACTGATCGACGTGATCAACCCGGCGACCGAAGAGGTCATCGCCGCGGTCCCCGCGGGCACGGCGGCCGACGTCGACGCGGCGGTCGCCGCCGCACGCGCCGCGTTCGACGGCTGGTGGCGGACACCCGTCGCCGAGCGCGCCGCGCTACTGCGTGACGTCGGAAACCGGCTCACGGAGTCGAGTGCGGACCTCGCGAATCTGATCTCCGAGGAGATGGGCTCGCCGACCTGGTTCGCCGGAGCCGTTCAGATGGGCATGCCCATCAACTCGTTCAGGCATGCGGCCGACGTGGCCGAGGCCTTCGAATTCGAGACACAGCAAGGCAATTCGACGATCGTCCGGGAGCCGATCGGCGTCGTCGGAGCCATTACGCCGTGGAACTACCCGCTGCATCAGATCGCCGCGAAGACCGCCTACGCGCTGGCCGGCGGCAACACCGTCGTCGTGAAGCCCAGTGAGGTCGCGCCCCTCGACGCGTGGCGGCTGGCGGAGATCTTCGACGAGGCCGGACTGCCGCCGGGCGTGTTCAATCTGGTCAGCGGTACCGGTCCGGTGGTCGGGAACGCGATCGCCGCGCATCCCGACATCGACGCGGTGTCGTTCACCGGTTCCACCGCCGCGGGCAAGCTCGTCGCCAAGGCCGCGGCCGACACGGTCAAGCGGGTCGCCCTCGAACTCGGCGGCAAGAGCCCGAACGTCGTGCTGCCGGACGCGGATCTGGCCGAGGTGATGCCCGCGGCGATCGCCGGCGCGATGATCAACTCGGGACAGACGTGCGCCGCGCTCACGCGACTCGTCGTGCCGCGTGAGCGGCTCGCGGAGGTGGAGGAGCTGGCGGCGACCATCGCCGAGACGTTCACCGTCGGCGATCCGAAGGCCGACGGTGTGCGCCTCGGGCCGCTGGTGTCGTCGGCGCAGCTCGACCGCGTGCGCGCTTACATCGACGGCGGCGTGGCGCAGGGTGCCAAGCTGGTGACCGGCGGCAGTGCGCCCGTCGACGGGCTGGACCGCGGCTACTACGTCCAGCCGACGGTCTTCTCCGAGGTGACTCGCGACATGGACATCCATCGCGAGGAGATCTTCGGACCGGTGTTGTCGATCATCGCCTACGACACGATCGACGAAGCGGTCGAGATCGCGAACGACACCGTGTACGGACTGTCCGGCGCGGTGTGGTCGGCCGACGAGAAGGTGGCGCGCGGGGTCGCCCGTCGCATCCGCACCGGCCAGGTGGCCATCAACGGCGGTGCGTTCAATCCGAACGCACCGTTCGGCGGCTACAAGCAGTCCGGCGTCGGCCGCGAACTCGGCGAGCACGGCCTCGAGGAGTTCCTGGAGACCAAGTCGCTTCAGCTCTGAGTCGCGGTCGGGGTCACCGGTGCGGTCAGCAGCCCGAGCGAGGCGTCGACGAGGTGGACCAGCCACGGGGTGCCGGGCCGGGTGGCCTCGCCCTCGTGGTCGGCGACGGTCCGGATCGCCATGTTGACGAGCATCGACAGCCGGTCGGCGACGACGTCGTCGGGCAGGCCCGCCAGCGCCTGGCCGATCCGTCCCCAGACGTCGCGCAGGCTGCTGGCGGCAGCGCTGCTGAATCCGGTGCGGCGCAGCGGATCGGCGAGGAGCTGAGACAGGAAGCGCACGTAGTGAGTGTCGGTCGCGTCATCGGTGGCCAGCGGCAGGATGAACGCTTCGAGGATCGCGCACAGGTCGCCGGACCGGCCGTCCGCGTCGAGCTCGGCGAGCATTCGAGTGCGGGCGTCGTTGATGCTCTGCATTCGGTAGTCGAGGATCGCGGCGAGCAGCTTCTCCTTGTCGCCGAAGTGGTACTGGACCACGCCGCTGTTGCGTTGTCCGGCCTCGGCGCCGACCTCTCGCAGTGAGACGGCGTTCAGGCCTCGCTCGCTGAACAGTCGTTCGGCGGCGACGATGATCCGTTCGGCGGTCGTCGCCCCGGTCGGCGTTTGCATTGGTCGTCCTTCTGCAGTCAGCGCATCCCGGGTCGGACGAGTTCGTCCACCCGACGATCGAGATGCGTTCCATCGCCCGGCGTTCGGGATACTAGTCCCACGCCCGATGCCGGTCAGTCGGCGCGCTACCGCAGCAGTCCGACGACCGTCCGCGGCAACTCCAGCGGGTCGACGGGCAGCATCGCGGTGGCGTCGGCGCGGGACCAGTCGGCGAGCCAGCGGTCGGCCTCTCGCGCGATCAGGACCAGCAGCGGCGGGCACGGCTCGTACTCGTCGCGGATCTGCTTCGCCAGTCCCATGCCGCCGGTCGGCGCGGCCTCGCCGTCCAGCACGGCGAGGTCGACGCTGCGGTCGTCGAGGTGGGCCAGCACCATCGGTGCGGTGGCGACCTCGATGAACTCCAGGTCGGGAAGATCGGGGTGCAGCCGCTCGCCGAGTGCTCCGAGAACCTGACGGCGCGTTCCGGAATCGTCGGAGTAGACGAGGACACGCAGTGTGACTCGATCGTCGGCGCCGGGACTGTTCGGACGGTTCACAACCCCGACCCTAGCGGCTCGTGCGGAGGTGAACTCCCCGCTCCGCGTACTCCGGCCGCATCCGCTCTCTCAACCTGCATCCGCTCACCTCCGGACATGCGCGGATGCAGGTTGAGGGAGCGGCTGTCAGCGCGGGGAGCGGACGGCGAGATACTCCGCGACCTCGGCCTCCGACCACCCGTGCGACTCGGCGAGCCCGGCGCCGATCATCGACAGATACGGGGGAGTCGGCGCGATGTGCGGGACGTCGTCGATCCCGTGCGACGCGGTGAACGTGAGGACCGGCAGGTCGTCCAGTGTGCCGACGCGCAGCAGCCGTGAATAGAGTCCGGAGCCGCACTGGTACGACTGCCCGTCCGCGGCGAGCAGCGACCGATCGCGCAGGGCCCGCTCCACCGGGCTGCCCGGATGCGGGGCGAGATCCATCTCCTGCATCGCGATGTCGGCGAACTGTTCGACGGTGACGAGGTAGGCACGGGCAGCGGTCGGTCCGGGCCGATGAGGATCGTAGAAGGCCATGCCGCCGCCCCAGGTGGTCGACGAGCCGCCGAAGTAGATCCGGCCCGGCAGGGTCAGCGCCAGGTCGCGCGCCGGTGCAGTCGCGTCGCGCGCGCCCGGGTACGTGCGCCTGCCGCCGACCGGGCGCCCACCGGCGAGATAGCAGGTCAGTCGCGCCGCGCACAGGTTGGAGCCGTAGCTCGCGTACCAGACCTCGTCGCCGTTCATCGACGTCGACCTTAGGCCAACGCGAGGCAGGACCGAAGAGGAGTCCGGACTCGCACCTCACACTTCCCGCCCGGCCCGCGTCTGCTCTATGAATGGAAAGAGAGGTGAGTGCGATGACGAGACGGCATGCGGTGGTGCACACCGAACTGGGCGACCTGACGATGATCGCCGACGGACCGGCGCTGGCCGCGGTGTACTTTCCGCATCACTGGCATCTTCCGCCGGAGTCGGACTACGGCGATCCGGTGAGCGCCGACGACGAGGTCTTCGCTCAGACCGCACGGGAGCTCGACGAGTACGTGGCAGGTGAGCGCAGGGAGTTCGACGTCGAGATCACGACGGCGGGGGACGAGTTCTCCGAGCGCGTGTGGGCCCTGCTCCGCGAGATCCCGTACGGAACGACGACGACCTACGGCGAGCTCGCGCGCCGGCTCGGCAACCCGAGACTGGCGCAGCGGGTGGGCCAATGCGTCGGACGGAATCCGATCAGCGTCATCGTTCCCTGCCATCGGGTGATCGGCGCCGACGGTTCGCTCACGGGCTACGCCGGCGGGCTTGACCGCAAGCGGCGTCTGCTGGAGATCGAGGAACCGCCGGAGGCCGCCGAGGCCAGGCTGTTCTGACCGATGCGAGAACCATTCGAGCGAACCGTCGAGCGGCACGGTGCCACCGTGCTGCGCGTGTGCCGCGCGGTGCTGGGTGCGGGGCCCGATGCCGACGACGCGTGGTCGGAGACCTTCCTCGCCGCATTGCGGGCTTGGCCCGACCTCGACGACGACACGAACGTCGAAGCCTGGCTGGTCCGGGTGGCGCAGCGCAAGGCGATCGACGTGACGCGGGCCCGCTCGCGCACCGCGGTCCCGACCGGTGATCTTCCCGACGGCCAGTCACACGACGGGATCCCCGGGCGCGACGGACACGATCTGTGGGCCGCGGTCGCGAAACTGCCCGAGCGGCAGCGCCTCGCGGTCGGCTACCACTACCTCGGCAGACTCTCGCACGTCGAGACCGCCGAGATCATCGGCGGCACACCTGCGGCGGTGCGCCGCGCCGCCGCCGACGGCATCAAGACTCTGCGCACCGTTTACCAGAAGGAGGACGGCGATGACTGACATCGACCGGACCGGGCTGTTCCCGGTCTCCGACGACGACCTGAGTCGGCTGCGGGCCGGGCTCGCGACCGCCGCTGTCGAGGCGACCGTCCTGGACGTCGCCTACCGCACCGTCGACACTCCGATCGGACCGCTGCTGCTGGCGACGACCGAGACCGGACTGGTGCGCGTCGCGTTCGAACGTGAGGGCTTCGACGCGGTGCTCGACGCGCTCGCGGCGACGGTGAGCCCGCGGCTCCTTCGTGCCCCGCGGCGACTCGATGCGGTGGCGGCGGAGCTCGAGGAGTACTTCGCCGGCCGGCGTCGCCTGTTCGACGTGCCGCTCGACTTCCGGCTGTCGTCCGGATTCCGTCAGCGGGTGCAGCAGTATCTCCCGCACATCGGCTACGGCACCACGCAGTCGTACAAGGAGGTCGCGACGTCGGTCGGCAACCCGAACGCCGTCCGCGCCGTCGGGACCGCCTGCGCCACCAATCCGCTGCCCGTCGTGGTGCCGTGCCATCGGGTGCTGCGCGCCGACGGCGGACTCGGCGGGTATCTGGGCGGTGTCGAGGCGAAGACGTCGCTGCTGACCCTGGAAGGCGCGGCATGAGCGCCGTGGACATCGGCGCTCGGGTCGCCGAGGCCGACTGGGACGCAGTGGAAGACGGACTCGACGCGGTGGGTGGCGCGGTCCTGCCGCAACTGCTGACCGCGGCGGAATGCGCCGGTCTCCGGATGCTCTACCGGGACGACGACCGCTTCCGATCCACGATCGACATGGCGCGGTACCGGTTCGGCAGCGGCGAGTACCGGTACTTGTCGCGGCCGTACCCCGAGGTCGTCGAGGAACTCAAGCAGGCGCTGTATCCGCGACTGCTGCCGATCGTCCGCAACTGGTGGACCAGGCTCGGCAGAGCGCCGGAGTGGCCGGACTCGCTCGACGAATGGCTGGACCGCTGTCATCTCGCGGGACAGACCCGGTCGACGGCCATCCTGCTGCGGTACGGCGCCGGAGACTGGAACGCCCTGCATCGGGACCTGTACGGCGACATGGTCTTTCCGCTCCAGGTCGTGGTGAACCTGAGCGAGCCCGGCGCCGACCACACCGGCGGGGAGTTCCTTCTCGTGGAACAGCGGGCTCGCGCGCAGTCCCGCGGCACGTCGTTCACCGTCCCCCACGGGCACGGGCTCGCGTTCACCACGAGTGAGCGGCCGGTGGCCTCGGCGCGCGGCTGGTCGGCCGCACCGGTGCGTCACGGGGTGTCGACGGTTCACAGCGGTGAGCGGTTCAGCCTGGGGCTCGTCTTCCACGATGCCGCATGAGGGGAGGTAGGCGCTGATGGACATGTTCTTCGACGACGGCGAACTCGGCCGGACGGTCCCCGCCCTGCCCGAGGGTGCGGTCCTGATCCCGAACTGGCTGACACCCGAACAGCAACGGTGGGTGGTCGGCCAGTTCCGGACCTGGGCGGCGGGCCCGGTGCCACCGCACTCCGCGAGGATCGGCGCCCACCGAATGAGCGTGCAGACCGTCTGTCTCGGATGGCATTGGCGGCCATACGAATACACTCGCGAGGCGACCGACGTCAACGGCCGTCGGGTGCTCGCCTTCCCGGAGTGGCTGGTACGGCTCGGACGACTGGCGCTCACCGCCGCGGGAGACCCCGCCGCCGACCTCTACACCCCGGACACCGCGCTGGTGAACTTCTACGACGACGCGGCGCGGATGGGAATGCACCAGGACCGGGACGAGCGTTCCTCGGCGCCGGTGGTCTCCCTCTCGATCGGTGACACCGCGCGCTTCCGATTCGGCAATTCCGACGGTCGCGGCAGGCCCTACACAGACCTCGACCTCGAGTCCGGCGACCTCTTCGTCTTCGGCGGCCCCGCGCGGTTCGCTTACCACGGGGTGCAGAAGGTGCTGCCGGGAACGGCGCCCGTCGACTGCGGTCTCGCAGCGGGCCGGATCAACATCACCCTCCGCGAGACCGGCCTGCCGGGCTGAACACTCCACCGGCATACTCCACCCGCACGACGGATCCGGCCGTCGCCCGGTAGGAAGGACACATGGCTGCAGAACCCGACCCCGGCGTCGTCGTCGGCGACGACGGTCTGGCGCGCCCCGCATGGGCGAGCGCCGATCCGCTGATGCGCACGTACTACGACACCGAGTGGGGCATGCCGGTCCGCGACGAGCGCGGAATGTACGAGCGGCTCAGCCTCGAGGCGTTCCAGTCCGGGCTGTCGTGGGCGACGATCCTGCGGAAACGCCCGGCGTTCCGGGCGGCGTTCGACGACTTCGATCCGGAGAAGGTGGCCGCGTACGGCGACGACGACGTCGAGCGGCTGATGAACGACGCCGGAATCGTCCGCAACCGGGCCAAGATCCAGGCCGCGATCACGAATGCGGGTGCGACGGTCGCCCTCCGCGAGAAGGGCGGCCTCGTCGATTTCGTCTGGGGCTTCCAACCTGCCGACACGCCGCGCCCGCGCACCTTCGCCGACGTTCCGACGCAGAGTGAGGAATCGAAGGCCATGGCCAAAGCCCTACGGAGAGAGGGGTTCTCATTCGTCGGTCCGACGACGATGTACGCCCTGATGGAGGCGGTCGGGATCGTCGACACCCATCTGATGGGTTCGCACCGGCGGGGGACGTCGGGCGTATGGCCGGATTGACCTCGCTCCGGCTGGCGGCCGAGGGTCCCTTCGACCATCGCGGCGCCCTCGGCGTCCTGTCCGCGCACCGGATCGACGGACTCACGAGGATCGCCCCCGAGGCATGCCGCGTCACCCGGCTCCTCGAGATCGGCGGACGTGCAGAGCCGGTTCAGTGCACTCTGGACGGCGGCGGTGTCACCGTCGCCGTCGCGGACCCGGAACTGCTGCGTGGCGGCGCGGCGTCGCCGGTCGGCGCGCGGATCAGCGAGATGTTCGATCTCGGCGCCGACGTCCTGACGATCGACGAGCACCTGAGTCGCGATCCGGTGTTCGCGGACCAGATCGCGGTCCGACCGGGAATGCGGATCACCCGGATGGCCGATCCGTTCGAAGCCGTGGTCCTGACGGTTCTCGGCCAGCAGGTGACGCTGGCGGCGGGGCGGCTGTTCGGATCGCGACTCGTCGCCGCGTTCGGGACGCCGGGACCGGCCGGATTGATGAGGTTCCCAGCTCCTCGAGTGCTGGCACGAGTTCCACCCGGCGAAGTGCAGTCCGCGCTGCGGGTCACCCGCGCCCGCGCCCGGACCGTGCTCGGCGTCGCGGCGTTCTTCGCCGACCGCGGTCCGTGGGTCGCGCTGCCCGCGCGCGAGGACCTCGCGCCGCTGTACGGCATCGGGCGGTGGACGCTCGACTATCTCGCCGTGCGGTCGACGACCGATCCCGACGTGTTCCCGGAGTCGGATGCAGTGCTGCGCCGCATGGTGCCGAACGCCGGCACTGTCAGCGAGCTGTGGCGACCGTACCGGAGCTATGCCGCTGTCCGTCTATGGGCGATGTCGGGATCGTGGCCGGCCGTCGGCTAGCCCAGTTGCGTCAGAGCGGCGAAGGCGCCGGCACCACGCCCATCCGCACCATCGCGCCGAGCTCGTCACGAACGCCCCAGTGTTCGGCGAGACGGTCGCCCTCGGTGCGGTAGATGTGCACGGTCGTCATCTCGTAGGGCTTCCCGGCCGCGGCCGGTCCGTGGAACTCAGCGAGACCGACGCCGGATGCGGTCGCGCGGATGACGATGCGATCCGGGGTCTCGATGAAGTCCTCGAGCCGGTAGCGGATCTGCAGCCCGTCGTGGACGAACCCGAGGATCTGCGCATAGCCGGCGGGACCCGGCTCCAAGGGGAATGGCGAACCGTGATCGACGAAATCGGTGGTCACGCACTCGGGCAGACACGACAGCTCCCCGGTGTTGATGGCGTCGAAGACCCGGTGGGCGGCGGGGGCGGCGGCATTGGACATGATGACCTCCTATTGAGTAGAACATCATTCCAATGGAATAATCTTCCACCGGAAATGGAGCGTGGTCAATGGCTCGGACCTACGACAACACCGCGAGATCCGAGGCGGCGTCCGCCACCCGGCGGCGGATCCTCGCCGGAGCGAGGAGGTTGATCGTCGACGGCGGTTACGCGACGTTCAGCATCGCCGCCCTCGCCGAATCCGCCCAGGTGAGTCCCCAGACGGTCTACAACTCGATCGGCGGCAAGTCCGCAGTGCTCAAAGCCGTCTACGACGTCGCGGTGGTGGGAGACGACGAACCGATACCGATGAGCAGGCGGCCCGAGTTCCTGAGACTCGGTGCAGCCGAGTCCGTGGACGAGTGGGCGGACGCGTACGCGCATCACACCGCGCGCCTGTATGAGCGGGTCGGGGAGATCGTCGGGGCGGTGCTCGGCCCGGGCGCACCTCAGGACCGCGGTGCGGGCGAGTTCGCGGCGACGATCGAACGCGAGCGTCGCGTCGGGTCGACGCATGCAGTCACTGCGCTGGCTGATCGGATGGGCTGGCCGTCAGCGGACCTGCCGCAGATCGTCGACGCTGTGTGGACGCTCAACTCGCCCGACGTCTTCAGTCGTCTTGTCCGGCAGTCGGGCTGGTCTCCTGCGGAGTATGAGCGGTGGCTCGCCGGCCAACTGCGTGCCACCCTGCACGGGAGTGGGCGGTAGGCGGCACGGATCGGCAGTTCGACGGGGGCGTTCCGGCCGCTTACTCCAGCTAGCATCGCAGGTCGCTGCCCGGTCGAGTGTGTGCAAGGTCTCGCATTCCCCAGTCCGATTGGATCAGGTCACTCCACGCGGGACAATGGTGGACGCTGACTAACCGAGAGTTCCACAAGAACGACGATCAGAATGAGGTTTTCACCTATGGCCTCCAAGGACCAGACGATCATCTACACCCTCACCGACGAGGCGCCGCGGCTCGCGACATCGGCCTTCCTGCCGATCATCCGCACCTTCGCAGAGCCGGCGGGCATCGATGTCCAGACGAGTGACATCTCCGTCGCCGCGCGCATTCTCGCGGCCTTTCCGGACTACTTGAGCGACGAGCAGAAGGTCTCGGACAACCTCGCGGAGCTGGGCCGTCTCACGCAGCTGCCGGAGACGAACATCATCAAGCTCCCCAACATCAGCGCGTCGGTGCCGCAGCTGAACGCCGCGATCCACGAGCTGCAGGACAAGGGCTACGCGATTCCCGACTACCCGCAGGATCCGAAGACCCCCGAAGAGGAGGAGATCCGGAACCGCTACGGCGCCTGCCTGGGTAGCGCGGTCAATCCTGTTCTCCGCGAAGGCAACTCCGATCGACGCGCGCCGAAGGCCGTCAAGGAGTACGCGCGCAAGAACCCCCACAGCATGGGCAAGTGGTCGATGGCGTCGCAGTCGCACGTCGCGCACATGACGCACGGCGACTTCTACGCCGGCGAGAAGTCGATGATCATGGACCACGCCTGCGACGCGCGCATGGAGGTGGTGACCCCGGACGGCGAGACGCACGTGATGAAGACGGTGCCGCTGGAGAAGGGCGACGTCATCGACAGCATGTTCATGAGCAAGAAGGCGCTGCTCGAGTTCTACGAAGAGCAGCTGAACGACGCCAAGGAGACCGGCGTCATGTTCTCGCTGCACGTCAAGGCGACGATGATGAAGGTCTCGCATCCGATCGTCTTCGGTCACGCGGTCAAGGTGTTCTACAAGGACGCGTTCGCCAAGCACGGTGATCTGTTCGACGAACTCGGCGTCAATGTCAACAACGGTCTGGTCGACCTCTACGAGAAGATCGACACGCTGCCCGCGTCCAAGCGCGAGGAGATCGTCGAAGATCTCCACCGCTGCCACGAGCATCGCCCGGAGCTGGCGATGGTCGACTCGGCCCGCGGCATCTCGAACTTCCACTCGCCGAGCGACGTCATCGTCGACGCGTCGATGCCCGCCATGATCCGCATCGGCGGCAAGATGTACGGCGCCGACGGTCGTAAGAAGGACACCAAGGCCGTGATGCCGGAGTCCACCTTCGCCCGGATCTACCAGGAGATCATCAACTTCTGCAAGACCAACGGCGCCTTCGATCCCACCACCATGGGCACGGTTCCCAACGTCGGGCTGATGGCGCAGAAGGCCGAGGAGTACGGCTCGCACGACAAGACCTTCGAGATCCCGGAGGGCGGTGTCGCCAACATCGTCGACGCCTCCACCGGCGAGGTCCTGCTGTCGCAGGATGTCGAGCAGGGCGACATCTGGCGCATGTGCATCGTCAAGGACGCGCCGATCCGTGACTGGGTGAAGCTGGCCGTCACGCGTTCACGCGCCTCGGGTATGCCCGCGGTGTTCTGGCTCGATCCGTACCGTCCGCACGAGAACAACCTGATCACCCTCGTGAAGAAGTACCTGCAGGATCACGACACCGAGGGTCTGGACATTCAGATCATGTCGCAGGTCCGTGCCATGCGGTACACCCTGGAGCGCGCGATGCGCGGCCTCGACACCATCTCGGTGACCGGCAATATCCTGCGCGACTACCTGACCGACCTCTTCCCGATCCTGGAGCTGGGTACCAGCGCCAAGATGCTCTCGATCGTGCCGCTGATGGCCGGTGGCGGTCTGTATGAGACCGGTGCGGGCGGTTCGGCGCCGAAGCACGTCAAGCAGCTCGTGGAGGAGAACCATCTCCGCTGGGATTCGCTGGGCGAGTTCCTGGCCCTGGCCGCCAGCCTCGAGGATCTCGGTCGCAAGAACGACAACCCGAAGGCGAGCATCCTCGCCACCACGCTCGACGCAGCCACCAGCAAGCTGCTCGACAACCGGAAGTCGCCCTCGCGCAAGACCGGCGAGCTCGACAACCGCGGCAGCCAGTTCTACCTGGCGATGTACTGGGCCGAGGAACTGGCGGCGCAGACCGACGACGCCGAGCTGGCCGAGCGTTTCGCGCCGTTGGCACAGCGACTGGCCGCTGACGAGCAGAAGATCGTCGACGAGATCGCCGCGGTGCAGGGACACTCCGTGGATCTCGGCGGCTACTACCTCGCGGACGGCGAGAAGCTGGAGCAGGCCATGTGCCCGAGCGCCACGCTGAACGCGGCGCTCGAGGCGGCCAACGCCTGATCGAGTAGTACTCCGTAGAAGCGGTGGGCGGCCGACCGGCAGCCCACCGCTTCGCTTGTCTCGCCCGGTTCACGGGTCCTCGGTGATGCACTCGGCCAGCGAGGCGGCGAGGTAGTCGTCCTCGGCGGCATTGCCCGGCAGGCTCAACGCCTTGCGGTACGCGTCGGCGGCGGACTCGCCGTCGCCGAGCTCGGCGAGGATGAGTGCCCGTGCGATGTGGAACGGGCGGTATCGGTCGAGGGCGGCGGTCACCCCGGGGTCGTCGAGCAGCTGAAGACCCCGCGCCGGTCCGAACGCCCGCCCGACCGCGACGGCGCGGCCCAGTCGGACCACCGGACCGCTGTCGTGGGACTCCAACAGCCGGTACAGGACGGCGATCTGCGCCCAGTCCGTGTGCGCCGAATCGGTCGCCTCGGCGTGGACCGCCGCGATGGCCGCCTGGATTGCGTACGGACCGGCGTCGCGGGTACCCGCCGCTGTCTCGGCGAGTCCGATCCCCTCAGTCATCAGGGCCGGGTCCCACCGACTGCGATCCTGCTGCGACAACGGCACGGGGAGGCCGGCTGCGTCGAGCCGCGCCGGCCTTCGCGCTTCGGTGAGCACGAGCAGGGCCAGTAGCCCGGTCGTCTCGGCTGTCGGCAGCAGGGGCGTGCAACAGCCGACACAGCCGGAGACCCTCCGCGGTGAGATCGTCGCGGACGTGCGACGGCCCGGTCGACCTCGCGAAGCCCTCGGAGTAGAGCAGATACACCACGCGGAGCACCCCCGCGGCCCGAGACGGAAGGTCGGCTGCAGCCGGAACGGTGAACGGCACCCCGAGCGTCCGAATCCGCCTCTTCGCGCGGACGATGCGCTGCTGGACGGTCGGGACCGGAGTCAGCAGTGCGTGTGCGACCTCCGCGGTGCTCAGGCCTGCGACGAACCGGAGCGTGAGCGCGATCCGGTCCTCCGGACTCAGTACCTCGTGGGTGCAGGCGAAGAACATCCCGAGCAGTTCGTCGTCGATCTCAGGCGTTTCGCGGATCGCGGGATCGGCGAACTCGGTAGGGACCGGTTCGCCGCGAGTGACGACTTCGAGGCGGGCGAGCTTGCCGGTGAGGACGCCCTCGCGGCGCACCACGTCGAGGGCCTTGCGCTTGGCGGTGGTGGCGAGCCAGGCACCGGGCGAATCCGGGAGGCCGGTTCGCGGCCAGGTGGCCAGCGCCTGGGCGATCGCGTCCTGCAGGGAGTCTTCGGCGAGATCGAGGTCGCCGAACCGCCCGGTCAAGCCTGCGAGCAGGCGTGCCCGTGCCTCGCGGTCGAGCGCCGCAACCGCCCGGCGAACCTCCTCGAGGGAGGCCGCCGGGCGCCGCGGCGAAGAGCCACGCACGATCAGTACGGCGCGAGCGGCCGGATCTCGACGTGACCGCCGGGCGCTGAACCCGGGCTGCGGCGGGCCCATTCGATGGCTTCGTCTATGTCGGCGACGTCGATGATGTAACCGCCGCCGACGAACTCCTGCACCTCGGCGAACGGTCCCGACGACGCCACCATCCGCTCGCCCGACGCGTCGGTGTGAACGACGACGCGTTCCTCTTCGAGGGCGAATGAACTGACGACGACGCCTGCGGCGGTGATCTGCTTGTCGAACTCGAAGAACTCCTCGGCGTCCGCCCCGCCGGTCTCTCCGCAGGCCGGATCATCGACGTGTCCCATGAGCAAGAGTGCGTACTTCATCTTCTCCTCCAGTGGTCGCGTCGGGCCGAACGCCCGACATCTATGTGACGAACGGCGGTCGCGGATATCGACAGGGGCCGTGGGGTGGAGCCGGATCAGATCGGATCAGTCGTGGTGACCGCGGCCGTCGTGCGTTCTTGCGCGAGATCGTGCACCGTCAGGCGCGGCAGGCCCTTGCGCTCGTAGTAGTAGGCGGTGCCGAGTCCCATTGCGACGCCGACGGCGAGGCCGATCAGGGTCATGATCACCGCGTGGGTGAGGCCCGCACTGCCACGCGCGTCGAAGTACAGGATCGCGCGGACACCGAGGTACACCTGGTGCAGCGGCTCGAACGACGACAGCCACGCGAAAGCGCGGGGCGCGGCTTCGAGGGGGATGGTCGCACCGGCCGACGGCAGCCCGAGGAAGACGAACACGAACATGTTGATCAGCATGCCGATGCCGCCGAACGCCGACACCACGGAGAGCGCGGTGATGCCGACCGCGATGATCGCCAGGGTGCTGTAGGCCCAGAGCGTCGATCGGTGCTCGACCGGCATGTCCAGCGCCGACGCGATCCCGAGATAGGCGGTCGAGACCACGACGCTCGTCGCCACCATGACGCCCCATTTGATCAGGAGGGCCTGCAACCGGTTGAGGCCGAGCGAGCGCCGGAGGATCATCCGCGGGCCGATCTCCGACGCGACGAATCCCAGCGAGCCGTCGACGAGAGTGTTGACGAGCATCGCGCCGGTGAAGCCGGCGAGCAGGACCAGCAGTGCGTAGTAGAAGGCGGACAGGCCGAGTCCGGTGTGCGCGGGCAGCGGCTCGAAGGGAACGGTCACGATGTCTATCGGCTGCGCCAGGACCATCGCGGCGGCTCCGCTGACCTGCGCAGGCGGTCGTTGCTGGGCGGCGAGGCCGTTGACCGACTCGGTCAGCCGGGCGCCGAGCGTCTTGTTCATCTCGGCGAGTGCGGCTGAGCTCATCGAGGTGACCAGGGAACTGCCCAGGGTTCCGGATCGGGGATTGGTGAGCACGGTGACCTGCGGCCGCTGTGCGCCGGACGGCCCGAGCGAGGCCTGGGCCAGCGCCATCGTCTTGGCGGTGAAATCGGCCGGCACGGTGATCGCGCCGTACAGCTTGCCGTCACGCATCCGCGAGGTCATCTCATCACGGCTGAGGTTCTCCAGTCGGACCTGGGTGGCGTCGACCTTCGACTCGACGGTCGTCTGCATCTCGTCGCCGAAGTTCACGTGGGCGCCGGTCGGATCGGTGGCCCCGACGTCCTCGTTGACGACGGCGATGGGGAAGGCGCGGAGGTTGTGATTCGGGTCGAGGATGCTGCTGAGATACAGCGCGGCCATCGCCGACATCACCAGCGTCACCAGGATCACGGGGGAGAGCCACAGGCGCCACGACCGCAGCGCACGGCCCTTCTCGCTCGTGGACTCGCTCGGCTCAGAGTGTTCTTCGTCCATCGACGGTCCCTCCCGCTGTCGTCGCCGGTGGTCGTGGCCGGCCGCACGCCGAGCGTACCGAGCGGGGGCGCGAGACGGGAGCCGAGAACTCATTCCAGTCGGCCGTTCGTGTCGTTCGTTCATGCGGACGGTCGGGGCGCAGCCGGACACAGCTGTCGAATCCGGCCGGTTGTGTCACCATCGGATCACGCGGTCGAGCATGTGCGCGACGCACCTTCCGAGGAGAACCATGACCTACGATCTGAGTTCCTATACGACTCCCGCCGAAGTGATGACAGAGGCTGGGACACTTGAGTTTCCGCTGGGCGTCCCGACGGTGGAATCCGCCGACGCGGCCTACGGTGTCGCCGACCGAATCAACGCCTATCAGGCGTATGTCAACGGCTATCCGGCCGTCTCACTGTGGGCGGCGCACAAGGGCTTCCTCGCCGCGGGCATCGAGGACGGGGACGTCTTCCTCACCAGCTCGCTGATGGACTCGCGGTCGCTGTTCCTCACCGCGAACGCCGACACCGTCTATTTCTGGACCTTCCTCGATCTGTCCGACGGGCCGATGGTGATGCGGGCTCCGGAGCGGACGCTGTCGATCGTCGACGACATGTGGTGGCGATGGATCACCGACTTCGGCGTTCCGGGACCCGATCGCGGGCACGGCGGCCTGTACCTGTTCGCCGGTCCGGACTACGACGGCCCGCTGCCGTCGGGCGGCTACCACGTCTTCCGGTCGCGGACGAACCGGATCAGCGTGATCGGCCGGGCGTTCCTGGAGAACGACGACCCGGCGCCGGCGGTCGCTCGGATCAAGGAGCAGCTGTCGTTCGCGCGGTACGCACCGGGGGGCATCGGATTCCCCGTCGGCACGTTCCTGCAGGGGCACACACCGCTGGGGCAGGTCGAGGAACTCGCGACGCCGAGGTTCGTCGAAGGCTCCGGATTGGCGATCAGCACCATCATTCCGGTCGACACCACCTTCTACGAGATGCTGAACGAGGCGATTCAGGCCGAGCCGGCGTCGGCGCTCGATCCCGAGATCGCCGCCCCGATCGCCGGGGCGGGTATCCGCCACGGGCTGGACTTCGCGCCCGACGACCGGATGCGCGGCATTCTGGAGGAGGCGGCCGCGACGGCGAACGCGGTGACCCGCTCGGTGGCCTTCCGCCCGCGGGAGGCCGAGGGCTTCAGCTTCTATCCGGGCACCGGGTTGCATTGGACGTCACCGCTTTTCGCGGGCGGCTACAGCTTCCAGACGCCGCCGCCGTTGATCACCGCGAACGGATTGGAGCCGTTCCCGGACCGCGGAGCCAAGCTCAACCTCGCCCGCGCGTCCTTCTTCTACCTGGCGACCGGCATCACTCCCGCGATGTGCATGAACCTGACCGGCATGGGTTCGCAGTACATCGGTGCGACGATGGACGCGAACGGCGACGGCCTCGACGGCGGCAGGCACTACACGGTGACGCTGCCCGATGGCATCCCCGGCGCTGCGTTCTGGTCGATCACCCTCTACGACAACCAGACTCGTTCGATGCTCGTCACCGACCAGCGGTATCCGCGGGCGGGCTCGCAGAGCTACCCGACACCGGCTGCGGTCCCGGATCCGGACGGTTCGATCACATTGCATTTCTCCCCGTCGCAGCCGGACGGGGTCGTCGACGGCAACTGGGTGCAGACCGCACCGGGGGACGGGTGGTTCGCGATCCTGCGCTTCTACAGCCCGACGAAGGCCTACTTCGACAAGAGTTGGCAGCCGACGGACATCACGCCGGTGTGATCCGAGAGTTCGGGTCGATGCCCGGACGACGAGAGAGCGCCTGATCCGTCTTGCGACAGATCAGGCGCTCTCGTCGGGGTGACTGACGGGACTCGAACCCGCGACAGCCAGGATCACAACCTGGTGCTCTACCAACTGAACTACAGTCACCATCGGCACCGACCGCAATGTTCACACATTGTTTCTCGGGCCAGGCCCATACTCTAGCGGGTTTTCACCCGGAAACTCCAATCGGTTGCTGACCAGCAGGTTTACGCGGGTCCGAGTTTCTCGACGATCTTCTCGAGCGACTTGGCGTCCGGGCCGGGGGCGGCGACGAACGCTGCCTCGCGGTAGTACCGGAGCTCGCGGATCGACTCGCGGATGTCAGCCAGTGCCCGGTGCGCGAGACCCTTCTGCGGCTGGCCGAAGTAGATCGGCGGGAACCAGCGACGGCACAGCTCCTTGATGGAGCTGACGTCGACCATGCGGTAGTGCAGGTACGCGTTGAGCTCGGGCATGTCCCGGGCGATGAAGCCGCGATCGGTGGCGATCGAATTGCCGGCCAGGGGAGCGGCGCCGGCTGTGGTGATGTGCTCGCGCAGATAGTCCAGAACGGCCTTCTCCGCTTCGGCGAGGGTCACCGTCGACGCACGGACCTCC
Organism: Gordonia neofelifaecis NRRL B-59395; assembly: GCF_000192435.1. Classification (GTDB taxonomy): domain Bacteria; phylum Actinomycetota; class Actinomycetes; order Mycobacteriales; family Mycobacteriaceae; genus Gordonia; species Gordonia neofelifaecis. The sequence goes on from NZ_AEUD01000005.1 coordinate 71,317, forward strand.
TCGGTGAGCCCGGAGTCGGCATGCATCTTGGTGACGACGTCGGGCATGGCCGCGAGGGCCTCGTCGTCGGCGTGGATCACCACGTCGACGCCCTCTCCGAGGATGTTCAGGTCGCTGTCGGTGACGAGAGCGGCGATTTCGATGAGCTTGTCGGACCCGACGTCGAGGCCGGTCATCTCACAGTCGATCCACACGAGTTTGTCTTGCACCCGACCAACTGTAGTGGCCGGGCTCGTCGCGCGTCGGCTCGTGTGCGGTGACGGCCTACTCGCCGTCGCCGAGCTTGCCGTAGAACCTGCCCACGATCGGTGCGACCACCGCTCGTGGCGAGTACCCGCCGGCCACCGACATCGCCTTGCTCAGCGAACCGGGCACCACGCGCATCTTGTTTCGCCCCAGTGCATCCAGGCTCATCTCGGCGACCTTCCGGGAGTCGTGCCAGAGGAAGTCGGGGACCAGCTTGTCGACGATCGACGCTTCGTCGGCCGACGGCGTGTGCGTGCGAACCGGCCCGGGGGCGAGCAGGGTGACGTGGACTCCGGTGCCCTTCAGCTCGCCGCGGAGCGATTCGCTGAAGGTGTTGACGAAGGCCTTGGTGGCCGCATAGGTCGCGTTGTTCGGGATCGGCATGTTGCCCGCGGCCGACCCGACCATCAGGATGCCGCCCGAGCCGCGCTTCACCATCTGCGGCAGCACGGCGAGCGTGAGGTCGTGGACGGCGTTGGCGTTGAGCCGCATCTGCGACCGCTCGTAGCCGGCGTCCAGATCGGCGAGCGGACCGAATGTCGCGATGCCCGCGTTGTTGGCCAGAATCGAGATCTCCCGGCCGGCGAGTTCGGTGCACAGTCGGTCGACGGCGTCGAGGTCGGAGAGGTCGACGGCGCGGACGTCGACGTCCACCGCGTGCTGACCGCGGAGTTCGGTGGCCAGCCTCTCCAGGATCTCGCCGCGTCGCGCGACCAGGATCAGCGAGTACCCGCGTTCGGCGAGTGTCCGGGCCAGGGCCATGCCGATGCCGGAGGAGGCACCGGTGACCACGGCGCGCGCAGCGGGTCGGGGAACGGGAAGAGGCATGGCGGACAGTCTACGGTTCGCGGTCGCCGAGTCCGCCGAACCCTCGTCCGTCGATGACGGGCGAGCCCGGCGGGCGCGGGCCATACTGGGCCTGTCGATCGACGACCGACTGATTCCCAGCGAACAGAGGAAGCGATGTATCACAGCAGCGGCAATTACGAGGCATTCGCTCGTCCCCGCAAACCGGAGGGGGTAGACGACAAGACGGCCTGGTTCGTCGGCGCGGGCCTGGCGTCACTCGCCGGCGCGGCGTTCCTGATCCGCGACGGGCAGATGTCGGGCGAGAAGATCACGATTCTCGAGCGGCTCGACCTCCCCGGCGGCGCACTCGACGGAATCGCGGTTCCGAAGAAGGGCTTCGTGATCCGCGGTGGGCGGGAGATGGAGAACCACTTCGAGTGTCTCTGGGATCTGTTCCGGTCCATTCCATCGATGGAGATCGACGGGGCCAGCGTCCTGGACGAGTTCTATTGGCTGAACAAGGACGACCCCAACTTCTCTCTGCAACGGGCCACCGTCGAACAGGGCAAGGACGCGCAGACCAACGGGGAGTTCGGCCTGAGCGACAAGGCGCAGAAGGAACTGGTGAAGATCTTCCTCGCCACCCGCGAGGAGATGGAGAACAAGCGGATCGACGAGGTCTTCGGCTCCGAGTTCCTAGCCAGCAACTTCTGGCTGTACTGGCGCACCATGTTCGCGTTCGAGGAGTGGCACAGCGCCCTTGAGATGAAGCTCTACCTGCATCGCTTCGTCCACCACATCGGCGGTCTGCCGGACTTCTCGGCGCTCAAATTCACCAAGTACAACCAGTACGAGTCGCTGGTCATGCCGCTGTACAAGTGGCTCCTCGACCGCGGAGTCGAGTTCCGGTTCTCCACGGAAGTCACCGACGTCGGCTTCGAGATCGACGGCGACCGCAAGCAGGCCACGCGCATCGACTGGATCGCCGACGGTGAGGCGGGCGGCGTCGATCTCGGCGCAGACGATCTGGTGTTCATGACGATCGGATCGTTGACCGAGAACTCCGACGACGGCAGTCACCACGAGCCCGCTCGGCTCGACCGCGGGCCCGCGCCCGCCTGGGAGCTGTGGCGGCGCATCGCCGCCAAGGATCCGTCGTTCGGACGTCCCGATGTCTTCGCCGGCGACATCGATGCGACCAAGTGGGAGTCCGCGACGGTCACCACTCTCGACGAGCGCATCCCGAAGTACATCCAGAGGATCTGCAAGCGCGATCCGTTCAGCGGCAAGGTCGTCACGGGCGGAATCGTGTCGGTGCGCGATTCGAGCTGGCTGCTGAGCTGGACGGTGAACCGCCAGCCGCACTTCAAGAACCAGCCGAAGGACCAGATCGTCGCGTGGGTCTACTCGCTGTTCGTCGACGTGCCCGGTGACTACGTCAAGAAGCCGATGAATGAGTGCACGGGAGAGGAGATCACCCGGGAGTGGCTGTACCACATGGGAGTTCCCGTCGAGGAGATCGACGAGCTGGCGGCGACCGGCGCCAAGACGGTGCCGGTGATGATGCCGTACGTGACGTCCTTCTTCATGCCGCGGCAGGCGGGGGACCGACCCGACGTGGTGCCGGAAGGCGCGGTGAACTTCGCCTTCATCGGCCAGTTCGCCGAGAGCTCTACGCGCGACTGCATCTTCACCACCGAGTACTCGGTCCGCACACCGATGGAGGCGGTGTACACGCTCCTCGGAGTCGAGCGCGGGGTCCCGGAGGTGTTCGGCTCGACGTACGACGTCCGCGCGCTGCTGAACGCGACGGCTCGGCTCCGCGACGGCGCCGAGGTGCAACTCCCGGGACCGCACTTCCTGCGGGAGAAGGTGTACGAGAAGTTCACCGACAACGAGGTGGGCAAACTGCTCGTCGACTACAAGCTGATCGAGCGTCCCTAGTGGTCGGTAACGGATAAGACTGTGGTTCGGTGCCAGTATCTGGCACCGAACCACAGTCTTATCCGTTACGACGTCAGGTCACGGCAGGCCGGCGGCCACCTCGGTGCCCTGGCGGATGGCGCGCTTGGCGTCGAGTTCGGAGGCCAGATCGGCGCCGCCGATGACGTGCGTGATCACCCCGGCCTCGGTGAGCGGGTCGACGAGGTCGCGGACCGACTCCTGTCCGGCGCAGACGACCACGTTGTCGACTTCGAGGACTCGTGAGCCGGTCACGTTGCCCTCCTTGTCCCGGATCGTGATGTGCAGGCCGGCGTCGTCGATCTTGTCGTAGGTGGCGCCGGAGATCTGCTCGACGCCCTTCATCTTGACGGTGGCGCGGTGCACCCAGCCGGACGTCTTGCCGAGCGTCTTGCCCTGGCCGCCGGGCTTGCGCTGCACCATGTAGACCTGGCGGGTGGCCGGCAGCGGGCGCGGCTTGGTGAGGAAGCCCGGGGTGTCGAGATCTTCGGTGACGCCCCACTCCTGTTCCCACTCCTTCAGATTCAGGGTGGGCGACTCGTCGACCGTCAGGAACTCGGTGACGTCGAAGCCGATGCCGCCTGCGCCGATCACCGCGACGCGCTTACCGACCTCGCGGTGGCCGAGGACGGCGTCCGCGTACGACATCACCATCGGATGGTCGATGCCGTCGATCGCGGGTACGCGGGGGACGACTCCGGTCGCCACGACCACCTGGTCGTACCCGCCGTCGATGAGCTCCTGCGCGGTCACGCGGGTCTCGAGGCGCACGTTCACATCGTTGATCTCGAGCTGCCTGCTGAAGTAGCGGATGGTCTCGTTGAACTCCTCCTTGCCGGGAATCCGGGCGGCGATGGAGAACTGCCCGCCGATCGACGAACCGCCCTCGAAGAGGTCGACTCGGTGTCCGCGCTGGGCGGCCGAGACCGCGGCGGAGAGTCCGGCGGGTCCGGCGCCCACGACGGCGACGCGCTTGGCGGTCCGGGTGGCGCCCAGCGTCAGGACCGTCTCGCGACCGGCGCGCGGATTGAGCAGACACGAGACCTTCTTGCCGACGAACGCGTGATCCAGGCACGCCTGGTTGCAGCCGATGCACGTGTTGATCTCGTCGGAGCGGCCGCCGCGGGCCTTGTTCACGAAGTCCGGGTCGGCGAGCAGCGGACGCGCCATCGACACGGCGTCGACCTTGCCGCGGTCGAGGATCTCCTCGGCGAACTCGGGGGTGTTGATGCGGTTGGACGCGATCAGCGGGATGTCGACGACCTCGCGCAGGCGCTCGGTGAACTTGACGAAGGCGCCGCGCGGGACCGAGGTGACGATGGTCGGGACCTGCGCCTCGTGCCATCCGATGTCGGTGTTGATGGCGTCGACGCCGAGCTCTTCGGCCTTCTGCGCGAGGAGGGCGATCTCGTCGAAGGTCTGGCCGTTCTTGACGAAGTCGGCGACGCTCTGACGCAGGATGATCGGGAAGTCGCGCGGAACCTTCTTGCGGATGTCCTTGATGATCTCGACCAGGAAGCGCTGGCGGTTCTCGGTGCTGCCGCCCCACTTGTCGGTGCGGTCGTTGGTGTGCGGGCACAGGAACTGGTTGATCAGGTAGCCTTCGCCGCCCATGATCTCGATGGCGTCGTAGCCGGCCTGGCGGGCCAGTTTCGCGGCCGAGCCGAACGAGCGGATGACGTGCCAGATGATCTGCTCGGTCATCTTGAGGTGCTTGAACGGGTGGATCGGGCTGGGTTCGCTGCCCGCGGCGACCTTCAGCGGGGTGTAGCCGTAGCGGCCGGCGTGGATGATCTGCAGCGCGATCCTACCGCCCTCGGCGTGGACGGCCTTGGTGAACTCGCGGTGGCGCAGCACGTCGGCGTGGTTGGTCATCTTGCCCGCGAAGGGAAGCAGCTGACCGGTGCGCGACGGCGCGAATCCGCCAGTGATGATCAGGCCGACGCCGCCGCGGGCCCGCTCCGCGTAGTACGCGGCGAGCTTCGGGGTGTCCCACAGGCGATCTTCCAGGCCGGTGTGCATCGATCCCATGACCACGCGGTTCTCGAGCGTGATGCCGCCGATCGTCAGCGGTTCGAACAGCTTGGGATAGTGGGCGTTGGGCGCCGTCTGGGCTGTCATGGCGCAACCTCTCTTCTTGTGGATACCGGATCGGTGGGGATGGTCGGGGTCAGGGAGTGGCCGCGGACGTGGACTCCGCGGACCGGTCGAGTTCGCGCTGGAATCGATCGAGTACCTCGTCGCACCATTCGACGGTGTGCTCGCTCATTCGGACGCCACCGCGCAGGACGAGGTACTGGCCGAGTTTGCGGCCGGTGAGAGCGTCGGGATCGGGGTAGTACTGCTCGACCCATCCGCGGTAGACCGCGAGCATCGCCGCCGCTTCATCCCGATGCGCCCGCAGTTCGGCTATCACGGTGGGCAGGTCGCCGAGGTCGGCTGCGCGCAGCTTGACGCCGAGGTCGCTGCGCAGCGGTGCGAGCGGCGTCGGGCTGTTGACCCAGTCGGCGAGCATGTCCCGGCCGGCGTCGGACAGGGTGTAGACCTTCTTGTCCGGTCGGCCGTCCTGGGCGATCGATTCGAAGCTCACCAGGCCGTCGGAGTGCAACTTCTTGAGGGTTCGGTAGATCTGCTGATGCGTCGCGGACCAGAAGTAACCGATCGACCGGGAGAACTGCTGTCCGATCTCGTAGCCCGTGCCGGGTCGCTCGGAGAGCGAGACCAGAATCGCATGCTCGAGTGCCATGAGTGCACAGTAGCAGTGCAACACTGCGCTATGCAACAGCGTTCATATGAACTTGGGTGCATAGCATGGTTGCCGCCCGGACGTGTCCGTTTCCTGCTATGAAGAGGCCGTGACATCGTTTCGCCGAATCGCCCTGCCGGGAACCGCGCCCGAGGATGTGATCTGTCTGCCCGACGGCCGCGTCGTGACCGGAATCGACGACGGCCGGCTCCTCGCGATCGAGCCGTCGACCGGGGACGTCGGAGTCCTCGCCGACACGGCGGGCAGGCTGCTCGGCCTGGACCTCGACGCCGACGGGTCGATCTACCTCTGCGACCACGACCGTGGCCTGCTGAAGCTGGACGCGGGCCGCTCGCGGGTGCATGTCCTCGCCGACACGGTGGACGGGCGGCCGCTCCGTTTCGCGAGCAACGTCGCCCACGCGCCGGACGGCACGTTGTACTTCTCGTCCTCGTCGCAGAACTTCACCATCGACCGCTGGCGGTCGGACCTGATCGAGCATTCGGGCACCGGCAGGCTGATGCGGCGCAGGCCCGGCGGGGAGGTGGAGATGCTGCGCGACGGCCTGCAGTTCGCCAACGGCGTCGTGCTCGGCCCGGACGCGGACTACGTGTTGGTCGCCGAGACCGGCGGTTCCCGGATCTCCAGGTACTGGCTGACCGGCGACGCGGCCGGCACGTCCGACGTCTTCGTCGACGACCTCGGCGGATATCCCGACAACATGTCGATCGGCAGCGACGGGCTGCTGTGGGTGGCGCTCGCCTCACCGCGGAACGCGGTGCTGGAGGGCATCTTCCGGCTCCCGCTGCGGGCGCGGAAGATTCTCGCCCGCGCACCGCAACGGGTGGGTCCGGCGCCCGAGGAAGTGGTGTGGGTCCAGGCCTTCGACTTCGACGGCGCGCTCGTCCACGACATCCGGATCGACGACGTCGACTTCGGCTTCGTGACCGGCGTCGCCGAGCGGGACCGCGTGCTCTATCTCGGCACCATCATCGGCAACGCGCTCGGCGTGCTCGACCTCCGCGGCTGACTCCGGTCAGCCCGCGACACTGAGCACGGGCCGGCGGATCCGTCCGTCGTCCAGGCACAGCACCTCGTCGGCGATGGCGGTCAGCCGTGCGTCGTGAGTGATGAGCAGGGTGGTTCGTCCGAGTGCCAGGGCACGCAGCGGCCCGACGACACCGGCCACCGACTCGTCGTCCAGGGCGGCGGTCGGCTCGTCCAGGACGAGCACCGGTGTGTTCCGGAGCATCGCGCGGGCGATCGCGATGCGCTGCCGCTGCCCGCCGGAGAGTTCGAGTCCGTCGCCCGCGAGCACCGTGTCGTAGCCGTCGGGCAGCGACTCCACGAACCGATGCGCGTCGGCGTCGACGGCGGCGGCGATGATCTCCTCGCGGGTCGCGGCGGGATGACCGAAGGCGATGTTCTCGGCCACGGTGCCGGGCCGGATGTGCGGCGTCTGCGGGAGCAGGGTGACCTGCTCTCGCACCGAGGCGCCGGTGACGGCGGCGAGGTCGTGGCCGTCGATGCTCACGACGCCGGAGTCCGGGTCGTCGAGTGCGCAGATCAGCGCGGCGAGGGTGGACTTCCCGGCGCCGCTCGGACCGGTCAGCGCGGTGATCGCTCCCGGGCGCAGATCCAGGTCGGCTCCACGGAGGACGGCGCGGTCGTCGTAGGCGAACGAGACGTCGTCTAGCCGGACAGGGACCGGAGTCCGCACCGGGCGCGGCAGGGGTCGGGCGTCAGCCGATTCGATGCGATGCACCGGTTCGTCGAGGACCTCGGCGATGCGGGCCGCGCTGACACAGGCCTCGGCGACCGACAGCCGGACGTCCGCGATCTGCTGCAGTTTGGGGTAGAGCATGGCCAGGTAGCCGGTCAGGGCCAGTAACTGGCCGACGGTGAGGGCGCCCTCTCGCACCTGCCAGACGCCGACCAGCGTCACCGTCAACGACAGACAGACCTGGGCGAATCCCAGAATGCTGCCGAAACCCGCCTCGATGCGGGTCTGCGAGATGCGGGTGTCGGCCCAGCGACGACCGTGGCGGGCGAGGTCGTCGGCCTCGCTCGGCTCGCGGTTGTAGGCCACCGTGGTCTCGTGGCCGGCCAGGGCGGAGTAGATGGAGTCGGCGATGTCGCTGTTGGCCGCACGCTCGGCGTGCGTGGTCCGCGTCTGCAGACGACCGAAGTAGGCCGAGACGGCCCACAGGATCGGGCACGCCGCGACGGCGACGCCCGCGACGATCGGACTCATCAGGAACGCCGCGACGAGCAGGCCGGCGGCGTTCGCGACGGCTACCGCGAGCGACATCATGCCGGTACCGATCAGGTGCTCGACCGCTTCGAGGTCGCTGGAGTGCCGGACGACGAGGTCACCGAGGCCGCGGCGCCGATGGGTGATCGGCGCGAGCCGCTGAACGTGTGCGAACAGTTGTGTCCGCAGCCGCAGGACCACGCGTTCGGAAGCGATCGTCGACAGCAGCATGCCGATGTAGTCGGCGCTCACGCTCACCGCGGTGACAGCGAGCCATAACGCGGCCAATCGGGCGAAAGACTGCCAATCTGCCGCATTGAGGGCTCCGTCGACGACGTCGGAGAGGACGAAGACGCCCGCGGCGTCACAGCCGGCGGCCAGCAGAAGAAAGAAAGCGGCTCCGGTGAGATGAATTCTCTGGCCGGAGACGAAGAATGAGAATCGGCGTATCGCCATTCGAAAGGTCATGGATGCTCTTCGTTGATCGAATCGGACTCCGATCCCCGGATGCGCCGGCCCCGATGGGGGTGAACGGGCCGGCGCATCCCGATGGATCCTACGAGGTCAGCGGACCCAGGCCCAGAACCAGCGGTGATTGCGGTTGTCCCAGCGGCGCTCGCGGCGGCGACGCGGGGCCGGGTTGATGAAACCGAAGTTCTGGCCGCGGTTCTGATCGGGGCGGTGGTTGTTGTCGTAAGCCATGTCGTGCTCCTTATCAGGTCGGGTTCGCAGAATTGTCTGAGGAAAGGACCGGCCCTTTTCCCGAGTTTCTCCGATCGCGTATCTCGCGTCCGACATGAATGAATCTATGAATCCGATCTGTGGAGCCTCTGGCGCTGAACTGACAGGTCTCTGGCAATTCCGCGAGCGCATCTCTGTCGTGTCTCCGTGTCGTGTTTCCGGCCCCTCACCCGATCGGCCGGGCCGCCGTGAGGCATTCATTACCTGCGCGTGATCGCGGTGGCCGGTGCCCGCAACACGGTGTTCGTACGGTCGGAGCCGACTCGGCCGCCGGGCCGGGGGGCGAAGGAGGACGCGTGAGTATCGGAGCAGTTCGCAGTCTGCGGTGCAGGAGGGCGACGACGTCGCTCACGGGATGGGACCCGGAGGACACGGTCGCATGGGAGGCCGGCGGATCGGCGGTCGCGCGCCGGAACCTGATCTGGTCGGTGGTGGCCGAGCACGTCGGGTTCTCGGTGTGGACACTGTGGTCGGTGATGGTCCTGTTCATGCCGACCGACGTCTACGGGATCTCCGCAGGCGACAAGTTCCTGATCGGTGCGGTCGCGACGCTGACCGGGTCGCTGCTGCGATTCCCCTACACACTCGCGACGACGAGGTTCGGCGGGCGGAACTGGACGGTCTTCTCCGCGTTGGTGCTCGTCGTGCCGGTGTCGGCGACGATCGTGCTGCTGGCGAATCCCGGGCAGCCGCTGTGGATGTACCTGGTCTGCGCGGCGCTCGCCGGTGTCGGCGGCGGCAACTTCGCGTCGTCGATGACGAACATCAACGCCTTCTATCCGCAGCGACTCAAGGGCTGGGCACTGGGGCTCAACGCCGGTGGCGGCAACCTCGGCGTGCCAGCGGTTCAGCTGGTGGGGCTGCTGGTGATCGCGTGGGCCGGCGATCGCGAGCCGTACTGGGTGTGCGCGGTGTACCTCGTGCTCCTGGCGGTGGCCGCGGTCGGCGCGGCGCTCTTCATGGACAACCTCAATGGGCCGGGCGTCGATCTCGGCGCGATGCGCGCGGCCGTCGCCGATCGGGACACCTGGCTGATCGCGCTGCTGTACATCGGGACCTTCGGGTCCTTCATCGGCTTCTCGTTCGCGTTCTCCCAGGTGCTCGCACTCAACTTCCTCGACCACGGCGACACACCGGCGCAGGCTTCGCTGCACGCCGCGCAGATCGCGTTCATCGGCCCGCTCCTCGGATCGGTGGCGCGGGTCTACGGCGGCCGACTCGCCGATCGGGTCGGCGGCAGCCGAGTGACCCTCGGAGTCTTCGCGGCGATGATCTGCGCAGCCGGACTGCTCTTGGCCTCCGGCGCATCGATCGTGGTGCAGGTGATCGGCTTCGTCGCCCTGTTCGTCCTCTCGGGCATGGGGAACGGCTCGGTGTACAAGATCATTCCGTCGGTGTTCGAGGCGAAATCGCGCACTCTCCCGATCGATGAGGCAGGACGCGCGGCGTACTCGCGCTCGATGTCCGGCGCGGTGATCGGCATCGCGGGCGCAGTCGGCGGACTCGGCGGCGTCGGCATCAACATGGTGCTGCGGCAGTCGTACCTGAGCTCGGGTTCGGCGTCGGTCGCGGTGATCGTCTTCGCGGCGTTCTATCTGCTCGCGGCGATCGTGACCTGGCGCGCGTATGTCGGCGTCCCGCGCGGGACGGGCGAGATGACCTCGAGCCGGCAGTCTGCGAAGCTGTCCTCATGAACTCCGCGAGACGGCTCCGATGAGCGACGCAGCCCGGTCGACCCCGCCGTCACTGGCGGGGTTCACCGTCGCCATCACCGCCGCGCGGCGCGCCGAGGAGTTCGGCGCGCTGTTGACCAGACGAGGCGCGCGAGTGAGTGCGGCGCCGGCGATCGAGATGATCCCCCTGTCCGACGACCCGGCGCTGCGCGCCGGGACCGAGGCAGTGATCGCGTCGCCGCCGGATCTGCTGATCCCGACCACCGGCATCGGATTCCGCGGCTGGATCGAGGCGGCGGACGAGTGGGGGCTGGCCGACGATCTGATGGCTGCTTTCGCCGGCGCGCGGATCATCTCCCGGGGTCCCAAGGTGACCGGAGCGCTGCGAGCCGCCGGGCTGCGCGAGGAGTGGTCGCCCGAGTCGGAGTCCTCGGCTGAGGTGCTGGCTCACCTGCGGCCCGAGGACGTCGAGGGCCGGCGCGTGGCGGTTCAGCTGCACGGCGCGATCGACGACTGGGATCCGAATCGGGATTTCGTCGACGGACTGGCCGCGATGGGTGCGGAGGTCGTGTCGGTACCGGTCTACAGCTGGCAGAGGCCGGCCGACCTCGATGCGTTCGACGCACTCATCGCCGACGTCGCGGCATGCCGGATCGATGCCGTCACGTTCACGTCCGGTCCGGCGGCGGTGTCCATGATGACCCGCGCACGCGAGCTCGGCGAACAGGATCGGTTGCTGACCGCGTTGCAGGGCCCGGTGGCGGTGTACTGCGTCGGGCCGGTGACCGCGGCACCGCTGGAGATCGCGGGTGTCACGACGTCGTGGCCGGAGCGGATGCGGTTGGGTGCCTTGGCGCGGCTCGTGGCCGAGGACCTGCCCGAGCGCGACCCGGAACTGCTCGTCGCCGGACATCGGCTCGGGTTGCGCGCCGCCGCAGCAGTGGTCGACGGTGAAGTCTGCGAGGTGTCCGGTTCGAGCCTGCGACTGCTGAAGGCGCTCGCCGAACCCCGCAGCTCCGGCCAGGTCGGCGCCGTGGTCTCCCGCGCGGAGTTGCTCTCGGTGATCGGCTCGGACGATGAGCACGCGGTGGAGGTCGCCATCGGCAGGCTACGGGCGTCGCTGGTTCATCGGGAGATGATCGCGACCGTCGTCAAACGGGGATACCGGCTCGCCGTCGACGATCGCTGATCCGGGTCTCCGGCTGCGGCTGGGCCGCGGCGATCCGGGCGCACGCCAGGTCGATCACGGGCTCGGCCAGCCCGAGCGGACGCGCGACGACATCCGCGCCGCTGTCATCGAGTCTGCGCTGGAAGAGGCCGTCCGCGAGAAGGTACGACGCCACCGCGATCCGGCGGTGCGGTGCGTTCTCGCGCATCAGGCGCACCGTCTCGGGGACTGAGCGGTACGGGCCGTCCGGCGACGCTGACGCGAACGCGATCCGCACCGGTGCGCCGAGCCGAGCGGCGAGCAGGCGCGCCGCGTCCTCGACATCCCGATGCGCCGCCGGATCCGAGGACCCGGCCGCGGCCAGGACGACGGCCTCGTTGCGCGTCGTCCCGGCCTCGGCCAGGCGGATCATGAGGGCCAGCGCGAGCATGCGCGACGGACCCAGGGCAGCGGCGATGCGGACCGGACGGTCCACTCTCGCGACGTGGCGTGCGACGTCGACCCGGACATGGTGCCCGCGAGCGAGGAAGGCGGGCAGCACGGTGACCGGACCGTCGGGGAGTTCGGCGAGCACCTCGCTCGGCGACGGCCCGACGACGTCGACGAAACTCACCGACACCGATTCCGAGCGTCGCCGGCCGATGGCGTCGGCGAGTCGGTACGCCGACTCCACCCCGCGCGAATCGCGTGTGCCGTGAGCGACGAGCAGGACCGTCATCCGGCCACCCGATCGGAGGCCCGCGCGGTGCCGAACCCCTCGGGTCGGAAGCCGAACCGGATCGCGGGGGAGTTCGCGACGAAGACGGTTCCGTCGAGCGCGATCCGGGTGCCGTACACGGGGATTCGGACCCCCGCCGCGTCGAGGCACCGGCCGTCGATGAGGCTGAACGCCTGCTTCTTCAACGGCGAGGCGACGACTGGGAATCCGTTGCGGTCGCCGACGATGCCGCGGGAGATCACCGCGGCCCGCCCGATCGGGTCGATGTTGCCGACTGCGCGCAGGGTGTCGTCGGCCAGGCGGAACAGGGCGACCTGGGCACCGTCCGGGAGGAGGACGGCGACGCCGCGGAGGGGCTCGAGCCGGTCGAGGTGACACGCGGCGGTCCAGTCGCGGGTCCAGCGGTGCAGGTCGAAGTCGATGGTCATCACGTGCCTTTCGGATCGGGTGAGGCGGATCGGGTGCGGCGGGTCAATCGCGGGGGAGCGCGGGTGAGCCGAGGAGGACCGGCACTCGCCGGCCGTGGCTCTCACCGAACGCGACGGTCGGGTCCGGGACGTCCGGGGCGTTGACGAACGAGACGAAGCGGCGCAGCTTGTCGGGATCGTCGAGCACACCCTTCCATTCGCATTGGTACGACTCGACGTGTCGCTCCATGTCGGCCTCGAAGTCGGCGGCCAGTCCGAGACAGTCGTCGATCACCACGGACTTGAGCCGGTCGATGCCGCCGTCGAGCCCGTCGAGCCACGCGGCGGTGCGTTCGAGGCGTTGCGCGGTCCGGATGTAGTACATGAGGAAGCGGTCGATGTAGGCGACCAGCGTCGCGTCGTCGAGGTCGCCCGCGAGCAATTGCGCGTGTCGCGGGGTCATGCCGCCGTTGCCGCCGACGTACAGATTCCAGCCCTTCTCCGTGGCGATCACGCCGACGTCTTTGCCCCGCGCCTCGGCGCATTCGCGTGCGCATCCGGACACGCCCATCTTGATCTTGTGCGGCGACCGCAGCCCTCGGTAACGGAGCTCCAGGTCGATCGCCATGCGGACGGAGTCCTGCTGGCCGTAGCGGCACCAGTCGGAACCGACACAGCTCTTCACCGTGCGCAACGACTTGCCGTACGCGTGCCCGGACTCCATGCCCGCGTCCACCAGCCGGCGCCAGATCAGCGGCAGTTGATCGACGGTGGCACCGAACATGTCGATTCGCTGACCACCGGTGATCTTGGTGTAGAGGCCGAAGTCGCGCGCGACCTCGCCGATCAGGATCAGGTGCTCCGGGGTGATGTCGCCGCCGGGCACTCGCGGGACCACCGAGTACGTGCCGTTGCGCTGAATGTTCGCCAGGAAGTGGTCGTTCGAGTCCTGCAGCGACGCCTGCTCACCGTCCAGAATGTGTCCGGACCCGATCGACGCGAGAATCGAGGCGACGGTCGGCTTGCAGATGTCGCAGCCGGTTCCCGCTCCGAACCGTTCGACGATCCCGGAGAAGGTACGGACGTCGCAGGCCCGGATGATCTCGAACAACTCGGCACGCGACTGCGCGAAGTGTTCGCACAGCGCAGTCGACTGCTCGACTCCCTCCTCGGCCAGGATCTGCGACAGCAGCGGCACGCACGAACCGCACGACGTGCCCGCACCGGTACAGCTCTTGAGCGCTGAGACGTCGCACGCTCCGTCGGCGATCGCGGCGCACAGCGCGCCCTTCGAGACGTCGTTGCACGAGCAGATCTGCGCGTCGTCGCCGAGCGCACCGACTCCCAGGGCGGGGGCGTCGCCGGCCGGGCTGATCAGGCTCACGGGGTCGCCCGGCAGGCTGGAGCCGACGAGCGGCCGCAGCAGACCGTACGCACTCGCATCGCCGACCAGGACCCCGCCGAGAAGCGTCGACGCGTCGTCGGACAGGACCAACTTGGCGTACACGCCGCCGATCGGATCGGAGACCACGACGTCGAGTGCTCCGGGCGTGGTGCTGAGGGCGTCGCCGAAGCTGGCGACGTCGACGCCGAGCAGTTTGAGCTTGGTCGACATGTCGGCGCCGGGGAAGGCCGCACCGCCGCCGAGCAGGCGGTCGGCCACGACCTCGGCGGTCGCGTAGCCGGGGGCGACGAGCCCGTAGCAGCGTCCGTCGATCGCGGCGACCTCGCCGATCGCGTAGATCGCCGGATCGCTGGTCAGACAGTGGGCGTCGGTCAGCACGCCGCCGCGTTCCGCGGTCGCCAGCCCGCAGTCCCGGGCGAGTTCGTCGCGCGGGCGGACACCGGCCGCGAAGACCAGGAGAGCCGCGTCGACCACGGTGCCGTCGGCCAGGGTCACCCTGAGTCCGGTGTCGGCGGGTTCGATCGACGTGGTCCCCGACGACAGGGAGATGTCGATGCCGAGCTCGCCGATCATGCGCGCGAGGTGCTCGCCTCCTCCGGTGTCCACCTGCTGCGGCATCAGCCGCGGATTGACCTCGACGACGTGCGGAGCCAGCCCCATGAGCCGCAGTGCGTTGGCCGCTTCGAGGCCGAGCAGCCCGCCGCCGACCACCATGCCCACCGGTCTCGCGCCGGATGCGGCGGCGATCGCGCGGTCGGCGTCGGCGCGGATCGCGTCGAGGTCGTCCAGAGTGCGGTACACGTGGCAGCCGGGGGTGTCGTGCCCGGGCACCGGTGGGACGAACGCCCGGGATCCGGTCGCGAGGACCAGTGCGTCGTAGCCGATCTCGCGGCCGGCGGCGGTTCGGACCAGGCGGTGTTCCCGATCGATCGTGACCACCGGTTCGCCGATCCGAAGCTGTACGTCGGGGTCGTCCGGATAGCTGCTGCCGGGCAGTGCGAGCGCGGACCGGTCCCACGCACCGACGTAGCTCGACAGACCGACGCGGTCGTAGGCTGGATCGGCCTCCTCGCCGAGGACCACCACCTGCCATTCGCGGTCGGTGTCGCGGGCGCGCAGGGCCTCGACGAACCGGTGTCCCACCATGCCGTGTCCGATGACGACCGCGGTCTTGCTGCTGCTCATACGCTGGGTCCTTCCATTCGTCCTCCGATGGCCCTCAGCCTGACGCGGCGATGTTGCGAGGCCGCTCGCCTCGGGTTGCCGTCAGATGACGAGTCCCGCACCGGGTTTCGGTGAGGTTTCGCGCACCCTGGCCGCTGGGCCGAGTGTCTCCCGTTGGTTGAGCGGGCGTCTCCGTTGACCGAGCCTCTCCCGCTGAGCGAGCGTCTCCCGTTGGTTGAGCGAGCGCAGCGAGTCGAAACCCGGTGCGTTGTGCTGGAAGTCGTTGGGGTTCCAGCCTGGGCTGCGGTGGTTTCGACTCGCTGCGCTCGCTCAACCGGCGGGAGGTGCGCTCGCTCAACCGGCGGGGTGGGCGGTTCCGTTGTGCGGGGTTGTTTGTGGTGGCTTTTCTGTTGGTTGAGCGAGCGCAGCGAGTCGAAACCCGGTGCGTTGTGCTGGAAGTCGTTTGGAGTCCCAGCCCGGGTGGCGGTGGTTTCGACTCGCTCCGCTCGCTCAACCGGCGGGAGATGGGCTCGCTCAACCGGCGGGCAGCGGGGTGCGCTCGCTCAACCGGCGGGAGGTGCGCTCGGTCGACCGCGGGTCAGTACACGTCGCGGACGTAACGGCCGTCCGCGGCGAGTGCGCGAAGGTAGCTGTCGGCGCCGGACGGGGCGAGGCGGCCGTGTTCGGCGACGACCGACCGCAGGGCCGCGTCGACGTCGCGCGCCATGTGCTTCGCGTCGCCGCAGACGTACACGTGCGCACCGCGGCGTAGCCAGTCCCAGATGTCCGCGGCGCGTTCTGCCATCAGGTGCTGGACGTAGACCTTGTCCGGCTGGTCGCGGGAGAAGGCGACGTCGAGCCGAGTCAGCAACCCGGTGCGCTGGAACTCCGCGAGCTCGTCGGAGTAGTAGAAGCCGCTCTCGCGGTGACGCTCCCCGAAGAAGACCCAGTTGTCGCCCGTCGCGCCGGTGGCCGATCGCTCGTGCAGGAACCCGCGAAACGGTGCGATTCCGGTGCCCGGTCCGATCATGATCGCCGGTGCCGCGGGGTCGGCCGGCGGACCGAAGTTCTTGTTGGACTGGATGAAGACGCTCGCCATGCCGTCGTCACCGCCCTCGGCGAGGAAGCCGGAGCACACGCCGTGACGTTGGGCGCCGGACTCGCCGAACCGCACGATCGACACCGTCGCCTCCACCCGGTCGGGGTGCGCGGCCGGACTGGACGAGATCGAGTAGAGCCGCGGTTGCAGACGTCGGCACACCCCCAGCCACTCGGCCGCGGACGCGCGGACCGGATGGGTCGTCAGCAGGTCGACCGACTGCCTTCCCCACGCCCAGTCGGTGAACGCAGTCGGGTCGTCGAGCAGGTCGGCGAGCTCGGCATCCTCACTGCGGGCGGCGACGAAGGCGACGAGATCCCGGGTGCAGCGGGCGATCTCGTAGCTCTCCGTGAGTGCGGCGCGCAGTTCGACCTCCACGCCGTCGACGGTGACCAGCTGATCGCCGGTGAGTTCGGTGAGTGCCAACCACTCATCGACCAGCGCGGCACTGTTGCGCGGCCACACCCCGAGCGCGTCGCCCGCGGAGTACTCGAGAGTGCCGGCCGGCAGCTCGAATGCGATGCGGCGCACGGTCTTGTCCGCGGCGGGGTCGGTGAGCAGCGAGTTCTCGAGCACGCGTGCCGGAAACGGATTCTTCCGGGAGTACGCGACGCTCCCCTCGGTTTCGGGCGTCGTGTCGTCGGAGCCTCCCCGGTTCGCGACGGCGGCGACGACGGCACTCGACCACGTCATGGCAGTCGACGCGTAGTCCGGTTCGCAGAAGGCCGGTGCGCAGATCCGATGGGCGCCCAGCGTCTGCAGACGGGCGTCCAGCTTGCGCGCGAACCCGCAGAAGTCGGCGTACGACGAATCGCCGAAACCGAGCACGGCGTAGCGCAGCCCGTGAACATCCTGCGCGCTGGCGCCGGCGAGGGCATCCCACAGGGCGACGGCGCTGTCCGGAGCGTCACCGTCGCCGGTAGTTGACACGACGAAGAGCACGTCGCCGACGAGGTCGCCGACACCGACCCGGTCCGCCGGGGCGGTGGTCACCTCGAAGCCCGCGATGTCCATGGCGGCCGCGCACTCGAGCGCGTACTCCTCGACCGTGCCGGTCTGCGACGCCCAGACAAGGCGCATCGGCGGACGGGCCGGCCCGGTGGCCGGCGGGAGCGACCCGGGCGGGGCCAACGGGATCCGCGCGAAATAGCCCGCGAGCACGCCGTCTACCCACGTGCGAGTGGCCGGAGCCAGCGGAGCGTGGTCCGGGACGGTCGGGACCGAGCCGTCCGGCGGGTTCGCGGCAAGACCGCGCAGCAGCCCGGCGAGATAGCCTCGCTCGGTCTCCGAGAGCGCGGGTCCGTCGTCGCCGACGCCGAGCGCGTCGGCGAGGGCGGGGGGTCCAGCCGGGGGAGCGATGGTCGTCATGGGCGGCTCCTGTGGGTCGGGGACGGGGCTCGATACGCGGGTGAGCGCGACCGCGCACACCTTGAACTCCGGCTGCAGCGAATCGGCGTCGACGGCGTCGCTGGTCACTGCGTTGATGGCGACCAGTTCCGCGAACGAATCGCCCCAGTGCATCGGAACGAAACAGACGCCGTCGACGATCGACTCGTCGACGCGCGCCCGGACACGCGCCAGACCGCGCCGGGAGCGGATCTCGACCAGGTCACCGTGGCCGATCCCGAACCGTCGGGCGTCCACGGGATTCAGTTGTACGAAGGGTTCCGGATCGAGTCGGCAGAGCTTCGGCACGCGCCCGGTCTTGGTCATCGTGTGCCACTGGTGGGCCACGCGCCCCGTGGTCAGGACCATCGGATAGTCGTCGTCGGGGAGTTCCGCGGGCGGCAGGTGGGGGCGGGCCAGGAATCGCCCACGACCGTCCGCAGTCGGGAACCGGGGCGCGTCGTCGTCGGCGAGATAGCGGATCGGATTGCGGGCCGGGCCGTCGGGTGCGGCGGGCCACTGGACCGGGCCGGTTCGCAGACGGTCGTAGTCGACGCCGCGGAGGTCCCAGCCGGTGTGCGGATTGTGGAAGCCGGTGATCTCGTCGAAGACGGCCGCCGCGTCGGAGTGCGCGAATCCTTCGGTGAAGCCCATCGCCCGGGCGATCTGCGAGATCAGCTGCCAGTCCGGACGCGCCTGGCCGGGGGGCGGCACCGCGGGCACCGTGAGGCTCACGCTGCGCTCGGAGTTCACCATGGTCCCCTCGGCCTCGGACCAGAGTGCGGCCGGCAGCACGATGTCGGCGTACTGGGCGGTCTCCGCTCCGCTGAACGCCTCCTGCACGACCACCAGTTCGGCGCGTTGCAGTGCGGCGATCACCGTCGCTCGGTTGGCGACCGAGGCGACGGGGTTGGTGCAGATGATCCACGCCGCGCGGATCCGGCCGTCCGCCATCCGCTCGAACATGTCGATGGTGCCTCCGCCGGGGTCGGCGCTGATGGTGCCGGGTGCCAGCCCCCAGCGGGACTCGACGTCGCTGCGATGCGCCGGGTCGAGTGCGGTCCGCTGTCCCGGGAGGCCGGGCCCCATGTAGCCCATCTCCCGGCCACCCATGGCATTCGGCTGTCCGGTCAACGAGAACGGACCGGAACCGGTGCGGCAGATGGTGCCGGTCGCCAGATGCAGATTGCAGACCGCGTTCGTGTGCCAGGTGCCGTGGGTCGACTGGTTGAGCCCCATGGTCCACAGCGTCATCCAGTTCTCGGCACCGATGAGGATTCGTGCCGCCTCGCGGAGGTCGGCTTCGTCGACGCCGGTCGTGGCCGAGACCTGATCGGGCGGATAGTCATCGAGCAGATCGGCCAGCTGATCCCATCCTCGCGTCCGTGTCTCGACGAAGTCTCGATCGAGGCCACCGCCGTCGACGATCAGCCGCAGCAGTCCGTTGAGCAGGGCGAGGTCCGTTCCCGGACGAACGGAGAGGTGGAGATGCGCCTTCTTGGCCGTGGCGGTGCGGCGCGGGTCCACCACGATCAGCTTCGCCCCGGCGGCGACGCGGTCCAAGAGCCGGAGGAAGAGGATCGGGTGGCAGTCGGCCATGTTGGAGCCGATCACCAGGAAGGCATCGGCGTGGTCGATGTCGTCGTAGCTTCCGGGCGGACCGTCGGCGCCGAGCGACTGCTTGTACCCGGTACCCGCGCTCGCCATGCACAGCCGGGAGTTCGACTCGATCTGGTTGGTCCCGAGGAAGCCTTTGACCAGCTTGTTCGCCAGGTACTGGGCTTCAAGGGACATCTGGCCGGAGACGTAGACGGCAATCGAATCGGGCCCGTGCCGATCACGGATGTCGGTGAGTCTTCGCGCGGTCTCGGCGATCGCGTCGTCGACGTCCGTGGGCTGCTGCTCCGAGGTGCGGTGATCGCGGACCAGCGCCGTCGTCAGTCGTCCCGGCGCCCGCAGCAGGTCCGCGGTCGTCGCGCCCTTCGTGCACAGCCGGCCGCGGTTCGCCGGGTGGCTCTTGGTGCCGCGGGACCCGGAGACGACACCGTCGGTGACCTCCAGGGTCAGTCCGCAGCCGACGCCGCAGTACCCGCACACGGTGTCGACCGTGTGCGAGGCGCCGGTCGACAGCGGCAGAAGTTCCGGGGGCATGCCAGCCACGGTCTCGCGAGTCTGTTTCGGTGTGTGCAGGGCCGCGTTACGGACAGGTCAACTTCACGACGCTATTCCCAACCGAGCGCTTGTTAGGGTAATAAGGACGTCATGCGAGATGCAGTGATTGTTGATGCCGTCCGTACGCCGATCGGCAAGCGCAACGGCGGTCTGTCAGAGATTCATCCGGGTGACCTGAGTGCGCATGTGCTGACCGCGCTGGCCGATCGCGTGGGATTCGATCCCGCGTCGGTGGACGACGTGATCTGGGGTTGCGTGAGCCAGGTCGGCGATCAGGCGGGCAGCATCGGCCGCGTCGGCGTGCTGGCGGCGGGCTGGCCCGAGTCGGTTCCCGCGACGGTCGTCGACCGCCGCTGCGGGTCGAGCCAGCAGTCGGTGCACTTCGCCGCGGCGGGCGTCATCGCCGGTCAGTACGACATCGCCATCGCCGGCGGCGTCGAATCGATGTCCCGGGTGCCGATGGGCGCCGCCCGAGGCGACGGAAAGCCCTACCCGGCATCGGTCCTCGACCGCTACGGCGTCGATGGTTTCAACCAGGGACTCGGCGCCGAGATGATGGCCAAGCGCTGGGGCTTCAGTCGTCAGCAGCTCGACGAGTACTCGGCCCGCTCGCATGAGCGCACCGCCGCCGCGCAGGACGCCGGCGCCTTCGAGGGGCAGATCGCGCCGATCGCCGGCGGACTCGCGGCCGACGAGGGTCTCCGTCGCGGCACCACGGTAGAGAAGCTCGGCGGACTCAAGACGCCGTTCGACGCCGACGGCGTCATCACCGCGGGCAATGCCTCGCAGATCTCCGACGGTGCGGGTGCCCTGCTGGTGACCACGAGCGAGATCGCCGCGGCCAACGGGTGGACGCCGATCGCCCGTGTGCACACCGCCACTCTGGCGGGCGACGATCCGGTGATCATGCTGACCGGCCCGATCGCCGCGACCAAGAAGGCGCTCGAGCGCTCCGGGCTGAAGGCGTCGGACATCGGTGCCTACGAGGTGAACGAGGCGTTCGCACCCGTCCCGATGGCCTGGCAGGCGGAGATCGGCGCCTCGGACGAGGTGCTGAATCCGGTCGGCGGCGCCATCTCCGTGGGCCATCCGCTCGGCGGTTCGGGCGCGATCCTGATGACTCGTCTGGTTCACCACATGCGCGACAACGGCATCCAGTACGGTCTGCAGACCATGTGCGAGGCGGGCGGCATGGCGAACGCGACCATCCTGGAACTCCTGTGACCGACGACGTGCTGCTGGTGGAGCGTGACGGCGACGTCGTCACGTGGACCATCAACCGGCCGGAGACCCGCAACGCCATCTCCGAGGACGATGCGATCGACGCCTTCGTCGACGCCGTCGCCGCGGTGAACCGAGACCAGTCCGTTCGGGCCGTCATCCTCACCGGTGCGGGCTCGGCGTTCTCGGCGGGCGGCAACGTCAAGGACATGGCGGCCGCGGTCGGCCTGTTCGGCGGGGCTCCGCACCAGCAGCGCGTCGGCTATCGCGAGGGCATCCAGCGGATTCCGCGGGCGATGTACACCCTCGAGGTCCCGGTGATCGCCGCCGTCAACGGTCCGGCGGTCGGCGCGGGCTGCGATCTGTCCCTGATGTGCGACCTCCGGATCGCGTCGACCACCGCGTTCTTCGCCGAGAGCTTCGTCAAGCTCGGCCTGATCCCGGGCGACGGCGGCGCGTGGCTGCTGCCTCGGGTGGTCGGGCCGGCGCGCGCCGCGGAGATGGCGCTCACCGGGGATCGGGTGGACGCCCAGACGGCGCTCGACTGGGGCATCGTGTCGCGGGTCGTCGAGCCCGCCGACCTGCTGCCCGCCGCCCGTGAATTGGCCGCGCGGATCGCCGTCAATCCGCCCGCCGCGGTGCGGATGACGAAGAAGCTGCTGCGGGAGTCGTCGCAGCAGAATCTCGATCAGCTCCTGGAACTGTCCGCGACGATGCAGGCGGTGGCGCACCACACCGAGGACCATCGGGAGGCCGTCGCCGCTTTCCTGGAGAAGCGGCCCGGACGGTTCACCGGAGCGTAGTCGCTGTGCGGGTGGTCGTCGTGGGTGCGGGCATCGCCGGGCTGACCGCCGCGGCGGCCCTGGCACGCGACGGCCACGACGTGGTCGTGCTCGAGTCTCGACGGCAGGCGAGCGGAGGCGCGGGCATCAGCCTCTGGCCGAACGCCCTGGCCGCGTTGGATCGGATCGGCCTCGGCGACGCCGTCCGCTCGCGATCGGCACGCGTGGGCGGCGGAGCGTTGAGGTGGCGTGACGGAACGTGGATTCGGAAGCCCCCGCCAGGTGCACTCGCCGCGTCGATCGGTGAAGAACTCGCCGTCATTCTGCGGGGAACGCTGAGCGAGGTGCTCACGAGTGCGTCGCCCATCGACTCCGTGCGTCACGGTGTCGCTGTGCGGTCCGTCCGGACCGTCCGCTCCGAGGCGGTCGTGACGATGGCAGACGGTGGCGAGATGCGGGCCGATCTGGTCGTCGGCGCCGATGGAACGCACTCCCGCGTCGCCCGCGGCTTCAACGGACGTCTGTCGAGCACGTACACCGGATACACGGCCTGGCGGGGCCTCGCCGACACCTCGATCGACCCGGAACTCGCCGGGGAGGTGATCGGTCCGCGGTCGCAGTTCGGCGTGGTGCCGCTCGCCGACGGACGGACGTATTGGTTCGCGACGATTCAAGCGCCCGAAGGGGTCGTGTTCGATGACGAGCTCGTCGAGGTCGCGCGGGTCGGCATCGGCTGGCCCGACCCGGTCGCCGAGGTGATCGCGGCGACGCCGGAGTCGGCGCTGATGCGAAACGACTTGCACGACCGCCCGACCGCCCGCCGGTGGCACGACGGACGAACGGTCATCGTCGGCGACGCCGCACACCCGATGCGTCCGCATCTGGGACAGGGTGGGTGTCAGGCGATCGAGGACGCGGTGGTGCTCGCCGCCGTCTTGCGCAGAGACCCGGACGTGGCTTCGGCACTGTCGGAGTACGTGCGGATCCGCCGTCGGCGTGTCCGCGGAATCGTGGCGGAGTCGCGGACCATCGGCACAGTCGTGAACGCCCGGCCTGCGATGTTGTGGGGCCGTGCGATCAGGGCCGGCAGGCTGATTCCCGAGTCGATCCTGTTGCGGCACCTCGGCCACGTCGCCGGGCGCGAGGCCTTCGCCCGTCAGCTTCGATGACGCGCGGTCTCAGCTGATGTCGATGTCGCCGACGAACATGTTCGGTGTCGGACCGGGCATGCAGCCGTGGAAGGCGGTCGTCGCCATCGGGCCGTCGACTCCGACGTGGCTCATCTTGCCCTTGCGGACGCTGATCTTGACCGCGTACGCCCCGCTGAGCTGGGCCGGGACCAGGTTGGGGGACGTCTCGGTGATCGGGTACACCAGTGCGGCGCTGTCGCCGTGGGTCCAGATACAGGTCACCGGACCCTTCACCTGGATCGGGGTCTTGTGCATCCCGTCCATGACGGTCGCCACGTAGGTGCCCGCGGTCTTGCCATGCATGTCGCGGGTCCCCTGCGCTTCGATGTTCAGAACGTGGACGCCGGGCGCGATCGCGAGGTCGCCGTCGATCACGAGCTTCGCGGGCTCGGTCGTGGGTGGGGGAGCAGCATCCGCGATTCCCGGCCCGGCGATCGCGCCGAGCATCGAGAGGGCGCCGATTCCGGCGACGGTCGTCGTGCGAGCGATTCGAGTGTTCATGTCACAGCTCCTCTTCGTGCATGCGATTGACGACTGAATCGACGCTACGCCGGGGGCCGGGACATGAGAACCGTGGAAACGAGGACCGTCGACACGGCGGGAGACTCAAAACGCGACGCCTCGCCCGGTGTGGTCCGAAGGTGCACCGCAGCTCGCCGGCGGGGTCTCGATAACGCCTCGGCGGACCTCTGCACCATCGTGTCGGGTGCAGCCCCTCGAGGCTGTAAGGACGGTCCCGTATTTCCGCAGGCCAGGCACGAAAGAAGTGAGTGATGAGGTCAAGGCTGTCGTTCGGTGTCTCCTGGTGGCACCAAACGACAGCCTTAGTCCGCCAACGTGCGGGGTCTCGATAACGCCGCGGCGCCTGCGCGCCGGGGCTACTCGATCAGTCTGGGGCGGCACGCGAGGCTGGGGCGGACCTTCGCACGAACTCGTCCGGTGCAGTCCCTCGAGGATCGATGCTGGGACTTCGCGTGGTCTGGCCGGCACGGCGCATTTCGAATAATTGTTCGACGCAACCCGCGGTGGCGTGCGCCGCAGCCGCCGAGGCTGAGACCGCGGCGCTCGACAGCTGGGGCGAACCGCCCTTCTGAGCAGGGCCCGGAATCATCGTCGCCCGCCGCTGAGATTCTGGCCACGTCCGTCTCGTCGGAACAACACTCCGCATCGTCGTGCAGCGGTAGGAAGACCGCTGCGACGAACCGGCGTCTTCACTGGTCAGAGCGCCCCCAGCAGGACTCGAACCTGCGACCTAGAGATTAGAAGGCTCTTGCTCTATCCATCTGAGCTATGGAGGCTTGCCGACCCTCGACAGGTGTCGGCGAAGGCCTACTATATCCCGTCCTACAGTGGAGACCATGACAGCGACGTCCACCACGACCGTGGAGCAGCCAGCGCGCGACCGGCTGAACGATCCCTCGGGGGTGCGGTCGGTACTGATCGCGCTGCTGGTCGTGGTCGGATCGATCGCCGCGGTGGTCGTGACCGCGGCGTCCGCGGCGACGGCGCTTCGCCTGACCGGTGTACCGGACCCCGGGTGGCTCACCACCTACGGACTGCCGGTGATGACCGTCATCGGCCAGATCAGCGCGGCAATCGGATTCGGCTGCGTCGTGCTCGCGGCGTTCTTCGTGCCGGCTCAAGAGGACGGCACCCTGGACGCCGGCGGATTCCGCGCGATGCGCTGGGCCGCGACGTCGATGATCATCTGGGTGATCTGTGCGCTGGCGATGATCCCGCTGTCGATCTCGAACGTCAGCGGAGCGCCGCTGTCGGAGACGCTGGTTCCGAAGAATCTGATCACCGCCTACGGTGTGGTCGCCGACGGCCGCTACTGGCTGTGGACGGCGATCTTCGCCGCCCTCGCCGCGGTCGTGGCTCGGGTGACGATGCGCTGGGGCTGGACGTTCCTGGCGATGGCGCTGGTGTTCCTGTCGCTCATGCCGTCGGCGCTCCTCGGACACTCATCGTCGGGCGGCGCGCACGATCTGGCGACCAACAGCCTGATCCTGCACATCGTGACCGCGGCACTGTGGATGGGTGGCCTCCTCGCGGTCCTGGCATACGCGTTCGGCGACGGACGCTGGCGCACGCTCGCGGTGTCGCGGTACTCCCGCGTCGCGTTCTGGTGCCTGTTCATCGTCGGGATCAGCGGTGTCATCAACGCGCTGGTCCGGATGTCGCTCGGTGACCTGTTCACCACCACCTACGGGCTGGTGGCCGTCGCCAAATTCGTGGCGGTCGTGATCGCCGGCCTGATCGGCGGTCTCCACCGGAAGTACACGATCCGCGAGCTCGAGGAGACCGACGACCCTCGACGGTCGTTGTTCGTCCGATTCGCCGCCGTCGAGCTGGTGGTCTTCGCGGTCGCGTTCGGCTTCGGCGCCGGACTCTCACGCACTCCGCCGCCGGTGCTCGGCACCGCGAACGTCTCGCCGATGGAACTCAAGATCGGTTACAACCTCGACGGTCCGCCGACGTTGTCGAAGCTGCTCTTCGACTGGCGCTTCGATCTGATCTTCGGCACCTTCGCGATCGTCGCAGCCATCGTCTACCTGCGCGGCGTCTACCGCCTGCACAAGCGAGGCGACAGGTGGCCGGTGGGCCGGACGGTCTCCTGGCTGCTCGGCTGCGCCGCGCTGCTGATCGCGACGTCGTCCGGATTCGGTCGATACGCGCCGGCCATGTTCAGCATCCACATGATGAGCCACATGATGCTGTCGATGCTGATCCCGGTCCTGCTCGTCCTCGGCGGCCCGGTAACGCTGGCGCTGCGAGCCATCCCGCCGGCCGGGCGCGGCAACCCGCCCGGTCCGCGCGAGTGGATCCTGACCGCGATCCACAGCCCCTACTCACGCTTCATCACGAACCCGTTCATCGTGGTCACGTTGTTCGTCGGCAGCTTCTACGTGCTTTACCTGGGCGGACTGTTCGACGCGGTGGTCGAGAATCACTCGGCGCACCTGCTGATGAACCTGCACTTCCTCGTCAGCGGCTACCTGTTCTACTGGCTGGTCATCGGCATCGATCCGGCGCCGCGGCAGATCAGCCCGATGGCGAAGCTCGGCGTGGTCTGGGGCTCACTGCCGTTCCACGCGTTCTTCGGCGTGGCGCTGATGATGACGGGCACGGTGATCGCCGAGGCGTACTACCGGTCGCTGCAGCACCCGTGGAGCTTCGACATGGCCGCGGACCAGCGGATGGGCGGCGGCATCGCGTGGGCGACCGGTGAGTTCCCGCTCGTGCTCGTCATGCTGGCACTGCTGGTCCAGTGGCGGCGGCAGGACGACCGTGCGGCCCGCCGATTCGACCGCAAGGAGGAGCGGGACGACGACGCGGAGCTGGAGAGTTACAACCAGATGTTGCGCGAGATGAACTCGCCGGTGCCGGCAGCGCACGGAGACGACGCGGTCGAGCCGAAGGGCTGAGCGCGGCCGCCGGCCGACCGGTTACGCCGCGACGAGCTGGAACTGTGCGGGCTGGAAATGCCGCTGGTGCTCGATCCAGCTCCGGAAGTACTGCACGCCGGAGTGGTAGTCGAGGTGCCCGGCGGCCCAGGTGCGCGCCGCGTGAGCGACGTCGGCGGTGATGACGCCCGCCTTGTGGAGGAGACGGCGCATGAACGAGGTCACCCGGTGCGCCCACTCGAATTCGGTCGACAGCACACCGAGGCCGAGGAAGAATGTCACCCAGCCGGGTCCGGGGATCGGCAGCGGGATCATGACCATGCCTGCGAGGACCAGGACGGTGCCGACGACGCCGACGCCGAAGCGATAGAAGCGGTTGAGGAGTGGCTGCTGACGGATCGCGTATCGCTGCTTCCGGTGCCAGGTCTTCAGCCGCAGTCGCATGTCGGGCAGGTCCCCTCGTCGTCGTTGTCGAGCTCGTCGTGGCCGCTTTCGCGGTCAGACGGTTACCCCCAGGTAACGATCGCCTGTGCTCGACGGTTCCCAGTGTGACACACGGCACTGGGAAACGGGAATACGCGGGCGGAGTGTCACAGATTCGACCGACACGCTGTGAAACCCGTGGTCGCGGTGGGTGCGACGTCCGATCCGGCGTGCGGCGCTCCGGTCATCGGGCGACCGATAGACTGGACGCCGAACCACTGCGATGCAGCCGCCCGAGGGGCGTGCGAGTCTGCAGATCACATCATTGAGTCCCACATCATCACGTTGCAGCGCAGGCTGCAGGCAGGAGTTGCAAACCGGTGGCCGAATTCATCTACACCATGAAGAAGGTGCGCAAGGCGCACGGCGACAAGGTGATCCTCGACGACGTCACGATGAGCTTCTACCCGGGAGCCAAGATCGGCGTCGTGGGTCCGAACGGTGCGGGCAAGTCGTCGATCCTGAAGATCATGGCCGGTCTCGACCAGCCGTCGAACGGCGACGCCTTCCTCGATCCCGAGGCGACCGTCGGCATCCTGCTGCAGGAGCCGCCGCTCAACGAGGAGAAGACGGTCAAGGAGAACGTCGAGGAGGGCATGGGCGAGATCAAGGTGAAGCTCGATCGCTTCAACGAGATCGCCGAGCTGATGGCCACCGACTACTCCGACGAACTGATGGAGGAGATGGGCAAGCTCCAGGAGGACCTGGACAACGCCGACGCGTGGGATCTCGACTCGCAGCTGGAGCAGGCGATGGACGCGCTCCGCTGCCCGCCCGCCGATCTGCCCGTCGTCAACCTGTCCGGTGGTGAGCGCCGCCGCGTCGCCCTGTGCAAGCTGCTGCTCCAGAAGCCGGACCTGCTGCTGCTCGACGAGCCGACCAACCACCTGGACGCCGAGAGCGTGCTGTGGCTGGAGCAGCACCTGGCGAACTACCCCGGCGCCGTGCTCGCCGTCACCCACGACCGCTACTTCCTCGATCACGTCGCGCAGTGGATCTGTGAGGTCGACCGCGGCCAGCTGCACCCGTACGAGGGCAACTACTCCACCTACCTGGAGAAGAAGGCCGAGCGGCTCGAGGTCCAGGGCAAGAAGGACCAGAAACTGCAGAAGCGCCTCAAGGAGGAGCTCGCGTGGGTCCGGTCGGGGGCCAAGGCCCGGCAGACCAAGAACAAGGCCCGTCTGGCCCGCTACGACGAGATGGTGCTGGAAGCCGAGAAGCACCGCAAGCTCGACTTCGAGGAGATCCAGATCCCGACGCCGCCGCGCCTCGGCAACGTCGTGGTCGAAGTCAGCAACCTCGACAAGGGCTTCGACGGTCGCGTGCTGATCAAGGACCTGTCCTTCACGCTGCCGCGCAACGGCATCGTCGGCGTCATCGGCCCCAACGGTGTCGGTAAGACGACCCTGTTCAAGACCATCGTCGGGCTGGAGGATCCGGACTCGGGCGAGGTCAAGGTCGGCGACACCGTCAAGCTCAGTTACGTCGACCAGGGCCGCGCCAACATCGACCCGAAGAAGACCGTGTGGGAGGTCGTCTCCGACGGCCTCGACTACATCGAGGTCGGCCAGAACGAGATGCCGTCGCGCGCCTACCTGAGCGCCTTCGGTTTCAAGGGCTCGGATCAGCAGAAGCCGTCGGAGGTGCTCTCCGGCGGTGAGCGCAACCGCCTCAATCTGGCCCTGACCCTCAAGGAGGGCGGCAACCTGATCCTGCTCGACGAGCCGACCAACGACCTGGACGTCGAGACCCTGAGCTCGCTGGAGAACGCGCTGCAGGAGTTCCCCGGCTGCGCCGTGGTCATCTCTCACGATCGCTGGTTCCTGGACCGGACGTGTACCCACATCCTGGCGTGGGAGGGCAACGTCGCCGAGGGGCAGTGGTTCTGGTACGAGGGCAACTTCGAGGCATACGAGGCGAACAAGATCGAGCGTCTCGGCCCGGAGGCCGCGCGTCCGCACAGCGTCACGCACCGCCGCCTGACCCGCGACTGATCACCCGCGACGATCGAACGAACCGAGAGCCGGCCCGCACTGTGGGCCGGCTCTCGGCGTCCACCGTCCCCGTGGCCGGACACCCGGTCGTGGATCCGCCCGCGGCGCAGGCGGTCGCGGTAACGTACCTGCCGTACGACGCGAACAAGGTGGAACCGACCGCCGGTCGGCCCGAATTGCGTTCTGCCTTGACCGATGAGGGAGGCAGATCGAGGTGTCCGACGTATCCGTCACACAGTTCGCCGCCTACTACTTCTCCGAGATCCCGGATGAGACGTCCGTGTCCGGGGAGTCGTGGGATCGGCTGGAGCGCCACCTGCGTCTCGGTGAGACACGCGAGCCGGGAGAGATGTCTGTCGGGACCACCGAACTCACCGACGGCTCCATTCAGATCCAGATCGTCGCCGACGACATCCCGCTGCTCGTCGAGGCGGTGCTCGCGGTGCTCGACTCGCGAGGCCTCACGATCGTCGCCAACGACCATCCGGTGCTCGCGGTGCGCCGCGACGAGGAGGGGCGGCTCAGCGGGGTCGACGACGCGGCGCCGATCGACGAGGTCGACGCCGCGGAATCGTGGATCAGCGTCACCACCGACGTCGCGTCCGGGATCGACACCGACGCGCTGTGCACCCACATCGGCGCGGCCCTGGTTCGGGCGCAGGCGGTGCACGCCGACTCCGCTGCGATCGGGCGGCGTCTGGCGCGACTCGCCGAGTCGCTGAGCGCCGACGACGAGGACGCCGACATCCTCAGCTGGTTCGCCGTCCGCGACAACTTCGTTGCGGTCGGCTACCGATCTGTCGACGGCTCCGGCGACGCGACCGCGGCTGCGGACGCCGAACTCGGAGTGTGGCGCGACCCGCGAACACCCCGACCGGACTCGCTGCCCGGCGACGAGCCGATCACGGTGGACCGCGCGTTCCTCCCGACGGGTCTGCTTCGGAGTCGGTTCCCGGTCCTGCTGCGCATCCGGGTGGACGGAACCGAGCATCAGGCGGTCGGATCCATCACGTCGATCGGCAGGCACCAGTCCGTGCGGTCGATCCCCGGGATCCGAGGGAAGGTGGCCGACGTGCTCCGCGGCCTCGGCCTGAGTGAGGACTCGTACGGCGGCCGGGCCGCACTGGAACTGCTGCAGACCCATCCGCTCGCCGAGCTGATGACAACCGACAGCGCCGTTCTCACGCGCCGGATCGGTGAGCTCATCGACGCGCAGACTTCACGCAACCCCCGCTTCTACGCCAGGAACGGATCGTCGGGCGGATTCGCGAGCGTCCTCGTGTTCATGCCGCGCGAGCTGTACTCGACGTCGGTGCGCACGCGAATCGTCGGACTGCTGGAGCGTGAACTGCGCGGTGGGGGCACCGAGTTCCTGACTCAGCTGTCGCATTCGCCCCTCGCGCAGCTCGAAGTGCTGATGAGGTCGGACGCCGATGTCAGCGAGAGCATCGGAGAAGGGCTGCTGAAGCATCTCACGGACGTGGTTCGCACGTGGTCGGACCAGGTGCGCGCCGTCCGTGCCGCAGATCCGGAGGTGGTACGGCTGCTGGCGACGGTGAGCGATCGGTACCGCGATGAACGCGACCCGGCCGACGCTGCCGTCGACCTGCCGATCGCTGCCCGTTTGGCCCCTGGGGAACTGCACGTGCGGCTGGACCGCACCGACCCGGCGGCCTGGCGTTTCGTCCTCTACCTGGCGGATCGGGGGGCCGTGCTCACCGACATCCTGCCGATGCTGCAGAGCCTGGGGCTGACGGTCCTCGACGAGCATCCGCACACCGTCGACCGGCCCGACGGGATCGCGGTCGGCGTGTACGACTTCACCGTCCGCCCCGCCCCGCACGTCGCCGCGTCCGGCAGGACGATCGCTCCGGCGGACCCTGAGGCCGACGAAGACCTGGATCAGCGCGTCGCGGACGCGTTCTCGGACATGTGGCTCGGCCACACGGAGGTGGACGCGCTCGGTGAGCTGGTGTTGCGCGCGGGTCTCACATCGCGGACGGTGGCGATGATCCGCACCTACGCTCGGTATCTGAATCAGTGCGGGGCAGGCTTCGCGATGACGCACGTCGCTCGTGTGCTCGGCGACCATCGCGCGGTCACCCGAGGTCTGGTGGAGCTGTTCGCCGCGACCTTCGACCCGGACTCCGCCGGTCCGGATCGGCGCGAACGAGTGCTCGACGAGGTGCGCGAGCGCATCGCCGAGATCCTCAGCCTCGACGCCGACCGCGTGGTGTCGGCGCTCTCGGCGGCGATCGAGGCCACGTTGCGCACCAATTTCTATGCGGCGTCCGGCGACCCCGCTGCGGACATCCGGCCGACCATCGCGGTCAAGCTCGACACCGGAGCCATCCCGCAGGCTCCGCAGCCCCGGCCGAAGTACGAGATCTACGTGTACTCGCCCCGAGTCGAAGGCGTGCACCTGCGATACGGCGATGTCGCTCGCGGAGGTCTGCGATGGTCGGACCGACGCGAGGACTTCCGCACCGAAGTGCTCGGTCTGGTGAAAGCACAGGCCGTCAAGAACGCCGTCATCGTTCCGGTGGGTGCGAAGGGCGGGTTCGTGGTGCGCAGGCCGGCCGCCCCCACGGGCGACCCGGTCGCCGACCGCGAGGCGGATCGCGCCGAGGGCATCGCCTGCTACCGCGCGTTCATCGCGGCGCTGCTGCAGGTGACGGACGACCTCGACCCGGCGACCGGTGCCGTACGACCGCCCGCGCGGGTACTGCGCCGCGACGGCGACGATCCGTATCTGGTGGTCGCGGCGGACAAGGGGACCGCCGCGTTCTCCGACATCGCCAACGACGTCGCGGCGCATTACGGGTTCTGGCTCGCGGACGCGTTCGCGTCGGGCGGCTCGGTGGGCTACGACCACAAGGCGATGGGCATCACCGCGCGGGGCGCCTGGGAGTCGGTGAAGCGGCACTTCCGGGAGCTCGGCGTCGACACGCAGACCGAGGACTTCACCGCGGTCGGCATCGGCGACATGAGCGGCGACGTGTTCGGCAACGGGATGCTGCTGTCACGGCACACCAGGCTCGTCGCGGCGTTCGATCATCGGCACGTGTTCATCGATCCCGACCCGGACGCGGCGTCGTCGTACGCCGAGCGTGCGCGGCTGTTCGCGCTGCCGCGGTCGTCGTGGGACGACTACGACCGCGCACTGATCTCCGAGGGCGGCGGCGTCTGGTCTCGCGAGCAGAAGCGAATCGACATCACTCCCGCGGTCCGCGCGGCGCTGGGCCTCCCGGACACGGCGACCGCGATGTCGCCGCCCGAGCTGATCCGCGCGGTTCTCCTGGCACCGGTGGACCTGCTGTTCAACGGCGGCATCGGCACCTACGTGAAGGCATCGGACGAGCCGGACGCCGCGGTCGGGGACAAGGCCAACGACGCGATCCGGGTGGACGGGTGCCGACTGCGGGTCAAGGTCGTGGGGGAGGGCGGCAATCTCGGGGTGACGCAGCGTGGCCGCATCGAAGCCGATCTGGCGGGTGTCCGGATCAACAGCGACGCGCTCGACAACTCGGCGGGCGTCGACTGCTCCGACCACGAGGTGAACATCAAGGTGCTGCTGGGGTCTCAGATCTCGGCGGGGACGCTCGCCGCCGACGACCGCAACGATCTCCTGCTGTCGATGACCGACGACGTCGCCGAACTGGTGCTCGCGGACAACGTCGATCAGAACGCCGAACTCGGGCTGGCGCGCGGGACGGCCGACGACGACGTCGAACTGCACGCGCGGATGCTGGCGCATCTCGACTCGATCGGCGTCGACCTCGATCTCGAGGCGCTGCCGACGCCGGCCGCTCTGCGGCGCAGGCGCGCGGGCGAACGTCAGCGCGGCCTCACCAGTCCCGAACTGGCGACGCTGATGGCCCATGTGAAGCTGGACGCCAAGGGGCGGCTGCTGGAATCGGGGCTGCCGGACAACGACATGTTCGACGAGCTGGCGTCGTCGTACTTCCCGGATCCGCTTCGCGAGAAGTATCGGGCGGGCATTCGGACGCATCGGCTGCGGCGCGAGATCGTCACGACCGTGCTGGTCAATCGAATCGTCGCCGACGGCGGCATGAGTCACATCTACACGCTCGGCGAGACGTCTGGAAGCGACGTCGACGACGTCATGCGAGCGTCGGTGGTCGCGATGCGGGTATTCGGCATTGCGGCGGTGATCGGTGAGTTGCGGTCGGAGAGGGTGGCGGCGGCCACGATCGACGACGCCACACGCCGCATCCGCGGACTCCTCGCCGCCGGGTCCCGGTGGTTCCTGGCGCACCGACCGCAGCCGCTGGCCATCGCCGCAGAGACCACTCGCTACCGGCGGGTGCCGGAGCTGAGCGGACGGCTCGACGACTGGCTCGGCCGCACCGCCGCGACCGCGGTAGCCGAGCATCGCGCGGTTCTCGTCGCGGCGGGTGTCCGGCCGGCGCTGGCCCGGGCGATCGCGATCAGCCCGTACCGGTTGCAGTTGCTCGACGTGCTGGACCTCGCCGAGATCTCGGACCGCTCCCCGGACGAGGTCGGCGAGTTGCTGTTCGCCGTCGTCGAGCGGTTCGGCATCGACGCGCTGACCTCGCAGATCGCGCAGCTGGAGCACGGCGACCGGTGGACCCTGCTCGCCCGGCTGTCGCTGCGCGACGAGCTGAACGCGGTACTGCGGTCGCTGACACGCGCGATCCTGACGCTGTCCGAGCCGGATGAGCCCGCCGCGCAGAAGATCTCGGACTGGTCGCAAGCGCGGTCGGCGATGATCAGGCGCACCGAGTCGACGCTCGCCGAACTGGTCGCGGCCGATCGCTGGGACCTCGCCACCCTGTCGGTCGCCGTCCGCTCGTTGCGTAGTGTTGTCGGCTAGGAGTAGTTCCCTGGGAGGCTCACGACATGACTGATCACACGGACCGCGACGCAGACGAGAACACCGCGGAGCGAAGGCTTTTCGCCGACGACGGGCAACGCACCGAGCGCGGCTACGAGGTCTCGGTGCCGGTGCGCTGGTCGGACATGGACGTCTTCCAGCACATCAATCACGCCCGGATGGTCACGCTCCTCGAGGAGGCGCGGATCCCGTGGCTGTTCTACGACGACAAGCCGACGGCCCAGATGCGCAAGGGCTGCCTCGTCGCCGACCTGCATGTGAAGTACCAGGGCCAGATCCGGCACGACGAGTCGCCGATCCGGGTGACGATGTTCGTCGAGAAGCTGCGCGCCGTCGACTTCACCGTCGGCTACGAGGTGCGGCCGTACGGTGCCGATCCCGACTCGAAGCCCGCGGTGGTCGCGAGCACGCAGCTGGTCTCGTTCGACATCGACACGCAGCGCCCGCGCCGGATCCCGCCTGCGGAGAAGGCGTATCTGCAGCAGTTCCTCCGCGAGCCGGTGACCAGGTGACCGGCCCGGTCGACGACCGCGTCCTGACGCCGCATGGTCCGGCCGATCGCACAGACGTCACCGCCTTCCTGGAACGTGCACGGCGCGTGGATGATTCGGGTGTTCTTCGGGCGCAGCAGCGAACCGACGGTCGAGTGGGCCTGTGGATCCGGACCGGCTTCGACATCCTCGCCACCCGGTCGGTGTTCGGCGCGGTGACACCGTCCGACGTCGTCTGCGACATCGCGGCGATGAGCGCGTCGGTGGCCGGTGACGGACCGGTGTCGCTCGGATTCGCCCTCCCCGGGGCCTGGCAGGGGGCGCTGCCACCCGCCGACGGCTTCGATCATCTCGACGACGTGCCCGCCCGCGAGCTGGTGGAACTGGCACGGAAGGGGGCAGACGTCGCGCGTACGGATTCCGGAGCCCTGGGACCGGCGTCGTCGCTGCTGGATCAAACGGTCATCGAGGTCCGCGGTCACGGACGCGACGGAGAGGGGAGCGACGTCGCGAAGGTGTCGATGCGCGCGGTCTTCGCGCTCACCGCGATGGGTTTCGTCCGCGACGCCGCGGGCCACGAGATCACCGCGGACTCGCCGATCGACCGGATCGCCGCGAGCGAACCGGTCCGCGTGCGGGTGTCGTCGAGCTGGGTGCGCGTCGACGCCCGCTTCGGATCGGTGTACCAGCGGCGGTCGGTGCTGAACCTCGCCGTCAGGTGAGCGACGACCGACCGCCTACACCAGCCAGGCGGTCGCGCCGGGAACCAGCAGCCCGGCCTCCAGCGGCGTGCTCACCAGCAGGATCCGGCCCGGGGGCAGCGGAACCGGGTGCGGGGAGGCGTTGAGCGCGCAGATCAGTCCACCGGGCCGGCGGAACGCGATGCAGCCCTCCGGCGCCCCGTACCACTCGACGGTGTCGCCGGAGAACTCCAGCCGCGCGTACCGCAGCTCGATCGCCTGCCGGTACAGCGAGAGCATCGAGTAGATGTCCTCGAGCTGGGACTCCACGGTCAGCGACGACCACTCGGCCGGGATCGGCAGCCACGTGTCGGTCTCGGTGCTGAAGCCGAACGGCGGCTCGGTGCCCTCCCACGGAAGCGGCACGCGGCACCCGTCGCGGCCGCGGTCGGTGTGCCCGGAGTTCTCCCACACCGGGTCGACGAGCGCGTCGTCGGGGAGGTCGACGTTCGGCAGCCCGAGTTCGGAACCGTTGTAGATGAACGCGGTGCCCGGCAGTGCGAGTTCGACCATGATCATCGCCCGTGCGCGAGCCGTGCCGATGGCCAGCAGCTCGTCGTCGGACAGGCCCTCGGCGTCGTCGCCGGTCGGCATGTACCGCGTGACCTCTCGTGGCACATCGTGATTCGACAGCGTCCACGTGGGTACCGCACCGACCGACTCGGTGGCGGCGAGCGACTCGGTGATCGCCTCGCGGATCTGGTCGGCGTCGAAGTCGACGGTCGCGAGTCGGAAGTTGAAGCCCAGATGCAGTTCGTCCGGACGGACGTACTTGGCGAACGCCTGGCTCGACTCCACCCAGATCTCGCCGACGTTGAAGGTGCCCGGGTACTCGTCCATCACCGACCGGATCGCCCGGTGGATGTCGTGCACGCCGTCGTTGTTGAAGCGCGGATCGTCGTCGGTGTGGTGCAGCACCTCCGCCGGATGCTCCAGGTCCGGCAGACCCGGAGGCTTGGCCATGCCATGGGCGACGTCGATCCGGAAGCCGTCGACGCCGCGGTCGAGCCAGAACCGCATGGTGGTCTGCAGATCGGCCAGAACCTCCGGGTTGTCCCAGTTGAGATCGGGCTGCTCCGGTGCGAACAGATGCAGATACCACTGACCCGGCTCGCCGTCCGCGTCGTTGATCCGCGTCCACGCGGGGCCGCCGAAGACACTGGTCCAGTTGTTCGGCGGCGCAGAGCCGTCGTCCCCGCGACCGTCGGCGAAGATGTATCGATCGCGCTCCGGGCTGCCCGGTGCGGCGCCGAGCGCGCTGGAGAACCAGGGGTGCTGGTCGCTGGTGTGATTGGGCACCAGGTCCATCGTGACGCGGATGTCGCGGTCGTGCGCCTGGCGGATCAGTTCGTCGAAGGTCGCGAGATCACCGAACAGCGGATCGATCGCCCGCGGGTCGGACACGTCGTATCCGTGGTCGGCCATCGGGGAGCGCATGATCGGCGACAGCCAGATCGCGTCGACGCCCAGCAGTTCCAGATACCCGAGCTTGTCGATCAGTCCGGCGAGGTCGCCGACGCCGTCGCCGGACAGATCCGAGAACGATCGCGGATAGACCTGGTAGACGACCGCGGATCGCCACCACTGCGCCGCGTCGGTCGCCGGGACGTTGGCCTTGCTGCTCTGCTCACTCACCGTCTTCTGTTCCCTCACCGTCGTTCTCGGATACCGCGTTTGTTCCTGCCGCCCGGTTCAGAACGGGCTGTTGACGAGCGTGTCGGCCGCCATCGTCATGTAGTCGGTCAGCGATCTGCGGTGGTCGTCGTCCAGAACATCCGGTTCGATCGATTCGATGGCGATGTGCATGCACCGTAACCACGCGTCTCGCTCGATCGGTCCGATCTTGTAGGGGACGTGACGCATTCGCAATCGCGGATGGCCGCGCTCGTCGCCGTAGGTGTGCGGGCCGCCCCAGTACTGCTCCAGGAACATGCGCAGACGCCGCTCGGCGGGGCCGAGGTCCTCCTCGGGGTACATCGGTCGCAGGATCTCGTCGCGCGCGACTTCCTCGTAGAACCGCGCGGTGATGCGACGGAAGGTCTCGTGACCGCCGACTTCCTCGTAGAACGTGCTCACGAGCACCATTGTCCACTATCGCCTCCGGGACATCTACGACGATAAATTGAGTCAGACGATCTGCACACGGCAGGTCTGCGCGCTTAGCTCCGAGCGCAAGTCGAAAGGGTGGGGTGTGGATTCTCTTCTAGTCCCCGTCGGTATGACCGTTGTGGTGCTGTGTGTGATCGCAGTGCTGCTCTGTGTCGTCTCGATGGCGTTCTCGTTTGGCATGAAGCGGCCGAAGATCAACGAGTACACGCTCGATCAGCCGTGGGAGAACGGTCCCACCCTGTTCAGTGCGACCGAGATCGAGCCGATGGCGCTGAGCCGGCATTTCGAGCCGGGCGATGTCGAGGGAGGTTCGGCAAGTGGCAAGTGGTGAAGTGACTCAGAACAGCACGGCCGTCGCCCCGGCGAGCAGCCTGCCGGTCGGCACCGTGGTCACCAGCAGTGGCCGCATCTCGGCGGCTCTGTTCCCCGGCGACGGCTTCGACACGCCGCCGTTCAGCCGCGACGACCTGATCATGCTCGACGACGCCCTGAGCCAGGCCAGCGAGGTGGCCCTCGTGCGCTTCTCGGTGTACATCGGTGAGCTCGGCTCCGACGTGGTGGCCGGTGCACGCGAGATCCTGGCGCAGGCGCCGGAGCCGGCACATGCCGCGCTCATCGCCGTCTCCCCGAACTCGAAGGACGTCGCCGTCGTCTCCGGTGCGCAGGTCGCCGGACGCGTCAACGACCGCGTCGCCGAGCTCGGTGTCTCCGCGGCGCTGTCGTCGTTCAAGCGCGGCGATCTGATCGACGGACTGGTCTCCGCCCTGCGCGTGATGGCCACCGCCGTCGACCGTCCCTGAGCTGACTCGACGAAGCGGGCCCCACCGGACGCCGGTGGGGCCCTCTTCGCGTTTCCGACGTATTTGTATCCGTATTTGTTTCTCGACGCATCGGCGTAGTCCGACGGAATCCGCGGTGTCCGGGACACCGCGTCGATCACCGGATCACGCGGATGTCTGGCCTGTGGATGACGGTTGGAACCGATCCCGGATTCGCTGCGTCCAATCGGTATGTGGGGAATCGACGAGCATGGGCTGATCTGGCGCGACCGCGCGCTCGCGTCAGGGGCGACCGAGGCGGAGATCGCGAAGGCCGTTCGCGGCGGACTGATCACGGTGGTGGGACGGGGCGTCTATGCGCCGAGTCAGTCCCACCGGGACACTCCTGGTGAGAGTTCCCGTGAGCATTATCGACTGCGATCGACGGCGGTGGCGAAGGAGTTGGTTCGGGCCGACGACGGTCGTGCGCTCAGTCATCAGTCGGCGGCGGCCGTGCTCGGTCTCGAGTTGCTG
Source organism: Gordonia neofelifaecis NRRL B-59395 (assembly GCF_000192435.1). Classification (GTDB taxonomy): domain Bacteria; phylum Actinomycetota; class Actinomycetes; order Mycobacteriales; family Mycobacteriaceae; genus Gordonia; species Gordonia neofelifaecis. The sequence goes on from NZ_AEUD01000005.1 coordinate 109,835, forward strand.
GCACCGGACACGACGGCGGTCCATCTCGTCAACGGCCGGGCGGGCGGCGGCAACGTCTTCGCCCATCGTGTGGTCCATCCCGGCAGACTCGAGGAGGACGACGTCGTCGTGGTGGCGGGCCTGCGAGTCACTTCCCCGGCTCGCACCGCGGTGGACGTCGCGCTCAGCCTCACCGACTTCTCGCAGATTCTGGCGGTGTTCGACAGCGCGCTCCGTGCCGGTGTACCTCGGGAGGATCTGGAACGGCGGCTGGCGGCACCTCGGCGCGGCGTTGCTCGGGCGCGCTATGCGCTGACATTGGCCGACGGCCGCTCCGACAACCCGGGCGAATCATGGGGGCGCGCACAGATGATCGAGGGCGGGGTGCCGATTCCGGCCCTGCAGACGGAGTATCGTCTCGGCAGCGGTCGGCTCGCGATCTGCGACTACGACTGGGACGGGCAGGTCGTCGGAGAGTTCGACGGGTTCGGCAAGTACCGGAGGAGTTCGCTGCGGCCGGGGGAGGAACCGGCCGACGCGGTGTTCCGTGAGAAAGTCCGCGAGGACGGACTGCGTGACCTGGACCTCGGTGTGGTCCGCTGGACCTGGGAGGTGCTGCGCCGAAGGCGTCTCGTCGCGTACCTGGCGGAACGACTGCCGCGCTTCGGAATCAACTGGTGATCCGCGTAGTCCGATCGAATCCGCGGTGTCCCGGACACCGCGTCGTTCGTCGGACTACGCGGATCAGCCTGAAGCCGATCAGCCTCAAGCCGATCAGCTCGCGGGGGCGAAGGTTCGGGCGCGATCTCCCCGCTCCCACAGCAGATCGTCGCCGACTCGGGTGGCTTCGGCGGCCAGCGTTCGCTTGACGATCTTGTTCGTCGCGGTCGCCGGGAGCTCGGCCGCGATCCGGACGTACCGGGGCCACGCCTTCGGGGACAGATCCGGCTGGGCGGCGAGGAACTCCTCGAACTCGGTGGGCGTGAGCTCCGCGTCGTCGCGGAGCACGACAGCCGCCATCACCTGATCTCCGACGGCGTCCGGATCGGGAACGCCGTACACCGCGACGCGGCTGATCTGGTCCAACCGGATCAAGATGCGCTCGATCGGCCCGGCCGCGAGGTTCTCGCCGTCGACGCGCATCCAGTCCGAGGTGCGCCCGGCGAGGTAGATCCAGCCGTCGGCGTCGACGTAGGCGAGGTCGCCCGACCAGAACATGCCGTCGCGCATGCGCTCGGCGTCCGCCTCGGGATTGTTGTAGTAGCCGGTGAAGAACCCCGGCCCGGTGGTGTTCACCAGCTCGCCGATCGCCTCGGCGGCGTTGGCGAGGGCGCCGGTCTCGTCGAAGACCGCGGTGGCGCATTCGACGCCGGTGGCCGCGTCGTACACCGCGACACCGGGCAGACCCCGTCCGATGGATCCCCGCGGAGTGTCGGCCTCGCGGGTGATGATGACCGCGTTCTCGGTGGAACCGAAGGCGTCGACGACGACTGTGTCGAACCGGCGCGAGAACTCGTCGATGTCGCGGTCCGAGGCCTCGTTGCCGAAACAGATCCGGAGCGAGTTGTCTGCGTCGTCCGGCCGTTCCGGGGTCGCGAGAATGTACGCGAGCGGCTTCCCGACGTAGTTCATGTATGTGATGCCGAAGGCACGGAGGTCGTCGGCGAACCGGGACGCCGAGAACTTCACCGGAACCATGGTGCCGCCGGTCACCAGGGCGGGGGAGAAACAGGCGGCGATCGCGTTCGAGTGGAACAACGGCATCGACATGTAGAAGACCTCGGCCGGGGTGAGGCCGAATCGCTCGACCAGGTTCTGGCCCGCGAAGACGACCATCAGATGGGAGACGAGGACGGCCTTGGGATCGCCGCTGGTGCCCGAGGTGAAGATCATCATGAACGGGTCCTGGATGTCGACCGTCCGAACCGGGACGAGGGGACTCGCGGCGGCGATCTTCCCCGTCCATTCCGGCGTGCCCAGTTCGATCACCGTGACATCCGGCAGGTCGACGTCGTCGATCAGGTGCCGGTTGGCGGCGTCGACGAGAAGGAGCTGTACGTCCGACCGCGCGACGTCACCGGCGAGCGCCTCGCCGCGCCGGGTGTTGTTGACCCCGACGAGGACGTATCCGCCCAGGCCGGCCGCAGCGAGAGCCACGAGCATCTCCGGCGAGTTGTCGCAGAGGACGGCGACGTGCGGTGGACGGTCGGGGTCGAGTTCGGCGATGACCGCGGAGGCGTGCGCCGTCGCGCGGCCGACGTACTCGGGCCACGACCAATCGACGAGCCGGCCCCCGGTGTCGCGGTGTCGGACGGCGACACCGGGGGATTCTGCGCGTGATTGAAGCAGTGATTGAACCGTTTCCATTCGCGCAGTGTGACACACGTATCAGTCGGGCGAGGAGCTATCGAGAACTCGGGCACGCAGAGCGCGGGCAGCCGAGTCCCGCCCTTCGCCGACCAGACGCGCGAGTGCGGCCGGACGGTCTCCGGCCAGGAAGGCGTCGGCCTTCGCGAGAGCCTCTGCGCTGACGTCCCACGACGGGTAGAGCCCGATCACGACCGTCTGCGCCACCTCACTGGTCCGGCGCTCCCACAGGTCCGCGACCTCGTCGAAGTAGCGCTGCGTGTAGTCGGCGAGCAACGCCCCGTGGCCCGGTCGGACCAGTCCTTCGACGATCGACCGCACGGTGACGTTCGCGATGCTGTCGTCGTCGAACGCCCGCGCCCAGCCGGTCGCCTTCGCCTCGGCCGTCGGGCGCGCGGCGCGGGCCGCCTCGGCATGCCGGGCGCCCGCCGCGGTGTTGTCGCGCTGGGCTTCGGCGTCGATGACGTCGGCGCCGATCGTGCCGTGGGTCGCGAGTGCCTTCACCAGCTTCCAGCGGAGCTCCGCGTCGACGACGAGGCCGCCGAGCCCGTGCTCCGCGGGGTCGGCGCCGTCGAGAAGCGAGCGGAGCAGCGGCTGCTGGTCGTCGCCGGTGACACCGGCGAGCAGGGCGCTGACGAAGGCCAGCTGGTGATCGGAGCCGGACTCGGCGGCGCGCGCCAGCTCCAGCAGACGAGAGCTGAAGGCGGGCCACCCGGTGGCCGACGCCCACGCCGGATCCGCGTAGGCCTCGAGTGCGGTGACCGCCTGGAGCAGGACGCGCTGCACCACGCCCACTTCGCTCTCCGCCGCGATGCCGTCGTTCACCAATGCGACGAAGTCCCGGGCGCTCATCTCCGCCTGCCGGGTCATCTCCCAGGCCGCCGACCAGATCAGGGTCCGCGGCATCGGGTCGGCGATGTCCCCGAGACGTGCGGTCGCCGTCGCCAGCGATTCCGGGTCCAGACGGACCGAGGCGTAGGTGAGGTCGTCGTCGTTGAGCAGCACGAGGTCGCCGCGATCGACGCCGATCAGATCGGGCACCTCGGTGCGGGCGCCTTCGACGTCCAGTTCGACGACGTGATCCCGCACGAGCTTGCCGCCGGCATCGGCGTAGACGCCGATCCGCATGCGGTGGACTCGGGTCTCGCCGGCACCCGGTGCGGCGCCTTCCTGGATCACGGCGAAGGACGTGAATGCGCCGTCCTCACCGACGGTGAACTCGGGCCGCATCACATTGATGCCGGTGGTCTTGAGCCACTGCGCGCCCCAGTCCGACAGATCGCGGCCCGAGGCCCGCTCGAGGGCCCCGAGCAGGTCGGCGAAGGTGGCGTTGCCGAAGCGATGCTCGGCGAAGTACTCGCGCAGACCGGTGAGGAACGGATCGAGGCCGACGTAGGCGACCAACTGCTTGAGCACCGAAGCGCCCTTGGCGTAGGTGATGCCGTCGAAATTGACCTCGACCGCCGCGATGTCGGGGATGTCCGCGGCGATCGGGTGCGTCGACGGCAGCTGGTCCTGACGGTAGGCCCAGGACTTCTCGACGTTCGCGAAGGTGGTCCAGGCGTTCGTGTACTCGGTCGCCTCGACCTGCGACAGGACGGACGCGAAAGTCGCGAACGACTCGTTGAGCCAGAGGTCGTCCCACCACTGCATCGTGACGAGGTCGCCGAACCACATGTGCGCCATCTCGTGCAGGACGGTCTCGGCGCGGCGCTCGTAGAGATAGCGGGTCACGCGCGACCGGAAGACGTAGTCCTCGAGGAAGGTCACCGCACCGGCGTTCTCCATCGCGCCCGCGTTGAACTCGGGCACGAACAATTGGTCGTACTTGCCGAACGCGTACGGCACGCCGAAGGTCCGGTGGTAGAACGAGAAGCCCTGCTTGGTCTCGGCGAACAGGCGGTCGGCGTCCATGTGCTCGGCGAGCGACGCCCTGCAGTAGAGGCCGAGCGGAATGTCGCCGTGCTCGTCGGAGTAGGTGTCGGTCCACACCGCGTACGGCCCGGCGATCAGGGCGACGAGATAGGTGCTGAAGCGTTCGGTGGTCGTGAACCGGTGGACGGCGGCGCCGCCGTCCACCACTGCCGGATCGCCGTCGGGCGTGCCGTTGGAGATCACCTTCCAGTCGGCGGGCGCGGTCACGGTGACCGAGTAGGTCGCCTTCAGATCGGGCTGATCGAAGCAGGCGAACATCCGCTTGGCATCGGCGGTCTCGAACTGCGAGTACAGGTAGACGTTGCCGTCGGCGGGGTCGGCGAATCGGTGCAGCCCCTCGCCGGTGTTCGAGTACGCGCACTCCGCGACCACTTCGAGTGTGTTCTGCTCGGCGAGGGCGGGGAGCCGCAGGCCCACCGACTCGTCGAAGTCGTTGACGTCGAGGGCGACGCCGTTGAGGGTCGCGGAGACGAGGTTCGGAGCGACGAGGTCGATGAACGTCGTCGCGCCCTCGGTCGCCGAGAAGGTGACGACGGTCGTCGACCCGAATCGCTCGGTGCCCGGAGCCCCCGAGCCGTCGGTGAGATCGAGGTCGATCCGGTAGTTGTCGACGGAGAGGATGGCGGCGCGCTGCCGCGCCTGGTCACGTGTCAGATTTGGTGCGCTCACCGTGTCAACACTAGTGGCGCGGTTGTCGTTGCGCCGCCGGGTCGCTACGCGGCCGCGGTGGTTGAATGGGGTCATGGCTGACAACATTGCGCCGAACGCATCAGGCGACTCCATCGATCGCGTCGACTTCTGGTTCGACCCGCTGTGCCCGTGGTGCTGGATCACCTCGCGCTGGATCCTCGAAGCCGAGCAGGTCCGGCCGATCGACGTGAACTTCCACATCATGAGTCTCGCGGTCCTGAACGAGAACAAGGACGTCCCCGAGGGCTACCGCGAGTTCCTGTCCACCGCGTGGGCCCCGGTCCGCGTGCTCGCCGCGGCCGCCGCCCGTCACGGCGACGAGGTGCTGCCGAAGCTGTACACCGAACTCGGCACCCGGTTCCACAACGAGGGGAACAAGGACTTCGCCGTGGTGATCCCGGCGGCGCTGGAGGCGGCCGGGCTCGAAACCGATCTGGCCGCAGCCGCCGAGTCGACCGAGTTCGACGGCGCGATCCGTGTGAGCCATCACGCAGGCATGGACAAGGTCGGCGACGACGTCGGCACCCCGACGATCCACGTCAACGGCGTCGCGTTCTTCGGCCCGGTCCTCTCGCGCATCCCGCGCGGCGAGGACGCCGGCCGTGTATGGGACGGCACCGTCGCGCTCGCGTCGTACCCGCACTTCTTCGAGCTGAAGCGGACCCGGAACGAAGACCCGGCCTTCGACTGAGCCGAAGCGGGCACCACCTCAGTAGAGGCGGGTCTGCTCCAGCTGGTTCGGCAGGGTGCCCGGCGCGATGGCGGCGGGCGGCGCGGGCGGCGGCACCGGTGTCACGTTGCCGCTGCCCGACCCCCGGACGAACCGGCGCGGTCGCAACAGGATGGCGCCCGCTCGCGTGCGGTCGCGCAGCGCGGCCGCACGCCAGGTGAGCACCGGGTGCGACGACATCGCGTTCGCAAGGGTGACGAAGAAGCCCCGCTCGTGCACGGCGCGGTCCGCGAACTGGTCGAAGTCCACCGCACTCAACAGGTACTTGCCGCCGGACAGCAGGCCGATCATCGGATGCGCACCGTCGGGCCGGGTGTAGTAGCCGTAGTTGTCCGCCGTGTACTCCTGCGACCGCGACAGCAGCGAGCCGAGGAGCGGGACGCCCATGATCAGACTGCTGAACAATTGTCGCCAGTAGGAGACGTGACCGGCGGCGATGTGTCCGACCTCGTGGCCGATCACGAACTCCAGTGCCTCGGGGCTCCGCGCGCGACCGCCGACTTCGAACAGGTCGGAGTACACCACGACATACCGGCGGAAGCCGTGGCCGGACGCGAAGGCGTTGATCGTGCCGTTGCCGTTCATCACGTAGCCGTCGGGCACGTACTCCATGCCGTATCTGGCGGCCGCCTCCACCAGCATGCGGTAACCGTCCGGGAACTGCGTCGGACTCAGCTGTATGGCGTTGACCCGCATGTTCGCGTAGGTGAGACCGCGACCGAAGAACACCAGCAGCGGCAGCGCCAGTGCGACGAGCAGCCACTGCGACACGCCTGCCAGCGTCACCAACAGCACCACGACGGCGTAGCCCACCACGGCGAGCAGCACACCGAACACCAGCACCGGGATCTCCCACGGATGGCGTCGCGGTGCGCCCGCGTAGGCGGCGGGCGGTCGCCAGAGCGCACCGGGTCCGGGAATGTCGGCGGGCGGCTCGACGATTCGCGGATCGTCGACGCCGGGGACTGAGGGAATGGGCCCGTGGGTATCCACGTCCACCAATCTACTGGTGCCCCTCTAGACTGACGCCATGCGGATTTATCTCGGTGCAGACCACGCGGGCTTCGAACTCAAGAACCAGATCTCGGAACATCTCACGGCGGGCGGCCACGAGGTCGTCGACTGCGGCGCACACGAGTACGACGCGCTCGACGACTACCCGGCGTTCTGCATCGCGGCGGCGCAGCGCACGGTCGCCGATCCCGGGAGCCTCGGCATCGTGCTCGGCGGCAGCGGCAACGGCGAGCAGATCGCCGCGAACAAGGTTCCGGGTGCTCGGTGCGCCCTCGCCTGGAGCGTCGAGACCGCACAGCTCGCGCGCCAGCACAACAACGCGCAGCTGATCGGCATCGGCGGCCGCATGCACTCCAAGGAGGAGGCGCTCGCCATCGTCGACGCCTTCATCTCCACCGCCTGGTCGGACGAGGCGCGTCACCAGCGCCGCATCGACATCCTCGCCGAGTACGAGCGCACCGGCGAGGCACCCGCGCTGCCCGACGCGCAGTAGCCTCCGGTGCCGGAAGGGCATGCGCTGCACCGGCTCGCGCGGCGGCAGCAACGCCTTCTCGGTGGGCAGCGACTCTCCGTCTCCAGTCCTCAGGGCCGCTTCGCACACGAGGCGGCCCTGCTCGACGGCATGGTGTTCCGTCGCGCCGAGGCCTGGGGCAAGCACCTGATCCACCGCTACGACGACGGTCGCCGCGGGAGTGCGGCGACGCGTCGAATCGTGCACATCCACCTCGGTATCTACGGCACCTTCCGCGAGGAGTCGCTGCCGATGCCCGAACCCACGGGCCAGGTCCGCATGCGGTTGATCGGGACCGATCTGGGCGTCGACCTGCGCGGGCCGAATGCGTGCGAGCTGTACACGCGCGACGATCTCGAACGGCTGGTCGCGAGGCTCGGACCGGATCCGCTCCGCGACGACGCGGATCCCGAGGTCGCGTGGAAGGCGATCAGCAGGTCGCGGCGCCCCATCGGCTCGCTGCTGATGGATCAGAAGGTGATCGCCGGGGTCGGCAACATCTATCGGGCCGAGGTGCTGTTCCGCGCCGGCGTGGAACCGCACCGGCCGGGCAGCGCCGTCACGCGGGACGAGTTCGACGAGATGTGGGCCGATCTGCTGCACCTGATGCCGATCGGTGTGCGTCGCGGACACATCCACGTGGTGCGCCCGGAGGACGACAACGGTGCCCCCGCGTACGCCTCCGACCGCCCGCGCACCTACGTCTACCGGCGCGCAGGCGATCCCTGCCGACTGTGCGGAGCCCCGATCGCGTGGGAGGAGATGGAGGGCCGCAATCTCTTCTGGTGTCCGTCCTGCCAGCCGTGAGGGTCCTTGGTCCCGGTCTCGCAGGGAGTCCTCAGGGATTCATCAGACGCGCATCGTGCGGCTCCCAGATTCGTTGCGCATGCTCGAAGACATGAGTGCGACGCAGAAGTTCCGCGTGCTGGTCGTCGGTGGCACCGGCGAGTCGTTCGACGGGGACGCGCGGACCGAGGTCACCGGTCTGCTCCGCGCGGTCACCGACCGTCTCGACGAGCGATTCGACGCTCGGTGGGTGGGCTATCCCGCGAGTTATGGTCCGGCGCCGACCCATCACGGTGTCAGCTATGTCCGCAGCGTCTCGGCCGGAGTCGTCAATCTGTCGTCGGCGATCGCCGAATCCGATCTGCCGGTCATGCTGATCGGCTACTCGCAGGGCGCGGCGGTGATCCGGACGCTGCTGGCCCATCCCGCGAGCTTCCGGTTGCTGAATCGAATCGTCGCCGTCGGTTTCGTCGCCGACCCGAACCAGCCCCGCGGAGCGGTCGACGGATGCAGCGGTTGGGGAGTGGCCGGTCCCGGCGCCGACCTGCCGGATGGTCTGCCCGCGTACTGGGTCGGCGCGTCGTCGGACATGATCTGCAACGCCAGCGACGACTCGCTGATCCGCGACATCGCCGATCTCACCGACTCGCTCTCGCTGGCAGACACCCGCCGCTGGATCGCTGACGCCGTCGCCCGAGTGATGAGCCGACAGATGCAGAACGCCGACGCCACGCGGTTCACGCCTGCTCAATGGCGACGCGACGTCGGGCGGCTGCGCACCGCGGTCCGCGAGGTGCGCGGCTATCTTCCCGCATCGGTCGAGGTGGGGCGGTGGCGGGTGCCGAATCCGCTGGGCGGCAGGCACGTGTCCTATGCGACTGAGCCGTACCGGCGTGCACCGCTGACCGATCCGGACAGCACCGGCTGCGAGACGCTCGCGCACTGGCTGCAACTTCAGGCGACGATGGGCGAACTGAGCCATTCCTGCGAGTCGACCGGCTGCTGAGCTCTCGCTCGGCAGCCGGTGGACACAGACGAGAACCGGGCCCCTCCGAAAGATCGGAGGGGCCCGGTTCTTGGTCTGACGGTGTCAGCGCACGTCGACGACTAGTCGCCGGTGTACTGGCCGCCCACGGTGCCGCGGACGACGATCGGGGTGCCCTCACCGATGGTGTCGTACACCCACTTGCCGTTCTCGGTGCTCACGTTGATGCAGCCGTGGCTGGCGTTCGACACGCCCTGCTGGGCGACCGACCAGGGAGCGGCGTGAATGAAGATGCCGTCCCACGACATACGCGTCGCGTACTCGACGTAGGTGCGGTAACCCTCGGGGGAGTCGACCGGCACACCGTACGTGGAGCTGTCCATGTACATGTCCCGGTACTTCTCCTTGGTGTGGTACACGCCATTCGGAGTCGGGTGCTTGTCGGTGCCCATCGAGATCGGCATCTGCTTGACGAACTCGTGGTTCTTCCACCAGTAGATCTGGTGGTCGCCGTCGACGGCGAGCGCGACCCAGCCGGTGGGCGTCTTGACGTTCGGCTCGGCAGGCACGCCCGGCTTCTCCGGGGTGGTCGTCTGCGGCTGCGGCTTGGGCTTGGGCTTCGGCGTGGGTGCCTGCGGCACGCCGGGAACCGACGGCAGATCAGGAACCTGGACCGGCGGCAGACCCGGAACGACGGTGACCGGAGCGGCATTGGCCACTGCCGGCGCCCCCATCGCCAGCGCGGCCGCACCGGCCGCCACAGCAACGAATCGAGCGGCGCGGCTCATGCCGCGGCTCGAAGACTTGGTGGAAAACACGTGGTCTCTACCTTCATTTCGTGGTCGTGAACTAGCGCTACCCCCGTAAACGCTCGAAAGCATCGTTACATAACCGTTGCACGTGCGCCAACACAAACTGCCTGCCAGGCACCTGAGTGCGAGATGAATCACCAGGTCAGTAACGTGGCGCCAGTCACATTGCATTCTACGCATGCGACGGCGGAGTGTCCTGTTTCGTCCGATTTTCGTGCGCGTGCGGCGTGCTGATCACGACGATCGCCTCTGCCGGGCCGTCGGGCGCGGAGAATACGTGATCGGTGTCGCTCGTCCACGCGTGGCAGTCGCCGCGGTGGACGATCGTCGGTGCGTCGGCGGTGCCGACGGTGAGCGTTCCGGCGACGACGGCCAGCTGTTCTCGTACCCCGGCGCCGTGCGCGGGGGAGACGTGGTGGGCGCCTGCGGGGAATTCGAGGCGGAAGACCTCGACGGTCTCGGCGGGGAGATGGCGGGTCGACAGCAATACCGTGACCATGCCGCCGGCGGCGGTTCCGTGGGTGCCCGGCGTCTCGCCGAGCATGCCGGTCAACGGGACGTCGAGCGGCGCACACAGGGCGTACAGGGTCTCGATGTTCGGGTTGCGGCGCCCGCTCTCGATCTCGGACAAGGTGGCCTTGCCGATGTCGGCCCGACGGGCGAGTTCGGACAGGCTCAATCCGCGGGCGGCGCGCAACTCGCGGAGGCGGTCGCCGATTCCCAAGTCGTTCACGGGTGCCGATGCTACGTGCCGGCCGGCATCGCAGGTGTTCGGTTTACAGAACGTTCGGTTTGTGGAACGCTTCGCTCTGTGACGAGCATCGACGAGACCGTTGACGAGCGAGCAGGCGCCGAACGGGTGTCGATCGGTGTGCCGATCGGCGCGGGTGTCGTGTGCGCGCTCGTCGGTTTCACCTCGTCGTTCGCGGTGGTCTTGGCCGGGCTCCGGGCCGTCGGCGCCGATGCGGCCCAGGCTGCGTCCGGGCTGCTCGCCGTGTCCGTCGCCATGGCGGTCGCCACGATGCTGCTGTCGTGGCGGTTCCGCATCCCGGTGACCTCGGCGTGGTCGACGCCCGGTGCCGCGCTGCTCGCGACCACCGGCGCGGTTGCCGGTGGTTGGTCGGCCGCGGTCGGCGCCTTCCTGTCGTGCGGCGTGCTGCTCGTCGTCACCGGCTGGTGGCCACGCCTGGCAATCCTGGTGCGGCGGATACCGGTCCCGATCGCCCAGGCGATGCTGGCCGGGGTGCTGCTTCCGCTCTGCGTGGAGCCGCTTCGTGGACTCGCCGCGAATCCGGTCGCGGTGGGACCGGTGCTCGCGGTGTGGCTCGTGCTGCTGAAGCTTCGGCCGCGGTGGGCGGTGCCCGGCGCGTTCGCGGCCGCACTGGTGGTGATCGGTGTCGCACTGGCGCGGGACGGCGGCGGCCCCGGCTGGGCGGACTTCGTCCCGCAGTTGAGCGTCACCACCCCGTCGTGGACTGTCGGCGCGCTGATGGGTGCGGCGATTCCGCTGTACCTGGTGACGATGGCGGCGCAGAACATTCCGGGTGTCGCGGTGATGGCCGGCTTCGGCTACGACGTCCCCTGGCGTCCGGCGATGACCGTCACCGGAGTGGGATCGATGCTGGCCGCGCCGTTCGGCGGGCACGCGATCAACCTCGCCGCGATCAGCGCGGCCCTCGCCGCTGCCCCGGACGCCGATCCCGATCGGGAGCGGCGGTGGGTCGCCGGGTTCAGCGCCGGGGTCACGTACCTGGTGCTCGGGCTGACGTCGACGGGGCTGGTGGCCGTCGTGCTCGCGGCGCCCGACGGCGTGGTGCAGGCGGTCGCCGGGGTCGCCTTGCTCGGGGCGTTCGCGAGTGCCTGCGCGGGAGCGATGTCGCAGGCCGACGACCGGCTGCCCGCCGCGGTGACGTTCGTGGTCGCGGCGTCGGGGATCGCAGTCGGCGGGATCGGGTCGGCCTTCTGGGCGCTCGTCGCCGGGATCGTGCTGCGGGCCCTGCGGATCGGCAGGCCATGAACGGGCCGGTCGCCCTCGGCTAGCGTGAACGGCGACATGAGCATGGATCTGCAGTTTCTCCGAACCCTCGACGGCGGCGCGCCGCTCACCACCAGTGTTTGGCGGGTCGGACCGGGACGCCGCGGCGTCTCCTCGGCGATGCTCGGCGGGGGCATCGGTCCGATCGCGTGGGTGATCAACGCCCAGGTGCCCGGCGGGTACAGCCGCATGGACCCTGTCGCTCATCTGCAGGAGATGGCGAACGGTTGCGGCCTGTCCGGGCGGGGCGTGGGCATGCTGACGGCCGCGGCGGTCGATCGGACGGTCACCCGCGTCGACGGTGCGGTGATCGCATCCGCGACGGTCGGTCTGCGGGTTCCGACGTGGGCGGCGGCGCCCGCCGGAAATGCCGATCCCGAGCTCGCCCCGATGGTGCTGCCCGGTCCGCCGCGCCCGGGAACGATCAACGTCACCGTCGACCTTCCCGTCGCGCTCACCGACGCCGCACTGATAAATACGGTGATGACGGCGACGGAGGCCAAGACGCAGGCGCTGCTGGAGGCCGGCTATCCGGCGACCGGCACCGCATCGGACGCCGTGGTCGTCGTCTGCGACGAAGCCGGCGCCCCGGAACCCTTCGCCGGCCCGCGGTCGGAGTGGGGCGGCGCCCTCGCCCGCGCGGTGCATGCCGCCGTTCGCGAGGGTGCCGACGACTACACGCGTCGCCTTCGTGACGGCGGACTCTGACTCGTCGAGGATCTTCCTCAGCGTCCAGCTCATGCGCGTGACTGAGCGGTGTCCGCGGCGTCCGGGACAACGCAGATACTGGCTAGCTGCGCGGATTGAGCTGGTGCTTGGCGCTCGTGCGCGCTGGAGGGTTCGATCAGGTTGTGAGCGGTCTGGACAAAACAAAAGGTCAGAGGCTGAAAACAGCCTCTGACCTGGTGGAGCGGGTGACGGGAATCGAACCCGCGTAGCTAGTTTGGAAGACTAGGGCTCTACCATTGAGCTACACCCGCGTTGCGTCCGCAGACCGAGAGATACGGCTGCGTCCTGCGCTTGCAGAACTGTACCGAGGGTTGCGCCGATTCACAAAACGGGAGGCGGGTTCGTCCCCGGGGTGGTTCGGCCCGTACTATGTTCCCTTGGTCCCGCCGGTGTTCGGCGAGGCCGACGGGATGTGGCGCAGCTTGGTAGCGCATCCGCTTTGGGAGCGGAGGGTCGCAGGTTCAAATCCTGTCATCCCGACGAAGAACGTCGCGGCCGGAACGTTGGCCGGTGAGCGGCGAGAAGCACGTACTGCCAGCACGTACCGACTAAGGAGTACCAACACCGTGAAGAGCACCGTCGAGCAGCTGAGCCCGACCCGAGTCAAGCTGAATGTCGAGGTTCCGTTCGAGGAACTCTCCGGTGACTTCGACCGCGCTTACAAGTCGCTCGCTCAGCAGATCCGCATCCCCGGCTTCCGCCCGGGCAAGGCTCCGGCCAAGCTGATCGAGGCCCGCGTCGGCCGTCAGGCGATCCTGGAGCAGGTCGTGAACGACGCCGTTCCGGCGAAGTACTCGCAGGCTGTCACCGAAGCCGACATCAAGGCCATCAGCCAGCCGGAGATCGACCTGGCCGACCTCGTCTACGGCGAGCCGGTCAAGTTCACCGCCGAGGTCGACGTCCGCCCGGAGATCGAGCTGCCCGAGTACGCCACCATCGCCGTCGAGGTCGACCCGATCGAGGTCGCCGAGGCCGACGTCGAAGAAGAGCTCGACAACCTGCGCGCACGCTTCGGCACCCTGGTGGGCGTCGAGCGCGGCGTGACCGGCGGCGACTTCGTCTCGCTCGACCTGTCGGCCACCGTCGGCGGCGAGACCGTCGAGGACGCCTCCACCGAGGGCCTCTCGCACGAGGTCGGCAGCGACACCCTCATCGAGGGCCTGGACGAGGCGCTCGAGGGCGTCAAGGCGGGCGACACCGCGACCTTCACCTCCAAGCTGGTCGCGGGCGACCACGCGGGCGAGGACGCCGAGATCACCGCCAAGGTGAACTCGGTCAAGGTCCGTGAGCTGCCGGAGCTGGACGACGAGTTCGCCCAGATGGCCTCCGAGTTCGACACCGTCGCCGAGCTGCGCGACAGCGTCCGCGACCGGGTCGCCGACTCCAAGAAGTACGAGCAGGCGGGCGCCATCCGCGACGCCGTCCTCGATCAGCTGCTCGACACCGTCGAGTTCCCGCTGCCCGAGTCGGTCGTCGCCGACGAGGTCGAGGCCGTCCAGCACCAGCTGGTCCACGCGCTCGGCCACGACGACGCGCAGGTCGATCGCTTCCTCGAGGCGCAGGGCAAGACCCGCGAGGAGTGGGACGCCGAGAGCAAGACCGACGCCGAGAAGTCGGTCCGCACTCAGCTGCTGCTCGACGCCATCGCCGACGCCACCGAGGTCGAGGTCGCGCAGGACGAGCTGACCCAGCAGATCCTCATGCAGTCGCAGCGCTACGGCATCGCGCCGCAGGAGTTCATCCAGCAGCTGCAGAACGCCAACCAGATCGGCGCCCTGTACGCCGACGTGCGTCGCAACAAGGCCCTCGCCGAGGTCATCGGCGAGGTCAAGGTCACCGACACCAACGGTGAGACCATCGACACCAAGGCGTTCTTCGGCTCGGCCGACGACGCCGAGGGCGAGGACGACGCCGAGGGCGACGACGCCTGATCGTCGCTCTCACCAGAGCACCGCGACAGCCGGGACGATTCATCGTCCCGGCTGTCGCCGTCTGCGCCGCCGATCACCTTCCGCGCGCTGCCGTTCGAACACCCCACGAGGTGTTCCGCTGTAAGCGAATTAGGGGTGTCGGCGGAACATCTCCCGGGGTGGAATTGATTAACCTCGGTGACAGCTTCTCCGAAGAACGGACGCTGGAGCGTCCGGTGGACTCGGTCGACGAGCCCTCCGGAGAGACCGCACCGCTAGACAGATGGGACAACTCAGTGAGCAATCTGTACACGCCCTCGATGAGCTCGGGCGTCGCCGGCCTGAACCTGACCGACTCGGTCTTCGAGCGTCTGCTGCGTGAGCGCATCATCTTCCTGGGCACCCAGGTCGACGACGACATCGCGAACCGGCTCTGCGCTCAGATCCTGCTGCTTGCAGCCGAGGATCCGACCAAGGACATCAACCTCTACATCAACTCGCCGGGCGGCAGCGTCACCGCGGGCATGGCGATCTTCGACACCATGCAGCTCGCTCCGTGCGACGTCGCGACCTATGCCATGGGCATGGCGGCGTCGATGGGCCAGTTCCTGCTCGCCGCCGGGGCCAAGGGCAAGCGCCACGCCCTGCCGCACGCGCGGATCATGATGCACCAGCCGTCGGCGGGCATCGGCGGAACGGCGGCCGACATCGCCATCCAGGCCGAGCAGTTCGCCGCGACCAAGCGTGAGATGAACCGGCTGAACGCCGAGTTCACCGGCCAGCCGCTGGAGAAGATCGAGGCGGACGCCGACCGGGACAACTGGTTCACCGCGGAAGAGGCCAAGGAGTACGGCTTCGTCGACCATGTCGTGACCAGCGCGGGCGCGATCGCCTGACCGCGGTCGCCCCAACGTCCACTTCACTTCACCGGTTACGGAGAAACCATGACTAACTCGCTTCCCGCCGACGTCCGCGCGGGCATTCCGGATGCGGCACTGGCTCTGAAGAGCATCGAGGCCCGCTACATCCTCCCGTCGTTCATCGAGAACACCCCGAACGGCCAGCGCCAGTACGACCCGTACGCCAAGCTGTTCGAGGAGCGCATCGTCTTCGTCGGCACGCCGATCGACCAGACGGTCGCGAACGACGTGATGGCCCAGCTGCTGGTCCTGGAGAGCCAGGATCCCGACCGCGACATCACCATGTACATCAACTCGCCGGGCGGCAGCGTGCCGGACATGCTGGCGATCTACGACACCATGCAGTACGTCCACTGCGACGTGATGACCGTCTGCCTCGGCGAGGCGGCCTCCGCGGCGGCGATCCTGCTCGCCGGCGGCACCCCGGGGAAGCGGGCGGCACTGCCGAACGCCACCGTCCTGATCCATCAGCCCCGCACCGGCGGCGCCTACCAGGGCCAGGTGTCGGACCTCGAGATCCAGGCGGCGGAGATCGAGCGGATCCGGAAGCGTCTCGACGAGATCCTCGCCTCGCACACCGGCCAGGATCCGGAGAAGATCCGCAAGGACACCGATCGCGACAACATCCTCACCGCCGATCAGGCCAAGGAGTACGGGATCATCGACGAGGTCTTCGACTACCGCAAGAAGTCGGCGCGCAGCTGAGCGTCGGGAGAATCTTGACGACTGCCGCATTTCGGCTCGTCGAAGCCATCGTGCGCGGGTACCGTCGAGGTAGTCCGCAGACAGGGAAGTAGGTGGGGCGTAGTGGCGCGAATGGGAGACGGTGGTGACCTCCTCAAGTGCTCTTTCTGCGGCAAGAGCCAGAAGCAGGTCAAGAAGCTCATCGCGGGTCCGGGAGTGTACATCTGCGATGAGTGCATCGACCTGTGCAACGAGATCATCGAGGAGGAGCTCGCCGAGACCAGCGATGTGAAGCTCGACGAGTTGCCGAAGCCCGCGGAGATCCGCGACTTCCTCGACAACTACGTGGTTGGACAGGACTCGGCCAAGCGCACGCTCGCGGTCGCGGTCTACAACCACTACAAGCGGATCCAGGCGGGGGAGAAGAAGGCGGGCGACAAGCGCTCGCCCGGTGCCGAACCGGTGGAACTCGCGAAGTCGAACATCCTCATGCTCGGACCCACCGGGTGTGGCAAGACCTACCTGGCGCAGACGCTCGCGAAGATGCTGAACGTGCCGTTCGCGATCGCCGACGCGACCGCGCTGACGGAGGCCGGATACGTCGGTGAGGACGTCGAGAACATCCTGCTCAAGCTGATTCAGGCCGCCGACTACGACGTCAAGCGGGCCGAGACCGGCATCATCTACATCGACGAGGTCGACAAGATCGCACGGAAGAGCGAGAACCCGTCGATCACGCGCGACGTGTCGGGTGAGGGTGTGCAGCAGGCGTTGCTCAAGATCCTCGAGGGCACACAGGCGAGCGTCCCGCCGCAGGGCGGCCGCAAGCATCCGCACCAGGAGTTCATCCAGATCGACACGACGAACGTGCTGTTCATCGTCGCGGGCGCCTTCGCGGGGCTCGAGAAGGTGGTCGACGAACGGATCGGCAAGCGCGGCATCGGGTTCGGCAACGACGTCCCCAGCAAGGACAAGGTCGACACCACCGATCACTTCGCCGAGGTGATGCCCGAGGATCTGATCAAGTTCGGTCTGATCCCGGAGTTCATCGGGCGTCTCCCCGTGGTCGCCTCGGTGGCGAATCTCGACAAGGAGGCCCTCGTCTCCATCCTGTCGGAGCCGAAGAACGCATTGGTCAAGCAGTACGTTCGGCTCTTCGACATGGACAACGTCGAGCTCGAGTTCAGTCAGGACGCGCTGGAGGCGGTCGCCGATCAGGCGATCCACCGCGGCACCGGCGCCCGCGGTCTGCGCGCGATCATGGAGGAAGTGCTGCTCCCCGTCATGTACGACATTCCCAGCCGCGACGACGTCGCCAAGGTGGTCGTCACGGGCGAGACGGTGCGCGACAACGTGCTGCCGACCATCGTCCCGCGCAGCGAGGACGACGGCCCGCGCGAGAAGTCCGCGTAGCGACGTACGATCCTCAGTCGTCAACGGCGGCCGATGCCCCACTCGGGGCATCGGCCGCCGTCGTCGTCGCGTCGTGGCCGACGTGGGTCAGGGAGCGAGCAGAAGCGCCACGGTGAGCTCAGTCAGCTCGTCCTCGAAGTCGGAGAGCATCGGTGCGTGACCGGACTCCGAGTCGCGTTCCCATCCGGCCATGTTCATCGTGACGAACCGCGCGGCTATCGCCACGCGTCGAATCCGCGCCTCCGGTTCCAGATGGGTCAATTGTGCGCCCATCAGGTCGAACACCGTCTGCAGGCTGCGGGTGCCGCGGTAGGCCGCCTCGTCGGGATCCTGCACATCGTCGCCGAGCGTGCTCGCCTGACTCCAGAGGGACGCGGATTGGAAGTCTGTCTGCACGCTGAGCAGCAGCTGGGCGTTGAAGCGGGCCCAGTACGACGGCGTGCCGGTGCCGACCTCGGTCGCGAACGGATGGATGTACGCCCGCACCAGTTGCTGCAGGCCGTCGGAGGCGGCGGGGTCCAGGGTCTCGAGCATCTCGGCTCGTCGCTTGCCGACGACCGATGAATGCGAGTCCCAGATGGTGAACAGCAGGTTCTCCCAGGATCCGAAGTGATAGGTGATCGCGGAGTTGTTGCGTTGCTGGGCTATGCGCAGGACCTCGCGAGCCGACGCGCCGTACGGGCCCCGCTCGGCGACGAGTCGCTCGGCGACCTGGAGGATCCGCTCGCGACCGGATGGCTGACTCATCCCACCAGATTATCGAGTGGCCTCGGGCTGGACGTTCGGTGGACACGGTCCCGGGTCCGTCGTCATCGGTTTGAACCAACCGCCGCCGGACGGCGACGGTGTTTGTCACACTTGGCTCATGACGAGCACGGGCGATCTGAAACTGGCCGGAATCATCCTCGCGGGCGGACGTTCTCGCCGCATGGGGCAGGACAAGGCGGCGATGGAATGGGAGGGCGTCCCGATGCTCAGCCGCATCGCGTGGGCCATCAGTTCCAGGTGCGAGCCGGTCCTGGTCGCCGCACCTCCGACCTCTCAGGCGTACGTCGACCTCGGGGCCGGCAGCGACCTGCAGTGGGTGACGACGGAGAAGGCGGGCAGTGGGCCGCTGGGCGGCCTGGTGGCCGCGCTGCGAGAGGCGACCGATGCCGGAGCAGAGGCGGCCTTCGTCTGCGCCACCGATATGCCGCTGGTGGACACCGGTCTGATCGACGAGCTCGTCGACGGGCTCACCGATTCGGCGGACGCGGTGATCGCCAACGACGCCGGCCGGGATCATCCGATGGCGGGGATCTACCGGACCCGCGCGGTCGATCGCCTCGCCGAATTGGTGGAGGCGGGTGAGCTGCGGATGGGCGCTGCACTCGACGCGATCGTCACACGCCGGGTGGGTGTGTCCGATCCGGGTTGGTTGGCGAACGTCGACGCCCCGGAGGATCTGCATCGGCTGCGGATCTCGCGCGTGGCGTCCTGATCCGGCTCAACCAGCGACGGTGCCCGCAATCGCGAGTGCCGTGCCCGCGATCGCCGTCGCGACGACCACGGCGACGGTCGCGACCATCGCGGTCCACACCGAGTCGGTACCGACGTCCCGGTCGGGCCCCTTGGGGAAGTGCCGGATCGCGACGTGGCAGATGAGCAGTCCGGTGAGGAAGGTGACGACGGCCGCGATCGGGAAGCCGTGCCGGAGCGCAGAGAACCCCGCGGCCGCGGAGGTGACGAGCACGGAGAGTCCGGTTCGCTGCCAGGCGAGGGCGGTGCGCTGCGGCTGAAGCCCGGGGTCCGCCGCGGTCACCACAGATGGGCGATCGACACGGCGGCGAACGTCACCAGGCCGCATGCGACGACGGTGATGCCCGCGACGAGCCAGGGCAGGGGAAGTGGCGGAGGCAGGGGACGGTTCAGTCGCAACGCGCGTTCGTTGCGCTGCCACGACACCAGCGCGACCACCGCGAGGACGCCGCCGGCGACGCACGCGAGGATCGACAGCAGGTGGACGATCAGTGGCGACGAAGTGAGTCCGGCGACGGTGGTCATCGTGATGCCGCCCGCGATGAGTGCGAGTGCCGTGCGCACCCAGGCGAGTGCGGTTCGCTCGTTGGCGAGGGAGAAGCGGACGTCCGGCTCTTCGCCGATCGAGTAGACCGCCAGCGGCCGACGTTGGGGGAGGGTGTCAGTCATCGTCTCAGCTCTATGGTTGGCCGACATCGTGATCGAATAGAATGTCGACTGAATTAGTTCTGTAGCAGAAGTAGATTAACATGACTGTGCCAAACCCCAGTGAGGATCGCGTCACAGGCGATGACGGCGCGTGGGCGCTGACCGCCGTGATCACCCAATTGCGTCGCTCACTCCGGTCGAGCGTCCGCGAGGAGTTCGCCTGGGAGTCCCTGCCGATGGCGCAGGTGGAGTTCCTGCAGCGGTTGGCGCGTGAGCCCGGCCTGCGGATCGGCGACCTCGCGCGCAAACACCGGATGGCCAACAACACCGTCAGCACACTCGTCAACCAGATGGTCCGCGGCGGGCTGGTCGCGCGGGAGCCGGTGCCCGGCGACAAGCGCGCGGTCCAGGTGCGGTTGACCCAGGAGGGGCGCGGGCGCCTCGATGCGTGGACGCGCGCAAACGAGCGGCGGATCTCGGCCGCATTGGCCGGGCTGGACGCACAGCAGCGAGCCGCCATCGATGCCGCAGTGCCCGCACTGGGCGTGCTGGCCGAACGGCTGGACGAGCACGGCTGACGGTCGCCGACCGGTGCCGGGAGCGTCTCGGGTGATGTGGAGGCGACGACGCCGACCCGGGTTCTCTAGAATCACCCAGGTGACCAGTGCTGCATCCCGTGACCCAGAGAATCCGATCGACGCCCTGCCCAAGAGCTGGGATCCAGGTGCGGTCGAGGCGGACCTGTACCAGGGCTGGGTGGACGCCGGATACTTCTCCGCCGACGCCGCAAGCGACAAGCCCGCGTATTCGGTGGTGCTGCCGCCGCCGAACGTCACCGGTTCGCTGCACATGGGCCATGCACTCGACCACACCCTGATGGACACCCTGACCCGCCGCAAGCGGATGCAGGGTTACGAGGTCCTCTGGCTCCCCGGCATGGATCACGCGGGCATCGCGACCCAGACCATCGTCGAGAAGCAGCTCGCCGCGGAGGGCACCGGCCGCGAAGAACTCGGCCGCGACGAGTTCATCGACCGCGTCTGGAAGTGGAAGGCCGAGTCCGGCGGCACCATCCAGGGCCAGATGCGGCGTCTCGGCGACGGCGTCGACTGGAGCCGCGACCGTTTCACGATGGACGAGGGTCTCTCGCGCGCCGTGCAGACCATCTTCAAGCGGATGTACGACGACGGCCTGATCTATCGGGCCGAGCGCCTGGTGAACTGGTCGCCCGCCCAGCAGACGGCGATCTCCGACATCGAGGTGAAGTATGAGGACGTCGAAGGCGAACTCGTCTCGTTCCGCTACGGCTCGCTCGACGACGCCGAGCCGCACATCGTCGTCGCGACCACGCGAATGGAGACCATGCTCGGCGACACCGCGATCGCCGTCCACCCCGACGACGAGCGGTACCGCGCACTGATCGGCGTCGAACTCGACCATCCGTTCCTCGACCGTAAGATCCCGGTGATCGCGGACGACTACGTCGACCCGGAGTTCGGCTCGGGTGCCGTGAAGATCACGCCCGCGCACGACCCCAACGACTTCGCGATCGGCCAGCGGCACGACCTGCCGATGATCACGATCATGGACGAGACCGCCAGGGTCGAGGGCACCGGAACTCAGTTCGACGGGCTCGACCGCTTCGCGGCCCGGGTGGCCGTTCGCGAGGCCCTCGCCGAGCAGGGACGCATCGTCAAGGAGGTGCGGCCCTATCTGCACAGCGTCGGTCACTCCGAGCGCGCGGGCGAGCCCATCGAGCCCCGCCTGTCGATGCAGTGGTGGGTCAGCGTCGAAGGACTGGCCAAGGCCGCGGGCGATGCGGTCCGCGGCGGCGACACCGTGATCCATCCGAAGAGCCAGGAGCCGCGATGGTTCGCCTGGGTCGACGACATGCACGATTGGACGATCTCCCGTCAGCTCTGGTGGGGGCACCGCATCCCGATCTGGTACGGGCCCGACGGCGAAGTCGAGTGCTTCGGCCCCGACGAGACCGCACCCGAGGGCTGGGTCCAGGACCCCGACGTCCTCGACACCTGGTTCTCTTCGGGTCTGTGGCCGTTCTCCACCATGGGCTGGCCGGAGCGGACCGCCGAGCTCGACAAGTTCTATCCGACCTCCGTCCTGGTCACCGGCTACGACATCCTGTTCTTCTGGGTCGCCCGCATGATGATGTTCGGTACCTACGTCGGGACCCTCGACGCCGGTGGGTTCGCCGGCCGCGATGCGCGCGTGCCCTTCCACGACGTCTTCCTGCACGGCCTCGTTCGCGACGACCACGGCCGCAAGATGAGCAAGTCGAAGGGCAACGGCATCGACCCGCTCGACTGGGTGGACCGGTTCGGCGCGGACGCTCTGCGCTTCACCCTCGCCCGCGGTGCCAACCCGGGCAGCGACATCTCGGTCGGCGAGTCGCACGCGCAGAGCTCGCGGAACTTCGCGACCAAGCTCTTCAACGCCACCAAGTTCGCGCTGATGAACGGCGCGGTCGTCGCCGACCTGCCCCCCCGCGACGAGCTGACCGTCGCCGATCGGTGGATCCTGTCGCGGCTCGATGAGGTGCTCGCGGACGTCGATGCGGGTTTCGACAGCTACGAGTTCTCGAAGGCCTGCGAGGCGCTGTACCACTTCGCCTGGGACGAGGTCTGTGACTGGTATCTCGAGCTGTCGAAGGTCCAGGTGGCCGAGGGAGGCGAACGTGCCGACCGGACCGCCGCGGTGCTGGGCACGGTGCTCGACAAGCTGCTACGCGCCCTGCAGCCGGTGATGCCGTTCGTCACCGAGGTGCTCTGGAAGGCGCTGACCGGCGGCGAGTCCGTCGTCGTCGCGCCGTGGCCCACGGCATCGGGAGCGCCCGCCGACACCGAGGCCGCGCAGCGCGTCGAAGACCTGCAGAAGCTGATCACCGAGGTCCGTCGATTCCGCAGCGATCAGGGCCTCAAGCCCGGTCAGCGTGTCGCCGCCACCGTCGACGGGCTCGACGAAGCGGGGCTGACCGACCTGCGCCCGCAGCTCGACTCCCTGGCCAAGCTCGAAGCGGCGGGCGACGGGTTCGCGGCGACGGCCACCGTCGAGGTGCGGCTGTCCACCAGCACCGCGGTGGTCGCGATCGACACCTCGGGCACCGTCGACGTCGAGGCGGAGCGCAAGCGTGCGGCCAAGGACCTCGCCGCCGCAGAGAAGGAACTGGCCGGCACCTCGGCCAAGCTGGGCAACGAGCAGTTCCTGTCGAAGGCGCCGGACAACGTCGTCGACAAGATCAAGGCGCGCCGGGATCTCGCCGAGACCGAAGTCGAGCGACTCAAGGCCAAGCTGGCCGCATTGGGCGCCCAGTGACCCCGTCACCGGACTCCGCAGACGACCTCGCAGAGCTCCAGGCGCTGGAGGCCGAGCTCGACACACGCTGGCCGGAGACCAAGATCGAACCGTCCCTGACGCGCATCACCGCGCTGATGGAACTGCTCGGCAACCCGCAGCACGCATACCCCTCGATCCATGTCGCAGGCACCAACGGCAAGACGTCGGTGACCCGGATGATCGACTCGCTGCTGCGCGCCTTCCACCGGCGCACCGGGCGGATCACGAGTCCGCACCTGCAACTGGTCACCGAGCGGATCGCCATCGACGGCGAGCCGATCTCGGCGCGCACCTATGTCGACACCTACCGGGACATCGAGCCGTACGTGACCATGGTCGACGACTCGTCGACCGCCGGCGGCGGCCCGCGAATGAGCAAGTTCGAGGTGCTGACCGCGATCGCCTATGCCGCGTTCGCCGAAGCGCCGATCGAGGTCGCGGTCGTGGAGACCGGTATGGGCGGGCGATGGGATGCGACCAATGTGATCGACGGGCAGGTCACGGTGATCACCCCGATCGCGTTCGATCACGCCGACTATCTGGGTGACACGCTGACCGCGATCGCGGGCGAGAAGGCGGGCATCATCAAGCCGGGTCCGTCCGACGCGGTGATCCCGATGGATCCGATCACGGTGATCGCGCCGCAGGAACCGGAGGTCGCGGACGTGCTGCTGCGGGCCTCGGTCGAGGCCGGGACGATCGTCGCCCGCCAGGACTCCGAGTTCACCGTCCTCGAGGCGGCGACCGCCGTGGGCGGGCAGCTGCTGAGCATCCGCGGTCTCGGTGGCGTTTACGACGAGGTCTTCCTCCCGCTGCACGGCGCGCACCAGGCGCAGAATGCGGCACTCGCGCTCGCGGCGGTCGAGGCGTTCTTCGGCGCGGGTGCCGAC
This sequence comes from Gordonia neofelifaecis NRRL B-59395, assembly GCF_000192435.1. Lineage (GTDB taxonomy): Bacteria > Actinomycetota > Actinomycetes > Mycobacteriales > Mycobacteriaceae > Gordonia > Gordonia neofelifaecis. The sequence continues at coordinate 133,745 of NZ_AEUD01000005.1, forward strand.
CGGCAACTGGACGTCGAAGCGGTGCGCGAGGGCTTCGCGACGGTGGACAGTCCGGGACGCCTCGAGCGGGTCCGGAGCGCGCCGAGCGTCTTCGTCGACGCGGCGCACAATCCGCACGGTGCCCGCGCGCTGGCGCAGGCGCTGGTATCGGAGTTCGACTTCCGCCGCCTGGTCGGCGTGATCGGCGTGCTCGGCGACAAGGACGCTCGCGGCCTGCTCGCCGAGCTGGAGCCGGTGCTCGACGTCGTCGTGCTCACCAACAACGGATCGCCCCGGGCGCTGGACACCGACGCGCTCGCCGACATCGCGAACGAGGTCTTCGGTGAGGATCGCGTCGTGGTCGAGCCCTTCCTGCCCGAGGCGGTCGAGGCCGCCGTGGCGCTGGCGGAGGACGACGACCAGGGATCGATGTCCGGTGCGGGCGTGATCATCACCGGGTCCGTCGTCACCGCGGGCGCGGGCCGCACCCTCTTCGGCAAGGAGCCGTCATGACCGAGAATCCGACCCAGGGGAGCTCGTCCCCGGGCGAGTTCACGCCGCCCGCGACCGATCCGTGGAAGGGCTTCCGCGGAGTGATGGCGGGGACGTTGATCCTCGAAGTCATCGTGGTGGCGCTGGCGTTCCCCGTGGTGGCGAAGCTCGCGGGCGGCGTCACCTGGGCGTCGGGACTCTACCTGGGCGCGGTGACCTTGATTCTGCTGCTGCTGTCCGGGCGGCAGGGTAAGCCGCATGCACTCGAGATCAATCTGGTGATGCAGCTGTTCGTCATCGCCGGCGGCTTCTTCCATTGGTCGATCGCGGTGGTCGGCGTCATCTTCCTGTGCGTCTGGATCTACATCGCGTACATCAAGCGCGACGTCGCCAAGCGGATCGAACAGGGCCGACTGCCCGGCCAGCGGCCAGTCTGATCGTCCGAACGGACGACGACCTGCCGAATCGTGACTGAGCGGTACTTTCCGTTACACTCACTCACCGTTGTGTCGTGCGACACCTTCGCGTGGCTGGATGGACATGGCCCGCTGGGCGCACGGAGACTGGAGGAGTGGAGATCATGGGGAGGAACGGCAGAGTGATGGGTCGCGTGGGGCGTGTGGGAATGTTCGCGGCGGTCGCCGCGGCGCTGACAGTGCTGACGGCTCCGGTCGCCGGGGCCGATCCGGCGCAGCCGAGCACCGCGAACCCGAGCACCACGACCCCGAACAGCACGACCCCGAACAGCACGCAGCCGACCACGTCGGAGTCCGAGGTCTCGCAGGTCTCGGAGCCGAGCATCCCGATGCCGGTCCGCGACGGCGCGCTGGGATATCTGGCGACCCGATCGTCCACGCTGTGGCTCAAGGATCGTGGGGCCGACCAGGTGATCGCGAACCTTCCGGTTCCGCAGACGTACTCGGCTGCGAATCGTCAGATGGCGAAGACGCTGAAGCAGGAGCTCGACTCGGCGGCGGAGACCCCGGGGGCCTGCCTGCAGATCATCATCGACGGCGCCGATCCGTCCGGCGGGGTGTTCAACTACGGATTCTTCGCCGTCGAGAAGCAGTACTGCCCCAAGTAGCGGCACGAGTCGGATGAGCGACGGTCCGCCGGGATCGCTACAGTGTCCTGCGTGACTGAACAGACTCTCGTCCTCATCAAGCCCGACGGCGTCCAGCGCGGCCTGGTCGGCGAAGTGATCGCCCGCATCGAGCGCAAGGGCCTCCGGCTGGCGGCCCTGGAACTGCGTGACGTGACCGTCGAGGTCGCGGGTGAGCACTACGCCGAGCACGCCGAGCGCCCCTTCTACGGATCGCTGCTCGAGTTCATCACGTCCGGCCCGATCGTCGCGGCCGTCGTCGAGGGACCGCGCGCCATCGCCGCATTCCGTCAGCTGGCGGGTGGCACCGACCCGGTCGAGAAGGCGACGCCCGGCACCATTCGCGGTGACTTCGCGCTCGAAACGCAGTTCAACATCGTGCACGGGTCCGACTCGCCGGAGTCCGCCGCGCGTGAGATCGCTCTCTGGTTTCCCTCGCTGAACTCCTGATATCCGCCGTCCAACGCGGCGCGCGAGGACCTTTTCGCCACACGTGTGCGGGCAGCGGCCCGTGATGTGGGATACTTGCCTAGTCGTCGGAGTCACGCTTTGGTTCCGATGATCGACGCACAGCCAGATAGAGGTACCCGGTTCCGTCCGACTCCTACCGGAGTCCGGCTTCGGCCCCGAGGCCTGCGTCACGCAAGGCGTCTTGACGACGCGAAGACCACATAACACCCGGTCGTTTCGGCCGGCACACATTGGAAAGGCCCTCGCGTGGCCGCGTTGTCTCATATCGGCGACGACGCGCCCGGGGGTCTTGAGGAGACCACGTGACCGATAACGGGTCGCAGACTGACGCCACTTCGGCGGATCAGCCGGCGGACAAATTCCCCCTTCGACTCCGCGTGCATGCGCTAGCTCGCACGCTGGGACTGACCAGCAAAGAGGTGCTGGCACATCTGCAGGAGATGGGGGTGACGGCGCGCACCGCGCAGTCGTCGATCTCTCGAGCCGACGCAGAAGCCGTCGAGCTCCGCCTCAGCGGCGCCGCTCCCGCGGCGGACGCCGAGTCCACCGAGCAGGGCGAAGCCGCCCAGCCGGCGGCACAGGCGTCGTTGTTCTCCGCAGTGGAGGCGCCACAGCCGGTCAGCGCGCCCGGCGGCGACGCGACGTCACCGCTGTTCCTGTCCGCTGGTTCCGCGGAGGGCACCGCCGAGTCCACCGACGCGGCCGAGCCGAAGAAGAAGAAGCCCAAGAAGTCCGGCAAGAAGTCGTCCGGAAAGAAGGCTGCGGACGCCGAGACCACAGTCGATGCCCCAGCCGCCGATGCCACAGCCGCCGACGCGGACGGCCCCGTCGGTGAGACGAAGGCGGAGAAGTCGTCCGACAAGAAGTCCGGCAAGAAGAAGTCGTCGGGCAAGAAGCCCAAGAAGGCCGACGTCGAACAGGCCGACGAGGCGGAGACGGCAGGCGAGGCCGAGACGGTCGTCGAGGCCGTCGCGGCTGCGGAACCCGTCGAATCCGCCGCGGAATCGGCAACTGAAGAGTCCGCGAACGCGGAGGTCGAGGAGACCGACGAGCAGGCGAACGCCGAGGGGGACGGCCGTTCCCGGCGTCGTCGTCGCGGTCGTCGTGGTCGTGGCCGTGGTCGCGGTGATCAGGGAGCCGACGGCGAGTCGGCCGACGACGACACCGAGAGCGCGGAGGCAGACGACGCCGGTGCGTCGGCTGGAGCTCCCGCGGATGAGGCCGAGAACGCCGAGACGACGAGCGACGAGTCCGCCGACACCGCCGACGATGCCGCCGTCCCGTCGAGCAAGCGTCGCCGGCGTCGCCGCCGTCGGCGCGGGGGAGCCGACACCGACGACGCCACGTCGTCGGACGACCCGCCGAACACCGTCGTCCACGAGCGGGAACCGCGCACCAAGAAGGTGCGCGACGAGGTGCAGGGCATCTCCGGTTCCACTCGACTCGAGGCGAAGCGTCAGCGCCGTCGTGACGGCCGTGACGCCGGACGACGCCGCCCGCCGATTCTCACCGAGTCGGAGTTCCTGGCGCGGCGCGAGTCGGTCGAGCGGGTGATGGTCGTGCGCGAGCGCTCGGCGAACGCGTCGGTCGTGGACCACGACTCGCACGCCGCGCCGACCGAGGACTACACGCAGATCGCAGTGCTCGAGGACGGCGTCCTGGTCGAGCACTTCGTCACTACCGAGACCTCGCAGTCGATGGTCGGCAACATCTACCTCGGCCGCGTGCAGAACGTGCTTCCGGGGATGGAGGCGGCCTTCGTTGACATCGGCCGCGGCCGCAACGGCGTCCTGTACGCCGGTGAGGTGAACTGGGAGGCGGCAGGCCTCGACGGCGGTTCGCGAAAGATCGAGCAGGCGCTGAAGCCGGGCGACTACGTCCTGGTTCAGGTCAGCAAGGACCCGATCGGACACAAGGGCGCCCGCCTCACCACTCAGATCTCGCTCGCCGGGCGTTACCTCGTGTACGTGCCCGGCGGGACGTCCACCGGCATCAGCCGGAAGCTGCCGGACACCGAGCGCAAGCGGCTGAAGCAGATCCTCGCCAAGCTCGTCCCGGACGAGGCCGGCGTGATCATCCGGACCGCCTCGGAAGGCGTCAGCGCCGAGGAGCTCGGGGCCGACATCGAGCGTCTCGAAGCGCAGTGGAAGAGCATCGAAGCCGCGGCCGACGGCCACCGGTCGAAGGCCTCGGGAACGCCGAAGGCGCTCTACGAGGAGCCGGACCTGCTGGTCCGCGTGGTCCGCGATCTGTTCAACGAGGACTTCCGGAAGCTGGTCGTCGAGGGCGACCGCGCGTGGTCGCAGGTCTCGGGCTATGTCCGCGATGTGGCGCCGGACCTGTCCGAGCGCCTCGAGGAGTTCACGAAGAACCACGCAGACGCTCCGGATTCGTTCGCCGTGCACCGGATCGACGAGCAGCTCGCGAAGGCGCTCGACCGCAAGGTCTGGTTGCCGTCCGGCGGAACGCTGATCATCGAGCACACCGAGGCGATGACGGTCGTCGACGTCAACACCGGCAAGTTCACCGGTTCGGGCGGCAACCTCGAAGAGACCGTCACCAGGAACAACCTGGAGGCCGCGGAAGAGATCGTTCGGCAGATGCGCTTGCGCGACATCGGCGGCATGATCATCGTCGACTTCATCGACATGGTCCTGGAGTCGAACCGCGACCTCGTGCTGCGGCGTCTCACCGAGGCGCTCGCCCGGGACCGCACGCGTCACCAGGTGTCCGAGGTCACGTCCCTGGGCCTGGTGCAGATGACGCGCAAGCGGCTCGGCACCGGTCTCCTCGAGGCGTTCTCGACCACTTGCACCGCCTGCTCGGGCCGAGGCGTCATCGTGCATGCGAACCCGGTCGAGGTCCGCCCGTCGGAGGACTCGAACCGCGGCGGCGGCAGCGGGGAGAGCGGCTCGCGCCGGTCGCGGCGTTCGCGGAAGCGCGGCGGGGATCAGCCTCAGTCGCAGACACCGACGCAGCAGCCCGAGTCGCCGAAGGCCGCGCACAAGCCCGCCGCGGAACATCCGATGTTCCGCGCCATGGCCCATCCGGACGAGCACGACGAGGCGACCGAGGTCGTCGAGCATGCGGACACCGCGGTCGTCGAGCAGGCCGAGCCCGTGGTGGCCGAGCAGGCGGAGCCCGTGGCGGTCGAGCAGGCAGAGCGAGTCGAGACCCCCGCACCGGAGCCCAGTGCTCCCGAAGCGCCCGAGGAGCCGGCCGTCGTCACCCGTCGACGTCGCCGTGCGGTGCGACGTGCGGCGGCGCCGACGACGGTCGCCGAACCCGTGGCAGAGGTCGCCCGGCAGGCGCCGGTGACGACCGTCGCGCAGCAGTCGAGCGAGCCGGTGGTCGCGGTCACGAGGTCGCCGAGGCGGCGCAGTGGTCGTCGATCGGCAGGACCGCCGCCGACCGAGCAGTGACATTGCTCTCGGCGCGCACCGTGCGCGCCGAGAGTTTGACCTGGACAGGCCCGGTACCGTAGCCTTGACAGGTCGCCTTCCGCAGGCGCGTAGATTGCTGCGCACATCGGCGGAAGGGGTTCGCCGGCCTGGTGGCCGCGGACCGAACACACCAAATTACGCCGGACTGGCAGGGCTGACCTGCGAAATTCGGCCCGATGAGACGAGTAAGAGGACAGCGGGACATGGCAACGTACGCGATCGTCAAGACCGGCGGTAAGCAGTACAAGGTCGCCGAGGGCGACATTGTGAAGGTCGAGAAGATCGACGGCGAGCCGGGCAGCACTGTGCAGCTGCCGGTGGCGCTGGTCGTCGATGGCGCAAATCTGACCACCGACGCCGACAAGCTCGCCGCTGTCTCGGTCACCGGTGAGGTCGTCGAGCACACCAAGGGCCCGAAGATCCGGATCCACAAGTTCAAGAACAAGACCGGCTACCACAAGCGCCAGGGTCACCGTCAGCAGCTGACGGTCCTCAAGGTCACCGGTATCAAGTAGAACTCGCTCGTCAGAACTTTCAGGAGGACAGTCAGATGGCACATAAGAAGGGTGCATCGAGCTCGCGGAACGGTCGCGACTCCAATGCTCAGCGACTCGGTGTGAAGCGTTTCGGCGGCCAGGTCGTCAGCGCGGGCGAGATCATCGTCCGCCAGCGCGGCACCAAGTTCCACCCGGGCGTCGGCGTCGGCCGTGGCAAGGACGACACGCTGTTCGCCCTCGCTGCAGGCGCCGTCAAGTTCGACGTGAAGCGCGGCCGTAAGACCGTGAACATCGTCCCGGAGCCGGTCGCAGTCTGACCCGGTAACGGAACTCATAGCTCTTTTCGACAGGGCGGGCAGGGTCACTACGAACCCTGCCCGCTCTGTCGGCGTATTCAGGACATATTCGAGGAAGGCGAGAACATGTCACGCTTCGTCGACCGCGTGCAGATCGAGGTCGTGGCCGGGAACGGCGGCCACGGCTGCACGTCCGTGCACCGGGAGAAGTTCAAGCCGCTCGGCGGACCGGACGGCGGGAACGGTGGCCGCGGCGGCGATGTCCGCCTGATCGTGGACCCACAGGTCCACACTCTCCTCGACTTCCACTTCCGTCCACACGCGCGCGCCACCAACGGTCGTCCCGGAATGGGCGGCAACCGCAACGGCGCAGCCGGTGACGATCTCATCCTCAAGGTGCCGGACGGCACGGTGGTGATGGACGCCGACGGCGAGATCGTCGCGGACCTCGTGGGCCCGGGTACCGAATTCGTCGCCGCGCAGGGCGGCCGCGGCGGCCTGGGCAATGCCGCACTGGCTTCGCGCGCCCGTCGCGCCCCGGGCTTCGCACTCCTCGGTGAGCCGGGCGACGAGCGTGCCCTCATGCTCGAGCTCAAGTCGGTCGCGGACGTCGGCCTCGTCGGTTTCCCGTCCGCGGGCAAGTCGTCGCTGGTGTCGGTGCTGTCGGCGGCGAAGCCCAAGATCGCGGACTACCCGTTCACCACTCTCGCGCCCAACCTCGGCGTCGTCACCGCAGGCGCAGAGGTCTTCACGGTCGCCGACGTGCCCGGCCTGATTCCCGGCGCGTCGCAAGGGCGCGGACTCGGCCTGGACTTCCTGCGGCACCTCGAGCGCTGCGCTGTGCTCGCGCACGTCGTCGACTGCGCGACCCTGGAACCGGGCCGTGATCCGGTGTCCGACATCGATGCACTCGAAGCCGAGCTGGCCGCGTATCAGCCCGCGCTGGACGCCGATCACTCGCTGGGCGACCTCGCGACGCGTCCGCGCGTGGTGATCCTCAACAAGGTCGACATTCCGGAGGCCGCCGAGCTGGCGGACCTGGTCGAGGCCGACGTCGCCGAGCGCGGCTGGCCGGTGTTCCGGATCTCCGCACTCGCGCACAAGGGGTTGTCGGAGCTGACTTTCGCGCTCGCCGAGATGGTCGCGAAGTACCGCACCGAGCACGAGAAGCCGGTCGCTCGACGCCCGATCATCCGCCCCAAGGCGATCGACGAGGCCGAGTTCACCATCGTCGACGATCCGGACGTCGAAGGCGGCTTCATCGTGCGCGGTGCACGTCCGGAGCGGTGGGTCCGGCAGACGCAGTTCGAGAACGACGAGGCCGTCGGTTACCTGGCGGACCGCCTGAACCGACTCGGAGTGGAGGCCGCCCTGGTCAAGCGCGGCGCGAAGCCGGGCGCACCGGTCACCATCGGCACGATGAGCTTCGATTGGGAGCCGACCACGCCGATGGGGGAGGATGTGCCGATCACCGGTCGTGGCACCGACATCCGACTCGAGCGCAACGACCGCGTCGGGGCAGCGGAGCGCAAGCTCGCCCGCAAGATGCGTCGCGAGGCCTCGGACGACACCGAATTGGGCTGGCACGCAGAAGGTCCCGCCGATCAGACGGACGATTCCGGAGACTTCGACGACGATGACGAGTGACGCTCGACAGTTCGTCGCGACAGCGCGGAGCATCGTCGTCAAGATCGGCTCGTCGGCGGTCACCGATATGGCCAGCGGGATCGACTATGCGGCGCTGGACGCGCTCGTCGATGCGCTCGAAGCCCGGATGCGGGCGGGTTCGGACGTCATCGTGGTCTCGTCCGGAGCCGTCGGTGCCGGCATCGCGCCGCTCGGTCTGAAGAAGCGTCCCCGGGATCTGGCGACCAAGCAGGCGGCGGCCAGCGTCGGCCAGCTGCGACTGGCGCACGCCTGGGGGACGTCGTTCGCCCGGTACCAGCGGGTGGTCGGACAGGTGCTGCTCACCGCTGACGACGTGTCGAATCGATCGCACCACGCGAATGCCCAGCGCACGCTCGACCGCCTTCGCTCCCTGCATGCTGTGGCGGTCGTCAACGAGAACGACACCGTCGCCACGAACGAGATCAGGTTCGGCGACAACGACCGGCTCGCGGCGCTCGTCGCGCACCTGGTGCACGCCGATGCGCTGGTGCTGCTCTCCGACGTCGACGGGCTCTACAACGGTGATCCGCGAAAGCCCGGACCCGACGGCGAACCCGCTCGGCTGATCGAACAGGTCGACGGTCCGGAGGACCTCGACGGGGTTATCGCAGGCAGCGGAGGTGCGCTCGGCACCGGCGGCATGGCGTCCAAGCTCGCCGCCGCACGGCTCGCCGCAGACTCCGGTGTGCCGGTGCTGCTGGCAGCGGCGTCCCAGGCGGGTGCGGCTCTCGCTGACGCCTCCGTCGGGACCGTCTTCAAGGCCCGTCCGACGCGTATGTCGGCGCGGAGGTTCTGGGTGCGGCACGCGGCGGAGGCCAGCGGCACGCTCACTCTCGACGACGGCGCCGTCGCCGCGGTCGTCGAACGGCGGCGGTCGTTGCTGCCTGCCGGCGTGACGGCGTCCACCGGCGACTTCTCCGACGGCGACGTGGTGGAACTGGTCGACGCCGCCGGCGTCGTCCGTGCCCACGGCGTGACGTCGTACGACGCCGATGACGTGGCGAAGATGATCGGCCGCTCGACGGCCGATCTCCCGTCCGAGCTGCGCCGTCCGATCATTCACGCGGACGATCTGGTCCCGGGCTGACGCCTCGCGTCTGTTCGGCTGCCCAGACACGACGAAGCGCGCCCTCCCGACTGTCCGGGAGGGCGCGCTTCGTGCTGCGGATCAGTCGGCGCGGTGCTTCGCGTCGCCGGCGGGAACGGTGACGAGCGGGTAGACGCCGTTCTCGTCATGCACCTCGGTGCCGACGACCGGGGGATTGAAGACGCACAGCATGCGCATCTGCTCCTCCACGGTCACGGTGTGGCGCTCGTGCCCGTCGAGCAGGTACATGCTGCCCGCGCTGAGCGGATAGGTCTCGCCGGTCTCCCGGTCGAGCAGGGTGCCCTTGCCCTCGACCAGCCAGACGGCCTCGACATGGTTCGCGTAGTGGAACTCGTTCACCGAGCCCGCTGCGATGGTGGTCTCGTGGAACGAGAATCCGACCCCGTCACCGCCGAGCACGATCCGCTTGGAGACCCAATTGCCCTTGGGGTCGGCCACTTCGCGGTCGGTGCCGGTGATTTCTTCGGTGGTGCGGACGATCATGCTTCGGTCTCCTTGAGGGCGGTGTCGGCGGCGATGGCTTCGTCGACGGACTCGCTGAGCAGCTGCAGTCCGTGAGCGAGGTCTTCGCTGGTCATGGTCAACGGCGGAAGGAGCTTGACGACTTCGGAACTCGGTCCGGAGGTCTCGGCGAGGAGGCCCTTGCCGAATGCGATCTCACAGGTGCGGCCGGCCAGTTCGGGGTTCTCGAAGACGAGGCCCTGGACCATGCCGCGGCCGCGGTGCGACAGTCCGTCGTGGCGACGGCACAGCTCGTCGAAGGACTGCGCGATCTCGATGCCCTTCGCCTTGACCTGGACGGTGAGCTTGTCGTCGGACCAGTACTTCTTGAGGGCGGCGGTGGCGGTCACGAAGGCGGGATTGTTGCCGCGGAACGTGCCGTTGTGCTCGCCGGGTTCCCAGACGTCGAGCTCCGGGCGCATCAGCGTCAGGGCGAGCGGCAGGCCGTAGCCGCCGATCGACTTCGACAACGTGACGATGTCCGGCACGATGCCCGCCTCCTCGAACGAGAAGAACTCGCCGGTGCGACCGCAGCCCATCTGGACGTCGTCGACGATGAGCAGGATGTCGCGGCGCTTGCAGAGGTCGGCGAGTCCGCGCAGCCACTCGGCGCGGGCGACGTTGACGCCGCCCTCACCCTGGACGGTCTCCACGATCACGGCGGCGGGCCGGTTGAAGCCCGAGCCGGAGTCGTCCAGGACGCGCTCGAACCAGTTGAAGTCCTCGACGACGCCGTCGAAGTAGTTGTCGAACGGCATCGGGGTGGCGTGCACGAGCGGGATGCCCGCGCCGTTGCGCTTCATGGAGTTGCCGGTGACGGCGAGCGAGCCGAGCGTCATGCCGTGGAAGGCATTGGTGAAGTTGATGATCGCCTCGCGACCGGTCACCTTGCGGGCCAGCTTGAGGGCGGCCTCGACGGCGTTGGTACCGGTGGGGCCGGGGAACTGGACCTTGTAGTCGAGCCCGCGCGGCTCGAGGATCGTGCTGGCGAATGTCTCGAGGAATTCGCCCTTGGCGCGCGTCGACATATCCAGTCCGTGAGTGATTCCGTCACGGACGATGTAGTCGAGCAGTGCTTCCTTCAAGACGGGGTTGTTGTGCCCGTAATTGAGAGCGCCTGCGCCGGCGAAGAAGTCGAGGTAGCGATTTCCGTCGACATCGGTGAGCCAACTGCCCTGAGCAGTGTCGAAGACGGTTGGCCAATCACGGCAGTAGGAGCGGACTTCGGATTCGTGCTTGGTGAAAGTTCGGTCGTCCAGTGCAGTTTCGATAGTCATTGTTCGAGAATTTCCTCGCTGATTTTGTCGGCGTCACTCGTGAATGTCGGCCGGCGTGAGCAGATATAAGTCCTCGGGCTCGTGTGAGTCCACAAAGAGATCTGCGTTGAAGAACGGCTCACGTGCGAAACGCAGGCCGAGTTGTCGGGCAGCTCCTGCGAACAGTCGCTGAGACGCCTGGTTGTCTGGGCTGATCGTGGTGTTGATGGCGACGACACCTGTCGGTGCACAGTGGGCGAACAATTCGCAGAGCATTCGCTTTGCGATCTGCTTTCCACGCTGCGCGTCGTCGACGGCCACCTGCCACACCATCAGGGTGTCGGGTTTGGCCGGCCGACGATATCCGGTGACGAAGCCGACGACGTCGCCGTCTACTTCCGCCACGATCGACGTCTCGGAGAAGTCCTGTGACCAGAGAACATATGCATAGGGAGAGTTCACGTCCAACACCCGTGAATCACGGGCGATCTCCCATATTCTCTTTCCGTCACGGGCCCGCGGGCGCCGGAAGGCGACCGTGTCTCCGGTGTCTGTTTCCGGTGAAGGATCATTCGGGTTCATGACTTGATCGAGGCTATCGACCGGTCAGATGAAAGTCATGGCAGATCGAATATTGACCGTCGGGAACCGTGCCTTTGCGCAGTTCAAGCAATCAATGTGGCGTACGTCACAGTAACGCAGAACGATCGGGACCGATGACCCGCGCGACGGTGGGCAGAATGACCTCGCAGCGGTGGTCGATCTTCAGCGTCGCGAGGTCGTCGCCGCGGGTGCCGCCGCGGTTCACGATCGCGATCGGCTTCCCGGCGGCAGCGGCTCGCCGCACGAACCTGAGACCGGACATCACGGTCAATGAGGAGCCCGCGACCAGCAGCACGTCCGCGTCGTCGACCAGTGCGAACGCGGTCTCCACGACCGACTTCTCGACTGTCTCGCCGAAGTAGACGATGTCGGGTTTGAGGGTGCCGCCGCAGACGGTGCAGTCGAGCATCACGAAGTCTCCGATGTCCTCGAGCGCCGCGTCCGCGTCCGGAGCCACTTCGATGGCCCCGCGCGAGGCGACCCTCGCCGAGTAGCCGGGGTTCGCGATCTCCAGGGCTTCAGCGAGGCGATGGCGGGACACCAGCGCGCCACAGTCCAGGCAGCGGACGCGGCCGTACGACCCGTGCAGATCGACGACCGGTGACGAGCCCGCCTTCATGTGCAGCATGTCGACGTTCTGGGTGATGACACCGGTGACGACGCCGGCGTCCTGCAGCGACCGCAGTGCGCGGTGCGCGGCATTGGGGGCGGCGGCGTCCATGTGGCGCCAGCCGAGATGGTTCCGCGCCCAGTACCGTCGTCGGCTCTCGGGTGAGGAGAGGAAGGCGTCGATCGTCATCGGCTGCCGTGTGGGGGAGTCGGGGCTGCGGTAGTCCGGAATGCCGGAGGGCGTCGACAGCCCGGCCCCCGTGAGGGCCACGACCCTCCGGCCGGCGATGAGTTCGGCGAGCCGCTCTGCGCGTTCGGCGGGATCGGCGTCGGCGACGGTCGGGGGCGCCGGGGTCCATGCCGTGGTGCGGGTGCGCATGTCGTCCACGCTACTGCGGAGCGCAAGCCGGTCGGGGGCGCCGGCGATCCACTATCATGGGGAGAATATGACCAGAATCATCGCCGGTGAATTCCGCGGCCGCCGGCTCGCGGTTCCGGCCGACACCACTCGTCCCACGTCCGACCGAGTCCGCGAGGCAGTGTTCTCCATGCTCGGCTCACGGATGGATCTCTCCGAGGCCAGGGTGCTGGACCTCTACGCAGGCACCGGTGCGCTCGGCATCGAAGCGGTCTCGCGCGGCGCGGCATCGGCCGTGCTCGTGGAGGCCGACCGTCGGGCGGCGGGGGTTCTCCGCGACAACGTCGCGGTGTGCGGCGCCGCGGCGCAGGTCCGCATCGTCAATCGCAGCGTCGAGTCCTTCCTCGCCGCGCCGACGGGCACGTTCGATCTGATCTTCCTCGATCCGCCGTACGACATCTCGACCGACGAGGTGAACCGTGCGATCGCGGGATGTGCGGCGGTGCTGGCCGAGGGCGGCTGGATCCTCGTCGAACGCGGACGTCGCAGCGACGACGTCGCCTGGCCGGAGGGGATCGACGAGGTGGCGGCCAAGAAGTACGGCGACACCGTCGTCGTCCTCGGCAGCCGCTGACCGTCGATCCGATCCCGGTCGCGTAGATTCGGCACACATGACTGCTGCTGTGTGTCCCGGCTCGTACGACCCGTTCACCCTCGGCCACCGCTACGTGGTGGAGCGGACCGCCGCGCGTTTCGATCGCGTGGTCGTGGCCGTGGTCGTGAACCCCAACAAGCAGGGGATGTTCAGCGTCGACGAGCGGATCGCGCTGATCGAAGAGGACTGCGCCGACCTCCCGAATGTCGAGGTGCGCAGCTGGACGGGTCTGGTGGTCGACCTCCTCGTGGAGGAGGGCGCCGACACCATGGTGAAGGGCCTGCGGTCGGAGACGGACTTCGCGTACGAGCTGCCGATGGCGCAGATGAACCGTGAGCTCACCGGCTGTGAGACCTTCTTCATGCTGACCGACCCGCGCTTCGCGCACGTCTCGAGCTCTCTGGTCAAGGAAGTCGCCAAGCTCGGCGGCGACGTCACTCCCTATCTGTCGGCGCATATCCATTCGGCGTTGACCGATCGGATCGCCGGGACTCGGACGGCCTGACTCACGGTTCGCCGGCATTTGTGCTGGCGACACGCCCAGACCGCCTCCTGCGGCACAGCCGCAACATTCGGCACAATGGCCTCAGTGATACCAAGAGGCCGCCGAACCGAAGGCTGTGCCGGATCGGAGTGAATCGTGTACCGCGTATTTGAAGCGCTCGACGAGCTGGTCGCGATCGTCGAAGAGGCGCGCACCGTGCCGATGACGGCAGGATGCGTCGTCCCGCGAGGCGATGTGCTGGAGCTGCTCGACGACCTCCGCGACGCGCTGCCCGGCGAACTGGACGACGCCCAGGACGTCCTCGACGAGCGAGACACGCTCGTCACCAACGCCCGCGAGCAGTCGGACCGGATGATCACCGGTGCGGAGAACGACTCCGAATCGATGCTCGCCCACGCCCGTGCGGAAGCCGACCGGATCCTGGCCGAGGCCAAGTCCCGCGCCGACCGCATGCTCGACGAGGCCAACGGCAACGCGCAGGCCATCGTCGGGGACGCGAACGACGAGGCCAAGCGGCTCGAGCACAGTGCCGCCCGCGAGTACGAGGCGGTGACCGGCCGTGCGCGCGCCGAGGCCGGGCGCGTGGTCGAGGCGGGCAACGCCAGCTACCACAAGTCGGTCGCCGACGGCATCGCCGAACAGCAGCGGCTGGTCTCGGAGTCCGAGGTGGTCGGTGCCGCCAAGCAGGAGGCCGAGCGCATCGTCGACGCCGCCCACGCGGAGTCCGATCGCCTGCGCGGAGACTGCGACATCTACGTCGACGACAAGCTCGCCGACTTCGAGGAGATCCTCACCGGAACCCTGCGCTCGGTGAACCGCGGCCGTCAGCAGCTGCGGACCGGTGCCGGGACCCACGACTACGTCGAGTACCCGCACGGCGTCGACGACGGTGGTCAGCAGTCCGGTCCGGCGCAGATGGCGGGCTGACCGCCTGGACTTCGTCCTGGTCGTAGGGACTGAGTAACATCACACGAGTGACTGATTCTGGATTCGTGATCGACGTCCGGTCGGTGCCCCGTCGTGCCGGTTCGATGATCGAGAAGGCATGGACGCTGCAGACGCCCGAACGCATCGGCGCCGAGATGATCGGCATTCCCGCCGGTGCGGACGTCGAGTTCGATCTTCGTCTGGAGTCGGTGAACGAGGGCGTGCTGGTGACCGGGACGGTCTCGGCCGTCGCGGACGGTCAGTGCAGCCGCTGCCTCGACCCGTTGTCGCAGGACGTCTCGGTGTATCTGACCGAGCTCTTCGCCTACCCCGACAGCGAGACCGATCGGACCGCGGAAGAGGACGAGGAGGTCGAGCGCATCATCGATGAGCGGATCGATCTCGAGCAGCTCGTGATCGACGCGATCGCCACCGACCTGCCGCTGTCGCCACTGTGCACGCCCGACTGCCCGGGCCTGTGCTCGGTCTGCGGCGTCAAGCTCGCCGACGAGCCCGGCCACGGACACGACATCATCGACCCGCGTTGGGCCAAGCTCGCCGACAAGCTCGACCCGGAGGCGGGAGACTCGGCGGGCGGCGACAAGTGACGAAACGTCCCGACTCCGCCCTGCTGACCGACGTCCTCGGCGTCACCATCGACGACGAATTGCTCACGCTGGCGTTGACGCACCGCTCGTACGCGTACGAGAACGGCGGACTGCCGACCAACGAACGCCTCGAGTTCCTCGGCGACGCGGTGCTCGGCGTGGTCGTGACCGAGCGCCTGTACGTCGGATTCCCCGACCGTCCCGAGGGCGAACTCGCCAAGATCCGGGCGAGCGTGGTCAACATGCACGCGCTCGCGGACGTCGCGCGAGGGCTCGGCGAGGGCGGACTCGGCGCCCACCTGCGACTCGGGCGCGGAGAAGAGCTGACCGGCGGTCGTGACAAGGCGTCGATCCTGGCGGACGGACTCGAATCGCTCTTCGGCGCGATCTTCCTCGACCACGGGATCGAGGTCGCCAAGACGGTCATCATGAATCTGTTCGAGCCGATCATCGTCCGCTCGGGACGGCTCGGTGCCGGGCTGGACTGGAAGACCTCGCTGCAGGAGCTGTCGGCCGAGCGCAGCCTCGGTCAGCCGCAGTACCAGATCAGCTCGACAGGGCCCGATCACAACAAGGAGTTCACCGCGGTCGCCGTCGTCGGTGGCGACGAGCTCGGCGCGGGTACCGGGAAGACCAAGAAGGAAGCCGAGCAGAGAGCGGCGGAGCTGGCCTGGAAGGCCCTCGAGGAACAGTCGCGTTGACGTCGAGTCTGCCGTTCGGGCTTCGCTCGCGAGGCGGTGGTCGTGCCTGAGCTTCCCGAAGTCGAGACGATTCGCCTCGGTCTGTCCGCGCATCTGAGCGGCCGGTCTGTCCGCGACGTCGAAGTGCTGCATCCGCGCGCTGCGCGCCGTCACGTCGGCGGCCCGATAGATTTGTCGAATCGACTGCGCGGCAAGCGATTCGAGGGTGCCGAGCGGCGCGGAAAGTACATGTGGCTGCTGGCGTCCGACAGTGCGGACGAGGTCGCGGTCGTGGTCCACCTCGGTATGAGCGGCCAGATGCTCATCGCCGAGCAGGGCGCCGAGGATCCCGTCCATCTGCGGATCCGGGTGCCACTCGACGACGGCCACGAACTCCGCTTCGTCGACCAGCGGACCTTCGGCGGCTGGCATCTGGACGACCTCGTCGACACCGGTCCGCGCAGGCTGCCCGAGTCGGTGGCGCACATCGCGCCCGACCCGTTCGAGGACGCCTTCGACCGCGGCGCCGTCATCGACTCGTTGCGACGCCGCGACACCGAGATCAAGCGCGCGATCCTCGACCAGACGGTGATCTCCGGGGTAGGCAACATCTACGCCGACGAGTCGCTGTGGCGCGCCGAACTGCACGGCCGGCGACGCACGCGAGGCATCCCGCGCGCCCGGCTGGGCGATCTCGTCGATCACGCCACCCAGGTGATGGGGGAGGCGATCAAGGTCGGCGGCACGTCGTTCGACGACCTGTACGTGAACGTGAACGGGCAGTCGGGATATTTCGAACGATCGTTGAACGCCTATGGGCGCGAAGGACTTCTGTGCCGCCGCTGCGAGACGCCGATGGTGCGCGAGGCGTTCATGAACCGGAGCTCGTTCTTCTGTCCGACGTGTCAGCGGGTGCCGCGGGTGAGGCGCGTGACGAACGTCTGAGGGCTTCGCCGTCTGTCGCTTCGCCAGTACTTGACAACTCTGTTGGGAGACGAATCCGGCCGCTATCTTTGACATCGATAACGAAGTCGAAGGGAGTGCAACTGTGAGCACGCGTCCGAACATCCTCTTCTTCCACGTCGACAACCTCGGGTTCGGCGAGCTCAGCTGCTACAGCGGAGGCCCGCTGCGCGGCGCCTGGACGAGGCGCATCGACGACTTCGCCGCGCGCGGATTCCGCATGACCAATTACGCGCCGGAAGCGCAGTGCACCCCCACCCGATCGGCTCTGATGACCGGCCGGTACTCCATCCGCTCCGGGACGCACAGCGTTCCGCTCGGAGCGCCCGACGGATGGGGACTGGTCGGCTGGGAGCGCACTCTCGGCGATGTGCTCTCGGAGGCCGGCTACGACTGCGCCGTGTACGGCAAGTGGCATGTCGGCGAGGGGGCGGGTCGATGGCCGACTGACAAGGGATTCCGCGAGTGGTACGGCCCCGCCCGCACCTACGACGAGGCCCTGTGGCCGGACGACCCCTGGTACGACCCGGCGCGCGATCCGGTCTCACGAATGCTGGAGAGCAGGCAGGGTGACGCCGACGTCACCGAGGGCGTGCAATTGACTCTTGACGTGCGACGAGACGTCGACAGCGACTACCTCGACCGCGCGGAGCAGTTCATGCGGGCATCAGTCGAGGACGACAGGCCGTTCTTCGTCTACTTCAACCACTCGCTCATGCACATGCCGGTGGTCGCGCGCGAGGAGTTCAAGGGCGTATCCGGCCACGGCGAATGGTCCGACGCGCTGCTCGAACTCGACGCCGACTTCGGTCGCCTCGTCGACCTCATCGCAGACCTGGGCATCACCGAGGACACGCTCATCGTCTTCGCCGGGGACAACGGTCCGGAGGAGGTGCTCACATGGAGAGGAACTCCGGGGTTCTTCGAGGGTTCCTACTTCGCCGGCGGGGAGGGGAATCTGCGCACCCCATGCATCGTGCAGTGGCCGGGACATGTCGCCGAGGGCGTCGTCAGCGACGAGATCATGCACGTCACCGACTGGTTCGCCAGCCTGATCTCCGCGGCCGGAGCGCAGCTACCGGACGACCGGGTCGTCGACGGCATCGACCAGTCGGACTGGCTCGCCGGTCGTCAGGAGGAGTCGGCCCGCGAAGGCTTCCCCTATTGGATGGGCGAGAGGCTCTACGGGGTCAAATGGAAGAACTTCAAGCTCGCCCTCGTCGCCCAGCGGTACGCGAACGATCCGCCGGCCGAGCTCAGCTCACCGCACCTGATCAACCTGATCACCGATCCGCAGGAGCGCGAGCCGATCGACGTGCAGCACCTGCACAGCTGGACGGTGTCGCACTTCAACCGCATTCTCAGTGACTTCCGGGAATCGGTGGTGCGCGAACCACTGATCCCCGCCGGTGCACCGCTCGACCACGTGCCGCATCCGACACGAGACACCTGAGGTTACTCGGCGGTCGTCGGGTCGATGGACGACGATCACGAGCTCCGCTTCGTCGATCAGCGGACGTTCGGCGGCTGGCATCTGGACGACCTCGTCGACACCGGCCCGCGTCGGCTGCCCGGGTCGGTGGCGCACATCGCGCCCGATCCGTTCGAAGTCGCCTTCTACCGCGACGCCGTCTTTTGACTCGTTGCGACGCCGCGACGCCGAGATCAAGCGCGCGATCCTCGATCAGACGCTGCCGCGGGTGAGACGTCAGCCTCGTTGATCAACCCGTCCTGCGCATCCCCGTGCGGCACTGCACTTCAGTGAAACAGGCATCGTGCCGGCGACAGATCAGCGTTCCGGTCACTCGAACGGCATGACACGCGGTCACCATAGCCTCCGACGACTTCGTACCGACTTCTCGCTACGCACAGACATCTGTCCACGACACCGCGCCACTCGACCTCGGCGGGGAGGATGATCCTCCGTCAGGACTCGACTACTCAGCGGCACCGGATCTCGGGTACGCGGGCAGCGCGGCGACGGTGGGACTCTTGGTGCTGGTCGCCGGCTTCGTATGGCTGACTGTCGGTTCTGGGGCATGGTGGGGCCGGGTCTGCTGATCACAGTCGGCGTGGGAGTGCTCATCTTCGCGGGACGGCATGCTCACCGGGCGATCGTGCAACTCCTAGACGCCAAGGAGGACCGGGCTGCGGGGCCGCGTAATTGAATCCCGCATAGGCCGGGTACTTCGTCGAGAAGGCCGAATCGGACCGAATCGGGGATTCAATTGCGAGCGAGCGGCGGCATCGGGGCGATTACTCGGCGGTCGTCGGGTCGATGACCGTGCGTACGGCGCGCACGTCATTGCACGGGAAGCCGCCGACGGTGGCGTGCTCCTTCACGGTTGCGGCATCATCCGCGATGTAGACGCAGTACAGCTTGTCATCGGTGACGTAGCTCTCCAGCCACTGCGCCCGACCGGCCATGCCGTCGAGAACTTCATTGGACTTCTGCGAGATCGCCTGCAGCTCGTCGCGGCTGAGTGCGCCCGCACCGGGCAGATCTCGTTCGATCACGAACTTGGGCATCGGTGTCTCCTATTGAACTTCGCTCCGAACAGTTCGAACGGTGCAAAGATCAGTGTCTGACCTGCGCGAGGGAGACACCATGACCGCGACACCGCGAAGGTTGACCGTGACACCGGGACCGACACCGGGATCGCGGTCGTGACTACGTCGTCGCTGCAGTCGGCGCTCGCCGGACTGCGTCTGACCGGGGCCATCTTCCTGCGGGCTGAGTACACCGAGAACTGGGCTTACGAATCGCCGCCCGCCGCGGATCTCGCGGGGCTGCTGAAGCCGGGGCGGGAGAGGCTGGTTCTGTTCCACATCGTCGCCGCAGGCCGATGCTGGGTCTCGGCGGGCGATGGCGAACGGCACTGGGCCGATTGCGGGGATGTGATCGTGCTGCCCTACGGCGATCAGCATCGCATGGGCGGGGTCGCCGACGCGGACTGCGTGCCGATCGGAACGCTTCTCGATCCGCCGCCGTGGAGCGAACTCCCTGTCATCCGGTACGGCAAAGGGGGAGCGCGGACCGACGTCGTGTGCGGCTACCTCGACACCGACGACGTGCTCTTCGAGCCGCGTCTGCGCGCGCTGCCGAACGCTTTCGTCGTCCGGCCCACCGAAGCTACGGCCGCCTGGATCGATGCGAGCATCGCGTACGCGATGGAGTCTGCGCGCACCGCGTCCGGCACGCCGATCGTCACTGACCTCACGCAACTGTTGCTGACCGAGGTGCTGCGTCTGCATCTGGACACGGCTCCCGCGGCCGGTCACGGCTGGCTGGCCGCCCTCCGCGACCCGGTTCTCGGCCCGGCACTCGAACAACTGCATACGGCGCCGGATCGGAAATGGACCGTCGCCGAACTCGCCTCAGCGGCGGCCGTCTCACGATCAGTGATCGACGAGCGATTCCGAACCGTCCTCGGGCGATCGCCCATCCGGTACCTGCACGACTGGCGCATGCACATCGCGCAGGATCTGCTCGCGTCGACGAGTCTGCCCATCGGCTCCGTGGCCAGACGGGTGGGGTACGACTCGGAGGAAGCGTTCAGTCGTGCGTTCAAACGCGCCTTCGGTGAGGCCCCGAGTCTGTGGCGATCGACCGGCTCCGCCGATGCCGGTGGACTCAGAACGGCGGCTCGCCGTCGGTGACCGTCGCGATTTCCCGCCGTCGGCGGTTGGCGGCACGCCTCTGCATGCGGTAGCGGTGCTTGGCCTGAGTGCGGGTCAGTCGCCGTTCCGGTTCATTCCCGGCGTGTCGGTTCTCCGGGCGCGTCGCGGACGAATCCGACACGCCGAACGACACGCCGTGCCGGCACTGAATGTGCCCGAGCTCGGGCAGGAGCCACAGGTTCATCGCCTGTCGGCGGACGGTCACACCCTCCGGAGTGGTGACTTCGGTCCAGATCACACCGTTCGCGTCGACGATCTGATCGTCGACCCACCCTTCGGCGTGGGTTTTGACCCCATGATGGAAACGGCACTTCGGATTCAGATTGCACACGCAAGTCGGCCCGCCGTTGCCCGGATCGCGGTGGTCGAACTCGACGACGTGATCGAGGTCGGACTTCCACGCCGGGCGGTCGCAGCCGGCGACGGTGCAGGTGCCGAACAGGGCGCGGACGGCTGTGTCGACCGCCGCGGACGGGCGGTACCGACCGGCGTGTCGCGTGCAGTCGGCGATCACCGTGTCGAGGTCCAACTCGCGAATCACCGCATCGGGACGACGCACCAACTCCCGGGCGTGGCGGGCGGAGATCGGACCGACGCCCTCCTCGTACGCCGGTAGCTGCGACACGCCGTCGAGCGTTTGCTTGCGCACCACGACGTGAATCATCACCTGGGCGCGTCGTGCGTCGATCTGCGCGGGCGCCAACTCCGAGACGCAGTCGTCCCGCTCGCACAGGCAGGTGAACTGGCTCTGCTGCAGCAGTGCGGTAGCGGCGTCGGACCGCCGGGCTTGCTTGGTTCGCGGGTCGAACGGGCACACGCCGTCGGCGAGCGCGTTGATCGCCCCGAGGGAGATCGCCGCATCCTCAGTGGAGCCGACGATCACCATCTCCGACACACCGTCCGCGACCGGTGTCACCGACACCTTCTTGCTCGACGCGACCTGCTCACGAGTCAGGGTCGCGGCGTCCGGGTCGTGCTCGGCCACGATCGCGGCGACGGTCGACTCCACCCGGTTCGCCGACAGTCCACCCATTCCGGCCAGGCGATGTGCGATCTCCGCATCGATGAAGGCGAGCAGGTCGCCGTCGTCGACCAACGCGGTCTGCTCCACGGCCCGCACGAACCAGCAGACGTTGAGGATGCCGTCGCGCATGAGCCGGCCGATCGCCGGAATCCGCTCGAAGCAGGCGATGGCCCGATCGACGAACAGCTCTCCCGCGTACTGCCGGACCCCGGCCGCTGTGGCATACGAGGCCGCCGTCTGGCACTGCGGATCAAACAACCGCGTGTACGCATCGACCGACGCGTCGGCCTCTGATTCCGCCTGCTTCGCCCGATACAGCGAGTACACCGCCTGGTAGCGGTGCCACATCACCAACCCCTGATAGCAGTCGGCCCGCGCTGCGAAGTTCAGCAACGCGGCACGATCAGCCCGCGACACCGCAGCCGCATCCGGACCGGACCCGTCGGTCGAACCTGCCGGACATCCGATCCGGATCACGATCGACCCGTCGTCGACCACTACCGACGAGCCGGAATGCTCCCTCACCTGCATGTTCACGCCTCCCCTTCGAGTGCCTCGAACTTACATTCGATGATATCGACAGGGTCTGACAAACCTCTCGAACAGAACGAGGCGGATTCAGCGCACCGTTCGCGGCGACGCGCTCTCGTCGACGTCCTCAAGCCGATCCGCAGGGCGAGCCGGCCACCCGGTAGGTTGAACAGTCTTGGAACGCCGACGGCCGGGAAGGTCTGCGAGGCCGGCGGCGTTCGACCGGGGGAGGCGTGAACACCCAGACATGAACACCCAGACATGAACACCCAGACATGAACACCTCCACGAACGGCAGATGAAAGGCACGACGACATGACTGAACTGTGGGTCCAGCGCACCGGAACCCGTCGCTACACCGGACAGAGTTCGCGCGGGGCGCAGGTACTGATCGGGTCGGAGGACGTCGAAGGCGTCTTCACCCCGGGCGAACTGCTCAAGATCGCTCTCGCCGCCTGCACGGGAATGTCGTCGGATCGTCCGCTCTCGCGCCGCCTCGGCGACGACTACGACGCGACGGTCCGGGTGTCGGGAGCCGCCGACCGAGAGAACGAGGTGTATCCGCAGCTCGACGAGGTGCTGGAAGTCGATCTGTCCGAGCTCGATCCGGAAGCGGCCGAGCGGCTGCTGGTGGTCGTCGAGCGCGCCGTCGACAAGGTCTGCACCGTCGGCCGCACGCTGAAGGCGGGCACGCAGGTGTCGCTTTCGATGGAGACCGAGTAGGTGGAGCGGCTCACCGCCTGGGTGCACGGCCGGGTGCAGGGCGTCGGGTTCCGGTGGTGGACCAGATCGCGGGCCCTGGAGCTCGGGCTCGTCGGGTACGCGTCGAATCAGCAGGACGGCCGTGTCCTGGTGGTGGCGGAGGGACCGCGGGACTCGTTGGACGCCCTCCTCGCCGCTCTCCGCTCCGGTGACACCCCTGGTCGCGTGGATCTGGTCGTCGAATCCCATGAGGCGGCGCGCGGTGGTATGACCGGCTTCGACGAGCGCTGAGCCGGTAGGCTCTCAGGTCGTGCACTTGAAGAGCCTCACCCTGAAAGGGTTCAAATCGTTCGCGTCGTCGACGACGCTGCGATTCGAGCCCGGCATCACGTGTGTGGTGGGGCCGAACGGGTCGGGCAAGTCGAACGTCGTCGACGCGCTGACCTGGGTGATGGGTGAGCAGGGCGCCAAGGCGCTGCGCGGCGGAAAGATGGCAGACGTCATCTTCGCGGGCACCTCGGGCCGCGCCCCGCTGGGCCGCGCCGAGGTGACGCTGACCATCGACAACTCCGACGGCGCGCTGCCGATCGAGTACTCCGAGGTCTCGGTGACCCGTCGAATGTTCCGCGACGGTGCGGGCGAGTACGAGATCAACGGCAACTCCTGCCGGTTGATGGACGTGCAGGAACTGCTGTCCGACTCGGGTATCGGGCGCGAGATGCACGTGATCCTCGGCCAGGGTCGCCTCGCCGCGATCCTGGAAGCCCGGCCCGAGGAGCGGCGCGCGTTCATCGAGGAGGCGGCCGGCGTTCTGAAACATCGGCGGCGCAAGGAGAAGGCGGTCCGCAAGCTCGACGCGATGGCGGCCAACCTGGACCGACTCACCGATCTGACGACCGAACTGCGGCGCCAGCTCAAGCCGCTCGGCAGGCAGGCGGAGGTGGCCCGTCGCGCGGCTACCGTGCAGGCCGACCTGCGCGACGCCCGGCTCCGTCTGGCCGCCGACGACCTCGTCACCCGGCGCGAGGAGATGGCCCAGCACAGCGCCGTCGAAGCCGATGTGCGGCGCCAGCAGGACGAGGTCGCCGCCGGACTCGACGCGGCGACCGAGGCGCTGAACGCGGCCCAGGAACATCTGGCGCAGGTGGTGCCCGCGGCGAGTGAGGCCGGTCGGGTGTTCTACCAGCTCGGGGCCCTGTCCGAGCGGGTCGGCGGCACGCTGCGACTCGCGGGGGAGCGTGCTGCGAATCTGTCGTCGCCGAGTGTCGCCTCGTCCGGTCCGGACCCCGAGGAACTCGAGCGGCAGGCGGAGAACGCCGCGATGACCGAGGCCGAGCATGCGGAGGCCGTCGAAGTCGCCGCGGAGCGACTGGAGTACGCGACCGCCGCGCTGCTGGCCGCCGAGCAGGCGGCCAACGCGGCCGAGCGCGCGCATCTGGCCGCGGTGCAGGCCGTCGCCGATCGACGTGAGGGCCTCGCGCGACTGGAAGGCGAGGCCGCGAACCTGCGGACCAAGGTGGAGTCGGTGGACGCGGAGACGTCCCGGCTGTCGGCGTCGATCGAGGCGGCGGCCGAGCGCGCCGACGTCGCGCAGGCGGCGCTCGATCAGGAGGTGGCGCAGGTTCGACTGCTGGAGGACGCCGAACGCGGCCTCGACGACCATCACGAGAAGTGCGCCGCGGCGCTGGCCAAGGCGTCCGAGATCGTCGAAAGACTGCGGCAGGGTGAGCGGGAGACCGCGCGCTCGATCGCATCGCTGACCGCGCGCATCGACGCGCTGGCCGTCGGACTCGAGCGGGGCGACGGTGGCGCCTGGCTGATCGAGCAGGGAACGCAGGGGCTGTTGTCGCCGCTGTCGGAGATGCTGACGGTGGCGCCGGGCTTCGAGGCCGCTCTGGCGGGCGCGCTGGGACCAGCCGCCGATGCGATCGCCACCGTCGACGGGCTCGCCGCAGTGCGGGCGCTCGGCGAACTCCGCAGCGGCGACGGCGGTCGTGCGGCGCTGATCGTCGGCGGTCTGCCCGACCGGCCGCGAGACGCGCGGCCCGACCTGCCCAGCGGCGTCGTCTGGGCACGCGATCAGGTCACCGCGCCGGACGAGGTGGCGGGCGCGCTCGACGTGCTTCTCGACCGGATGGTGGTGGTCGACGACGCCGAGACCGGACTCCGCGTGGCCGGCGATCTCGGCTTGATCGGCATCACCCGAGACGGCGACCGAGTCACGACCGCCAGCGTGGAGGGCGGATCGTCGCGTAGGCCGTCGACCATCGAAGTGCAGTCGGCGATCGACACCGCGACCCACGACCTCGCGGTCGCCGAGGAGACGGCGATCCGACTGGAGAAGGAACTGGCGACCGCGATCGCCGAAGAGACCCGAGCACGGGAGGCGACCGAGGGGGCACTCGCCGCGCTGAACGAGTCCGATGCGAACGTGGGCGCCGCGTACGAGACGCTGGGTCGGCTCGGGTCCGACATCCGCGCGGCGCGCGACGAGGCCGACCGGCTGATGCGGCAGCGGAACTTCGTCGAACAGGGCCGGGCGGAGAACCTCGAGAAGCTGACCGAGGTGGAGGAACGACTGTCCCGCGCCGTCGACGGTGCGGCCGAGGAGCCGACCGGCGACACCGACCGAGAGATGCGCGATGCCGCGGCCGCAGAGGTGGCCAGTGCGCGAGCGGCGGAGGTCGAGACCCGGCTGACGCTGCGCACCGCCGAGGAACGACTGGCGTCCGTCCGCGGAAAGGCCGAGAGTCTGCGGCGGGCCGCGGTGAATGAACGGGCCAACCGCGAGCGGCAGCGACGACAGGATGCGCAGCGCCGGTACGCAGCGGGCGTCGCGACCGCCGTCGCCGACGCCGGTGAGCAACTGGCCGAAGCAGTGGCCCGCGCGAGCGCCGACGCCGCCGAGGCTCGCGACGAGCTCGAAGCAGTACGGTCGCAGCGGACCGCCGAGGTGGACGCGCTCCGGGCGCAGGTGGAGCAGCTCACCGGTGTGATGAACAAACTGCGCGACGCCGTGCACCGCGACGAACTCGCGAAGGCCCAGGCGGCGCTGCGGATCGAGCAGCTCGAAGAGCAGGTGCTCGAGCAGTTCGCGATCGCTCCCGACGACCTCGTCGCCGAGTACGGGCCAGACGTGCCGATGCCGCCGTCGGACCTGGAGATGCGCGAATACGAGGACGCGAAGGAGCGGGGCGAACAGGTGGTCGCGCCCGCGCCGATGCCCTACGACCGCAGCACCCAGGAGATCCGCGCCAGGAAGGCGGAGAAGGACCTCAAGACGCTCGGACGGGTGAACCCGCTGGCCCTCGAGGAGTTCGCGGCGCTGGAGGAGCGCTACAACTTCCTCTCGGCCCAGTTGGAGGACGTCAAGGCGGCGCGCAAGGATCTGCTCGAGGTGATCGAGGACGTCGACGCGCGCATCCTGCAGGTGTTCACCGATGCGTACGCGGATGTGGAGCGCGAGTTCGTCCAGGTGTTCGCGACCCTGTTCCCGGGCGGGGAGGGCCGACTGGTCCTCACCGACCCCGACGACATGCTCGTCACCGGCGTCGACGTCGAGGCTCGCCCGCCGGGCAAGAAGGTCAAGCGGCTGTCGCTGCTGTCGGGCGGCGAGAAGTCGCTGACCGCCGTCGCCATGCTCGTCGCGATCTTCCGGGCGCGCCCGTCACCGTTCTACGTGATGGACGAGGTCGAGGCGGCGCTCGACGACGCCAACCTCCGGCGGCTCATCTCGCTCTTCGAGCAGCTGCGCGAGCGGTCCCAGCTCATCGTCATCACGCACCAGAAGCCCACCATGGAGATCGCGGACGCGCTCTACGGTGTGAGCATGCGCGGTGACGGCATCACCCAGGTCATCTCTCAGCGCTTGCGCGGGGTCGACATCGCACCGGCCGTGGGCCCGAGCGACGACGACCCGGCCCCCGCAGACCAGACTTCAACCATCGATTCCGCTCCCACGAGCTGAAGGGAAAGCTTCTCCAGTGGACACCCAACTCATCGTCGGCATCGTCATCGCGATCGTCGTTCTTCTAGCGCTGGTCGGGGGCACCGGCTTCGTGCTCAGTCGGCGCAGGCGGATCTCGCTGCGCGAGGAGCCGAAGGCCGACACCGATCAGGTCACCGACGGCTCGCAGCGACAAGTCGACCGATCCGGCGGGTACCAGGCCGGATCAGGATTCTCGTTCAGCCAGGGCGGCGCGGGGTCGGCGACGATCGATCGGCCGGAACCGGTGGTCGAACCGGAGACCCCGGTTGAGCTGGAGACCCCGGTTGAACCTGAGCCGGCGGCTGAACCCGAGACCGGGGGTGAACCTGAGTCGACGGCCCCCGTGGTTGAAGACGCCGCCGTCGAAGAGAGTGTCGTCCAAGAGGCCGCCGTCGAAGAGGCTGCGGTCGAAGAACCGGTCGTCGAAGAGCCGGAACCCGCTGCTGCCGAGCCCGAGCCAGTGGTCGAGCCCGAGCCGGTGGTCGAACCGGAGCCGGTGGTCGAAGCCGTACCCGAACCCGCAGCTCCCGCCCTCGATGAGATCGCGCCCACCGAGGGTCGGCTGTCGCGGCTGCGCGGTCGGCTGTCGCGGTCGCAGGGCGCGATCGGTGCCAGCGTGCTCGGTCTGCTCGGCGCGGGTGACCTCGACGAGGACAGCTGGGAGGAGATCGAGGACACCCTCGTGATGGCCGATCTCGGCACCGCCGCCACCTCGACGGTCACCGAACGCCTCCGCGAGGAGCTGGCGACCGGCAAGGTGCGGTCGGCCGACGACGCGCGGGCCGCGCTCAAGCGCGTGCTGGTCGAGCAGTTGCGCCCGGATCTCGACCGCTCGGTGAAGGCACTGCCGCACGCCGACCGTCCCGCAGTGGTCCTGGTCGTCGGCGTCAACGGTGTCGGCAAGACGACGACCACCGGCAAGCTGGCACGCGTGCTCGTGGCCGACGGCCGCCGCGTTCTGCTCGGCGCCGCCGACACATTCCGCGCCGCCGCCGCCGACCAGCTGCAGACGTGGGGCGAGCGCGTCGGTGCAGGCATCGTCCGCGGCAAGGAGGGCGCCGATCCCGCGTCCGTCGCGTTCGATGCCGTCAACACCGGCATCGGCGACGGCGTCGACGTGGTCCTGATCGACACGGCGGGCCGTCTGCACACCAAGTCGGGGCTCATGGACGAGCTCGGCAAGGTCAAGCGCGTCGTCGAGAAGAAGGCCGTGGTCGACGAGGTGCTGCTCGTCCTCGACGCGACCGTCGGGCAGAACGGATTGATGCAGGCGAAGGTGTTCGCCGAGGTGGTCTCGCTGACCGGTGTGGTGCTCACCAAGCTCGACGGCACAGCCAAGGGCGGCATCGTCTTCCGCATCCAGGAGGAGCTCGGCGTACCGGTGAAGCTGGTCGGCCTCGGCGAGGGCGCCGACGACCTCGCGCCGTTCGAGCCGGAGGCGTTCGTGGACGCGCTCCTCTAGTGTCGCGGCCCAGCGCCGCACACCCCGAAGGGCGGATGCACCGGACGAGTTCCGGCGCATCCGCCCTTGTCGTCTGCCGGGTGTCCGTCGGGGGCCGGCCCCTTGCACCATAGTTTGAACCGTGGTTCAATTCATTCAAGAGTTGAACCACGGTTCAAAGTTTCTCGACGGCGTGAGGAGGCCGGATGGCGTACCGACCGACCGAGGCCACCCGCCGCAGTGCGGAGGCGAAGCGGGCGTCGATGCTGGCGACCGCGCGCGGCCTCGTCGCCGAGTCCGGTTTCGCGGGCGCGACCGTCGCGGCCATCGCCGAGGGGAGTGGCGTCAGCGTCGGGTCGGTGTACTCCTACTTCGACAACCGCGAGGCACTGCTCGCCGAAGTCTTCCGCGAGGCCGCCGAATACGAGTTCGACCAGGTGCGTCGAGCCGTCGACGAGATCGGCGACGACCCCGGCAAGCAGTTGGGAACCCTGATCGACGTCTTCGCCGATCGTGCGCTCCGCGGCCGGCGGCTGGCGTGGTCGTTGCTGTTCGAGCCGGTGATTCCGACCGTCGAGGCCGAGCGGCTCAACCTGCGGCAGGCGTACCGCGATCTCGGCGAGCGGATCATCGCCGCCGGCGTGGCCGCCGGCGTCTTCGTCGACCAGGACGCGCCGGTGGTCGCCTCGGCCGTGATGGGGGCGATCTCCGAGGCGCTCGTGGGCGCCCTCGACCCCGCGACGGCCCCGCTGCCGCATTCGGATCCGGAGGAGCTGGTCGCGACCATCCGCCGGTTCTGCTTCCTGGCCCTCGGTGCGACGACCGCCGGCTGACGAATCACCGAACCCGTCGAGACCGACGACCTTCCCCAGAGATCTTTCGCCAGAACTTCAGACCAGAACAAGACAGAGGAGTCGCCATGACCGCAACGCACGAGGTGTTCAACCAGGCCCCGCAGCGCGTCGACGTGAACGAGTACACCAGCCACACGGCGCTGGTCGAAGCCGTCGGTGTGTACGGCGGTGGCTGGGCGACGGATGCGCTGACCGAGGCGGGGGCACTGGTCGGCCGCGCCGATTTCCAGCGCGACGCGGAACTCGCCAACGCCATCACCCCGAAGCTGCACACCCACGATCGGTGGGGCAACCGCATCGACGACATCGAGTTCCACCCGGCCTATCACCGCATCATCGGCGACGCCATCGCCCACGGCGCGCACACCAGCTGCTGGTCCGATCCGCGGGACGGCGCGCATGTCGCACGTGCCGCCATGTTCATGCAGTTCGGCCAGATCGAGCCCGGACACGCGTGCCCGGTGAGCATGACGCACGCGGTGGTGCCGTCGCTGCGCGTGGACGAGAAGCTCGCCGAGCAGTGGCTCCCGCGCGTGTTCTCCAACGACTACCAGCACGACCTCGGTTCGGGGCAGAAGACCTCGGCGATCTTCGGCATGGCGATGACCGAGAAGCAGGGCGGCTCCGACGTCCGCGCCAACACCACCCGCGCCGTCGAGCAGTCCGACGGAACGTACCTGATCACCGGGCACAAGTGGTTCTGCTCGGCACCGCAGTCGGATGCGTTTCTCGTCCTCGCGAAGACCGATCCGGGTGTCACCTGTTTCGTCGTGCCGCGCGTCCTGCCCGACGGCACCCGGAACGTCTTCAACGTCCAGCGACTCAAGGACAAGCTCGGCAACAAGTCGAACGCGTCCAGCGAGGTCGAGTTCGACCGCACCGTCGGCTGGCGGCTGGGCGACGAGGGCGCGGGTGTCCGCACCATCATCGAGATGGTCAACCAGACCCGCCTCGACTGCATCCTCGGCAGCGCCGCGGGCATGCGCCAGTCGGTCGCGGAGGCCGCATGGCATGTGCGCAACCGCGCGGCGTTCGGTGCGACACTGATCGACCAGCCCGCGATGACTGCGGTGGTCGCCGACCTCCAGGTGGAGGCCGAGGCCGCGATCTGGACGGCCATGCGACTCGCGTCCGCCTACGACGACGACGCCGAGGAGTCGGCCGCCTTCCGCAGGCTGGCGACCGCCGTCGGCAAGTACTGGGTCTGCAAGCGCGGTCCCAACCACGCCTACGAGGCGCTCGAGTGCCTCGGCGGAAACGGATACTGCGAGAACGGCTTTCCGCTCTCTCGCCGCTACCGCGAGCAGCCGGTCATGGCGGTCTGGGAGGGCTCGGGCAATGTCATCGCGCTCGACGTGCTCCGCGCGATGATGCGCGACCCGATGTCGGTCGAGGCCGTCGACAACGAGTTCGAGCGGGGACTCGGCGTGTACCGCGAATACGACCTGCACGTCGAGAAGACGCGCAAGCTCATCGCCCAGGCGGCCGCCGACCCGAACGCCGCACCGGCCCTCGCGCGTCGCCTGACCGAGTCGATGGCCATCGCACTCCAGGGGTCGATCCTCATCCGGCAGGCGCCGGAGTCGGTCACCGACGCCTTCATCGCCGGCCGGATCGCGGACCCGGGCCACATGTACGGCGTCCTCGATTCGAACCTCGACCTCGCGGCGATCGCCGCTCGGGCCTGACCGCCACTGCGCCCCCACCTTCCTCACCGTTCCCCGCCGCCCCGGCCTCATCGGAAGACGAATTCCATGCACCTGACCGCCACCCTCGAGCGCAGCGCGCGCCAGTATCCCGACAAGGCCGCCCTGGTCTTCGGGGACGAGGAGATCACTTACGCCGAGCTCCTGGACCGGGCCCGCCGCGCGGCGTCGGTCTTCATCGAGGCCGGAGTGACGCCCGGCGACAGGGTGGCGGTGATGACCTACAACACGCCGGGATTCGTCGTCGCGGCGTTCGGGGCATGGTTCGCCGGTGCGTCGCTGGTGCCGGTCAATCACAAGTTCGCGGCACCCGAGGTGGCCTACGCGCTCGACCACAGCGGGGCGGCCGTCGGCGTGGTGTCCGGCGCATTGGCCACGACAGCGACCGGCGGCGGACCGGACTTCCGGTGGATGACCACCGAAACCGGTCATCACGATCTGCCGGACTTCGACGCTCTCGTCGGCGAGGCGTCGCCGATCGCGGGTCCGGTCGATTCCGATCTCGACACGGTCGCGCAGATCCTCTACACCTCCGGGACGACCAGTTCACCGAAGGGCTGTCTGCACACGCATCGCACCCTGTCGTCTCTCGCGCCGTCGCTCGCCGCGACCCTCGGCTTCACCGCGGAGGAACGGTTCCTGCTCGCGATGCCGATCTGGCACGCGGCGCCGTTGAACGACTGGCTGTTGACGATGATCTCGCTGGGTGCGACGACCGTGCTGATGCGGGAGTTCGATCCGACGGCCTTCCTGCCCGCCGTCGAGAAGCATCGGATCACCGCGTTCTTCGGATCGCCGATCGCGTACCTGCTGCCGATCCAGCTCGCCGACGCGGGCAAGCTGAACTTCGCCGACCACGACCTCTCGACGGCGTCGAAGTGGTTGTACGGCGGCGCATCGCTCGGCGAGCACACCGCTCGACGACTCGTGGAGGCCTATCGAAGCACGCAGTTCTTCCAGGTGTACGGCATGAGCGAGATGGGCCCGGCGGGCACCGCGCTGTACCCGCACGAGCAGGTGGCGAAAGCCGGCTCGATCGGCCGCGGCGGCATGGTCGGGATCGACCTCCGGCTGGTGGACGCGAACGGCGTCGACGTCGGCCGCGGCGGCACCGGAGAGATCTGGCTCCGCGGCGACACCCGGATGATCGGGTACCTCGACAACGACGCCGCGACCGCGGACTCCTTCGTCGGAGAGTGGTTCCGCACCGGCGACGTCGCGCGGATGGACGACGACGGCTACCTGTACATCGTCGACCGCCTCAAGGACGTGATCATCGTCGGCGGTGAGAACATCCACTCGCAGGAGGTGGAGGAGGTCCTCCGCGGTCATCCGCGGCTGGCCGACGTCGCGGTGATCGGCCGACCGCACGCCGAGTGGGGCGAGACGGTGGTCGCGGTGTGCGTGACCGTCGACGGCCAGGACATCACCGTCGACGAGGTGCGCGATTTCCTCGGCGACAAACTCGCTCGCTACAAGCTGCCCCGCGAAGTGGTGGTCGTCGACGCGCTGCCGCGCAATCCGAGCGGAAAGATCGTCAAGCACGTGCTGCGCGCGGAGATCTAGGCCGTCCACCTGGTGTTACGCAGGCGAAACATTCGCGTCGATTCCTTGACGAGTCCGAAACCTGTGTGCGCGGTGGCGCGCAACACGGGCGCTGCATTCTTATCGCGAGACGTCGAACGGCGACGTCTCGCGAGGAGGTGCAACCGTGCAGATTGCATTGCCGGACAACGTGTTCGGAACCGTGGATGCGGGAAATACCGCATGGGTGATCGCGAGCGCGTCACTCGTCCTGCTGATGACGCCCGCACTGGCGTTCTTCTACGGCGGGCTGTCTCGGGCGAAATCAGTGCTGAACATGATGATGATGTCGTTCGCGGCACTGGGCACCGTGACGGTGATCTACGTGCTGTGGGGGTTCTCGATGTCGTTCGGGAACACGCTCACCGGAACCGGTGACATCGGCGGACTGTTCGCCAATCCGTTCTCGCTGTTCGGGTCCGATCAACTCATGCAGACCAAGAGTGTCGGCGACACCACCGAGTACGTGGTGTGGGGCAGCACGCACATCCCCGCCATCGTGTTCATGGCCTTCCAGCTGACGTTCGCCGTCATCACGGTCGCCCTGATCAGCGGCGCCGTCGCCGAGCGCGTCAAGTTCGCCACCTGGGTCGCGTTCACCGTGCTGTTCGCCACCATCGTGTACTTCCCGCTCGCCCACATGGTGTGGGGCGGCGGTCTGATGTCGAACTCCGAGCACTCCCTGGCGTCCTGGATGTTCGGCGTCGCCGACGGCGTCGCCAAGGTGGCGCCCATCGACTTCGCCGGCGGCACCGTCGTCCACATCAATGCCGGCATCGCCGGACTGGTTCTGGCGCTGGTGGTCGGCAAGCGCCGCGGCTTCGGGCGCACCGCCTACCGCCCGCACAACATTCCGTTCGTGATGCTCGGCGCCGCGCTGCTGTGGTTCGGGTGGTTCGGCTTCAACGCCGGCTCCGAGCTCGCTGCGGATGCGACCGCGGGATTGGTCTGGATCAACACCGCGGCGGCGACGGCGGCCGCGATGATCGGCTGGCTCGGCGTCGAATGGATCCGCGACCGGCATCCGACGAGCGTCGGCGCCGCCTCCGGCGTGGTCGCCGGACTGGTCGCAGTGACCCCCGCGTGCGGTGCCATCACTCCGGTCGGCGCGCTCTTCCTTGGGCTCGTCGCCGGCGGCCTCTCGGCTGTCGCGATCGGCCTCAAGTACCGTCTCGGCTTCGACGACTCCCTCGACGTCGTCGGCGTCCACCTGGTCTCCGGCCTGTGGGGCACAGTGGCCATCGGCCTGCTCGCCAAGGAGACCGGACTGTTCTACGGCCACGACTTCAAGCAACTGGCGGTGCAGACGGTCATCGCACTGTTCGCCCTGGTCTTCACCGGAGTCCTGACGTACGTCATCGCCATGGTCCTCAAGCCGATCGGCTGGCGCGTCGACCGCGAGGCCGAGTTCACCGGCATCGACGGCGCGGAGCACGCCGAGAGCGCGTATGAGCCGGCATGAGTTCGCAGACAACTAGTCTCGATCGGGAGAGAAGGGGTTATCCATGAAGCTGATCACCGCAATCGTCAAGCCGTTCACCCTCGAGGACGTGAAGGCGGGCCTGGAGCACATCGGGATCGTCGGGATGACCGTCAGCGAAGTGCAGGGCTACGGCAGACAGAAGGGGCACACCGAGGTGTACCGCGGCGCGGAGTACGCCGTCGACTTCGTTCCCAAGGTTCGCGTCGAGGTCGTCGTCGACGACGAAGCGGTGGACCAGGTGACCGATGTGATCGTCGAGTCCGCTCGCACCGGGAAGATCGGTGACGGGAAGGTCTGGGTGACACCGGTGGAATCGATCATCCGGGTGCGGACCGGTGAACGCGGACCGGAAGCCATCTGAGCCCGGGCGGGCGCCGGATCCGACCTCCGGCGCCACGCTCGGTGCCGCTCGATCGATTCTGCTGCACGACGACTCGCTGACCGGTGCGGACCAGCGCGACGCGATCGCCGGTCTCTTCGAGGACTGGCTGGTGGCCCGGGCGGAGGCGTTGGGTATCACCGACCGGAGCGGCTTCGCCGTCGTCGCGGTCGGAAGCCTCGGCAGGCGGGAGATGGTCGGCTACTCGGACCTGGATCTGATCCTCGTCCACGACGATCGTTACCCCGAGCGGCTGTCGGAGGTCGCGGACGGGCTCTGGTACCCGCTGTGGGATGCCGGAATAAGTCTCGACCACAGTGTGCGGTCGGTCCCCGAGGCACTTCGCGTGACCCGAGAGGACGCGACCGCCGCGCTCGGTCTGCTCGACTCCCGTTTCATCGCGGGGGATCGGGATCTCGCCGACCTGATGACCGTGTCGGTGCGGAACCTGTGGCGGTCGGAGGCACGTCTTCGCCTCCCGCAGGTCATCGAAGCGGCGCAGGATCGGTGGCGCCGGACCGGCGACATCGCTCACCGCGCCGAGCCGGACCTCAAGAGCGGACGCGGCGGCCTGCGCGACATCCAGCTCCTCAACGCGCTGGCGGTCGCTCAACTGACCGACGGGCTGGCGCGTCTGGATCCGGGATCGGCGGGCTCGCCGCTGCCTGCGGCCTACGAGTTCCTTCTCGGCGCCCGTGGCGAGGCCCACCGGATCGCGGGCCGGGCGCGTGATCAGATCCGCGCGCAGGACGCCGATGAGATCGCGGTCGGCCTCGGCGTCGCCGATCGGTTCGAGCTCGCGCGCCGGATCAGCGACGCCGGCCGGACCACGTCGTACGCGGTCGACGCCGGTCTGCGGACCGCGCAGAACGCCGTCAGCCGTCGCGGATTCTCGCGGCTGCGGCGCGCGACGATGCGCCGACCGCTCGACGAGGGCGTGGTCGAACAGGGCGGCGAGGTGGTGCTGGCCCGGTCGGCGATTCCCAGTCAGGATCCGGGACTCGTGCTGCGGGTCGCGGCCGCCGCCGCGCGGAATCGGCTGCCGATCAACGGGCCCGCGCTGGAACGACTGGCCGCGTACGGTGCGGCGATGCCGGAGCCGTGGTCGGCCGAGGCACTGTCGGATCTGCTGGTGCTGCTGGCCGCCGGTCACGACATGGCGGGGCCGGTGGAGGCGCTGGACCGCGCGGGGCTGTGGGGCCGGATGTTCCCGGAGTGGGAGCACGTCCGCGATCTGCCGCCGCGCGACGGCATCCACACCTGGACCGTCGACCGGCATCTGATCGAGACGGTCGCGGGTGCCGCGGAGCTGACCACCAGCGTGTCCCGCCCGGATCTGCTGTTGCTCGGCGCGCTCCTGCACGACATCGGCAAAGGCCTGGGCGGCGATCACTGTGCGGTCGGCGCCGATCTCGCCGACACCGTCGGACGCCGCCTCGGCCTCTGGGAACCCGATCGGCGCATCCTCTCCGAGATGGTGCGTCATCACCTCCTGTTGCACCGCGTGGTGACCCGGCGCGATCCCGCCGATCCCGCGGTGGTCGCACACGTCGCCGAGACGCTCGGTGGGAGCGCGGTGCTCGCCGAACTGCTCGGGGCCCTCGCCGACGCCGACTCCCGTGCCACCGGGCCCGGAGTGTGGAGTGAGTGGAAGGCGACGCTGATCTCGGGGCTCGTCGAGCGGGTGGTCGCGCACATCGGCGGCGCGCCGGTGACCGCGCCCGATCCGATCGCGCCGGAATTCCGCGAACTGGCGGAGCACGGCGGTCTGCACGTGCGGCTCAACCCCGGTGACGGACCGAACATGACGGTCGTGACGATGATCGCGCCGGACCGGCCGGGACTGCTGTCCAAGATGGCGGGGGTGCTCGCACTGTCGGGTCTGCAGTCGCACTCGGCGACCGTCGGTGTGCACGCCGGGCACGCGGTCGACTCGTTCGTCGTGATGCCGACGTTCGGCGGTCCTCCCGATGCGGTGCTGCTCCGCCAGCGCCTCGTCGCGGTGCTCGGCGGCGGCCGCGATCCGGTGGCCGAACTTGCGGCCCGCGCCGCCGCACGACAGCCCGAGGCGGGGCTGTCGGGCCGACCCGCCGTTCCGGTGTCCCGGATCGCCGCCCCACCGCGAGTCCGGTGGCTGTCCGGACCGGACGGTCATCCGCTGCTGGAACTGCGCGCCGCGGACGACGAAGGCCTGCTCGCGAGGGTGACGGCGGAGCTGGAGCGGTCGGACGCGGACATCGCGTGGGCGACGGTGTCCACCCTCGGTGCGACCGCGGTGGACACCTTCTGCGTCGATCTCCGCCGTGACGACGCGGCCGCACGGGAGTCGATCGCGGCCGCCGTCCTGGCAGTGTGCGCGCCGGTGAGGTAGGGCGGACGTGCGCGATCACGGTCCGCGCGACATCACCGCGCCCGGACGTGGAAGGATGGGGGAATGTTCGAATCCCTCTCTGACCGGTTGACCGGTGCTCTGAAGGACCTGCGCGGCAAGGGACGGCTGACCGACGCCGACGTCGACGCCACCGCGCGAGAGATCCGGCTGGCACTGCTCGAGGCCGACGTCTCGCTGCCCGTCGTCCGCACCTTCATCGCGCGCATCAAGGAGCGGGCGAAGGGGGCCGAGGTCTCGGGGGCGCTGAATCCGGCGCAGCAGATCGTCAAGATCGTCAACGAGGAGCTCATCGGCATCCTCGGCGGCGAGACACGACGGGTTCAGCTCGCGAAGAACCCGCCGACCGTCATCATGCTCGCGGGCCTCCAGGGCGCCGGTAAGACGACCCTGGCGGGCAAACTGTCGGCCTGGCTCGTGAAGCAGGGGCACACGCCCCTTCTCGTGGCCTGCGACCTCCAGCGTCCCGGCGCCGTCCAACAGCTGCAGATCGTGGGAGAGCGGGCCGGGGTTCCGGTGTTCGCGCCCCACCCGGGGACGTCGGTGGGCGGAGAGGGCGCGCTCGGCGTCGACGGCTCCGCCGACCCGGTCGCCGTCGCACAGGCCGGTGTCCAGGAGGCCAAGGACAAGCAGCACGACGTCGTCATCATCGACACCGCGGGCCGTCTCGGCATCGACGCGGAGCTGATGCGCCAGGCGTCGGACATCCGCGACGCCACCAGCCCCGACGAGGTGCTCTTCGTCCTCGACGCGATGATCGGTCAGGACGCGGTCACCACCGCCCAGGCGTTCGCCGACGGCGTCGACTTCACCGGCGTGGTGCTCACCAAGCTCGACGGCGACGCCCGCGGCGGTGCCGCGCTGTCGGTCCGGGAGATCACCGGCCGTCCGATCATGTTCGCCTCGACCGGCGAGAAGCTCGAGGACTTCGACGTCTTCCACCCGGACCGCATGGCCAGCCGCATCCTGGGCATGGGCGACGTGCTCTCGCTCATCGAGCAGGCGGAGCAGCACTTCGACGAGGCCGAGGCGCAGCGCACCGCGGAGAAGATCAGCCAGGGTGAGCTCACCCTCGACGACTTCCTCCAGCAGATGCTGATGATCCGGAAGATGGGACCGATCGGAAACCTGCTCGGCATGCTCCCGGGGGCGGGGGACATGAAGGACGCCCTCTCGCAGGTCGACGACAAGCAGCTCGACAAGATCCAGGCGATCATCCGCGGCATGACGCCGGCCGAGCGCGACAACCCGAAGATCATCAACGCCTCGCGCCGCATCCGTATCGCGAAGGGCTCGGGCGTCACCGTCACCGACGTGAATCAGCTGGTCGACCGGTTCTTCGCGGCCCGCAAGATGATGTCGCAGATGTCGGGCCGGATGGGCATGGGCGGCGGCGGTCGCAAGAATGCGCGCAAGGGCAAAGGCAAGGGCAAGAAGGGCGGCAAGGGACGCGGACGCGGGCCCACTCCGCCCAAGGCGATGCGCGGCGGCTTCCCGGGTATGCCCGGCATGGGCCTGCCGCCTGGCATGGATCTCAGCAGCATGCCGCCGGGACTCGACGAACTGCCGCCGGGACTCGAGGGCATCGACCTGAACAATCTGAAGTTCCCGAAGAAGTAGGCGGCCGGGCGCGCGATGAGCGAAGTCCTCGAATTCAACGGCACCGATCCGTTCACCGGCGAGCCGCTGCGGTTCTGGATGGCCGACGGTGTCGTCTCCATGGAGCCGATCGCCGGTTCCGTCGTGGCGGTCGCCCGCGGCTGGATCGTCCCGGGCCTGGTCGACGCGCACAATCACGTCGGCATCGCGCCGGGTCTCGGTGTCACGATCGAGCAGGCGAGGGGACTGGCACAACGAGATCTCCGCGCCGGCACCATGCTGATTCGCGAGGTGGGATCGCCCGTCGACACCCATCCGCTCGACGCCGATGCGCACGGGCCGAGGTTCGTGCGCGCGGGCAAGCACATCGCTCGGCCGAAGCGGTATCTGCGCGACTACGGCGTCGAACTCGACGATCCGGAGCAGCTGGCCGCCGAGGTGGCCACGCAGGCCCGCGCGGGCGACGGCTGGGTGAAGCTGGTCGGTGACTGGATCGACCGCGAGGTCGGTGATCTGGCGCCGCTGTGGACCCGCGACCAACTGGACGCGGCGGTCGCCGCGGCGCACGAGAACGGCGCCCGGATCACCGCCCACGTCTTCGGGGCCGACGCGCTGCCCGACATCATCGGAGCGGGCTTCGACTCGATCGAGCACGGCACGGGCCTCGACGAGGATCTGATCGACGAGATGGTCAGGCGTGACATCGCGCTGGTCCCGACGCTGATTCAGCTCGAGACCTTCCCCGACATCGCGGCGGGCGCCGACAGGTTCCCGAAGTACAAGGCGAACATGTTGGCACTGCACGCCGGTCGTCGAGACGTCTTCGCGCAGGCCCGCGAGGCGGGGGTCCGGATCTACGCGGGCACCGACGCCGGCGGCACCATCGAGCACGGCCGGATCGTCGACGAGATCGAATCGCTGGTCGGCATCGGGCTGTCACCGATCGAGGCGCTGGACGCCGCTTCGACGGCTCCGCGAGACTGGCTCGGCGTCCCGGGCATCGAGCACGGTGCGCGCGCGGACTTCCTGGTGCTCGACTCTGATCCCGGACAGGACCTGACGACGTTGCGGCGCCCGTTGCACGTGGTCTGTGGCGGCGAACGAGTCGTCTGAGTTCTCGCAGTACTGAGTTCTCGCACTACCAACGCGTAGCGGGCGAGGTCCCTGTCGGATGTCCGATTTCCAGGGACCTGACGTGGTGGTCGTGCGAGTTCAGCTGATGATCTGCAGGACGCCGATGGCGATGAGCAGTGCGGTGACGAGCCAGCCGGCATACCGGATCACCACGTCGCGGTTGCGGCGTCCGTAAGCGAACACCCGCCCGATCCACCAGTGCGGCCGGGCGCGGACGACCACCAGGGCCAGCCCGGCGAGCAGCGGCAGACTGAGCGCGACCGTCGCGTACAGCAGGAGTCCGATGTAACGCTCCAGGAATGACGCGTCGGCGGTGGAGAACACCGCCAGGCCGGCGTAGAAGGGCACCGAGGTCGCCGACTGCACGACGCCGAGGACGAAGCCGACCAGCATGGTCAGAGGCGACGGCGCGCGCAGGGGAGTGAGGATCTTGTCGACCATGTCGGACGAGTCGCCGCCGCGCCAGGTCAGGATCGCCGTCAGCACCCCGGTCAGGATCAGCAGGATGCCGAACAGCGGCGACGCGATCACCGTGTCGACCACCGACTTGAGCCCGTCGAACACCAGCATCACGGCGACGGCGAGCAGGAAGACGCCCAGCCAGTCGCCGATCAGGACCAGCGGCGCGATCCGCCGATAGTGGCCGGGACCGAGCATCAGCGCCAGCGCGACCAGGACGCCGATGAGAAGCACGTTGACCGAGTCGACGAAAGCGAGCGACAGGGCGTGCAGCATGGGCTCTCAGGTCTCCGCAACGTCATGACGGCGGCCGGTGCGGCCGCCGATCTCCGGTGCCACGGTACCGGCTTCGTGTCGTGACCGAACATTCGCGGCGGTCGACGGCGCATCCGGTTTGGGGGCGGACAGGCGGTTCTGGCAGAATAGAACGCTGGTTCGCCGGAGCCGGCCACGGCCGACCGGCGGTCACCCCGAAAGAGACCGCAAAACCGGGCTCGTCGCCGATCGGCGGGCCGCTGAATTGCGCAGTGACACAAGGAGACGCCCACATGGCTGTCAAGATCAAGCTCACGCGGCTCGGTAAGATCCGCAACCCGCAGTACCGCATCGTCGTCGCGGACGCGCGCACCCGTCGCAACGGCCGCGTCATCGAGACCATCGGCAAGTACCACCCGAAGGAAGAGCCGTCGCTGATCGAGGTCGACTCGGAGCGCGCTCAGTACTGGCTGGGTGTCGGCGCACAGCCGACCGAGCCGGTCGCCGCCATCCTCAAGATCACCGGTGACTGGCAGAAGTTCAAGGGCCTGCCGGGCGCCGAGGGCACCCTGAAGGTCGCCGAGCCGAAGACCTCGAAGCAGGACCTGTTCAACGCCGCGCTCGCCGCCGCCGAGAACGAGCCGTCGGTCGCTGCGACCACCGCGAAGAAGAAGGCCAAGAAGGCTGAGGAGAAGGCCGACGACGCCGCTGCCGAGGCTCCGGCCGAGGCAGCCGAGGAGGCCGGTGACGCGAAGGCGGACGCGTGAGCGCCGTTGTCGCTGACGCCGTCGAACACCTCGTTCGCGGCATCGTCGCCAACCCGGACGACGTCCGGGTCGACCTCATCACCGGCCGTCGCGGCCGCATGGTGGAGGTCCACGTCAACCCCGACGATCTCGGCAAGGTGATCGGCCGCAACGGCCGCACCGCCACCGCGCTTCGCACCCTTGTCGCCGGCATCGGCGGCCGCGGTGTGCGCGTGGACATCGTCGACACCGATCGCTGATCGAAAGCAGGATTCGGATCTGATGGATCTGGTGATCGGTCGTGTGGTCAAGACGCACGGCATCCGTGGAGAAGTCGTCGTCGACATCCGCACCGACGACCCCGCCGACCGTTTCGCAGTCGGCACGCGCCTTCGTGGGCGTGCCGCGCGCAACGCGGGCGGCGGGGAAACCGAATACGAAGTGACAGCCGCCCGGATGCATGCCGGGCGGCTGTTGCTGTCGCTTGCGGACGTCCGCGGACGCGAGGAGGCGGACAGACTGCGCGGGACGCTGTTCGTCATCGACGCCGCCGACGTCGACTCCGGCGACGACCCCGACGAGTTCTACGACCACGAGCTCGAAGGCCTGCCCGTCTCGACGGTCGACGGCGTCGAGGTCGGCGTCGTGAAAGAGGTCTTGCATCTGCCCGGCGGCGAGCTGCTGTCGGTGACGACCACGGACGGGCGCGAAGTGCTGGTCCCGTTCGTACGCGAGATCGTGCCGACGGTGACCCGCGAGGGCATCGAGATCGATCCGCCCGACGGCCTCATCGAGCCGATCGAGGACTGACATGCGCATCGACGTGGTGACGATCTTTCCCGAGTACCTCGAACCGATGCGTGCGGCGCTTCTCGGCAAGGCGATCGACGCCGGTCTGATCGAGGTCGGCGTCCATGATCTCCGGCAATGGACGTACGACGTCCACCACAGCGTCGACGACGCCCCCTACGGCGGCGGACCGGGCATGGTGATGAAGCCCCAGGTGTGGGGTGAGGCCCTCGATGCGGTCTGCCCCGACGACGCGCTGCTGGTGGTGCCCACGCCGGCCGGTGTTCCCTTCACTCAGGCCACCGCGCAGCGGTGGAGTTCCGAGCGTCACCTGGTGTTCGCGTGCGGTCGGTACGAGGGGATCGACCAGCGCGTCTTCGACGACGCCGCCCGGCGCGTGCGCGTCGAGGAGGTCTCGCTCGGCGACTTCGTGCTGATCGGCGGCGAGGTCGCCGTGCTGGCGATGGTGGAGGCCACCACCCGGCTGATGCCCGGAGTGCTCGGCAATCCGCAGTCGCACCAAGAGGATTCGTTCTCGGACGGCCTCCTCGAAGGCCCCAGCTATACGCGCCCCAAAGTGTGGCGCGACTTGGAAGTGCCTGCGGTGCTGCTCTCCGGCGACCACGGGAAGGTGGCCGCCTGGCGGCGCGAGCAGGCGCTCGACCGCACCCGCGAGCGTCGACCCGATCTGCTGACCGACTGATTTGGCGTGTCGGGGAACCGGCAGCCTCTGCCGCGCGTCCAACAAGGTATGAGTACCTCGTGGACGGTCTCGGCTGACGAGATCCTCGCGCGCCTCGACTCGATGGATCCGGCGGCTGCACATGCCGACGCTGCGGAGATTCGCCGGATCGTCGACGCGGCCCGAGCCGTGGGCGAACGGCTGGCGGCGGCATTCGGCACCGGCGTCCTGGTCGGGGCTGCCGCGGATGGCGGAACCCGGGCCGGAACCCAGGTCGCGCGACAGGTGACGACCACGGCCGAGCGGCTCGCCGGCGGGAGTGCATCGTTGGCCTCGGCCTCCGGGATCCTCGCCTCGGCGGTGGCCTATCGGCCGCGTATCGCGGCGATCGGAGTGCTCGCGGCCGCCCGCGGTGCGACTCCGGACGGCGGGGCACTCGCCGCACTGCTCGGTGCCGGCGGGCAGTTGGCGGCCGTCTACAACGCGCCGATGGATGCCTCGGCCAGCGGACTGTCTGCTTCCGCATCCGATCCCGGCGCGAGCCCGCAGACCGGCTCGACCCTCGATGTCGCGGGCGATTCCCGGAACGACGTGGCGCGATCGGGACCGACGACGGTCGCCGGCGACGTCCGACGACCCGACTCGGACGCCATTCCGCAGCCGGGGACTGTGTCACCACAGTCCGCACCCGGCGACGGTCCACCGACGGCCGCCCCCGGTTCCACGATCGCGGGATCGCCGTCCAGTGACCCCGCCGACACGCCGCGTCCGGGCGCGGCGCCGCCGGGCGGAGGATCGGGCACCGATGGCCCACGTTCGGGACCGGTGCCGTCGACCGCCTCCGGTCCGCTAGCACAGGTGATGCCGGTGAGCATGCCGCCGCCGGTGCGTGGCCCGCTGCCGGGAGCGCCGATCCCCGTTCCGACGGCGGGGAGCCCCAGGATGCCGATCACCGCGCCGAGGGCGGGTGGGCCGCTGTCGGTGCCCTCGGCGGCGGCCGCGGCCCCGAACCCCGGAGTCTCCGCCACCGGAGCGTCGAGCACAGCGGCCTCGACCGGCGGCTCGCGATCGGGGAGCGGCCCGTACGGCTCGCCGGCGGCGCGCCGTCACGACACCGAGGAGCGAGGCCACCGGCCGTCGGAGTACCTGCGGTCGGAGGGTGAGGGGATACTGGTCCTCGGTCCGCAGCCGCTGGTCGCGCCCGCCGTGATCGGCGAACTCCCGAGGTCGGTGCGGAATGCGGAGGAGCCGCCGTCGGCCGAACTCGGCGGTCCGGCCGCGGACGTCGAACAAGAACTGGATCTGACACTGTGACGTTCGGATCGTTCCGCGCGTCGGACGCCGTGGTGCCCGGATTTCCCTCGGGGTGGGTCGAGGTGGCACAATGTTTCAGGTTGCCTGCTGGGGACTTCATGTCTTCCCGACGCAGCGCACGACCTCACATGCCACGGGCACGAACCGGTCGAACCTCGCCGAGAACTCGGTGCGGCCGCCAGGTTCCTCTGCCCCGCCCAGATTGGACGAGATATGAACACCCTGGACTTCCTCGACAAGCAGTCCCTCCGCGACGACATCCCCGAGTTCGCCCCCGGCGACACCCTTGACGTGCACGTCAAGGTCATCGAGGGCTCGAAGGAGCGCGTGCAGGTCTTCAAGGGCGTCGTGATCCGTCGCCAGGGCGGCGGCATCGGCGAGACCTTCACCGTCCGCAAGGTCTCCTTCGGCGTCGGCGTCGAGCGCACCTTCCCGGTCCACAGCCCGAACATCGCCA
The DNA here is from genome assembly GCF_000192435.1 of Gordonia neofelifaecis NRRL B-59395. Lineage (GTDB taxonomy): Bacteria > Actinomycetota > Actinomycetes > Mycobacteriales > Mycobacteriaceae > Gordonia > Gordonia neofelifaecis. Next base: position 177,663 of record NZ_AEUD01000005.1, read on the forward strand.
AGATCGACGTGCTGACCCGCGGTGACGTCCGTCGCGCCAAGCTGTACTACCTCCGCGATCTGCGTGGCAAGGCCGCCAAGATCAAGGAGAAGCGCTGATCTTCACGTCGCCTCCGCGACGCAGACTCGAGACCCCGCTCCCGGTGCCGATCACTCGGCCCGCGCGCGGGGTTTCGTCGTCTCCGGGCACCGGAGGTGACACGGAGAAGCGAAAGTGAACCGCGCGGTCACCTGCGGCGCCGACATCGCTACCCTGTTCTACGTGGATGACAACTCACGCGGGGACGACCCGTCGCAGGCGAACGAGGAGTCCGGCAGCGGCGAGGACGCGCAGTCGGATCCCGGTTTCACCTTCCAGGAGGACGCCTCCGACGACGAGGAGAAGGGCAAGAGCCGCTGGCTTCGTGAGCTGCTCATCATCGTCGCGATCGTGCTGGTGCTGATGTTCGTCTTCACCCAGTTCTTCTTCCGCCAGTACGTGGTGCCGTCCGAGTCGATGGAGCCGACGCTGCACGGCTGTTACGGCTGCACCAACGACCACATCGTCGTCGACAAGATGGTCTATCGCTTCAGCGACCCGGAACCCGGCGACGTGGTGGTATTCAAGGCGCCCACGAGTTCGTGGGACGGCGGGTGGTCGTCGCCGCGGTCGTCGAACCCGGTGATGCACAAGGTGCAGGACGTGTTGGCCTGGTTCGCCCTGGCGCCCCCCGATGAGAACAATCTCGTGAAGCGGGTCATCGCGACCGGCGGGCAGACTGTTCAGTGCCGCGAGGCGGACGGCAAGGGGGTGACCGTCGACGGCAAGGCGCTGAATGAGCCGTACATCGACAAGCAGTTGCAGGCGCAGACCTATCAGCAGTCGGGCGGCGTCCTGGGCCAGGGCTCGTGCTACGGCGAGGACTTCGGCCCGATCAAGGTGCCGGAGGGCAACCTCTGGGTGATGGGCGACAACCGGAGCAATTCGGCCGACTCCCGCGCGCACATCGATGACGAGTACCAGGGCACCGTTCCGGTCTCGGATGTGCGCGGCAAGGTCCGCTTCATCATCTACCCGTTCTCCCGGATCGGGGGAGTCGGCTCGGTGAACCCGCAGAGCTGACGGACCTCGCTCCGCCCCATCGATCTCGACCTGGATGACGTACGCATGACCCGAACGACACGGTGGCCGCCGCGGTCGCCGGTGCGCAAGGCGGCCGGCCTGCGCACCCTCGAATTCACTCTCGCGCGGCAGGGGCTGGGGCCCGTCGCGGGCGTCGACGAGGCCGGCCGCGGCGCATGTGCCGGGCCGCTGGTCGTCGCGGCCTGCGTGCTCGGCGCGGCGCAACTGAAGTCGCTGGCCTCCCTCGACGACTCGAAGAAGCTGTCCGAGGCGACGCGGGAGCGGCTCTACACCGCCGTCGTCCGGCACGCGGTGAGCTGGAACGTGGTGGCGATCCCGGCGGCCGAGGTCGACCGCCTGGGTGTGCACGTGGCGAACATCGAGGGGATGAGGCGCGCCGTCGCCGGACTCTCGGTGCGTCCGGGCTATGTCCTCTCCGACGGCTTCCAGGTCCCCGGGCTGCCCGCGCCGTCGCTTCCGGTGATCGGCGGCGACGCGAACGCCGCCTGCATCGCCGCCGCCTCGGTCCTCGCGAAGGTGACGCGCGACCGGATGATGGTCGCGCTCGATGCGGAGCTGCCGGGCTACGAGTTCGCGGTCCACAAGGGGTACAGCACGGCGTTGCACATGGCCTGTCTGGATGCGCGCGGGCCGTCCGTGGAGCACCGTATGTCGTACCGGAACGTCCGCGATAGGCTGGCCTGATGAGCGCTGAAGATCTCGAGAAGTACGAAGCCGAGATGGAGCTGTCCCTGTACAAGGAGTACAAGGACATCGTGGGTCAGTTCACGTACGTCGTGGAGACCGAGCGCCGGTTCTACCTCGCCAACGGTGTGAATCTGGTGCCCCGGAACTCCGACGGCGAGGTCTACTTCGAGATCCACATGACCGACGCCTGGGTGTGGGACATGTATCGGCCCGCGCGGTTCGTGAAACAGGTGCGTGTGGTGACGTTCAAGGACGTGAACATCGAGGAGCTCGAGAAGTCCGAGCTGCGGCTGCCCGACGAGCCGTGACGACGGTCGGCAGGTGATCCGGCCCAGATATGAAGCAGGCCCGGAAGGCGGAACCGATTCGCCTACCGGGCCTGGTCTTCACCCGAGGGCTACCGCGCGCCGACCGCAGTGTTCGGCGTCACCGCGATGTTCTCCTCGGCGAAGCGTTTGATGACATCGATCTTCTCGTCGAGCGGACTGTCGAAGTCGAGTCCGTAGAGTGGCCACGGCGACGTGAGGATATCGGTCACGCCGGCCTCGAACTGCTCCTCGTAACCCTCGTGCGAGAACCGGTCGATGCAGAAGGCCTGGATCTCGAACGGTTCGTCCGCGCGCCCGTACTCCTCGCGCAACCGCTCGAGGCGCGCCATGGTTCCGGTGAGCTCGTCGAAGGTCATCATCGCCGAACTCCAGCCGTCCGCGTACTTCGCGGCGCGTCGAAGTGCCGCGTCCACGTGGCCGCCGACGTAGATCGGTACCGGCTCGGTGGGGGCCGGACTCATCTTCAGCCGGTCGAAGTCGAAGAACTCCCCGTGGTACTCGACCATCTCGTCGGTGAGCAGCAACTTGATCACCTCGATCATCTCGTTGACCCGCTTGCCGCGATTCTCGTACGGAGCACCGCACCAGAGGAACTCCTCCGGCGCCCAGCCGATTCCCACACCGAGACCGAACCGGTTGCCCGTGAAGTGGGCGACCGAGCTGATCTGCCGTGCGAGGAGCACGGGATTGCGCGAGCCGAGCTTGATGACCTGCGTGTAGTACCGGATTGTCGAGGTCGCCGCCGCCATGGCCGTCGCGGCGAGCAGCGGATCGGCCCACGGAGTGTTCTCATTCCACATCCGGGTACCGTCCGGCGTGTACGGGTACGGGGCCGACGCGACCTCCGGGTAGAAGATGGCGTCGGGCAGACCGATCGAGGTGAAGCCGGCGGCTTCGGCGGCCTGGGCGAGCGGAACCAGCTGGTCGAGGGGATTCATCGCCACGTTGAGGGTGAACTGCCGCTTGCTCATACTCCGACTCCGATCTCGGCGAAACGGTCGTCGACCTGCTGCTCTGTGAGTCCGAACTCGGCGAGGTCGTAGGTGTGCGACGGCGCTCGGTCACCGCTGCGACTCGCGACGACTTCGGCCTCCATCGCGCTTCGCGCCTCGTCACTCAGGTCGAGGCCGAAGTGCGCGTAGACGCCCGCGGCCGTGCCGATCGGGTCGCCGACGAAGTCGCGGTAGTCCACGTCGAGGAATTGGTCGGAGCTGTACGACGCGCGGGCCTCGTTGAACTGCTCCAGTCCGCGGGCCCACAGATCGAGCTGCGCGGCACCCAGCTGCTCGGCCGAGAACGACTCGGACCAGCCGATGGCCGACTGCCGGTTGAGGCTGCTGATGGAACCGATCACCGTCTTCGGATCGCGGTGGGTCACGATGACGAGAGCGTCCGGATACACGGACATGATCTCGTCGAGCGCGAACATGTGGCTCGGATTCTTCAGCACCCAGCGTCGGTCCTGATCGTTGGCGCCGATCAGCTGCAGATTTCGGCGATGACGCCGGTAAGCAGGCGTCCAGTCCTCGGTGCGCAGCCACTCGGAGTACGACGGCACATGGCACTGGCACTCGTACGCGATCGAGCGCATCGACTGCTGCAGCACACGCCAGCACTCTTCGACGACGTCGGCGTCCATGTAGTGCATGCCCATCAGATCGGGATTCGCCTCGCGCTGCGCCGCGAAGGCGTCGTCGATCTCCCGGTAATCGGGGTTGGCGGCCCACTGATCGCGCGGCGGCCGTGGCTGTGGTCGCTCGGCCAGCCACATCTCCATGCCCTGATGGCCGGGATCGACGCTGAGCAGGCGATGCAGAGCCGTGGTTCCGGTGCGGGGGAGGCCGGTGAGGAAGATCGGCCGGTCGATGGGCACGTCGAGGTGCTGCGGATGATCACGGAGGGCCGCCTCGCTCTTGAGTCGCGCGATGAGCCCGCCGATGACGATCTCTCGGGTGGACGCGACACCGAGACCGGTGAGACCGGCTTCGCGCGCGTAGCTGTCGATGAGAACGCGCAGTCCTTCGAGGTAGTCGGTCTCGCCGAAGTCCGAGAGGCCGGTCCGGGCGCTGGCGGCCTCGTGTACCTCGTCGATGCTGAAAGGGGATTTCACAGGGGTCCTTCCGGATCAGTGGTGGTATTCGCCGCAGTTGACGTCGAGGCATTGACCGGTCACCGCGTACGCGAGGTCGGACGCGAGGAAGGTGACGGTGTCGGCGATCTGGTCGGGTTCGGGGAGTCTGCGCAGGTCGCAGTTCGCGGCGGTCGCCGTGTAGAGGGCGTCGACGGTGGTGCCCGTCTGCTCGGCGACCTCGGCGAAATGGCCGCGGAGCGTGTCGGCCCAGATGTAGCCGGGGGCGATGGAGTTGACGCGGACACCGAGGGGGCCGACCTCGCTCGACAAGGTCTGCGCCATCGACAGCAGGCCGCTCTTGGCGACCTTGTAGCTGCCGAAGGTCGGATCGGAGTGACGCAGCACCATGGAGTTGACCATCACGATGGAGCCCTGGGTCTGCGCCAGTGACGGCGTGCAGAGCTGACTCATCCGCAGTGAGCCCAGGACCGACAGTTCGAAGGCGTCGCGGATGTGCTGGAAATCGGTCTGGCTGAAGTCGACCATCGATGGCATCAGGTAGGCGTTGTTGACCAGGGTGTCGATGCGGCCGAATGCGGCGAGGGTCTGCTCGACGACGCCGCGCGCGTCGTTCTCCGACGTGAGGTCGGCCGGCACCGTGATCGCACGACGGCCGAGGTCGACCACTTCCTTGGCGACGTCGTCGAGATACGACTCGGTGCGGGAGACGAGCACTACGTCGGCACCGGCGGCGGCACCGCGGACGGCAATGGATCGGCCGAGGCCGCCGCCGACACCCGCGACGATCATCACTTTGTCCTGCAGGAGTCCCGTGGCCTGAACAGACCCGGACGGTTGGACGGTTGCGGTCATCTGCGTTCCTCTCAGCCCAGCATCCGGTTGCTGAAGCCGGCCTTGCGGTCGGCGATGCGCTCGGCGAACGCGTCCGGCGTGATCTGGTTGTCGGCGTAGTAGGGGAGCTTGCCGGGGACCTCGGAGATCTTGACGATCTCGCAGGTCGGGCCGTCGGCCTCGGTGAGCGGCCGGGAGAGCCGCTGCCAGCGGAACTGCAGGTATCCGCGGGCGTGACCGATGGTGTCGAGCCAGTTCACGATGCCGGGATTCTGCTCGCTCACGACGATCCGGATCATGCCGTCGGGATCGGTCTGCGACTGCGTGGTGTTGAGCGAGGTCTGCCGGTTGATGTAGTCGAGCGAGATGTACCAGAGGCTGCCGAGCTGCAGTCCCTGGTAGGGCGCGTCCGATTCGGGGACGGTGATGATCATCGCCTCGTCGGCGGCCAGGTCGTAGTGGCCCACCGAGGAGTACTGGGTGGTGAGGCCGCCGGGAGTGATGCGCGGCTCGGTGAGGGTGTTCACCGGCAGATTCAGGTAGAACCACTCGGGGAACTGCAGCCAGGTCTTGATGCGCATGATGAGGTCGCGGCCGGCCTTGTCGAAGTGTTTCTCGGCGCGCTCGGCGGTCAGTGCGGGGAGCGGCTGTCCCGCGGTGTCGAGCCGTTCGACGCGGATCTGGCCTCGTTGTTCGGTCCAGTCGCTGTACACCTCGCGAACCAGGAGCATCGTGGTGCCCTTCGGCAGCGGCAGGTACCCGGGGGCGGGCGTCGGATCCGGCCCGAGACGCAGTGTGAAGTTCCCGTCCTCGTCGATGTCGAGATCGCGGTCGTCGAACGCCGCGACGCTGGCGGGCACCTCCGAATCGGTGTGGCTGCCCGCAAGCAGCTGGAACGACAGGTCCGCGGTGGTGCCGCGCTTACCGACCACGAGGTACTCGGCGTCGTCGGAGATGTCGGTGTTGAAGTACATCGTGTCGGGGTTGTCGAGGCCCTGTTTGGTGAACGGCCCCGCGCCGTGGATGAAGAACGGTGCGGCGAGTTCGGTAGACCACTCGTTGTGCAGGACGGCCTGGATGCATGCGGCCAGGTACTGGTAGCCGTCGTGCAGGTCCTGCGGTGTGCGGATATGCGGTGCGGTCGAGATGAGCTTCTCGGCCTCGGCGAGGCTCGTCGCGAAATCGTCGGTCAGCAAGATGTGTTCCCTTCGGTGGTGAGCTGTTCGAGCTGTGATCGGAAGGTCCGAGTCGGGTCCTCGTCGGTCCGGGGAGCGACGCCGGTCAATCGATCGCCCTCGGTTCGCAACCACTCGCGGACGGCGAAGCGCTCGGCGATCGCCCAGCGGCCGTTCCGGCGTTCGAAGTGGTCGACGTAGCGGACGCCGGTCGTGAAGTTGGATCCGAGATCGCTCGAGTCCCGACCCCAGTGCGTCGCGGTGGCGTACGTTTCGCTCATGGCGTGATCGCCGAAGAGTTCGACTCGGTGGTTGCCGAGCGTGTGCATGGTGCCGCCGAGCTTGCCGAGGACCGGGCCGACCCACTCGATGAACTCCTCGACGGGGCCGTCGAATCCGGTGTGATGATCGACTGCGCCGGGGTGATAGACGGACCGGACGAGCTCCAGGTCCCGTCGGTCGATGCCGTGGCAGTACGCGGTGAGGGCGCGGTAGATCGCCGCTTCGTCGGTGAGTCGTCGGAGTTCGTCGTCGAGGGGCATGACCCGTCTTCCTGTATCCACCAGGGGACACGGTCGTTCCAAATATCGAATAGTGGCGTTCACTAGTGGAATGGAACGTAAGTCGACCATTCGATGTGTGGCAACGGTCACGTCCCACTCAGCGGGCCATGTCTAGACTGTTCGAATACTGGAACAGCTCAGTGGGAGGATTGCTGAATGACGACCGAGGTCTCGGCCGAGTCGACCGCGGGAAGTCCCGGCAGTAGCCGGATGTCGCCGCCGACCGCGCGGGTTGTCCGCATTCTCGACTTCCTGGCTTCGCGTCCGTCGGAACAGTTCTCACTCGCCGACCTCTCCCGGAACTGCGAGGTCAGTAAGCCGACCTGCCTCGGCATCGTCAGCGAGCTGTGCGGCGCCGGCTACGTGACCCGGAACAGCGCCGACAAGACCTACCGGCTGGGCGCGCGGATGATCGCACTCGGCGCGGCGGCGCAGCGTGGACGGACCGTCAGTCCCGCCGTCCGTGAGGAGCTGACGGCGCTGTCCGCTCGGTTCTCGGCGGTCTGTGCGTCGTCGGCGGTGATCGGCGATGAGATCGTGGTGACCGAGGTCGTCACCGCGCCCGGGCTCGAGTCGCCCGCACGCGTGGGACAGACCTTCCCGTATGCGCCGCCGGTCGGCATCCTCTATCTGATGTGGCAGTCGGACGCCGAGCTCGACCGATGGTTGACGCGGAAGTCGGTGCTGCCCGCCGAGGTCGATCGCGACCGTCTCGTCGAGGTGCTGGCGGTGGCGCGGTCGCGCGGGTACGTCGTCGAGCGTCTGAGCCGTGAGCAGATGCGGTTGCACGCCGTCCTCGCCGGTGCCAGCGCCCATGATCTGCCGCCCGACGTCCGGCAGCTGCTGGCGCAGATGGCGGCCGGGGTCGGGGAGGGGCTCTACTTCACCTCGTCGGGTCTGGACCTGTCCGACGGTGATCAGGTGAATCTGATCGCGGCCCCTACCTTCGACGTCAACGGGCGGCAGACCGCGGTCGTCACGATGTACGTCGACCGGACGACGGTGGTGGCCGATGCCGCCGAGCTCGGCGACGCCCTCGTGGCGTCGGCGCGACGCATCACCGAGTCGGTCGGCGGTCGTGATCCGTTTGTCTCACTGAGAGGGACACGCCGTTGAACTGTGTGTGATGCGGTTCATAGCGTGAGCGGGTCAGTTCAATATCCGTCTCACGTATTCGATATTTGGAACACGCATCGAGGCGGATCTCTGTGAGGAGACTCCGTGACAACCGCAACCGTTCCCGACTACGCGCTCTCGCACCTGCGCGCGCTGGAGGCCGAGGCCGTCCACATCTTCCGTGAAGTGGCGGCGACGATGGAGCAACCGGTGATGCTCTTCTCCGGCGGCAAGGACTCCGTCGTGATGCTGCACCTCGCGATGAAGGCCTTCTGGCCGGCGCCGATGCCGTTCCCGGTGATGCACGTCGACACCGGCCACAACTTCGACGAGGTGATCGAGTTCCGCGACGCGATGGTGGAGCGTTACGGCCTCCGGCTCGTGGTCGCGAGCGTGCAGGACGACATCGACGCCGGACGGGTCGTCGAGCAGACCGGGCCCGGCGCGTCACGCAACCGGCTGCAGACCACCACGCTGCTGCGCGGGATCACCGAGGGCGGATACGACGCCGCGTTCGGCGGTGCGCGCCGAGACGAGGAGAAGGCGCGCGCGAAGGAGCGGATCTTCAGCTTCCGCGATGAGTTCGGACAGTGGGATCCGAAGAGCCAGCGGCCCGAGCTCTGGAATCTGTACAACGGCAGACACCGCAAGGGCGAGCACATCCGCGTGTTCCCGATCAGCAACTGGACCGAGCTCGACATCTGGCAGTACATCGCCGACGAGGACATCGAGCTGCCGAGCATCTACTACGCGCACCGCCGCCAGGTGATCCCGCGCGACGGCATGCTGCTCGCCGACAACCGATTCCTGGAACGACTGCCCGGCGAGGAGTCGTACGAGGAACTCGTCCGATTCCGCACCGTCGGCGACGCCACGTGCACCGGTTGCGTCGAATCGGCGGCGACGACCGTCGACGACGTCATCGCGGAAGTCGCGGCCACCCGCGTCACCGAACGCGGCGCCACCCGCGCCGACGACCGGATCTCCGAGGCCGGAATGGAAGATCGTAAGAAAGAGGGCTACTTCTGATGTCGCAACTACTTCGCATCGCCACCGCGGGCAGCGTCGACGACGGGAAGTCGACCCTTATCGGCCGGCTGCTGTTCGACTCCAAGTCGATCTTCGAGGACCAGCTGGCCGCCGTCGAGCAGACCAGTATCGCGCGCGGCGGCGAGGGCGCCGATCTCGCTCTGCTGACGGACGGGCTGCGCGCCGAACGGGAACAGGGCATCACCATCGACGTCGCGCACCGCTACTTCGCCACTCCGAAGCGGAAGTTCATCATCGCCGACACGCCCGGCCACGCGCAGTACACCCGGAACATGGTCACCGGCGCGTCCACCGCGGATCTCGCGCTCATCCTGATCGACGCGCGGAACGGACTCGTCGAGCAGACGCGCAGGCACGCGTTCATCGCGAGTCTGCTGGGCATCCCGCATCTGGTGGTCTGTATCAACAAGATGGACCTCGTCGACTGGTCGAAGGATCGCTACGACGAGATCTGCGACGAGTTCAAGCAGTTCGCTGCCAAGCTCAACGTCGGCGATCTCTCCTTCGTCCCGGTGTCGGCGTTGCTGGGCGACAACGTGGTCGACAAGACCGGCAGCATGCCGTGGTACGAGGGCGGTTCGCTGCTGCACCATCTCGAAGAGGTGCACGTCGCGTCGGATCAGAACCTGATCGACGCGCGACTGCCGATCCAGTACGTCATTCGGCCGAAGTCGAGTCGGACGCGCGAACTCCACGACCACCGCGCCTACGCGGGCACCGTCGCGAGCGGCTCGTTCAAGAAGGGCGACGAGGTGGTCGTGCTGCCGTCCGGGTTCTCGACGCGGGTCAAGGCGGTGTGGGGGCCGGGCGGCCGGAAGCTGGACGAGGCGTTCGCCTCCGCGGCGGTGTCGGTGGAACTCGAGGACGACATCGACATCAGCCGCGGCGACATGCTGTGCCGCCCGCAGAACCGGGCCGACGTGGGCCATCGCGTGAACGCGCTGGTCTGCTGGTTCTCCGATCGTTCGCAGCTGCGCGATGGCGGCCGGTACATCGTGCGGCAGGCCACCCGTGAGACGAAAGCAGTGGTCAGCGAGCTGTCGTACCGGCTCGACGTGAACACCCTGCATCGGGACGAGAAGGCCCAGACGCTGGGACTGAACGAGATCGGCCGGCTCGCGCTGCGCACGCAGCAGCCGTTGCTGTTCGATCCCTACCGGACCAATCGCGTCACCGGCAGCTTCATCCTGATCGACGAGGTCACCAACGACACCGTCGCCGCCGGCATGATCACCGGCCCTGCCGTCGAGGAGTCCACGGTGGTGTGGCATGAGCCGACGGTACGCCGGTCGGATCGCGCCACTCGCGGACAGACGGTCTGGCTCACCGGGCTGTCGGGGTCGGGCAAGTCGACGGTCGCGGTGGAGGTCGAGCGCAGACTCGTCGCTTCGGGAACGCCCGCCTACCTGCTCGACGGCGACAATCTCCGCCTCGGACTGAACTCGGATCTCGGGTTCACCTCGACGGACCGCGCCGAGAACGTGCGCCGGGTCGGCGAGGTCGCGAAGATCCTCGCCGATGCCGGTGTGGTGGCCGTGGTGTCACTGATCAGCCCGTACCGCGCGGACCGCGATGCGGTGCGCGCCGTGCACGCGGACGCCGATCTCGGCTTCACCGAGGTCCACGTCGACACGCCCATCGACGTCTGCCGGTCACGCGATCCCAAGAAGCTGTACCAGCGCGCCGACGCGGGGGAGATCCACGGCTTCACCGGCGTGGACGACCCGTACGAGGTGCCGCTCGACCCTGAGTTGCGGCTCGCCGGAGCCGACGAGTCGCCCGGCGACCTCGCCGGTCGCATCGTCGACCACGTGCTGGCGGCGCGATGATCGCTTCCGGCCGCATCACCGGCCGGGCACGCGTGGTCGTCCTCGTGGTGATGGTCGCACTGGTGACGGAGATCGTCACCTTCGAGTACTCGCTCGTCGGTCCGGCGTTACCGGAGATCGGTGCAGCCTTCGGCACCGACCAGTCCGGTCTCGTGGTGACCGCGACGATGCTGATCGCGGGCATCTCCGCGCCGGTGCTGTCGAAACTCGCCGACATCCACGGGAAGAAGCGACTCCTGCTGTGCGGTGCGGGGAGTTTCATGGTCGGGTCTCTGATCTGCGCGCTGGCCCCGAACTTCCCGGCGCTGCTTCTCGGCCGTGGACTGCAGGGGGCGGCGGTGGTCGGCGTCGTGGTCAGCATCGGCCTGATGCGGGATCTCCTTCCGCCGAGTCAGGTGCCGATCGCGCTCGGTGCAATGGGCGTGGGCACCGGAACCGGCGCGGTCCTCGGACCACTGCTCGGTGGCTGGCTGATCGACTCGTACGGATTCCGGGCGTGCTTCTGGTTCCTGCTGGGATACATGGCGTTGGCAGCGCTGTTGGTCCTCGTCGTCGTGCCGGAGAGCCCGGTCCGGGCGTCGCATCGACTCGACGTACCGGGGGCGCTGCTCGTCGGGCTCGGGGTCGGCGCCGTGATCGTGGCGTCGGTTGAGCCGTCGGTGAGGTGGCCGGCCATCGCGTGCGCCGCGGTGCTGCTCGGTGCCTTCGTCGCCGTGGAGCGACGGACCGCGGAACCGCTCATCTCGCTGGATCTGCTCGCCACCCCCGCGATGCGGTCGCTGCTGATGCTCGGAGCCTGCGTCGGCGCGATCAACGCGGCCACCGGTGTGCTGTTTCCTCAGCTGTTGCGCATGCCGTTGACCGACGGTGGCCTCCTCTTCGATGCGGGCCAGTACGCCCTCTACTTCGGGCTCGCGCAGGGGCTGGTCGGTTGTGCGTGCGGCTTTGTGGGCGGCTGGCTGAGCAGGCGATATGCACCGCGCGCGGGCATGCTTCTGGCGATCTCGGCTCTGACGCTCGCAGTCGGTCTCAGCGCCGCCGGGCTCGTCGACTCGAGACCGGCGGTGGTTCTCGTCGGCGTGCTGATGGGCATCGGTACCGGAAGCTACTTCTCGTCGAGTGCGAATCTGGTGGTCGACTCCGTGCCGGCGAACGTGCAGAGCGTCAGCCAGTCGATGAAGAACACGACGGAGGCGATGTTCGGCGCCACCGTCTCAGCCGTCGTCGGGGCCGTCATCGCCTCGCACGTCGTGACCGGCGTCGCGGGCCGGGCCATCGACCCAGCCGGATTCACCGTGGCGTTCGTGCTGTGTGCGGTGATCGCTGTGGTCGGCCTCGCGATCACCGTCTTCATGCGAGCGGGTCGGGCTCCTGCGCGTGGCGGCTCGACCGCAGGCACTGCTGATGAGCCCACCGATGACGACCATCCGGTCGCCGTCTTTCCGACCGAGGTCCCGATGGGGACCGAGAAAGGCCTGACCAGTGACGACTGATTCTCCCAATGTCCAGATCGCTCGTGCCTATCTGGACTCCCTGCTGAGTCATCGCACCGACGACGTGCGTCTGGCACCCGATGCCAAGCGGTTCGAGAACGGCGAGGACTGCGGATGGTCACGCGAGGCGATCCTCGAGTCGCTGCGCACCGGCGAGCAGTACCTGCCGCTCCGCACCATTCGCGAGCTGCGGTTCGCCGAATGGGACGACAACGTCACCGCGCACTATCAGCTGGACCTGGATCTCGGCGGGGAGCGTCTCGCGACGTCGTCGATCGCCGAGCACTTCGTCGTCAGGGGCGGCGAGATCCACGCGATCACCGTCGTCTTCGAACCAGTGATGGGTTGAGTCGAGGGGATTGACGACATGACCGTGGGACATTGGGCGATCAGCAACCTGATCGCGATGTACGCCGAGCGCATCGACTCCGGCGACTTCGCAGGCGTCGGCGAGTTGTTCGCCGACGCGCGGATCACATCCGACGCGGGCAGCGAGGTGACGGGTGCAGACCAAGTGCGCGCCATGTACGAGAGGTGGACGCGCCGCTATCCGGACGATCGATATCCCGACACCGGGACTCCACGGACCAAGCACCTGACGACGAATCTGCGGATCGAGGTCGACGAGGCCGCGGGCGAGGGGACCTGTCATTCATACTTCACGGTGCTGCAGTCGACTCCGGAACTGCCGCTGCAGCCGATCATCACCGGCCGGTACCGCGACACGTTCCGCCGGGACGGCGACGTCTGGCGGTTCGCCTCGAGACATATGATCACCGATTATCTCGGTGACCTCAGCGGGCACCTGATGGAGAGTCTCACCGAGCAGTAGGTGTCGGCGCAGTAGGTGTCGGCGCAGTAGGTGTCGGCGACGGATTCCGAGTTCTCCACACTCGCCGGTCGACGGCGATGTCCGGCCTGCCGAATGTCGTGATGGTCGCGGATCCTTGGCCGCATGGGGGAACAAGAAGCAGGCGACCGCCGGGACCGGCGGCGGCTCATCGGCCGGATCGGCGAGGATCTCGCGGCGGAGTACGTCGCCGGCCTCGGCTGGCAGATTCTGGCGCGTAACTGGCGGACGCGGAACGGCGAACTCGATCTGATCGGCGCGGACGGCGACACGCTGGTGGTCGTGGAGGTGAAGACTCGGGCGAGTCGGACCTTCGCCGATCCACTCGGGGCGGTGACGCCGCAGAAGCTACGGCGGATGCGCCTGCTCGCGAGGCAATGGCTCGCACAGCAGGAGCGGTTCTGGGAGTCGATCCGGTTCGACGTGGTGTCGGTCCAGCTCGATGTCACCGACCCCGAGGATCTGGCACGCGCCACCTGGTGGCATCACGTCGGCGTCTGCGAGTAGCAGCGGTGTCCGGGCTGGGGAGAGTGCACTCGGTGGGTCTCAACGCCTTCGCCGCCGACGTGATCGAGATTCAGGCGAATATCAGCTCGGGCCTGCCCGGGGTCACCATCAGCGGCAACGTCGACGGCTCGTTGCGAGAGGCGAAAGAGCGGGTGCGGGCCGCGATCGCCAACAGTGACCTGCAGTTTCCGGCGACCAAGGTCACGATCGCGCTCGCTCCGGCGAGCCTGCCGAAGGTCGGGCCGGGCTTCGATCTGCCGATGGCGGTCGCCGTTCTCGTCGCGGCCAAGAAGGTCTCGACGGCCCGCCTCGACGGAACGGTAATGGTCGGTGAACTCGCCCTCGACGGACGGCTGCGCGCGGTCCGCGGCGTGCTGCCGCTGTTGTTGGCGGCGCGGGACGCCGGATTCGCGCGGGCGGTGGTACCGCTCGGCAACGTCGCCGAGGCCACATTGGTCTCGGGGGTGGCGGTCGGCGGAGCGAGTTCGCTGTCGGACGTGCTGAGCTGGATGGCGGGCGACCTGGTCCTCGACACGGTCGACGGCGACGCCGAGGAGACCGAGGCTCGCGCAGTCCCGGACATGGCCGACGTCGCCGGTCAGGCCGCGGCGCGCCGCGCACTCGAGATCGCGGCCGCCGGAGCCCATCACCTGCTGATGACCGGTCCGCCGGGAATCGGCAAGACGATGCTCGCCAGCCGATTGCCGGGCATTCTGCCGCCGCTCCGCATCGAGGAGTCGCTCGAAGTGACGGCGATCCACTCGATTGCGGGGACGCTGCCCGAGCACCATCCCCTCATCACGTCCCCACCGTTCGTGGCGCCGCACCACAGCGCGGGGATCACCGCACTGCTCGGCGGCGGATCGGGAATGGCGAGGCCGGGCTCGGTATCGCGCGCCCACCGCGGAGTGTTGTTCCTCGACGAATGCGCGGAGATGGGCGCGAAGGTGCTGGACTCTCTGCGTCAACCGCTCGAGGAGGGCGAGGTGCGGATCTCCCGCCGCGACGGGACCGCCGTGTACCCGGCCCGATTCCAGCTCGTGCTGGCGGCCAACCCGTGCCCGTGCGCGCCCGCACACGACGTCGACTGCGTCTGCACCTCGATCCAGCGCCGTCGCTACCTCGGCAAGCTGTCGGGACCGCTGATGGACCGGATCGATCTCCGAGTCCGGATGGAACCGCCGTCCGACGGCACGCTCATGACGGAACCGGGCGAGTCGACCGAGACGATGGCCGCTCGCGTCGCGGCCGCCCGGGCCGCGGCTCAGGAGCGCTGGCAGTCGGACGGATGGCTCACCAACTCGGAGGTTCCGGGCAGCGCTCTCCGGCAGCGCTACCGGCCGACAGCCGCCGGACTGCGGCGGATAGAACAGGCGCTGCGCTTGGGACGGATCACCGCGCGTGGTGCCGATCGCGCACTCCGGGTCGCCTGGAGTCTTGCGGATCTGCGTGGCGCCGACCGGCCCGACGAGGACGACGTCGTCGCGGCGCTCATGTACCGAGATCGAGGAGGGCATCTGTGAACGACGACGTGAGGCGGGCCTGGGCGTACCTGGCGGCGGTCGCCGAGCCGCCCTGCACACCGCTGATCGGTCTGGTCGACGATCTCGGCCCGGTCGAGGCGGCGAACGCGATCCGGTCCCGATCGGTGCCGAGCGCCCATCGAGGAGTCTTGCGGCACACCGAGGCTCGCGCTGCCACCGATACGTCCGGGCCGGATCTCGACACCTGTGATCGACTCGGCGCGCGGCTGGTGACCCGCGACGACCCGGACTGGCCTGCGTGGCAGCTGCTGTCGCTCGACCGTGCGTCGACCGCGGCGCGCGGAGGCGCGCCGCTGGCGCTCTGGGCCCGCGGGCCGGTACCGCTGCCTGCCGTCGCCGAGCGGTCGGTGGCGCTGGTGGGATCGCGCGCGGCGTCGTCGTACGGCGACTACGTCGCGGGGATGATGGCCGGTGACCTGGTCGCCGACGGGTGGACCGTGGTCTCCGGAGGAGCGTACGGAATCGACGGCGCCGCACACCGCAGCGCACTCGCCGCCGGTGGCCGGACGGCCGCTGTGCTCGCCTGCGGGATCGACCGGGACTATCCCGCGGGGCACGCACAGCTGCTGCGCGAGATCGGGGAGCGCGGTGCGGTGCTGACCGAGTATCCGCCCGGAACGACGGCGGCGAAGCACCGGTTTCTGACGCGCAACCGGTTGGTGGCGGCGTTGTCGTCTGCGGTGGTGGTCGTCGAAGCGGGGCGACGGTCGGGGGCGGCCAACACCGCGGCGTGGGCCAAGCGCATCGGACGTCCGCTGGGCGCGGTTCCCGGAGCGGTGACGAGTGCGACCTCGGTGGGTGCGAACGCGATGATCGCCGACGGGGACGCCGTCCTGGTGGTCGACGCCGCCGCGGCGGTCGCGCTCGCCGCGCCGGACGGCCATGACCTCAAACCGGAGTCCAGGAGCACCGCGATCGACGGGCTGCCCCGCGATCAGACGCTGGTGCTCGAGGCGCTGCCCGCCCGCGGCGGCCTCACCGTCGACGAGATCGCACTGGTCAGCGGCGTCCGGGTCGCGGACGTACTGCGCGCGCTGGCCGGTCTCGATCTGGCGGGACTGGTGGACGGTTCGCAGGGCACCTGGCAGCTGGTGCGGTGACGCGGCGGCGCCGACCACTGCCTGTTAGCCTGACCTAAGGAACGTATTCACGGCCCGACGAGGAGATCACGTGGCGAAGCGGCTGAACACCATGGCAGTGCTGCGGACTGAGCGTTTGACGCCGCACATGATTCGGGTCTGGTTGGGCGGCAACGGTTTCGACGACTTTCAGCCGGTCGGCGGCGATGGTACACCGGAGCGTCCCGACACCGACATGTACGTGAAGTTCGTCTTCGCCCCCGAGGGCGTCGTATACCCGCAGCCGCTGGACGTCGAGGCGATCCGCGAGAGCTTCCCGCCCGATCAACAGCCGGTGCTCCGCACCTACACCGTGCGCCGCTACGACCCGGTGGCCCGGGAGATCGCGGTCGACTTCGTGGTGCACGGCGACGAGGGCGTCGCCGGACCGTGGGCGCGCGACGTGCAGCCGGGGGAGACCATCAGCTTCCTCGGACCGGGAAGCGGCTACCGGCCTGATCCGGCGGCGCCATGGCACCTGCTGGTGTCCGACGAAGCCGGACTTCCCGCGCTCTCCGCCGCGCTGGAAGCGCTGCCCGACGACGCCGTGGCGAAGGTGTTCATCGAAGTCGCCGGACCGGAGGACGAACTCGTCCTGACCGCGCCCGCGGGCGCGGAGATCTCCTGGATTCATCGCGGTGCCGGGCCGAACGAGGCGCCGGAGAATGCCGCCGGGGACAACGCGCCGCTCATCGCGGCGGTCAGGGCCGCGGAGTGGCCGGACGGCGAGCCCCACGTGTTCATCCATGGCGAGGCCCAGGCCGTGATGAAGAACCTCCGCGGATACGTACGCAAGGAGCGCGGCGTGAGCGCGAAGCGTGCGTCGTCGATCTCGGGCTACTGGCGGCGCGGTCGTACCGAAGAGGGCTTCCGGCAGTGGAAGGCGGACCTCCGCAAGGCCGAGGCGGGCTAGGTCCGCGGTTCCTGGGTAGCGCACCCGGGGTACGGGCGACACGGGTTGCTTCCGGGGCATGGGGCCGGAGGAGCAGTCGGCCGGTGGCCGGTGGTGCGGTAGATCTCGAGAACTGCTGAGCCGCGGAGCGACAGTCTCTTCGGCTGTCTCGGTGGTTCTTAGGCGGCGGTCTTTCGCACGACGGCCTAGACGACCGGCTCGTCGACGAGCGTGCTGCGGGGGACCGAGAAGGCGGCGACCGCGGCGAGCAGGCAGACGACCAGCGAGATCGTTGCGGCGATGATGTAGGCACCGGTGGTCGGAACGGGAACAGGTCCGTGCGGAGTGTCCGCCAGTGCGATCGACGACGCGAGGATCATTCCGACGACAGCGGTGGCCAGGGAGGTGCCGATCGAGCGCATGGTGGAGTTGACGCCGTTCGCCTCACCGGTCTGCGTCACGGGCACCCATTCCATGATCAGTGCGGGCATCGCGGAGTACGCGACGCCCAGACCAGCGCCGACGATGCAGTTCACGATGATCAGCCAGACCCACCCGGCGTGGCCCTCGGTGAGCATCACCAGGAACGTCGAGTAGCCGGCTCCGATCACCAGGCTGCCGATGCCCAGCGCGATTCGTGGGCCGAAACTGCGCGACATCCACGCGCTGACGTAGGAGAACCCGAACATCACCAGTCCGCCGGGCATCAGGACGAGGCTCGCTTCGACCATCGGGAGACCGACGCCGCTCGGTGCCGACTCCGGGGCCATCAGAATTTGGATCGGCATCATCTGCATGGCGTAGAAGACGAAGCCCGCGGCGATCGACGCGATGTTGGTGAGCAGGATCGGGCGGGAGACGTTGATCGTCAGGTCGATGAGCGCATTCGGCCGTCCGCGTTCGTACCGCCACCAGAGCAACGACGACGCGACGAATCCGGCGAACAAGCCGAGGACGGCCGGGCTGGTCCAGCCCCACTCATGGCCCTTCGACAGGGCCAGCAGGATGCAGACCATGAAGACGCTCAAGCCGAGCGCTCCGATCAGGTCGAACCGGCCGCCGGTCGCGATGGAACTGGCGGGAACGGTCGCCGCGACGATCAGTGCGACGCACACCGCGACCGCGCCACTGACCCAGAACAGGGCGTGCCAGCTGACGTGCTGCGCGATGACGGCGGCGAACGGCAGTCCGAGTGAGCCGCCGACGCCGAGCGACGCGCTCATCGCGCCGATCGACGAACCGAGACGCTGCGGCGGGACGATGTCGCGGATCAGGCTGATGCCCAGTGCGACCGTTCCGATGCCCATACCCTGCAGTCCGCGTCCGATGAGGAACGGGATCAAACTCGACGACAGCGCGCACACCACGGAACCGGCGGCCACCGCGCCCAGGCAGGCCAGCAGCATTCGGCGCTTGCCGATCATGTCGCCGAGCCGGCCCGAGATCGGCGTGACCACGGCGCCCATCAGCAGAGTGATGGTCAGGGCCCACGAGGCGTTCGTCGTCGAGGTGTGCAGAAGCGTCGGCAGTTCGGGGATCAGCGGGACGATGATCGTCTGCATCAGCGAGACGACGATGCCTGCCGCGCACAGCACTGCCACCGCCAGCTGCGAGCCGCCCTGGGCTTCGTCCGGCGTGGCGACTCCTGCGGGGGCGGCGGCCGCAGGCTCTCGGGACTCGTTATCGGTCAGTGGAGTTCTTTCAATCAGGAAAACGCCGGTGATCGGCTTCGGCCCTGATTATTCCGCGCGGCGGTCGTACTAGCGAGTCAGCTATGACGGGTACCGTTCGAGCATGACCGATGTGCTGGTGGCGTTCGCCGATCACCTGAGCTTCGAGAAGGGGCACAGCAAGCACACCGTGCGCGCGTACACCGGTGACATCCGCGGACTCGTCGCGTTCGCCGGCGCCCGTGGTGTCGAGGTCGGCGATCTGGACCTGCCGCTCCTGCGAGCCTGGCTCGCCGAACACGCCCGTCGCGGCGCCGCGCGCACGACCATCGCCCGGCAGGTCTCGTCTGCCAAGACCTTCTGCGCGTGGGCCGTGCGCGAAGGCGTCTTGCAGACCGACCCGGCGCAGCGGCTGCAGGCGCCGAAGTCGCACCGGGTGCTGCCGGCCGTCCTGGCGCCGGAGCAGGCGGCCGCCGCGGTCGACGGTGCAGCAGGGGACAGTGCGGGCGACGGAGATCCGGTGGCGTTCCGCGATCGGGTGATTCTGGAACTGCTGTACTCGTGCGGAATCCGGGTCGGCGAACTGTGTGGGCTCGACCTCGGCGACGTCGACGCGGACCGACGCGTGATCCGGGTGATCGGCAAGGGCGACAAGCAGCGGTCGGTGCCGTACGGCGGCCCGGCGGCCGCCGCGCTCGACGACTGGCTGCGACGCGGCCGGTCCGCGCTGGCGACGGCTGCGTCCGGGGACGCGCTGCTCCTCGGTGTGAAAGGCGGTCGACTCGACCAGCGGATGGCGCGAACCGTGGTGCATCGGGCGACCGAGACGGCGGGGCAGTCGGTGGGACCGCACGCACTGCGCCACAGCGCGGCGACGCATCTGTTGGAGGGTGGCGCAGACCTCCGCGTGGTGCAGGAACTCCTCGGTCATTCCTCATTGGCCACCACACAGCTGTACACCCACGTGAGCGTGGAACGACTCCGCGCCGTCCACCGTCAGGCGCATCCGCGGGCCTGAGGGTTCGCCTCGTCAGTCGGCGCGTTCGGTGGGCGCGTTCAGTCGGTGCGTTCGTCGTCGACGACCGGTTTGAGACGGATCCGCAGCAGACCGAGAAGCGCCAACGGGTTGAGGTACTCGGCCGCCCTGCCGTCGCCACGTCGCGCGCCCCAATGCAGACAGGCGGCCGATCGGCAGTTCGCGTGGCCTGCCCGCAGATAGCCGAGCACCTGGCCGGCGCGGACGTGCTCGCCGCGTCGCACCTGCGGCGTGAGCGGCTCGTAGGTGGTCGTCACGCCGTCCGGGTGCAGGACGGCGACGACGTCGCGGTCGACCACCGGCCCGGCGAAGGTCACCGTTCCGGCCCGGGCCGCGAGCACGGCGCTGCCGGGGACTGCGGCGAGGTCGACTCCTCGATGGCCGGACAGCCAGCGGCGGGCCGGCGGGTCGAACCTGCGCGACACCGAAGGCCGCGGCTGCAGCGGCCAGTCGTATCGGGTCCGCCCGGAGGTCGCCGCCGGCGGCGCCGAGCACACCGACACCACCAGCACGACCACCGACCACCAGACGACCGTCCGTCTCCGAACCCGCATCCTCGTCCGCATACCTTTTGGACGCATGGCGGCTCCGGTCGGCTCCCGAGGCGTGTCGCGGGCGCCGGACACCTTCGACGATTTGGCTGGTCGGAGCGGATCGGAGTAGTCTGGCGACGCACCCAGGCATGTCTTGGGTGACTTCGCGCGCCCGCGAGAAGGCATCAGAACACGCAGTCCCGGACTCCTCCGGGTGTGTTCCGAGGTGGCGGGTGCCAGGACTGGAGCTCGACCCGAGCGCCGGTGACAACTGCGAGAGAGGACATATTCATGGCTGTCGTGACCATGAAGCAGCTGCTTGACAGCGGCGCACACTTCGGGCATCAGACCCGCCGTTGGAACCCGAAGATGAAGCGTTTCATCTTCACCGACCGCAACGGCATCTACATCATCGACCTGCAGCAGACGCTGTCGTACATCGACCGCGCCTACGAGTTCGTCAAGGAGACCGTCGCCCACGGCGGCACCATCCTGTTCGTCGGCACGAAGAAGCAGGCTCAGGAGTCGATCGCCGCTGAGGCCACCCGCGTCGGCATGCCGTACGTGAACCAGCGTTGGCTCGGTGGCATGCTCACCAACTTCAACACCGTGCACAAGCGTCTCCAGCGTATGAAGGAGCTGGAGACCATGGAGCAGACCGGTGGCTTCGAGGGTCGCACCAAGAAGGAAATCCTCATGCTCACGCGTGAGAAGAACAAGCTGGAGCGCACCCTGGGCGGCATCCGCGACATGGCCAAGGTTCCCTCGGCCGTGTGGATCGTCGACACCAACAAGGAGCACATCGCGGTCGGCGAGGCCCGCAAGCTGAACATCCCGGTCATCGCGATCCTGGACACCAACTGCGACCCCGACGTCGTCGACTACCCGATCCCGGCGAACGACGACGCCATCCGCAGCGCCGCGCTGCTGACTCGCGTGATCGCTTCGGCCGTCGCCGAGGGCGTCCAGGCGCGTGCCGGCCAGACCGCGGGCGACGCCAAGCCGGAAGCCGGCGAGGGCGAGCCGCTCGCCGAGTGGGAGCAGGAGCTGCTGGCTGAGGCCACCGCGCCCGCCACCGATGGCGCGACCGAGGCTCCGGCCGCAGAATAAGAACTGCAAGAAGCAAGAATCGGGCTCCGAGGCACTGTGAACCGGGCCCCTTCTCCGGCGGGGTGATCACCCCGCCGGAGAATCTTGTCTCTCGATCACAAATCGACAAAGGAGGGTCGCCACCTATGGCGAACTACACCGCTGCGGACGTCAAGCGTCTGCGCGAAATGACCGGTTCGGGCATGCTCGACTGCAAGAACGCCCTCGCGAACAACGACGGCGACTTCGACAAGGCCGTCGAAGAGCTGCGCATCAAGGGCGCCAAGGACGTCGGCAAGCGCGCTGAGCGCTCCACCGCCGAGGGTCTGGTCGCCGCTCGTGACGGCGTCATGGTCGAGCTGAACAGCGAGACCGACTTCGTCGCCAAGAACGACGAGTTCCAGAAGCTCGCCGACGACATCCTGGGTGCGGCCATCGAGCTGCGCACCAACGACGTCGACGCGCTGCTGGCCGCCAAGCTGGGCGACGGCACCGTCGCCGACGCCGTCGAGGCGCTGTCGGCCAAGATCGGCGAGAAGCTGGTCCTGCGCCGTGTCGCGTCGTACGACGGCCCGGTCGCCGTGTACCTGCACAAGCGTGCGTCGGACCTCCCGCCGGCCGTCGGCGTCGTGGTCTCGTACACCGGTGAGGGCGACGCCGCCGCGGAGGCCGCTCGCGGCGCCGCCATGCAGGTCGCCGCGCTGAAGGCCAAGTACGCCAGCCGCGACGAGGTCCCCGCCGAGATCGTGGAGCAGGAGCGCCACGTCGCCGAGGAGACCGCCAAGGCGGAGGGCAAGCCCGAGCAGGCGCTGCCGAAGATCGTCGAGGGTCGCGTCAACGGTTTCTACAAGGACGTCGTCCTGGTGGACCAGCCGTCGGTCACCGACTCGAAGAAGACCGTGAAGGCGATCCTGGACGAGGCCGGCGCCACCGTCGTCGCGTTCAGCCGCTTCGAGGTCGGCCAGTCCTAGTCCGCTAGGCCGCCGACTACCGCGGCGAGACAACCTCACTTCCGGCCCCGGAATCAGCCCGTCAGGGACGACTCCGGGGCCGGAGTGCGTCGATCGGGTACTCCGCACCCTAAGATGGAGAGAGTTTGTGCCGACATTCGAGCGAAGGAAGAGATGAGCGAATCGCAGTCGACCGCAGATGAGGGCAGAGCAGGTTTCTCGCGCGTGCTTCTGAAGCTCGGTGGCGAGATGTTCGGCGGCGGGTCCGTCGGCCTCGACCCCGACGTCGTGGGCACGGTGGCCGATCAGATCGCCGAGGTCGTCTCCTCGGGTGTCCAGGTGGGCATCGTGATCGGCGGCGGCAACTTCTTCCGCGGCGCGGAACTGCAGCAGCGCGGTCTGGACCGGTCGCGGTCCGACTACATGGGCATGCTCGGTACCGTCATGAATTGCCTTGCGCTGCAGGACTTCCTGGAGAAGCGGGGAATCACCACCCGCGTGCAGACCGCCATCACCATGGGGCAGGTCGCCGAGCCGTACCTGCCGCTGCGCGCGGTTCGGCATCTGGAGAAGGGGCGCGTGGTCATCTTCGGCGCGGGCATGGGCATGCCGTACTTCTCGACCGACACCACCGCCGCTCAACGGGCGCTCGAGATCAAGGCGGAGGCGGTGCTGATGGCGAAGGCCGTCGACGGCGTCTACTCCGACGATCCGCGTACCAATCCGGAGGCGCGGCTGTACCGCGAGATCACCCACCGCGAGGTGATCGAGCAGGAGCTGAAGGTGGCCGACGCGACCGCGTTCAGCCTGTGCATGGACAACAACATGCCGATCCTCGTCTTCAACCTGCTCGAGCGAGGGAACATCGCGCGCGCCGTCGCGGGGGAGCCGATCGGGACCCTCGTCCGCACCGAGCGGGCCGACTGACCCACCGGCCACCCACTCACTTTCACCGCCACAAGCAAAGGAACGAGACGCACCATGATCGACGAAGCTCTGCTCGACGCCGAGGAGAAGATGGAGAAGGCCGTCGCCCACCTGCGCGACGACATGGCCTCCATCCGCACCGGCCGCGCCAATCCGGCGATGTTCAACAAGGTCGTCATCGAGTACTACGGTGCGATGACTCCGATCACGCAGGTGGCGGGCATCAACACGCCCGAGCCGCGGCTGGTCGTCATCAAGCCGTACGAGCAGTCGACGATGAACGACATCGAGACCGCGATCCGCAACTCCGACCTCGGCGTCAACCCGACGAACGACGGCACCGTCATCCGCGTCGCGGTCCCGCAGCTGACCGAGGAGCGGCGCAAGCAGCTCGGCAAGCAGGCTCGCGGCAAAGGCGAGGACGCGAAGGTCGCGATCCGCAACGTCCGCCGTAAGGCCGTCGACGAGCTCAAGCGCATCCAGAAGGACGGCGACGCAGGCGAGGACGAGGTGACTCGCGCCGAGAAGGAGCTCGACACCACGACGCGCACGTACACCGACGCCGTCGACGAACTCGTCAAGAACAAAGAAGCCGAGCTGCTCGAGGTATGACGAGCACACCGGAGCAGGCTGAGAAACCTTCCGGGGGGAGCTCCCGGGCCGGGCGGAACCTCCCGGCGGCCATCGGCGTCGGCTGCAGTCTGGGGGGACTGCTCATCGCCGTCCTACTGCTGATCCCGGACGGCTGGTACGCGGTCGTCTCGGTGGCGCTGGCGATCGCGACCTGGGAGGTCGCAAAGCGACTCCGGGACGGCGGCTTCGCCGTCCCGGTCATTCCGCTGCTGGTCGGCGGTCAGGCGATGATCTGGCTGTCGTGGCCGTACGGGCTGACCGGCACCTACGTCGCGATGGCGGCGACCGTGCTGGTCATGATGGTGTGGAAGCTGTTCGCGCAAGGGCTGTCGAACGCGCCGGAGAACTACATGCGCGACCTGTCGGTCGCGATCCTGGTGACCGCGTGGCTGCCGATGCTCGCGACGTTCGGCGCGTTCATGGTCCGGGAGGACGAGGGCGCGTTCCGGGTCTTCACCCTGGTGATCGTGGTGGTCTGCTCGGATGTCGGCGGCTACGCCGCCGGCGTGCTGTTCGGCAAGCATCCGATGGCGCCCGCGATCAGCCCGAAGAAGTCGTGGGAGGGCCTCGGAGGCTCTCTCGTCGTCGGCACCGTCGGCGCTCTCGCGTGCGCCATCTGGCTGCTCGACACCCCGCACTGGTGGATCGGCTTCGTCCTCGGACCACTCCTGGTGGTCGTGGCGACGACGGGCGACCTCGTCGAGTCTCAGATCAAGCGCGACCTCGGCATCAAGGACATGGGCACGCTGCTGCCCGGGCACGGCGGCATCATGGACCGTCTCGACTCGCTGCTGCCGTCGGCGTTCATCACCTGGGCCGTCCTGGCCTGGCTGCTCTGAGTCGGGGCTGATCGGCCCCGCCGCTACTTGCGCTTTCCCGCCTTCTTGAGGGCGCGGTTGAGCTGGAAGATCCGCGCGCCGCCCAGCAGCGCGGTGATCAGCGCGCCCGCGATCGCGGCGATCAGCAGGCTGACGCCGATCGGGAGATCAGCCTTGAAGAAGATGAAGTTGATCTGCACCGTGGCGAGATTGACGAGGATGAACACGATCAACAGGATGGTGATGATGACTCCGACCACCCAGCCGACATACGTCGCCTGGGTGCGAGTGCCGGATGCGGCCGAGGCGGCGGCCGCGACTCGGCGCCGCTCCGCCTCGACCGGATCGTCGACCCGATGGTCCTGCGGAACGTCCATCGGTGCGGTGTCATTTCGCTGGGGATCGGCCGCCGATTCGTCGAACTCGTCGCCTGGCCTGCGATCGGGAGTCGTCATAGCTCCATCGTGACATGAGAGAATGGATCGCGTGAGTTCTCTGCCCCTGGTTTTCGACGCC
Source organism: Gordonia neofelifaecis NRRL B-59395 (assembly GCF_000192435.1). Lineage (GTDB taxonomy): Bacteria > Actinomycetota > Actinomycetes > Mycobacteriales > Mycobacteriaceae > Gordonia > Gordonia neofelifaecis. The sequence goes on from NZ_AEUD01000005.1 coordinate 203,033, forward strand.
CCCAAGCGCGGTCTGCCGCCGAAGCACTTCGCCGACCTCGATGAACAGGGGCGGATCGACGCCGTCGCCGACCTCGGACTGCCGAAGTTCCGGGCGAACCAGCTGGCCAAGCAGTATTACGGCCGGCTCAACGCGGACGTGGACGAGATGACCGACCTGCCCGCGGGCAAGCGTGACGCGGTCGGCGAGAAGCTCTTCCCGACGCTGATGACCCCGGTCCGGCACATCTCGTGCGACGACGACAGCACCCGGAAGACCCTCTGGCGACTGCATGACGGAACCCTCCTGGAATCGGTGCTGATGCGCTATCCGGAGCGGAACACACTGTGCATCTCCTCACAGGCGGGATGCGGGATGGCCTGCCCGTTCTGCGCGACGGGGCAGGGTGGCCTGGACCGGAACCTGTCGACCGCCGAGATCGTCGACCAGGTGCGGGCGGCGGCGCGTGCGCTGCGCGACGGCGAGGTCGGGGAGCCCGGACGCCTGTCGAACATCGTCTTCATGGGCATGGGTGAGCCGCTCGCCAACTACAAGCGCGTGGTGGACGCGGTGCGGAAGATCACCTCACCGTCGCCGGACGGATTCGGCATCTCGGCCCGATCGGTCACGGTGTCGACCGTGGGGCTGGCACCGGCGATCCGCAGGCTCGCGGACGAGGGTCTGTCGGTGACGCTCGCCGTCTCACTCCACACGCCGGACGACGAGCTGCGCGACACGCTGGTGCCCGTCAACAACCGCTGGTCGGTGGCCGAGGTGCTCGAGGCCGCGCGCTACTACGCGGACTCCACGGGGCGGCGCGTGTCGATCGAGTACGCGCTGATCCGCGATGTGAACGACCAGCCGTGGCGCGCCGATCTGCTCGGCAAGAAGCTCCGTCAGGCGCTCGGCTCGCTGGTGCACGTCAACCTGATCCCGCTGAACCCGACGCCCGGCTCGGAATGGGATGCGAGCCCCAAGCCGGTGGAGGCGGAGTTCGTTCGTCGCGTCCGCGAGCACGGCGTGTCGTGCACCGTGCGCGACACCCGCGGGCAGGAGATCGCCGCGGCGTGCGGACAGCTCGCCGCCGAAGAGAAGTAGGCCACCGGCGGGTACCCGACCGATATACGAGAAGACCCGGACGACGTGGCGTCCGGGTCTTCTCGTAGCTGTCTGGCGAGCGTCAGCGCTTCCAGGTGCCCTTGCGGGGGATCATCTCGTACACCGTGTAGCCGATCAGGGCGACGGCGATGATGATCAGGAAGACGTCCTCGATGTGCCCGACGTGGTTGCCCTTGAGCATGCCGAGCATGATGATCGCGGTGACGAACGCGGCGGCCGCGATCGACTTGCGCGCGACGCCGTGCCAGCCGAAGCGTGCCGACGGGGCGTCGGCGGGCTCGCGAACCCATCCCGTATCGATGGTCTCGACCTCAGTGCTTGCCACGTTCACTCCTTATGACGGCCGGTAGTAGTCCGGGCTACAGCATAACCCGCCCGGTGTGCGCGACAATGGCGGGTGTGACGACGCGTGTGTTGATTCTCGGATCCACGGGATCCATCGGTACCCAGGCCCTCGAGGTGATCGCCGACCACCCGGAACGATTCCAAGTGGTCGGCCTCGGTGCGGGCGGCGGCAACCTCGATCTGCTCGAACGGCAGGTCGCGGCGACCGGGCTGTCCGCCGACCGGGTCGCGGTGGCCGATTCGGGCGCCGCGACCGTCCTCGGCGACCGTCTCGGTGCCCGCGTCCTGGGCGGCGAGGACGCGATGGTGCAGCTCATCGAGTCGGTCGAGGCCGACGTCGTCCTCAACGGCGTCGTCGGGGCGATCGGATTGCGGCCGAGTCTGGCGGCGCTCGGCACCGGCGCGCGCCTGGCGCTGGCGAACAAGGAGTCGCTGGTTGCCGGCGGCGCGCTGGTGCTCGATGCGGCGTCGCCCGGCCAGATCGTGCCGGTCGACTCCGAGCACTCGGCCATCGCGCAGTGCCTGCGCGGCGGCACTCCCGACGAGGTCGACCGGCTGGTGCTGACCGCGTCGGGCGGACCGTTCCGGGGGTGGACCGCGGAGCAGGTGGCCGATGTCACGCCGGAGCAGGCGGGCAAGCACCCGACGTGGTCGATGGGCCCGATGATCACGCTGAACTCGGCGACCCTGGTGAACAAGGCGCTCGAGGTCATCGAGGCGCACCTGCTGTTCGGCGTCGACTACGACCGGATCGATGTGACCGTCCATCCGCAGTCGATCGTGCACTCGATGGTGACGTTCGTGGACGGCGCGACGATCGCGAAGGCGTCGCCGCCGTCGATGAAACTGCCGATCGCACTGGCGCTGGGCTGGCCCGATCGCGTGCCCGGGTCGTCCGCGGCGTGCGACTGGTCGACGGCGTCGGCGTGGACCTTCGAGCCCGTCGACGATGCGGTGTTCCCGGCGATCAGCCTGGCGCGGTCGGCGGGCACGGCAGGCGGCAGCCTCACCGCGGTCTACAACGCGGCCAACGAGGTCGCCGCCGAGGGCTTCTTCGCCGGGGCCGTCAGCTTCCCGCGAATCGTCGGGATCATCGGCGACGTGCTCGCCGACGCCGATCAGTGGTCGTCCCGGCCGGGTACCCTGGACGAGGTGCTCGCCGCGGACCAGTGGGCGCGGCGGCGAGCCGCGGCCTTCGTCGCGGCGGAAGCGTGATCAGGGGCGTAGCGTCCCGTCGCGCTCGCGGGCACACCAGGGAAGTCAAGAGGGGCACGGAGCTCCCACGGTCTTAGGGAGACGTTTCAGTGAGTCTGGTGCTCGGCGTCGCGCTCTTCGCGCTGGCACTGCTGATCTCGATCGCCTGGCACGAGCTCGGCCACATGTGGGCGGCCCAGGCGACCGGGATGAAGGTGCGGCGGTACTTCGTCGGCTTCGGGCCCACCCTGTGGTCCACCCGTCGCGGCGAGACCGAGTACGGCGTCAAGGCGGTGCCGCTCGGCGGCTTCTGCGACATCGCGGGCATGACGCCGCATGAGGAGCTCACCGACGACGAACGGGCGCGGGCGATGTACGCCCAGCCGACCTGGAAGCGTCTCGTGGTGCTCGCGGCCGGACCGATGCAGAACTTCATCCTCGGCTTCGCGCTGGTCGTGATCCTCGGACTCGGCTGGGGACTGCCGATCATCGGCGACCATCCGGTCTACGCCAAATCGGTCGAATGCGTCGCCACCAGCACCGACGCCAAGGGCGTACCGGTCGACTGCACGGGCCCGGCGCCCGCCGCCCAAGCCGGAGTGCAGGTCGGCGATCAGATCCTCGCGGTCGACGGCCATCAGGTCACCGGTCCCGCAGACATGGTCCAGCAGGTGCAGAAGTCCACCGGCAGCGTGGTGCTGACCGTCGAGCGCGACGGGCAGCAGATGGATCTGACGGTCCCGGTCACGCAGGTTCAGCGGATGGTCGCGGGGGAGGGCGACACCCTCGCGCCCGCCGAGGTCGGCGCGATCGGCGTCGGTCTCGACACCCAGTACGTGAACGAGTACGACATCGTCACCGTCTGGGGCGGTGCGCTCAGCTTCACCGGGGACATCTTCAAAGAGACCTTCAAGGCGCTGATCTCGCTGCCGACCAAGGTCGTCGGCCTGTGGCATGCGGTCACCGGAGGTGAGCGTGCGGCCGACAGCCCGGTCAGCGTCGTCGGTGCATCGGTGCTCGGCGGCCAGGCCGTCGAGCACGGCTACTGGGACATGTTCTTCGGTCTGCTGCTGAGCGTGAACTTCTTCCTCGGTGCCTTCAACCTGATCCCGCTCCTCCCGCTCGACGGCGGGCACATGGCGATCGCGATCTTCGAGAAGATCCGGAACACCCTCCGACGATGGCGGGGGAAGATCCCCGCGGGTCCCGTCGACTACTACAAGCTCCTGCCGATCACCTACGCGGTCGTCGTCGTCATGGGTGGGTTCATGCTGCTCACGGTGACGGCGGACGTCATCAACCCGATCAAGGTCTTCTGACGGTTCGGCCGGTCGCGGTCCGGCCGGTCAGGCCTGGACAGGCGGTCGGTAGGTGACGTGCCACGGGACGAGCGTGCGGACCGAACAGGCCGCGCCGGGCGTCCGATGCGCGCCGGGAAGGCGAGTTCGATCGTGCTCGGCACCGCTGCGAGACTAGAATTCGCTGCGATTCCCATCACGCCGAGACAGCAGAAGGACGGTGCCGTGCCGCCCACCGTGCAGACCCGATCCGCGATCCACCGGAACATGGTCCGGGTGCCTGCCGGTGAGTTCACGATGGGCAGCGACGACTTCTTCCCGGAGGAACGGCCGGCGCACGCGCGGGAGGTCGGCGCGTTCTGGATCGACCGGCATCCGGTGACCGTCGCGGAGTTCCGTCGCTTCGTCCAGGCGACGGGCTACGTCACGGTGGCTGAACGCGACCCGGATCCAGCGCGCTACCCGGACGCCCTCCCGGGCGAACTCCGTGCCGGCGGTCTGGTCTTCGTGCGTCCGCCGCGGCAGGTCCCGCTCGACGACTGGCGGCGCTGGTGGGCTTATGTCCCCGGCGCGCAGTGGCGCAGACCGTTCGGTCCGGACTCCGACGTTCGCGCCCGGGACCGACATCCCGTCACACAGGTCGGCATCGACGACGCGCGCGCGTACGCGGAGTGGGCGGGCAAGGCGCTCCCGACGGAGGCCGAGTGGGAGTACGCGGCCGCGTCCGGCCGCGGGGACACGACGTACGCCTGGGGCGACGAGTTCGCGCCGCGCGGAAGGCGGATGGCGAACACCTGGATGGGTGCGTTCCCCTCCGAGTTCGTACCCGGCCGCGGGCAGTCTGAGGTACCGGGGACGACTCCGGTCGGAACGTACCCGCCGAACGCGTTCGATCTCGTCGACATGACGGGCAACGTCTGGGAGTGGACCGAGGACCGGTACTCCGACAGTCACCGGCGCAGTACCTGCTGTCCCCCGACCCGCACCGGTGACGGCGGCGAGGACCACTATGTCGTCAAGGGCGGTTCGTTCCTGTGCGCCCCGAACTACTGCCTGCGCTATCGCCCGGCGGCGCGACAGTCGCAGGACTCCGACACCAGCTCGTGCCACATCGGCTTCCGCTGTGTGATCCGCGACTAGCGGCGCAGCCGGATCATCGCACTCCTGAGTCGGTAGACTCAGAAGGCGATACTGCACGCCGTCCGATGTCGGAAGCCGGACGGAGATGGCCGGTGAAGGCAGTGCAGGTGACGATCTTCGAGGAGAGAATGGCTCATGACAGATTCGATCGGCCTCGGTATCCCGTCCGGCCCGCCGCCGGTGCTGGCGCCGCGCCGCAAGACGCGGCAGATCCGGGTCGGCGACGTCGGTGTCGGTAGCGACTTCCCGATCTCCGTGCAGTCCATGTGCACCACCAAGACCCACGATGTGAACGCGACGCTGCAGCAGATCGCTCAGCTCACGGCGTCCGGCTGCGACATCGTCCGTGTGGCGTGCCCGCGGCAGGAGGACGCCGACGCCCTGCCGATCATCGCCCGGAAGTCGCAGATCCCGGTAATCGCCGACATCCACTTCCAGCCGAAGTACATCTTCGCGGCGATCGACGCGGGCTGTGCCGCGGTCCGCGTGAACCCGGGCAACATCAAGGAGTTCGACGGCCGCGTCAAGGAGGTCGCGAAGGCGGCCGGGGACGCCGGGATCCCGATCCGCATCGGCGTGAACGCCGGCTCGCTCGACAAGCGGCTGATGGAGAAGTACGGCAAAGCCACCCCCGAGGCGCTGGTCGAGTCGGCCCTCTGGGAGGCGAGCCTGTTCGAGGAGCACGGCTTCGGCGACATCAAGATCTCGGTCAAGCACAACGACCCCGTGGTGATGGTCGAGGCCTACCGCCAGCTCGCGGCCCAGTGCGACTACCCGCTGCACCTCGGTGTCACCGAAGCCGGTCCGGCGTTTCAAGGGACCATCAAGTCGGCGGTCGCCTTCGGCGCGCTGCTGAGCGAGGGAATCGGCGACACCATCCGCGTCTCCCTGTCGGCACCGCCGGCCGAGGAGATCAAGGTCGGCGACGCCATCCTGCAGTCGCTGAACCTCCGTCCGCGCAAGCTCGAGATCGTGTCGTGTCCGTCGTGCGGTCGTGCCCAGGTGGACGTCTACAAGCTCGCCGAGGAAGTCAGCGCCGGCCTGGAGGGGATGGAGATCCCGCTCCGCGTCGCGGTCATGGGCTGTGTGGTGAACGGACCGGGCGAGGCGCGCGAAGCGGACCTGGGTGTCGCGTCCGGCAACGGCAAGGGCCAGATCTTCGTCAAGGGCGAGGTCATCAAGACGGTTCCGGAGGCCCAGATCGTCGAGACTCTGATCACCGAAGCGCTGCGTATCGCCGAGGAGTCGGGGGAGACTGGAGGAGGCGCTCCGGTCGTCTCGGTGAGTTGACGCTCCCGTGGTGTAGACCCTCCGGAGCAAGGTGAGCAGGGAGGTGTGCCGTGCTGGGGATTCTCGGTGACCGGCCGCTCGGCGCGAAGGACGCCGACGCGGTGGCTCGGGCGCTCGACCTCGATCCGGTCGCGTCGTGCATGGTCTCGGCTCGCGTCGAGGCCTACGGCCTGTCGCCTCGCTTTCTCGGCGGTGAGATGTGGACGGCGTCGGAGCCGGGGGTGTCGCTGGCCTTCTCCGGCGCGAATCTGATGCCGCTCATCGGCGGCCTTCCCGATGTGGACGTCTTCGCCGACCGCGCGTTGAGCGCGCCGCGACTGTGTTCCTCAGTGGTCGGCGCCGCCGAGCTGGTGCTTCCGCTGTGGGAACGCGTCGCGCCGTCGTGGGGCCCCGCGCGAGAGGTGCGGGCCGACCAGCCGCTGCTGTCGCTGTCGGGCTATCCGGAGATCACGCCGGACTCGCACGTGCGTCTTGTCACGATGGCCGACCTCGATGCGTACTTCCCGGCGGCGGTCGAGATGTTCATCGGCGAAGTGGGAGTCGATCCGACGGCCGGCGACGAGGGGCGGTCGTACCGCCGTCGACTGGCCGCTCTGATCTCGGCACGGCGGGTTTTCGCACGCTTCGACGGTGATCGCGTGGTGTTCAAGGCGGAGATCGGTTCGATGTCCCGGAAGGTGGGCCAGATCCAGGGCGTGTGGGTCGATCCACAATGGCGCGGGCGCGGGTACGGTGCGCTCGGCACGGCGGCGGTGGCCGCGGCGATCGCGCGCCAGGGGCGGATCGCGAGCCTGTACGTCAACAGTTTCAACGGTGCCGCCCGACAGACGTACCAGCGTGTCGGATTCCGGCAGGTCGGCACCTTCGCGACCGTTCTGGTGGACTGACGGACGCCGCGGCGCGATCGCCTAAGATCGGAGCCGATGCCCAGTAGATTCCGCGCACGCCGCACCCGGACGGTTCTGATCCCCGTACTCGTCGTGGTCTCGCTGGTCCTGGCATCGACCTCGTGTGCGACCGAGGACGACGGGCCGCGTTCGGCGGCGCAGTCGTTCCTGAACGGTTTCGCCGATCACGACTTCGCAGGCGCCGCGAGCCTGACCACCGACCCGCAGCGGTCCCGGAGTCAACTCGCCGAGACGTGGACGGGTCTGGCGGCGACGTCGATGTCGGCGTCGACCGGGCGAGTCCGGATCGATCGGGACGTGGCCGACGTCCCGGTCACCTACACCTGGACACTCCCCGGCGGCCGCACGTGGGAGTACTCGGCGAACATCGCGATGGGCCGTAGTGACGCGGGGTGGTCGGTGCGCTGGAAGTCGTCCGCGATTCACCCGAAACTCGGTGCAGATCAACAGCTTTCGCTGTCACAGACGAGCCCCCCACGGGCTGCGGTGAACGAATCGGACGGGTCGGAGGTGATGGTCGACGGGACCGTCGTCGGTGTCTCGTTCGACGCCGCGAAGGCAGCTGCCTCCGGGAGCGTCAGCGACTCGGCGCACCGGCTCGTCGAGGTACTGGGTCCTCTGATTCCGGGACTGAATCCGCAGGTGATCGCCGAGCGGTCGACGGCGCAGAGCGACCCCTTGCCGATCGGCCGGATCCAGACTGCGGACTTCGACCGCCTCCGCGACCGACTGGCGGTTCCGGGAATCGTCACCACCGACCAGTCGGTGCTGGTGCCGCGCGACCCCGGGTTCGCTCCCGCGGTGCTGGCGAAGGTGCGCGATCAGGTGGCCGGTGGACTCACCGGCGCGAGCGGGTGGCGGGTGTCGGTGCTCAATCCCAACGGCCTGGTGGCGGACGTGGTGGCGGACGAGCCGGGCAAGCCCGCACCCGCGGTCCTGCTGACGCTGTCGAGGTCGGTGCAGGACGCCGCGCAGCGCGCGGTGAACGCAGTCCAGGGCAAGCAGGCGATGCTGGTCGCCGTTCAGGCGTCGACCGGCAAGATCCTGGCGATCGCGCAGAACGCCGACGCCGACCGGGACGGCCTCATCGCGACCGCCGGTCTGTATCCCCCGGGGTCGACCTTCAAGATGGTCACCTCGGCCGCGGCCTTCCACGACAAGATGACCGAGCCCGAGGCGATCGTGCCCTGTCCGGGCGAGATCCAGATCGGCGAGCGGTCGATCCCGAACTACGACGGGTTCTCGCTCGGAGCGGTTCCGCTGCGCACGGCGTTCGCGCATTCCTGCAACACCACATTCGCCGACCTGGCCAGCCGGATGGGTCCGACCGACCTCGCCCATGCGGCGGCGGCGATGGGGCTCAGTGCGGTCTACGACGTACCGGGCCTCGACGTCAAGTCCGGGTCGGTGCCCGTCGAGCCGGAGCTGGTCCCACGAAGTGAGGACGGCTTCGGTCAGGGCAAGGTGCTCGCGAGCCCGCTGGGCATGGCGCTGGTGGCGGCGGCCGCGGCCTCCGGGCACGCACAGGTGCCGAGCTTGATCGACGGCCGCGAGACCAAGGTCACCGGACCGAAGGCGTCGCTGGAAGCCGAGGTGTACCAGCGGCTGCGGCCGATGATGCGCGCCGTGGTGACCGAGGGCACGGCGACGTCCGTCGCCGAATCCGGAGAGGTGTACGGGAAGACCGGTGAAGCCGAGGTCGCGGGCGGTTCGCACGCCTGGTTCGCGGGCTATCGCGGCGATATCGCCTTCGCCACCCTCATCGTCTTGGGCGGCGACTCGACGAACTCGGTCAACGTCAGTCGCGACTTCCTGAACGGCGTTCCCGAGGGGTATCGGCCGTAGACCGTCGGCTGGTCGACGGACGCCGACGCGGGTGCTGTGTAATTCTTGCAGCAATGACCGTACGAAAGGCGGCCCGAGCATGAGTGGACCGAATCCCACGCCCCCGCAGGATCCTCGACAGAATCCGCAGCAGTACCCGCAGTACGGCGCGCCTCAGCAGCCGCAGTACGGTGCCCAGCCCCAGCAGTACGGCCAGCCCCCGAATCAGCAGTATGGGCAGCAGTACGGCCAGCAGCAATCCAATCAGCCCCAGCAGCAGTACGGTCAGGCCCAGTACGGTCAGCAGCAGTACGGCCAGCAACAGTACGGCCAGCAGGGCGGCTACCAGCAGTACGGTCAGCAGGGCGGTTACCAGCAGTACGGTCAGCAGTACCCGGGACTGCCGTCGCAGAGCGGACCGGTCGATGGCAAGCTGATCCCATACCTCTGGGCCACCGTCGGCGCGGGTGTGCTGGTGCTGATCTCGGCGTTTCTGCCGTGGGTGTCGTACTCCGGTGCGCTCACCAGCGGTTCGGCTTCGGGAACGTCCGACGGAAAAGACGGCGTCTTCACCCTGATTCTGGCGTTGATCGCCGCCGCATCCGCCGCGGCCACCGTCTACCTGACCGACAAGCAGCCCGTGCTGCCGATGGCCGCGGGCATCGCGTCGATAGTCGCGGGTGTCATCATCTCGCTCATCTCCATCGCCGACATGTCCGACGTGAGTGACGCCAAGGACAAGCTCGGGATCTACGCGCAGTCGGTGGACTTCAGCATCGGCATCGGTCTGTGGCTCACCCTCCTCGGCGGCCTGGTGCTCGTGGGCCTGGGTGTCGTGACGGTCCTGCTGCAGCGGAAGTCCAAGCAGTCCTGACGACGGCGCTCACCGTGCGGGTGTGATGATCCGTTCACCCGTCTGCGGGTGGTCCCAGACGAGCACCGGGTGATCGTAGGTCTCGCTCAACAGTTCGGCGGTCATCACCTCGTCGACCGCGCCGGTCGCGAGCAGCCGGCCGGACTTCATCACGGCGACGCGGTCCGCGTACGCGGCGGTGAGCGTCAGATCGTGGACCACCAGCACCACCGTGGCACCGGCGGCGGCTCGTCGGCGCAGGATCGTGAGCACTTGTTCGGTGTGACCGATGTCGAGAGCCGCGGTCGGTTCGTCGAGAAGCATGACCGGCGTGTCCTGCGCCAGCGCGCGAGCCAGTGACACGCGTGCCTGCTGGCCACCGGAGAGGTGAGAGAACGGACGGTCGACCAGATCCGACAGGTCGCATTCGGCGATCGCGGCGTCGATCAGGTCCTCCGATCGACGCGCCTGCGGTGTGCGAGTCCAGGGGAAGCGGCCCATCTCGACGACCTCCCGGACCGGGAACGGGGTGTCGGCGCGATTCTGCTGAGTCACGAGTGCGCGCGCACGCGCGAGGGTGAGCGAGTCCGCGCGATGGACGTCGAGGTCGCCGATGCGGACCGTTCCCGAATCCGGGGCACGGAGGCCCGCGACCGCCGACAGCAGAGTCGACTTGCCGCAGCCGTTCGGGCCGACCAGCGCGAGGATCTGGCCCGGTCGCGCGTCGAGATCGACGCCGTGCACGATCTCCCGATTCCCGAGCCGCACGGTGACGCCGTCTGCAGTCATCCCGGTGCTCATCCGCGCCTCCTCCGTCGCCATGTCACCGTCACCATCTCGCCGCCGCGTTCCGCTGCCGGAGGAGCAGGAAGAAGACCGGTCCGCCGATCAGTGAGGTCAGCATGCCGAGCGGCAGTTCGCCGCCGGTGAGAGTGCGGGCGGCGAGGTCGGCGGCGGCGATCACCAGGGCACCGCCGAGCGCGCTCGCGGGTAGCAGCAGGGCGTGTCTGGGGCCGACGAGCAGGCGCATCACGTGCGGGACGATCAAGCCCACGAACATGATGATGCCGGTGAAGGCGACGCCTGCCGCGGTCAGCATCGCGACGAGCACGATCACTTGCCTGCGCACCGCCTCGACGTTGACGCCCAGTGAGGCCGCCTGCACTTCACCGAGGGCCAGCAGGTCCAGCTTCTTGACGAGCAGCATTCCGCCCGCGAGACCGGCGATCGCCAGCGGCGCCACGATCTTCACCTGCGTCCACGAGACGTTGCCCGCGAGGGAACCGAGCTGCCAGAACACGATCTGCTCACGTGCCGCGGTCGATGCGATGTACGTCAGGTACGCGATGATGCCGAGTGCGAACGCGTTGACCGCGATGCCGGTCAGCACCAGCATGATCGTCGACGAGGCGCCGTCGCGGATGCTCAGCACATAGACGCCGGCCGTGGTGATCAACCCGAACAGGGCCGCGGCACCGGCCACCGCCCATCCGTTGGTGCCGGTACCGCCTATGACGATCATCAGGCAGGCGCCGACCGCGGCACCCGAGGAGACGCCGATGATGCCGGGTTCGGCGAGGGGATTCGCGAGCACGCCCTGCAGGAGACAGCCCGCCGTGCCCAACGCGACCCCGACGAGCAGGCCGAGCAGGATGCGCGGGAAGCGCGAGACCCAGAGGGCGCTCTCGCCTTGCGGATGCGACGGCAGGGGACCGAGATCCAGGTGCCAGTGGTGGGCGATCGAACCGAGGACCTCGAGCGGCGGGATGTCGACCTGACCGGTGCCTGCGGAGATCACCACGACGACAGCCAGCAGGACGAGGGTTCCCGCCATCACCCACAGTGCGCGTCCGCGCAGCCGCAGGCCGCTACGCATAGATCGCCTTCGCCAGCGCGCCGAGGACCAGACCGGTGTCCGGGCCGAACATCAGGATCTGCGTCTCGTCCATCTCGACGATGCGGCGGTTGCGCCCGGCGGACGTGTCGGCGACGGCCGGGAGCGCGAGCACCTTCTCCATGCCGCCCACCGATTCCGCGCCCTGCGTCATCACCAGGATCACCTCGGGATCGGCGCGGATCATCGACTCCGCGCTCACCTGGGTGAAGGGCGATGTCAGACCGGCCTCGGTACCCGCGTCCGTGCCGCCGAGGGCGGCGATCAGATCGTCGGCCCCGGAGCGCGGCCCGGCGAGCAGGATCAGGTGCTCCCCGCGGATGTACAGGAAGCCGATCGTCGGGTCGCCGGACGGCTTCGGCACCGATCGGCGGGCGTCGTCGATCTGCTTCTCCGTGCGCGCGACGAGTGCCTCGCCCGCGGCGGGGACACCGAGAGCATCCGCGACGCCTCGGATCAGGTCGGGTGTGCCGGCGATGGACCGTTGCCCGGTGAAGACCGCGACGCGGATCCCCGCGGCGCGGATCTGGTCGACCGCCCCGGCGGGCGTGGCATCGTCGGTGACGAGGACGATCGTCGGATTCTGTGCGAGGACTCGTTCGGGATTGATCGCGTGCCCGGTGTCGGTCACATACGGCAGCGGCGAGGCGGAGGGAAAGGTGGTGGAGCGGTCACGACCCACGACATGGGGCCCGAGGCCGAGGGCGAAGACGATGCTGCCGAGGGTGCCGTTGCGATCGAGCGCGACGATTCGCTCGGCCCCCGCACCGGGCGTCAGACCGGGGGAGACCGGGACGACGTCCGGGTTCGGCAGCGTCGCGGTGGTCGGACCCGAGCGCAGCGTCGCGTGTGCGGCGGCGGCGGTGGCGCCGGTGTCGATGGGCTCGGTGGTGCACCCGGAGAGCAAGAGTCCGGCGACCAGGACGAGAACCCAGACAGCGGTGACCGAGGCCGCGGACCGGGAGGGAGTCGTCACCTGAATCCGCCTTGTCGTGCTCGCAGTTCTGTTAGGCACACCTTACTGCCCGATCGGATGCCGATGCACATCGGTGCCATCCGTAGAATCACGTCCATGACAGTTCGCGCACCTCTCGTCCCCGGCGTCGTCGCGCCGACACTGCCCGTCCCCGATTCGATCGCCCGCCCGGAGTACGCGTGGAAGAACTCGGTGAACGAAGGCCACGAACCCTGGGTGCAGACCCCCGAGACGATCGAGAAGATGCGGATCGCGGGAAGGATCGCGGCGAATGCGCTTGCGGAAGCGGGTCGAGCTGTCGCTCCCGGTGTCACCACCGCGGAACTCGATCGGATCGCACACGAGTACATGGTCGACCATGGCGCCTACCCGTCGACGCTCGGCTACAAGGGCTTCCCGAAGTCGTGCTGCACGTCGCTGAACGAGGTGATCTGCCACGGGATTCCGGACTCCACGGTGATCGAGGACGGTGACATCGTCAACATCGACGTGACCGCGTACATCGACGGGGTGCACGGCGACACCAATGCGACGTTCCTGGCCGGCGACGTCTCGCAGGAGGCCCGCGACCTGGTGGAGCGGACCCGCATCGCCACCGAGCGGGCGATCAAGGCCGTGAAGCCGGGACGCGAGCTGAACGTCGTCGGACGGGTCATCGAGGCCTACGCCAACCGATTCGGGTACACCGTGGTCCGCGACTTCACCGGGCACGGGATCGGCGAGACCTTCCACAACGGACTGGTGGTCCTGCACTACGACCAGCCCAGCGTCGACACCGTGCTCGAACCCGGCATGGTCTTCACCATCGAACCGATGATCAACCTCGGCGGACTGCCCTGGGAGATGTGGGACGACGGCTGGACCGTCGTCACCGTCGACCGCAAGTGGACTGCCCAGTTCGAGCACACCCTGGTCGTCACCGAGAGCGGAGCCGAGATCCTCACGCTGCCCGATGCGGACTGAGGTGCCGTCGCATCGAGACTCTCGCCGGGCCCGACGATGAGTGGGGCGCTCCTGGTCGGCGGAACGACCAGCGACGCCGGGAAGAGCCTGATCGTCGCCGGCCTGTGCCGGGCGCTGGCCCGCGACGGTGTCCGCGTCGCACCGTTCAAGGCGCAGAACATGTCGAACAACTCGGCGGTCACCCTCGACGGCGGCGAGATCGGCCGGGCCCAGGCCTTGCAGGCGCGAGCGTGCGGACTCGAACCCGACACCCGATTCAACCCGGTGCTGCTCAAGCCCGGCGGTGACCGCCGCTCGCACGTCGTGGTCCGCGGCCGCACGGTCGGCGAGGTCGGGGCGGTCGACTACCAGCAGTGGCGGTCGGCGCTCTCGGGCATCGTGGCCGACGAGCTGGCCTCGCTCCGCCGCGATTTCGACGTGGTGATCTGCGAGGGCGCCGGCTCGATCGCCGAGATCAACCTGCGCGCCACCGACATCGCGAACATGGGTCTCGCGCGCGCGGCGAACATCCCGGTGGTCGTGGTCACCGACATCGATCGCGGCGGATCGCTGGCCCACCTCTTCGGCACGACCGCCGTGCTCGACGCCGACGACCAGGCGCTCGTCGCCGGCTACATCGTCAACAAGTTCCGCGGCGATCCGTCGATCCTGGCGCCCGGACTCGAGATGGTGCGTGAACGCACCGGACGACCGACGCTCGGGGTGATCCCGTACACCGACGGACTCTGGATCGACGCCGAGGACTCGCTCGCGGCACCGGTCGGCCGGCGAGTCGGTGGGCCGCGGCCGCCGTCGACCGGACGTCGCAGGCTGACCGTGGCGGCGATCCGTCTGCCGCGTGTGTCCAACAGCACGGACGTGGAGGCGCTGGCCTGCGAACCGGGCGTCGACGTGACCTGGGTCGACGATGCCACCGCCGTCCGCGGCGCCGATCTCGTCGTGCTTCCGGGCACTCGCGCGACGGTCAGCGATCTCGCATGGTTGCGGGATCGCGGCCTCGCCGAGGCGCTGATCGAGCGCGCGGCGCGCGGCGGCCCGATCCTGGCGATCTGCGGTGGATTCCAGATGCTGTGCCGGCGCATCGTCGACGACGTGGAGTCCGCCGCGGGGGAGACGGCAGGGCTCGGACTGCTCGACGTCGACGTCGAGTTCGCCCCGGAGAAGACGCTCCGCGAGTTCGACGGGCACGCCTACGACGTACCGGTGCGGGGATACGAGATCCACCACGGACGCGTGGTCCGCAGTGCGGAGGAGCCGTGGCTGCGCGACCACCGGACCGGTCCGGAGGGCGCACGACGCGGTGCGGTCTTCGGAACGCACTGTCACGGGGCGCTGGAGAGTGACGCCTTCCGGCGGACCTACCTGCGCGAGGCCGCGCGCCTCGCTGGGGTCGTCGGGTTCGAGCCGGACCCGGCGATGAGTGTCGCGGATGTCCGTCTCGCGCAGCTCGACCTGATGGCGGATCTGGTGACCGAGCATCTCGACATGCCGAGTATCCACGGGTTGATCGCCGACGGCCCCGGCCGGCTCCCGACCGTCATATCCTGGCTTGGTGACCACCTCGAGACTGACCGTAGAGCATGACGGACTCTCCTTCTCCGTCGAAGAGAGCGGACCCGCGCGCGGCCCCTGGGTGGTTCTCCTGCACGGGTTCCCGGTGAACTCGCAGTGCTACGACGACGTCGTGCCGCGCGTCCATGAGGCCGGCCTGCGGACCCTGCGCATCGACCAGCGCGGCTACAGCCCCGGTGCCCGCCCGGACGGCGTCGACGAGTACCGGCTCGACAAGCTCGTCGGCGACGTGATCGGCATCCTCGATCACCTCAACATCTCGTACTCGATGGTGGTCGGGCACGACTGGGGCGGCATCGTCGCCTGGCATCTGGCGGCCAAGTACCCGGACCGGTTCACCGGGCTGGTGGCGGCGAGCACCGGGCATCCGTCGGCGATGCGCGATGCGCTCATGGCGGGCAGCGATCAGCGCAATCGGTCGGCCTACATCAAGGACTTCATCGCCGACGGCGCCGAGGAGAAGCTGAGCGGACGCGACGGCGTGCTGCTCCGGCGGGCGGGTGTGACCGCGGCCGAACTCGAGCCGATCCTGCAGCCGGGCGCCCTGACCGGACCGCTCAACTGGTACCGGGCCAATTTCTCCGGCGACATCGCCGCCGCACTCGCGTGCCCGCCGGTGGAGATTCCGACCACGATGGTGTGGAGCGACGGCGACGCGGCGCTCGGCCGCGAGCAGGCCGAGTTCAGCGGCCGTTACGTGTACTCCGACTTCCGCTTCTCCGAACTGCACGGTGTCGACCACTGGATTCCGGAGAACGCCGCGGCCGCGCTGGCCAGCGAGATCTCGCTGCGGTCGTCGCGGTTCTGACGCGCGCGGTGCGCGGCCGGGTCACCGTCGTTCGAGTCTCGCGACGAGCTCCTCGACGGCGACCCGGCCCGCGTCGTCGACCGTCAGGCTCATGATCGACGACATCGCGAGGAGCACGTCGTACTCGCGTGGCGAGCGCGGCTTCCCGAAGAGGGAGGTCTTCTCCTTGATCCGGACCTCGCGGTAGGTCGACACCGGATTGCGGGCCGTCTCCTGCTTGCCCGCGTGCTTGAACTTGGCGACGGTCGCACCGTCGTAGACGATGGATTCGCCATTCGCGCCCTGGATCTCGATGCCGGTCATCCGGTTACAGTAGACCGAATCAGGCCAGGTCGAGACCCAGAAGCGCGTTCTCGAGCACCTCGGGCATCGCCGGGTGGATCCAGTACTGGCCGCGTGCCATCTCGCGGGCGGTGAGGCCGAAGCTCATCGCCTGGATCACCGGCTGGACGACCGTCGAGGCCTGCGGGCCGATGAGATGGGCGCCGAGGAGTTCACCGGTGTCGCGGTCGGCGATGAGCTTGCAGAAGCCGGTGGTGTCCTCCATCGCCCACCCGTAGGCCACATCGCCGTAGTTCTGGATCTTGACCGTGATGTCGCGTCCGGTGGCGCGTGCCTCCGCTTCGGTGAGCCCCACCGTCGCGACCTGCGGGTCGGTGAACACCGCGGCCGGGACGTAGCGGTGGTCGAACGACCGCAGATCCTCGGAATGCCAGCCGAGCAGCAGGTTCTCCTGAACCACGCGCTGCTCGTGATTGGCGACGTGCTTGAGCTGGTACGGGGAACTGACGTCGCCGAGCGCCCAGACCTCCGGCGCCGGGGTGCGACCGTGCGCGTCGACGGGCACGCGGCCGTCGTCGGTGAGCGCGATCCCGATCGAGTCCAGACTCAGGCGGTCGCCGTTCGGCACCCGTCCGGTCGCGACCAGCAGGGCGTCGGTGTCGAGATGCGAGCCGTCGGCGAAACTCAGCCGCACGCCGTCGCCGAGTTCGACGGCACCGGCGAGGTCGGTCGCGAGACGGACGTTCCACTGCGTCTGAGCGACTTCGGTGAACCGCGCGCTGAGGTCGTCGTCGAGCTTGCGCAGCAGTCGCGCGCTCCGGGCGATCACGGTGACGTCCACGCCCAGCGACGAGAAGACGTGCGCGAACTCGGCGGCGATGTATCCGCTGCCGACGATCGCCATGCGGGCAGGCAGCGCCGGCAGCCGCATCACGTCGCTGTTCGTGTAGAAGCGGACGCCGGAATCGGCGATCACGTCCGGAACCTGCGATCGGGAACCGGCGGCGACGACCACCTTCCGCGCCAGCACCAGATCATCGTCGGCGGTCACCAGGCGGTAGCGGCCGGAGTCGTCGTCGCGGCCGTCGAAGCGGACGTGACTGGAGTAGACGGTGATGTTCTCGCACCGGTCGACGCGGTACTCCTTACCGCCGGCCGAGATCGGATCGATCCGGCCGAAGACGCGGTCGACGATCGCCGGCCAGTCCACCGAGTCGACGGTCGCGGCGACGCCGTAGCGCTCGGCCGAACGGATCGTGTCGGCGACGTCGGCGGCGTAGACGAACATCTTCGTCGGAATGCAGCCGACGTTGAGGCAGGTGCCGCCGTACACGCCCTCTTCGAAGATCGCGATGCTCACATCGTCGAATCGCTCGTCGGGAATGGAGTTGCCGCTGCCCGAACCGATGATCGCGAGGTCGACTTGCTGGGTACCCACTACTGCTGCGCTCCTTCGCCGAACACGGCGTTCAGCCACGTCTGGACCTCGTCGTAGGCGGTGCGGCGAGGTTTCTCGAGGGACAGGAAGACGTCGTGGCGTGCGTCGGGGACGGCGACCGCCCACACTCGACGGCCGATGACGCCGGACCACTGGGCGATCTGCTTGACGTCGAGCACACAGTCCGCGGTGTCGACGGCGGGGTGGTAGGCCCCCTTGAAGCGGGACTTGTCCGACCGCAGGACGAGCGCAGGCACCCCGATGTCCAGGCCGCGATGGAGCAGGCGCTGACCGGCACGGACCGCCGACAGCCACCCGAACGTGACCGGGAAGCCACCCAGCGGCTTGCGGCGCAGGTCGTAGGTCCATTCGCCGTGCGCGTCGACGTGCAGGCTCTCGCCGTAGGCGCCGGACAGTTCGCGCGGCAGTTCGGTCTTGGCGCGCGCCTTGCCGATGCCTTTGATCAGCAGCCCGACGGCGTCGGTGCGGAGCACCGCTTCGCCCTGGAGGTCGAGCCAGGGGCTGTTGAGAACCAGTCCCTTGATGCGCCGATGGCGGGTGGGGTCGGTGCGGCGCAGCCGGTCGAGCCAGAGCGGAGCGATCAGTCCGCCGGTGGAATGGGCCGCGACGATCACCGAGGCGCCGTCCGCTCCGGTGTCGCCGGTGGTCTCCTCGGTGACGATGTCGAGTGCGGCGTTCAGCTCGGCGTCGTAGAACTCGAGGTCGGTGGTGAAGTGGGGCTGCTGTCCGTCCAGCAACGACCGCCCGCATTTGCGGAGATCGAGGGCGTAGAAGGCGTAGCCGCGATCATGGAAGAACTCCGCCAGCTCCTCCTGGAAGAAGTAGTCGGTGAAGCCGTGGACGTACAGCACCGCGCCCGCGGTCGCCGGTGCGGAACCCGCCTGCCGAACCAGGGTGGCCTCGATGGCGCCTTCGCCGTCCGGATCGTCGCCGAGCGGGATGGTGAGCACTTCGTATCGGTCGAGGAGTTCATCGGGACGCCACTGGCGGCTTCTGACGGTGGTCACGCCGACCAGCTTAGGCGGCGGCACGGTGGCACCGGGTGTCGCACACCCCACACTTGCGCGAACCGATGCTGTCTCTGACAGGACAATGGGGAACAATGATCCGCGAAACAGGTCGTGAATGCCCTATGGGTGGAGGAGTGCAGCAGCGTGGCCAAGGTGATTAAGACGGATGTGGCGCTGGTCGGCGCTGGAATCATGAGCGCCACGCTCGGAGCGCTGCTGCGTCAGCTGGAGCCGAACTGGTCGATCAGTCTGTTCGAGCGTCTGGAGGCCGCCGCCGCGGAGAGCAGTGACCCGTGGAACAACGCGGGCACCGGCCACTCCGCCCTGTGCGAGCTCAACTACACGCCCGCCGACGCCAACGGTGACATCGACATCACCAAGGCGCTGAACATCAATGAGCAGTTCCAGGTGTCGCGTCAGTTCTGGGCGTACGGCGTCGACAACGGCCTGCTGGGTGCGCCGGATGAGTTCATCAACCCGATCCCGCACGTCAGCTTCTGCCACGGACCGGACGGCGTCGACTACCTCCGGAAGCGCCACGCGGCCCTCGCGAGCCACACGCTGTTCGAGGGCATGGAGTTCATCGATGACGATGACGAGTTCGCGGCCCGACTGCCGCTGATGGCCGACGGCCGGGACTACTCGGACCCGGTCGGTCTGAACTGGTTCACCGACGGCACCGACGTCGACTTCGGCGCGCTCACCCAGCAGTTGCTGAACTACGTCGGCCGCGAGGCCGATCTCTACTACGGCCACGAGGTGCGGAACCTCACCAAGCAGTCCGACGGCAGCTGGGTGATGAAGGTCCGCAACGGCCGCACCGGTGAGAAGATCCGCGTCGAGGCGAAGTTCGTCTTCGTCGGCGCGGGCGGCGGTGCGCTGCACCTGCTTCAGAAGTCCGGCATCGCCGAGGCGAAGGGCTTCGGCGGCTTCCCGGTCAGCGGCGAGTTCGCCCGCTGCACCAACCCGGACGTCATCGCCAAGCACTCGGCCAAGGTCTACGGTCAGGCCGCGGTCGGTGCTCCGCCGATGTCGGTGCCGCACCTGGACACCCGCGTGATCAACCACGACAAGGGACTGCTGTTCGGTCCGTACGCCGGGTGGTCGCCCAAGTTCCTCAAGTCCGGCGGCGTCATGGACCTGCCGAAGTCGGTGAAGCCGAACAACCTGCTGCCGATGATGTCGATCGCACCGCAGGAGTTCGGTCTGCTGAAGTACCTGATCTCGGAGCTCGCCGCGAGCCCCGCGGACCGGATCAAGACCCTGCAGGACTTCGCCCCGCGCGCGCTCGGCGAGGACTGGGAGTTCATCACCGCCGGACAGCGCGTCCAGGTGATCCGCAGGACCGGCGTCGGCGGCCAGCTCGAGTTCGGCACCGCCGTCGTCGCCGCCGGTGACGGCACCATCGCGGGTCTGCTCGGCGCCTCGCCGGGTGCGTCCACCGCCGTTCCCGCGATGATCTCGGTGCTCGAGCAGTGCTTCAGCGGCCGCTTCGACGGCTGGAAGAGCACCCTCACCCAGATGATCCCGTCGTTCGGTCAGAAGCTGGATTCGGACCCGGCGCTGTTCCGCGAACTGTGGGACTGGACCGGTCGCAGCCTGCAGCTCACCGGACAGGGCGACGCCTGAGCACTCATGACTCACGCGGACGTCCGTTTTCCGTTCAGCGCCGTCGTCGGACAGGATCGGCTGAAGCTCGCGCTGATCCTGTCCGCGGTCTCGCCGGGCATCGGCGGTGTGTTGATCCGCGGCGAGAAGGGGACCGCGAAGTCGACGATCGTCCGCGGTCTCGCGCCGTTGCTCGGTGACGGGGGTCGGGTCGTCGACCTGCCGATCGGCGCCACCGAGGACCGAGTGATCGGCTCCCTCGATCTGACGCGCGTGCTGCGCGACGGGCAGGCGCACTTCACCCCCGGTCTGCTCGCGCAGGCCGACGGCGGTGTGCTCTACATCGACGAGGTCAACCTGCTGTCCGACCACCTGGTCGACGTGCTGCTCGACGCCGCCGCGAGTGGCCGGGTCACCATCGAGCGGGACGGCGTCTCGCACACGCAGGCTGCCGACTTCGTCCTCGTCGGGACGATGAATCCGGAGGAGGGCGAGCTGCGCCCGCAGCTGCTCGACCGGTTCGGCCTGGTGGTCGACGTGGCCGGCGCACGCGACGTCGAGGAGCGTGTGGAGATCGTGACCTCGAGGTTGGCGTTCGACGCCGATCCGGAGTCGTTCGCCGCCCGGTACGAAGGCGCGGAAGCCGAGCTCGCCGCCCGTATCGGGGCTGCGCGCGAGCGTGTCACCGCGGTCGGACTGCCGCCGCGGGAACTGCGCCGGATCGCCGGGGTGTGCGCTCATCTCGACGTCGACGGGCTGCGCGGCGACATCGTCGTCGCCCGGACCGCCGCCGCCCACGCCGCCTGGCGCGGAGCCGATGAGATCGACGCCGACGACGTGCGCGTGGCGGTGGAGCTGGCCCTGCCGCACCGGCGCAGACGGAATCCCTTCGACGAGTCGGGACTGAGTGACGACCAGCTCGACGACGCGCTCGACGCGGGGGACCAGGCCGCGGGTCCCGATCCCGACGACGGCGGCACCCAGGAGCCGGATGCCGGTGACACCGGTCCCGATGGTCCGGACACCGATCCCGACGGTCCCGACACCGATCCCGACGGTCCCGAGACGGACCCGCCCGGCGGCGGTGCGCCGTCCGGTCCGGCGTTCGGCTCCGGGCCGTCGATCGGCGGCCGGGTCCGCGCGTTCCGGACCGAAGGGGTCGGCGACGGTGACGCCGGCCGCCGGTCCAAGGCCCGCAGTTCCCGCGGAATCACCACTCGCGCAGTAGATTTCGGTCCGCGTACCGGGGTGCACCTGTTCGGTACGGTGCTTGCGGCGGCACAGCGGAGCAACGGCTCCGGCCTGCCTGCGCTGACCCCCGCCGACCTGCGTGGCGCCGAGCGCATCGGGACCGAGTCGAACCTGGTCGTCTTCGTCGTCGACCTGTCCGGATCCATGACGGCGCGCTCGCGTCTGGCTGCGGTGCGGAATGCGTGCGTCGATCTGCTCCGCGACTCTTACACGCGGCGTGATCGCGTAGCCGTCGTCGTGGCCTGCGGCAAGGACGCCTATGTCGCCGTGCCGCCCACGCGGTCGGTCGAGATCGCCGTCGCACGACTCGCCCAGGTACGCACCGGCGGACGAACGCCGCTCGCCGAGGGCCTGCATCGCGGACTCGAGGTGATCGAGCGCGCTGCGCGGGTGGACCCGACCCGACGTCCGCTCCTGGTGGTGATGACCGACGGTCGGGCGACGGCCGGCCCTGATGCGTCCCGGCGCGCCGACGCCGCCGCCGACGAGATCGCCCGGCGCGGCATCTCGGCTGTTGTGGTGGACTGTGAGCAGGGTGTGGTCCGGCTCGGCCTCGCCGTCGAGCTCGCGCGCCGCCTCGGCGCCGAGTACACGACGATGGAGGCGCTGACCTCCACCGGACTGACCGACCACGTTCGCGGCGTCGCCTGACGCTCGACTCCGAAGGGAAGAATCACCGTGCCCAAGGGCGTACCCGAGACCGTTCCCGACGATGGCCTGACCACCCGGCAGCGGCGCAGCCTCCCGGTGCTGGCCGTGCACACCGGTCCGGGCAAGGGGAAGTCGACGGCGGCGTTCGGGATGGCCATGCGCGCGTGGAACGCCGGGCTGGACCTCGCGGTGTTCCAGTTCGTCAAGAGCGCCAAGTGGAAGGTCGGGGAGGAGAGCGCCATGCTCGCACTCGACGAGGTGCACCGACAGACCGGCGCGGGGGGACCCGTGCAATGGCACAAGATGGGTCAGGGCTGGTCGTGGATCCAACGCGGCGCGGACGCGACGGAGGACCATGCGGAGTCGGCCCGCGCGGGCTGGGCGGAGATCGCGCGCAGGCTGGCGAACCAGGAGCACGACTTCTACGTGCTCGACGAGTTCACCTACCCGTTGCACTGGGGCTGGATCGACACCGAGGAGGTCGTCGAGGTGCTGCGGAACCGACCGGGAAGGCAGCACGTGGTGATCACCGGCCGCTATGCGCCGCAGGCCTTGATCGACGCCGCCGATCTGGTCACCGAGATGACGAAGGTGAAGCATCCGATGGACGCCGGTCGCAAGGGGCAGAAGGGCGTCGAGTGGTAGTTCCCGCCGTCGTGATCGCCGCCCCCGCGTCGGGCAGCGGCAAGACGACGGTGACGACGGGCTTGATCGGCGCCCTGGTGGCCGCCGGTCACCGAGTGGCGCCGTTCAAGGTGGGCCCGGACTACATTGATCCCGGCTACCACGGGGTCGCCGCCGGACGCGTCGGCCGCAACCTCGATCCCAATCTGGTCGGCGCGGACCTGATCGCACCGCTGTACGCCGCGGCCACCGCCGATGCCGACATCGCCGTCGTCGAGGGCGTGATGGGGCTGTTCGACGGCCGGATCACCGACGACCCCGATCCGCTCGGTGTCGGGTCGACGGCCCATGTCGCGACGCTGATCGGGGCACCGGTCGTGCTCGTCGTCGACGCGGGCGGGCACAGTCAGTCGCTCGCGGCGGTCCTGCACGGCTTCCTCGGCTACGAGTCGCGGGTCCGGGTCGCCGGGGTGATCCTCAACCGCGTCGGCTCCCCGCGGCACGAGCAGGTGCTGCGACAGGCCTGTGAGCGCGTGGGGCTGCCGGTCCTCGGCGTCGTCGCACGAGACGCCGACCTCAGCGTGCCCTCCCGTCACCTGGGACTGATCCCTGCTGCCGAACGACAGCACGAGGCGGTGGAGTCGGTGGCGGCGATCGTAGGGAAAGTCGGGGCGGCTCTGGATATTCCAGCGATCGTGCGGATTGCGAACGAGGCTCGGCCACCGGTCGTCGAGCCGTGGTCGGCCACGACGGCGGTCGGCGTCGATCGGCCGGCGGGCCGCGCCCGCCCGACGATCGCCGTCGCACAGGGCGCGGCGTTCACTTTCGGATACGCCGAGCACGCCGAACTGCTCCGAGCGGCCGGCGCGGAGGTGGTGGGCTTCGACCCGCTGCGCGACAGGCTGCCCGCGGGCACCGACGCGGTGGTGATCGGCGGCGGGTTCCCGGAGGCGCACGCCGAAGATCTGGCGGCCAACGCCGACCTGCGGTCGGACCTGCGCGCCCATGTCGCGGCCGGGCGGCCGGTGCACGCGGAGTGCGCGGGCCTGCTCTACCTGCTGTCGACGCTGGACGGCGTGCCGATGGTCGGGGCCCTCGACGGGACGGGAACGTTCGGGCCGCGACTGACGCTCGGCTACCGCGACGCCGTCGCGCTCGCCGACTCCACGATGTACCGCGCCGGCGAACGGGTGACCGGACACGAATTCCACCGCAGCACAGTCCATCTCGCGGGTTCGGCGTCGCCCGCGTGGGCGTGGCGGGCCGACGGAGCAAGCGCCGTGGACGGCGTGGTGCACGCCGGCGTCCACGCGTCGTACCTTCACGTTCACCCGGCGGGACGGCCCCGCGCCGTGGCACGATTCGTGTCGGCGGCCGCATCGACGGCGACCGATGCGCGGACAGCGCAGGAGGAGGCAGTCCGATGACTCGCAGGCGCGACCTCGCCGAAGTCCACGCCGCGCTCGACGCGCTGGCCCACGCGAGCGTCGGCGATCCGACGGCGCTGCGGGACCTGCTCGAAGCGGTGCTGCTGGTGGGCCGCGGACTCGAGCTCGATCAGGCACTCCAGCGGATCGTCGAGGTGGCCGCCGACGTCCTCTCGGCCCGCTACTGCGCGCTGGGGGTTCGCGGTCCCGAACTCGGACTGCAGGCGTTCGTCCACACCGGTATCGCGCCCGAGATCCGCGCGACGATGGGACCGCTGCCGGTGGGCCGCGGCGTCCTCGGCGAACTGCTGCACCATCCCGAGGTGCTGCGGATCCCGAAGCTCTCCGACCATCCGGCGTCCGTCGGGTTCCCCCCGAACCATCCGCCGATGGACACCTTCCTCGGCGCGCCGATCATCGTGCGCGACGAGCTGTTCGGCAGCATCTACCTCACCGAGAAGCAGGGCGAACCGGAGTTCACTCCGCTGGACGAGAAGATCGTCGCGGTGCTGGCCGTGGCCGCGGGCATCGCCGTGGACAATGCGCGCGCCTTCGAACGCGCGCAGGCGCGGGTGCGGTGGATGCAGGTGATCGCCGACCGCGGCTCGGAGCCGCTGGCGGGGACCGCGCTCACCTACACGCTCGACGGCCTGTGCCGTGACGTCTCGGCACTGACCGGCGCCGTCGACGCGTTCATCGTCGCGGGCAGCACGCTCGTCGGACACACGGGTGCCGCGGTGTGCACCGAGGACCTCTTCGAACTGCTCGATCCGGACGGCGGCGGCGAGGACGGCGAGCTCATCGTCCGGGAGTTGTCCGCGGGCAGCGCGCCGTGGCTGCGGCGCGGTGCGCGGTGGGCGTCCATGCAGCCGCTGCAGGCCGGGCGGGGAATGAGCGCGATCGTCGTGACCCACACCGACCGGCGGTACTGGACCGGCGAGGAGGTGGCGGGTCTGCAGGGCACCGCGCGCGTGGCGTCGCTGGCGCTCGCCTACGCCGACCAACAGCAGCTGGCTCGGGACCTGCAGGTCCTGGAGGACCGGCACCGCATCGCGCGCGACCTCCACGATCTGGTGATTCAGCGCCTGTTCGCGATCGGGATGTCGTTGCAGACGATGCAGGCGGGTGCCGGTCTCGACGACGACCGGATGGAGCAGGTGATCACCGATCTCGACGGGACCATCGCGCAGATCCGGACCTCGATCTTCGACCTTCAGGGCATGCCCGGCCACGGGGACGCCGCCACCCTCCGGCGCCGCGTGCTCGACGTGGTCGCCGAACTGGCGACTCATGCGCCCATCGTCCCGAGCGTCGCCTTCCTCGGGCCGGTCGACACCCTCGTCCCCGACGTCCTCGCACCGCATATCGAGGCGGTGCTCCGCGAGGGCATCTCGAATGCCCTGCGGCATTCGGGCGCCGAGCACATCCGCGTGCGGATCGTCGCCGACGACGTGGTCACGGTCGAGGTGTCCGACGACGGCCGCGGCATCCCGGCCACCGCCTCACAGTCGGGCCTGGCGAACCTGACCCGCCGCGCCGACGACTGCGACGGCAACTTCACGATCACCACCAGCGCGACGTCGGGGACGACGATCACCTGGACCGCCCCGCTGCGCTGATCCGGGGGAGCCGCCGGGCTCAGCGGTCCCGTTCGCGCAGTTCCGTCGCGAGCACCGCGACCTGAGTACGGCGCTGCATGTCGAGCTTCGACAGGATCCGCGACACGTAGTTCTTGATCGTCTTCTCGGCGAGGAACATCCGATCGGCGATCTGCCGGTTCGTCATGCCCTGACCGATGAGCGTGAAGACCTCGCGTTCCTGGCCGGTGAGACGGGCCAGGGGATCCGACGGCTCGCCGTCGCGCAGCCGGGCCAGCAGCGCCGCGGTGCTGCGGTCGTCGAGCAGCGATCCGCCGGCGCCGACGGTCCGCACCGCGGCGATCAGATTGTGGCCGAGGATCTGCTTGAGGACGAAACCGGACGCACCGGCCAGTACCGCGGCCAGGAGGGCGTCGTCGTCGGCGTAGCTGGTCAGCATCAGGCAGTGCACCGACGGCTGCGAGCTGCGGACGGCGCGGCACAGCTCCACACCGTTGCCGTCCGGGAGCCGGACGTCGAGCACCGCGACGTCGGGGGAGGTCGCGGCGATGCCGACACCGGCCTCGGCGACGGTGGCGGCTTCGCCGACCACTTCGAGGTCCTCCGCGGTGCTCAGCAGGTCCCGGAGGCCGCGTCGGACCAGTTCGTGGTCGTCGACGAGGAAGACACGGATTCGACGAGTCGGTGCACTCATGACATAGACGCTACAACAGGTGCGGTCGCGACTCGGGGCCTAATCCGGCCGGGACCTTCGGCCCCTGAAATCGCAGGTCGCCGCGGGCATCGTTGGGTGCATGACCAGTTTGATCGGCAAGCCCATGAGTGGCTCGGACCTCCTTCGCGAACTCCTCCCCGTCTGCGAGACGGAGGTGGAGCGGCACATGAAGATGACCCGTGACTGGAACCCGCACGACTACATCCCGTGGGACGACGGCCGCAACTTCGCCGCGCTGGGCGGGATCGACTGGGACCCGGAGCAGTCGCAGCTGTCGGAGACCGCCAAGGCGGCGATGATCACCAATCTGCTGACCGAGGACAACCTGCCGTCGTATCACCGGGTGATCGCCGACAACTTCAGTCTCGACGACGCCTGGGGTTACTGGGTCGGCCGGTGGACCGCCGAGGAGATGCGGCACTCGATCGTGATGCGCGACTACCTGGTGGTGACGCGCGGCGTGGATCCGGTGGAGCTGGAGCGCACCCGGATGGCGCACATGATCGGCGGTTTCAACCCGCTGCCCGAGGACGACGGTCAGCGCGACCACAGCTACGACATGCTGTTCGCGGTCACGTACGTGTCGTTTCAGGAACTCGCGACCCGTGTCAGCCACCGGAACACCGGCAAGGCGTGCGGTGATCCGATCGCCGACCGCATGCTGCAGCGGGTGGCCGCCGACGAGAACCTGCACATGCTCTTCTACCGGAACGTGGTCGCCGGGGCCCTGGATCTGGTGCCCGACGAGGCGATGGCGGCGATCTACACCATCGTCTCCAGTTTTCAGATGCCCGGTGCCACCATGCCGAACTTCCGCCGCAACGCGGTGCTGATCGCGAAGGGCGGTATCTACGACCTTCCGCAGCACATGGCCGACGTCGTGATGCCGGTGTTGCGCAAGTGGCGGATCTTCGAGCGCGACGACTTCGGGCCGCTCGGCGAGATGTATCGGGAGAAGCTCGCCGCATTCCTCGCCGAGATGGACATCAAGGTCGCCAAGTTCGAGGCCTCGCGGGAGCGGGCGCTCGATCGACAGCGCCGGCGCGGAGCGGTGGACTGACCGCTCCTCCGGTCCCGGTAGGCTGATTGCTCATGCAAGCGCATTACCTGGCGGGACTGGATCTGCACGGCCGCAAGGTCGTCGTCGTCGGCGGCGGGAGCGTCGCCCAGCGACGACTGCCCAACCTGGTCGCGGCGGGGGCGGACGTGCACGTCGTCGCCGTCGACCCGACGCCGGCGGTCGAATCCGAGGTCGCGATCACGGTGCATCGCCGCGCGTATGCCGACGGTGATCTGGACGGCGCCTGGTATGCGATGGCCTGCACCGACGACCCCGCGGTGAACGCCGCGGTCGTCGCCGAGGCCGAGCGGCGGCGCGTGTTCTGCGTGCGCGCCGACGACGCCCGGCAGGGCACCGCCGTGACGCCGGCGACCGGTGTCCATCGCGACCTTCACTTCGGTGTGCTGGCGGCGGGCGACCATCGTCGATCCGCCGCCGTGCGTGCGGCGATCACCGAGGCGCTGGCCGACGGCACGTCGCTCCGGATCACCGACGACCGCAGACACGCCGCGGGCGTGGCCCTCGTCGGCGGCGGTCCGGGTGACGCCGACCTGATCACCGTGCGAGGACGCAAGCTCCTCGCCGAGGCCGACGTGGTCGTGGCCGACCGACTCGCGCCGATCGCCCTGCTCGACGAACTGGGACCGCAGGTGGAGGTGATCGACGCCGCGAAGGTGCCGTACGGCCGGGCGATGCGGCAGGAGCAGATCAACGAGATCCTGGTCGACCGCGCCAAGGCGGGCAAGTTCGTCGTCCGGCTCAAGGGCGGCGACCCGTATGTCTACGGTCGCGGGTTCGAGGAACTGCAGGCGTGCGTCGCGGCGGGCGTCCCGGTCACGGTCGTGCCCGGGATCAGCAGTCCGATCGCCGGCCCCGAGCTGGCCGGGATCCCGGTGACACACCGCGGGGTCACACACGAGGTGGTGATCGTCTCGGGTCACGTGGCGCCCGACCATCCGGACTCGTTGACGAACTGGCAGGCGCTCGCACAGATGCGTGGCACCGTCGTCCTGATGATGGCGGTCAAGCGGATCGACGAGTTCGCCACCGCGCTGCTCGACGGCGGCCGTGCGGCCGACACGCCGGTGGCCTTCATCGAGAACGCCTCCCGGCCGGACCAGCGACTGCTCCGCACGGACCTGGCCCACGCCGCGCAGACCGCGGTCGAGCAGGAGCTGATCGCGCCGGCGATCGCGGTGATCGGACCGGTCGCGGGATTCACCGATGCCGACCGCGTCCTGGGGTTCTGACATGGCTCGTGTGGCCGCCGGCATCTCGGGACTGCTCCTTCTCGCTGCGGCGATCCTGTCGTGGTGGGTGCATCCGGCGATCACCGCGGTGCTCGTCGGCCTCGCGGTGGTCGTGATGTCGGCGTGGCAGGTGTACCGGCGCCGGGCCGGGATCGAACCGATGGCGGCCGGCTGGTGGACCACGTACGTCGGACCGCTCACCTTCGGCGCCCTCGCCGTCATCGCGCTCAACGGCTGGATCTATCGGATCTCCGCCGACGCCGGGTCCGATTCAGGCGAGCTCCAGATGCTGATCGGCCTGATCACCGGCGTCGTCGGCATGGCGGCCGCGTACGGCTACGGTCGTCTGCGCGCACAGCGAGCGCAGTTGGGCGAGATCGCGCGCCCCGAGGACGACGAGCAGGACGACCAGCAGTGGTTCTTCCCGCAGGCGAAGTAGCGGCTTCGCACTACCAACGCGTATAGCCGTTCATCTCCGCCGAACGTCCGATTCTCGGTGTTGCGGCGTGGTGGTCGTGCGAGGTTGTCCACAGATTTCGACCGCTGCCGTCGAAGTGCCTCCGTACCGCCTCCCGAAACCGACAATTCATGCCATGGATACGGGGGTATTCCGGTGGGGGCAGCTGCGTGAGCGGGCGACGCGGGCAGAGATCGACAGGGCGGTCGCCGACGGCGCGCTCATCAGGCTGAGACGCGACTGGTACGCGACGACCGCGGCGAACCCGCAGGTCGTTCGCGCGGTCGCGGCGGGTGGCGTGCTCACGTGCGCGTCGGCGCTCGAACTCCACGGCGTCTGGGTGCCGCCGACCGACCGCCTGCACATCCGGGGCAACGACGCGACCGCGCGGCTGCAACCCGGTTGGTGCAGGCAGATCGGTCGCCAGCCGCCGGAGGCCGGGGCCGTCGACGATCTCGAGACCTCCCTGCGGCATGCGGCCAAGTGCCTGTCGGAGGAGCAGTTCGTCGTCGTGTGCGACTCGGCGCTGAACCGTCGGCTGTGCACGGCATCGGAGCTGGAGCGACTGTTCATCGCACCGCACCTCGCGCGCCTGCTGGAGCGGTGCGACGGGAAGTCGGAGTCGGGCACCGAGACGATGACTCGCCTGCGTCTGCGCCGACCGAACCTGGTGATCCGCACACAGGTGCCGCTTCCGTTCGGCCGCGTCGATCTGCTGATCGGCAGGTCGCTGATCGTCGAGGTCGACGGGTACGAGTATCACGCGGACCCGGCCGCGTTCGAGAGGGACCGGTTGCGGGATCTTCGCGCGAAAGCGCTGGGCTACAACGTCGTTCGCCTGAGCTTCCGGCAGGTGGTCCACCAGTGGGACGTCGTCGGACCGCTGCTGGAGGCGATGATCGCGCGCGGCGATCATCTGCGCCCGCTGCCTCGCACGCCCGCCACGTTCTGAGTCCGAGAATCGGACATCGAGAGGGGAAGTCCGGCGGTACGCGTTGGTAGTGCGAGCTACTCGGTGACGACCGTGATCTCCAGGGGTGACGTGACCTCGACGCGCTGCCCGGCGTCGGAGAGCACCGCGGCGAGACCGTTCACGTCGCGGACGTTGCGACGGGTCCGGACCAGTTCGCGGGCCATCAGGCCCTTGTAGTGCTTGTTGAAATGGCTCACGACCTTGCGTGAGCCGTCGGGGAACTCGGTGACGACGGTGGCGGTCACGGCGCCGTCGACCGGGCCGAGCTTCTGATAGACGCCGGATCGGAGGTCGACGACGAAATCGTCGATCGCGTCGAGCGCGGGTGACAGGACCGGCTTCCACAGCGCACCGAGCGTCCCCAAGCCGGGGAGCTTGGAGCCGCCGGACAGCCGGTAGGCGGGAATCAGGTCCTCGGCTCCGACGACGCCGAACAGCGCGGAGCCGATCATCAGCCGGTCGCCGGCCTTGGTCTTGGCGGCACGCGTCATCCCGGGGTAGTCGAGCGCGTCGTACAACACGCCCGTGTAGCGGGTGATCGCGGTCCGGGTGGGCGACTCCCAGAGGTCGGCGTTGCGTTCCACCTCGGCGACGGCCGACGCGCCGAGGCCGAGCGCCGCACGTGAGGCGTCCAGGTCGGCGGCCAGCTCGACGATCGCGTCGGCCAGCTTGCGGCGGACGGGCGTCAGTTCGGGCAGGACCAGCGAATCGAGGTCGAGCGGAGCGGCCTTGCCGCCGTCAGATTTGGTCTCCGATGGAGGCAGGATGACGAGCACGCGACCACCCTAACGAACCTCCCCGCGATCGGTTTAAGCTGGTACATCGTGATCACACGGATGTCGAACCTGTTCCTGCGCACCCTCCGCGACGACCCCGCCGATGCCGAGGTGCCGAGCCACAAGCTGCTCGTGCGCGCGGGCTACATCCGGCGTGCGGCGCCGGGCATCTACGAATGGCTCCCGTTGGGGCTCAAGGTGTTCCGTGCGGTCGAGAATCTGGTCCGCGAGGAGATGGACGCGATGGGCGCGCAGGAGATCCTGCTGCCCGCGCTGCTGCCGCGCGATCCCTACGAGACCACCGGCCGCTGGACCGAGTACGGTCCGGCGCTCTTCCGCGTCAAGGACCGCAAGGGCGCCGACATGATGCTCGGTCCCACCCACGAGGAGATCTTCACCCAGCTGGTCAAGGGCGAGTACAGCTCGTACAAGGACCTGCCGGTCACGCTGTATCAGATCCAGACGAAGTACCGCGACGAGGAGCGTCCCCGCGCGGGCCTGCTCCGTGGCCGCGAGTTCGTGATGAAGGACTCCTACTCGTTCGACATCGACGACGCCGGGCTGCAGGCGTCGTACGACGCGCACCGAGCCGCGTACCAGCGCATCTTCGACCGTCTCGGCGTGAAGTACGTGATCGTCGCCGCGACCTCCGGCGCGATGGGCGGCAGCGCCTCCGAGGAGTTCCTCGCCGAGTGCGAGGTGGGCGAGGACACCTTCGTCCGCAGCACCGAGTCGGGTTACGCGGCGAACGTCGAAGCCGTCGTCACGCCCGCGCCCGCGCCGATCCCGCTCGACGGGCAGCCCGCGGCGGTCGTGCACGACACCGGCGACACCCCGACCATCGACACCCTCGTCGACTGGGCCAACGGAGCGCTCGACGGCGAGTACACCGCCGCCGACACCCTCAAGAACGTGATGGTCAAGATCCGCAAGCCGGGCGGCGACTGGGAGATCACCGCGGTCGCGGTCCCCGGTGACCGCGAAGTCGACTTCAAGCGACTGGAGGCCTCCGTCGAGCCGTCCGAGGTGGAGCTCCTCGTGGACGCGGACTTCGAGGCCAACCCGGAGCTGGTGAAGGGCTACATCGGCCCCAAGGCCGTCCAGGCCGCGGGCTTCGCCTACCTCGCCGACCCGCGAGTGGTCAGCGGCACCCGGTGGATCACCGGCGCCGACGAGCCGGGCAAGCACTACGTCGACCTGGTGTGCGGTCGCGACTTCACCCCCGACGGCGTGATCGAGGCCGCCGAGGTGCGCGCGGGTGACCCCTCGCCGGACGGCAAGGGGGTGCTCGAGACCGCCAAGGGCATCGAGATCGGTCACATCTTCCAGCTCGGCCGCAAGTACACCGACGCCTTCGCCTTCGACGTCCTGGGGGAGAACGGCAAGCCCGTCCGTCCGACCATGGGCTCGTACGGACTCGGCGTCTCGCGCATGGTCGCGGTGCTCGCCGAACAGCTCCACGACGAGAAGGGGCTGCGCTGGCCGCGCGAGGTGGCGCCGTTCGACGTCCACCTGGTGATCGCGAACAAGGACGAGGCGGCCGTCGCGGGTGCTCAGCGACTGGCGGCCGACCTCGACGCGGCAGGCGTCTCGGTGCTCTTCGACGACCGCAAGGCCTCACCCGGCGTGAAGTTCAAGGACGCAGAGCTGCTCGGCATGCCGGTGGTCGTGGTGGTCGGCCGAGGTTGGGCCGACGGGACCATCGAGATCCGTGATCGCCTGAGCGGCGAGACGACGGCCGCTCCGGTCGACGGCGCCGTCGACGCGGTGATCGCGGCCGCGCGAGGCTGACCGGCGGGCTCAGAACGGCTCGCGGTCGAGACAGACGCAGAACGGATGCCCGGCCGGGTCGAACAGGACCCGGCAGAGCTCCGGTGCGAACTGTTCCGGTGACAGTCGCGCGCCGAGGCGGACCGCCTCGGCGGCCCCGTCGTCGAGGTCGGCGACCACCAGATCGAGGTGCATCTGCTTGGGTACCGCGCCGCCGGGCCACTCCGGCGGCCGGTGGTCGGGGACTCGGAGCGCGGTGAGCACCAGCGAACCCGCCCGGACGCAGGCGTATCGCTCCGTCGTGTGGGTCACCACCCCGTCGAGCATCGCCGACCAGAAGTCGGCCAGTGCGACGGGGTCGTCGCAGTCGAGGGTGATGGAACCGATGCGAGCTGTCGCCATGACAGCGACCTTAAGTCAGGCGCA
Organism: Gordonia neofelifaecis NRRL B-59395; assembly: GCF_000192435.1. Lineage (GTDB taxonomy): Bacteria > Actinomycetota > Actinomycetes > Mycobacteriales > Mycobacteriaceae > Gordonia > Gordonia neofelifaecis. The sequence goes on from NZ_AEUD01000005.1 coordinate 236,533, forward strand.
CCGGACCCGACTACTGACCGGGAAAGGCGACCGTCAGCGGTTTCTGCCCGGCGATGCCGCGCCAGTACGACGACCGCAGCGCGCAGTCGGTGAGCCCGTCGACGGCGATCCGCCGGACCGGCGACGACTCGGCCTGCTCGAGCAGTGCGCGATAGGCGTGCTCGCAGTCGTTCTCGGCGGCCAGGGCGGCCTTGGCGGAGCTCGCCTCGTCGGTGACCTCGATCGGCAGGGTGTACCCGGCCGCCGGGGTGCGCTCAGGCTGCCCGGCCGCCAGCAGCGCCTCGTTCAGCTGGTCGCGGCGAACCCGGTGCGCCGCGATGTACTCGGCGACGGTGTTCCGCACGTCGCCGGCGGTGAAGGCGGTGATCACCCCGTAGGTGAAGACGGCGGTGTTCTCGGCGTCGGCCGCGGCGTCGAGGGCGGTGTTCTGGCTCATGCGAGTTGCACTTTCGCGAGGGTCTGGCAGGAGGCACTGACGGAGCCGAGGAGTCCGGCGTCGAAGCCCGACAGTCGTACGCACGAGTTCGCCGCGTTCTTCGCGGCGGACTCGATGTCTCGGCGGAGTGCCTCGACGGACGCCACGGGGGTCCCGGCGGGGGTCTCGATCTGTTCGGCGGTCGACGAGTGCAGCCGGTTGATCTCGTCGCGCAATGCGGTGAGGTGGGCGCCGCGCTGGTCGGCCACCGTCTTCAACGCCTCGGTGTACTCGGTGTTCCGTGGAGCCAGACCGGTCGCCGCCCGCTGCTGCCGATACGCGGACTGGGCGTGGGGAAGCAGCGCCTCGGCGTCGAGCTGCCGCTGCGTCGGACCGGTGTCGCACGCGGTGAGCGCCCATCCGGCGGCGGCGCTGACGCCGACGACGGCGGCACCCCGCAGCATCGTCCGGCGAGTCATCGCCGACGTGGTCGCTGGGCCGCGCGGGGATACGGGGGCAGGAGCCTGGTCCTGGATCGGCACTGGTGTCACGGTGGACGATTCTGCCAGTCGGCCGAGTCGACTACACTCGAAGCCCGGCCCGGCGGGCGCGCCGGGACCACCGGTGGACCGCCCGAGACAACGAAACCCAGGAGGACTCGCGCGATGACTGCGGACGCTCTGACCGGAGACATCGGCGACGTGTTGACGGCGCCTCTCGCCGAGCACGGCTACGACCTCGAAGAGGTCGCGATCCTCACCCCGCCGGGACGGCGCGAGATCCGGATCGTCGTCGACCGCGACGGCGGCGCTTCCCTCGACGCGCTGGCCGACCTGAGCCGCGCGCTGGAATCGGTGCTCGACGACTCGGACCTGCTCGGCGAGTCGCCCTACGACCTCGAACTCACCACCCCCGGTATCGGCCGGCCGTTGACCCTGCCGCGCCACTGGCGCCGCAGTCAGGGCCGCAAGGTAACGGCGGAGTACACCGTCGACGGCGCGGCGCGGACGGTCGAAGCGCGAGTCGGGGAGAGCGACGACGACCAGGTGACGCTCGTGCTGGTCGACAAGAGCCGGATCAAGACGGTCGACGTCGCGCTGGCCGACATCGTGCGCGCCGTCGTCGAAGTCGACTTCAGCAAGCCCGGGGAGGCCGCGCTCCGCGCCTGCGGACTGAGCGACGACGAGATCGCCCGCCGACGGGAATCGTGACTCACCGACCGAACCTCCACCACCGACAACTCAATCCGATAAGCGAATAGGAGTCGCCACCATGCACATTGACATCAGCGCACTGCGGTTGATCGAGGCCGACAAGGGCGTCCCGGCCGAGACCGTGCTCTCGGCGATCGAGACCGCACTGCTCACCGCGTACCGGCACACCGACGGCTTCGCCCCGAACGCGCGCATCGACATCGACCGCAAGTCGGGTCAGGTGCGCGTGATGGCGCAGGAGCTCGATGAGGACCGCAATGTGGTCCACGAGTGGGACGACACCCCGGAGGGCTTCGGCCGCATCGCCGCGACCACTGCGCGCCAGGTGATCCTGCAGAGGCTGCGCGACGCCGAGAACGAGAAGAACTACGGCGAACTGGTCGCGCACGAGGGCGAGGTGGTCGGCGGCATCGTGCAGGCCGACGCCAAGGCGAACGCGCGCGGCATGGTGATCGTCCAGATCGGCAGCGATTCCAATGCCACGGAGGGCGTGATCCCGCCCGCCGAGCAGGTGCCCGGCGAGAGCTACAAGCACGGCGACCGCATCAAGTGCTACGTCGTCGGCGTGGCGCGCGGCAGCCGCGGCCCGCAGATCACCCTGTCGCGCACCCACCCGAACCTGGTCCGGAAGTTGTTCTCGCTCGAGGTCCCGGAGATCGCCGACGGCTCAGTGGAGATCGTCGCCGTGGCTCGCGAGGCCGGGCACCGCTCGAAGATCGCCGTGCACACCGGTGTCGCCGGGCTCAATGCGAAGGGTGCGTGCATCGGCCCGATGGGTCAGCGCGTCCGCAATGTGATGAGTGAACTGTCGGGCGAGAAGATCGACATCATCGACTACGCGACCGATCCCGCGGAATTCGTCGGACACGCGCTGTCGCCGGCGAAGGTCGTCTCGGTGACGGTGATCGATCAGGAGACCAAGGCGGCCCGGGTGATCGTGCCGGACTACCAGCTGTCGCTCGCCATCGGAAAAGAGGGACAGAACGCGCGTCTGGCGGCTCGGCTCACCGGCTGGCGGATCGACATCCGGTCGGATGCGGGCGATGGTGGCCCGCGCGACACCGAGGGTGGCGCCGACGACGCCGCCGATACGCTAAACTGACCTGTGGCCCTTCGAACGTCGACATCTCCGGTGCGAACCTGCATCGGCTGTCGCCGGCGTGATCAAGCTTCGCACCTGGTCAGGCTGGTGGCTGTACGCGGCACAGACAGTGCAGCGGAGGTGGCGATCGACGAACGGGGGAGACTGCCGGGCCGAGGCGCCTGGCTGCATCGGAGCGACGATTGTCTGTCGCTCGCGGTGCGGCGCAACGCTTTCGGAACGGCGCTACGGGATCGCGGCGTCGCCGTGAGACCACAGGATCTCGCCGAGAACCTCGGTGTGATCAAGAGTGAGGGCTCCGCAGGGAGTCAGGACAGGTAGCAGAAGACATGAGCACACCGTGAAGTCTCCACGATGAGCACGTTTACTGAATAAACCGAGGTCGACGCGGGCAGCCCGCTCGACCTCCAAGTGAGGAGAGCAGTGGCAGGCAAAGCCCGCGTGCACGAACTGGCCAAGGAATTGGGCATCCCCAGCAAGGCAGTGCTGGAACGACTCAAGGAACAGGGCGAGTTCGTCAAATCCGCATCGTCGACCGTCGAGGCCCCCGTGGCCCGTCGACTGCGTGAATCTTTCGAATCCGGCTCAGGCGCCGCTCCGGCGAAGCCTGCAGCCAAGCCGTCGGCAGCGAAGCCGGGCCCCAAGCCCGGCCCCGCGCCGAAGCCGGCGCCGGCGAAGGCCGCTCCGGCTGCAGAAGCAGCGCCCGCACCGTCGGCAGGCGGCCCGAAGCCGGGTCCCAAGCCCGCGCCGAAGGCGGCACCGGAGCCCTCGGCTCCGGCTGCAGAGGCGCCGAAGCCCGCAGCCGCAGCGCCCGAGAAGCCCGCGGCTCCGGCCGCGCAGTCGGGTCAGGCTCCGGCGGCTCCGGGCCCGCGTCCGGGTCCGCGCCCCGGCCCGCGCCAGCCGCGCGTCGGAAACAACCCGTATTCGTCGACTCCGGCTCCCGCGCCGCGTCCGCAGGCTGCCCGTCCGGGTGCCGCGGGTCCGCGTCCCGGCGGTCGTCCCGGTCAGGGCGGCCCCCGTCCCGGCGCCGGTCAGGGCGGTCCGCGTCCGGGTGGCGCTCAGGGCGCTCGTCCGGGTGCCGGTGGTCCCCGTCCCGGCGGCTCGGGCGGTCCTCGTCCGAACCCGGGCAATATGCCACCGCGTCCCAGCCCGGGTGCGATGCCCCAGCGTGCGGCGCGTCCCGACGCCCGTCCGGGTGGTCGCGGCGGCCCCGGCGGTCGTAGCGGCGGTCCCGGCGGAGGCGGCGGCTTCCGCAACGGCGGTGGCGGCGGTGGCGGCGGAGCCGCTCCCGGCGGCGGCTTCCGCGGTCGTCCCGGCGGCGGTGGCGGTGGCGGTCGTGGTCGCGGTGGAACCGCGGGTGCGTTCGGTCGTCCCGGCGGTGCACCGCGCAGGGGCCGCAAGTCCAAGCGTCAGAAGCGCCAAGAGTACGACTCGATGCGCGCACCAGAGGTCGGCGGCGTCCGGTTGCCGCACGGCAACGGCGAGGTCATCCGCCTCGCTCGTGGTGCCTCCCTGTCGGACTTCGCCGACAAGATCAACGCCAACCCGGCATCGCTGGTCCAGGCGCTGTTCAACCTCGGTGAGATGGTCACGGCGACCGAGTCGGTCAACGACGAGACGCTGGAGCTGCTCGGCGGCGAGATGAACTACGTCGTCCAGGTCGTCAGCCCGGAGGACGAGGATCGCGAGCTCCTGGAGAGCTTCGACCTCACCTACGGCGAGGACGAGGGCGGCGAAGAGGACCTCGCCCAGCGGCCTCCGGTGGTCACCGTCATGGGTCACGTCGACCACGGCAAGACGCGACTGCTCGACACCATCCGCAAGGCGAATGTCGGTGGCGGCGAGGCCGGCGGTATCACGCAGCACATCGGCGCGTACCAGGTGAACACGCACCTGAACGACGAAGATCGCCTGATCACCTTCATCGACACCCCGGGTCACGAGGCGTTCACCGCCATGCGTGCCCGCGGCGCGAAGTCGACGGACATCGCGATCCTCGTGGTCGCGGCCGACGACGGCGTCATGCCGCAGACGGTGGAGGCGTTGAACCACGCGCAGGCCGCGGACGTGCCGATCGTCGTGGCGGTCAACAAGATCGATAAGGAAGGTGCGGATCCGACCAAGATCCGCGGCCAGCTGACCGAGTACGGGCTGATCCCCGAGGAGTACGGCGGCGAGACCATGTTCGTCGACATCTCGGCCAAGCAGGGCGAGAACATCGACGCGCTGCTCGAAGCGGTTCTGCTGACCGCCGACGCCTCGCTCGATCTGCGCGCCAACCCGGACATGGACGCCCAGGGTGTCGCCATCGAAGCCCACCTGGACCGCGGTCGCGGCCCGGTGGCGACGGTGCTCATCCAGCGCGGCACCCTGCGTGTCGGCGACTCGATCGTCGCGGGCGACGCCTACGGCCGCGTCCGTCGCATGGTCGACGAGCACGGCGACGACGTCGAAGAGGCATACCCGTCGCGGCCGGTCGAGGTCATCGGCTTCACGTCGGTGCCGGGGGCCGGTGACACCCTGCTCGTGGTCGAGGAGGACCGCATCGCTCGGCAGATCGCGGACCGTCGCAATGCGCGCAAGCGCAACGCGCTGGCCGCCCGCAGCCGCAAGCGGATCAGCCTCGAGGACCTGGACAAGGCGCTCAAGGAGACCAGCCAGCTGAACCTGATCCTGAAGGGCGACAACTCGGGCACCGTCGAGGCGCTCGAAGAGGCGCTGCTTCAGATCGAGATCGACGACGAGGTCTCGCTGCGCGTCATCGACCGCGGTGTCGGCGGCATCACCGAGACCAACGTCAACCTGGCGGCGGCGTCGGATGCGATCATCATCGGATTCAACGTCCGTGCCGAGGGCAAGGCCACCGAGCTCGCCAACCGCGAGGGCGTCGAGATCCGGTACTACTCGATCATCTACAAGGCGATCGAGGAGATCGAGGCGGCTCTCAAGGGCATGCTCAAGCCGATCTACGAGGAGTCGGAGCTCGGTCGCGCCGAGATCCGGGCGATCTTCAAGTCGTCCAAGATCGGCAACATCGCCGGTTGCCTCGTCCAGTCGGGCATCATGCGCCGCAACGCGAAGGCTCGCCTGCTCCGCGACAACGCGGTGGTCGCCGACAACCTCACGATCAGTTCGCTGAAGCGTGAGAAGGACGACGCCACCGAAGTCCGCGAAGGCTACGAGTGCGGTCTCACGCTGACCTACAGCGACATCAAGGTCGGCGACGTGATCGAGGCGTTCGAGATGGTCGAGAAGGCGCGGGACTAGATCATGGCAGATCCTGCACGGGCCGCGCGGCTCGCGAAACGGATCACCACCATCGTCGCCTCGGCGATCGGTGGCGAGATCAAGGACCCTCGGCTCGCTCATGTGACCATCACCGATTGCCGGGTCACCGGTGATCTGCACGATGCGACCGTGTTTTACACGGTGATGGGCGATTCGGTCGAGTCCGAACCCGATGTGGCGGAAGCGGCGGCCGGTCTGGCCGCCGCGACCGGCGCGCTCCGGTCGAAGGTCGGTGCCGGAACGGGTGTGCGGTTCACGCCGACACTCCGTTTCGAGCTCGACACGGTGCCGGACGCCACCCGGGCGATGGACGAGTTGCTGGCCCGTGCGCGGGCGCAGGATGAGTCGGTGGCACGGGCGGCGCGCGATGCGCAGCCCGCGGGCGACGTCGATCCGTACCGTCATGACGAGGACGAGTCCGACGAGCCAGAGGACTCGCTCGGGTGAATCCCGCCTCGCGCGATTCTGTGGCCGCCACGCTGAACGGTGCCGATTCGGTGTCGATCATCAGCCATGTGCGGCCGGACGCCGACACGATCGGCAGTGCGCTCGGTCTGGGACTGGCGCTCTCGGGTCTGGGGAAGCGCGTTCACTGCGCGTTCTCCGGGTCCGAAGCGCTACCCGGACCGCTGCGCCGGCTGCCCGGCGTCGATCTGCTGGTGGACGCCGAGCGGCTGCCCGCGTCGGAGGTGATGGTCGCCGTCGACGCGGCCACCGCAGGCAGGCTCGGCGACCTCGAGTCGGTGTTCACCGCAGGCACGACCACCGTGTGCATCGACCACCACATCTCGAACCCGGGGTTCGCCGACCACGACCTCGTCGATCCGGACTCCGACTGCACCGCGGCGATCGTCCTCGACGTGATCGACGCGCTCGACGCCGAACTGACTCCGGACATCGCGACCTGCCTGTACGCCGGGCTGGTCACCGACACCGGATCGTTCAAGTGGGCGCGTCCGGCGTCGTTCGGGGTGGCCGCCCGCTTGCTGGAGGCCGGCGTCGACGGCGCTCGCTGGAGCAGGCTGTTGCTCGACTCGCATCCCTACTCGTGGCTGCAGATGGTCTCCGCCGTGCTCGCCGACTCGGTGCTCGACGCCGAGGTGCTCGACGGCCGGGGACTGGTGTACGCCATCGTCGACGCCGATCAGATGTCGGGCATGAACTGGGACGAGTCGGAGAGCGTGATCGACATCGTCCGTACCGCGCGGGAGGCCGAGGTCGCCGCGGTGTTCAAGGAGGTTCGTCCCGGCGACTGGGCCGTGTCGCTGCGCAGTAAGACCGACGTCGACCTGGTCCCGATCGCGCAGTCTCTCGGCGGCGGCGGGCACGTCCGCGCCGCGGGCTACAGTGACACCGGCGACGCGGCCGGCGTCGTCGAACATCTGCTGGCCGCTCTGCGCGCCTGAAGTCGGACTGTCGGCGATGCTGAAGCTGGCGAGTTCGGCCCTGGTGGTGCTCATCGCACCGCCGCTGTATCTGATGCTGGATCTCGCGGTCGTCGGACGGCTCGGTGCCACCGAACTCGCGGCGCTCACCGTCGCGACCCTGGTGCTGTCGGTGATCAGCACTCAGCTCACCTTCCTCTCGTACGGCACCACTGCACGCTCGGCCCGGGCGTTCGGTGCCGGCGACCGCGAGCGCGCCATCCACGAGGGGGTCCAGGCGAGCTGGATCGCACTGGGCGTCGGCGGCGCGATCGTCGCGATCGCGTGGCTTCTCGCACCGCAGATCACGCGTGCGCTGGTACCGGACCCGCAGGTCGCGGCGGACGCCGCGTCCTGGCTGCGGATCGCCGTCTTCGGTGTGCCGTTGATCCTCTTCGCGATGGCAGGCAACGGCTGGATGCGCGGTGTGCAGGACACCCGGCGCCCGGTCTACTTCGTCGTGGCCGGACTGGCGGTGTCGGCGGTGCTGTGCATCGGACTCGTGCACGGCGTCGGCGGGTTGCCGCGTTTCGGGCTCCAGGGCAGCGCCTGGGCGAACCTGGTCGGTCAGTCGATCACCGGTGTCGCCTTCGTCGCCCGTCTGGTCTCGGAGCGGACCGGCGGACTCGCTCCGGACTGGCCGGTGATCCGCGCTCAGCTCACGATGGCTCGGGACCTCGTCTTGCGCAGCCTGTCGTTCCAGATCTGCTTCATCTCCGCCGCGGCCGTCGCCGCCCGGTTCGGAGTCGCACAGGTCGCGGCGCATCAGGTGGTGCTGCAACTGTGGGAGTTCAGTTCGCTGCTGCTCGACTCGCTCGCCATCGCGGCGCAGCAATTGGTGGGCGCGGCGCTCGGCGCGGGGGCCTTCCACGTCGCACGGAGATCGGCCAGGCACGCGACGGTCGTGTCTTTCGGCGTCTCCGTCGCACTTGCCGGGGTGCTCGCCGCCGGGGTCACGCTGATTCCACGGATCTTCACCGACGACGCGGAGATTCTCGACGCCATGCGGACACCCTGGTGGTTCTTCGTCGTGATGCTGCCGATCGCGGGCGTGGTCTTCGCGCTCGACGGCGTGCTGCTCGGCAGCGGCGACGCCGCGTTCCTGCGCACCGCGACGTTGGCGGGCGCCCTCGGCGCCTTCCTGCCGCTCATCTGGCTGTCGTGGGTGTTCGATTGGGGCCTGGCGGGCATCTGGAGCGGTCTGCTCGCCTTCATGTGCATCCGGCTGGCCGCGGTGGTGTGGCGTGTGCGAAGTGGGGCGTGGGTCAAGTAGCGAACTTCCGATGAATCTGCGCCCCTGGTGGGCGCAGATTCATCGGAAGTCGTGTCGGTGGAACCCAGGAGCGTGCCGCTGCGTCCAATAGGACATGGGGGACTCGGGCGCGCTGGCCGCGTTGATCGCTGAACAGGACGGACTCATCACCTCGGCGCAAGCGCTCCGGGGCGGTCTCACCCGCAAGGAGATCCGGGGCCGACTGGACCGGCGGGAGTGGTGTGCGCTCGTCCGCGGAATCTATCGATCGAGTTCGCATCCGCTCACCGAGAGTCTGCTGGTCCGAGCAGCGGTGGCCGCGCACCATGGCGTGGCTGACCGGACAACGGCGGCCTGGTGGCATGGAATGCTCGATTCCCTGACGTATCCGTTGACCGTTGCGACAGCCAACACGACTACCGCCGACCGGTGGTCGCTCGGCCCGCTGGACCTCACTCGTCGGCACTACGACGATGCGGACTTGACCATGGTCCGCGGGCTCCGCGTGACCACGCCGCCGGCGACGGTGATGTTCGGCGCGGCCGCGATGCCCGACGGCGGTCGATTCCTCGACCGGGCGCTGCAGCGTGGTGTCGTCACAGTCACCGAGCTCGAGGCCGTCGTCGAGCGCTACGCGGGCAGTCGCGGGATAGGTGAGGCTCGGCGGCTCGTGCGCATCGCCTCGCAGGATTCGGAGTCAGAGGCCGAACGGCTCTTCGTACGTCTGCTGCGCGAGGCCGGCATCACCGGCTGGGTGCAGCAGCTCCGATTCGGACGGTGGCGTCTCGACTTCGGCTGGCCCGATCTCCGCGTCGCGATCGAGATCGACGGACTGGCCTTCCATTACCAGCACGACCGATTTCAGGCGGACCGGGCGAAATACAACGCGCTCGACGCCGCCGGATGGCGCAAGAAGGTGTACACCTGGCACGACCTGACGTACCGGCCGGGAGAGGTCCTCGACGAGGTGCTCGAGATGCTCAATGCGAGGATATGACCCATTGCGATGAATCTGCGCCCGTGTCGGGCGCAGATTCATCGCAGTCGGATCACCGGTCGGCGACGACCGGCTGGTACTGCGGGAAGCGCTCGAGGAACGACTGCACGTACGTGCACACCGGGACGATCTTCGTGCCCTGCGCGGAGAGTTCGTCGAGCACCGAGGCGACGAGCAACCGGGCGAAGCCCGCCCGGCCGTATTTCTCGGTGACGACGGTGTGGAGCAGGACGAGGGTGTGCTCGTCGCGGCGTTCGTAGCCCTCCACTCCGACGAGTTCATCGCCCGACCAGAGCTCGTAGCGGTCCCGATCGGGAAAGTTGCGGAGTGCCGGCGCCGGGGTGAGCTCGACCGTCGGCGGCGGAACGGGGACAGATGCGGTCATGTCTTCGACGCTACTACCGGATCGGTGCAGGTCGACACCGCCACGCCCCGGGCGCGCCCCTCCCCGTGACCCGCTCAGCGAAGCGCCTCACCCCACACCACCGAATCGCGCACGCGGCCCTTGACGATCTTTCCGCCCGGGTTGCGGGGGAGCGGCTCGGTGATCACGGAGACGAACTGCGGCACCTTGAAATCGGCGATCGACTCGGACACCGCCGCGATCACCTCGGCCACGTCGATCGTCTCACCGCCGGTGTAGATCACCGCGCCCACCTTCTCGCCGAGGACGTCGTCCGGTACCGCGATGACCGCGGCCTCCAGCACTCCGGGCACCGCCATCAGCGCCGATTCGACCTCGATGCTGGACACGTTCTCGCCACCGCGGTTGATGATGTCCTTGGTACGGTCGACGATCCGGACCCGCCCCGCGTCGTCGACCCGGACGACGTCGCCGGTGTGCAGCCACCCGTCCACGATCGTCTCGGCGGTCGCATCGGGACGCTGCCAGTATCCGGCGGTGATATTGGCTCCCCGCACCACCAGCTCGCCGAAGCCGGGTTCGTCGCCGAACGGCGCGACACCGAGTTCCACTGAGGGCACGGCATAGCCCACCGAGTCGGCGTGATCCTCCGCGTCCTCGTGCGGCAGGACCGTCATGAGCGACGCCGACTCGGTCATCCCGTAACCGTTGGCCACGCGAGCGGCATCGAACGCGCGCTTGAGTGAGGCGACGAGGCTCGGGGCGATCGGCGCGCCGCCATACGCCAGCCACCGCACCGTGGACGTGTCGGCGCCGGCGAAGTCCGCGTGCCGCAGCATCAGCGCGTAGATCGCGGGCACCGTGACCAGGAAGGTGATCCGCTCGGCGGCCAGCGTCCCGATGAGGGCACCGACGTCCAGCGTCGGCATGATGACAGCGGTGCCGCCGTAGTACGCGGCCACCAGCAACTGCGAGTTGCAGCCGGTGACGTGGAAGAGCGGCACGCAGATCAGTGTCCGCATGTCCGTGCCGATGTCGGACGGAATCGCGAAGCAGCGGGCCACATTCCCGGTGTTGGTCAGGAACGCCTCGTGGGTGGTCGGCACCCCCTTCGGACGGCCGGTGGTTCCGGAGGTGTAGAACAGCGCCGCGACGTCGGTCAGGGTCGCCGTCTCGTCGACGAACGGGTCGCCGACGGGCAGGTCGGCGCCGGGTGCCAGGTCGATCGACGCGCCCGAGTCGTCCAGCAGGAACGCGACCTCCGACTCGCTGGAGCGCGTGTTGACCGCGACCACGATGCCGCCGGCGAAGAGCACCCCCCAGAAGGCGAGCACCCAGTCGACCCCGGCCGGGTAGCGGACGGCGACACGGTCGCCGCGCTGCAGTCCGCGTCCGCGGAGGCCGCCGGCGATCCGCGCGGCCCGGTCCCACAGCTCCCGGTAGGTGAGGCGTTCGCCGCCGAGTTCGACGACGGCTTCGGCGTCGGGGCGCGCGTCGACATGCACCGCGAGCATCGCGATCAGCGACGACGGCAGCTCGTCGAGGTGCGGGACGCCCCGGGCGTCGACGGTGACGCCGTCCTGCGGAAACGGATTGCGGGCGCGACTGATCGGAACGATGCCGGACATCACGCGACCGGGGTGAAGTACGCGCGGGGGTTGTCGACGAGCATCGTCGTGATCTGCTCGTCGGTGACACCGCGCTCGCGCAGAGCGGGCAGGACGTCGTCGTGGATGTGGGTGTAGTGCCAGTTCGGCAGCGCCGCCTTGCGGGCCTCCTCGGGGAAGAAGTCCGAGTAACAGGAGGCGTCGTGCGACAGCACCAGCTGCGAGACGAATCCCGCGTCGACCATCTGTGCGACCATCGAGACCCGGTCCTCGAAGGGGGAGAAGGCGTCGATGCCGAAGCGGTCCATGCCAAGGATCGCGCCGGTGTCGGCCAGCCGCTTCAGGTAGTCGAGGTCGGTCGTGTCGCCGCTGTGGCCCAGCACCACCTTGCTCATGTCGCACCCTTCCTCGGCGAACACCCTCGCCGCCACCAGCCCGGCTTCGATGCCGACGTGGGTGTGCACGGTGATCGGCGTACCGGTCTCCACATGTGCCTGCGCGACCGCCCGCATCACCCGCTCGACGCCGGGGGTCAGGCCGGCCTCGTCGATCGCGCACTTGAGCAGTCCCGCTTTGACTCCGGTGTGGGCGATGCCGTTGCGGATGTCGCCGATGAACAGGTCGGTCATCGGATCGACCTCGGTGTCGAAGACCTTCCCCGGACCGGTGAAGTGAAACTGCACGGGCTCATCGTGGTACGTGTAGATCCCCGTGGCCACGACGATGTTGATGTCGGCCCGCTCGTTGATCCGCTGGATGCGCGGGATGTACCGGCCGAGTCCGATCACCGTCGGATCGACGATGGTCCGGACTCCACGCGTAGCGACCTCATTGAGTTTCGCCACCGCATCGGCGACACGGTGGTCCTCGTCCCACGGGTCCGGGTAGTCGGGATAGTTGTCCCGGATCTCGCTGCCGATCGTGAAGACGTGCTCGTGCATCAGCACCTGCCCCAAGTCGTTCACATCGACCTGGCCCTTGACTGTCTCGACGGTGCTCAACGTTCCTCCTGAATGCCGAAAGCGGGCTGACGTGACCCGTCCCACCGTGAGTGGCGGGCGTCACAGGACAATCATGCGCTGCCGGGCGGGAAGAATCTCCGGAAGCGGGCTCGTGGCACCATGGTCGCCATGGCAACGCTCTGGGCGGTCAGCGACCTGCACGTCTCCCACCGAGGCAATGAGCCGATCCTCGAGCAGATCAAGCCGTCGGACCCGGGGGACTGGCTGATCGTCGCCGGCGACGTCGCCGAACGGACCGACGACATCATCGACACGCTGCGGCGTCTGAAGAACAGATTCCACACGGTGGTCTGGGTGCCGGGGAACCACGAGCTCTACACGACCGCGAAGGACCCGTTGCAGGTGTTCGGAGTCGCGCGGTACGACTATCTGGTTCAGGCCTGCCGCGACCTCGGCGTGGTCACGCCGGAGGATCGGTATCCGCTCTTCGACCCGGGCGACGGCACGGCACCGGTGCGTGTGGTGCCGATGTTCCTGCTCTACGACTACACGTTCCGGCCTGAGGGCACGTCGACGGCGCTGCAGGCCCTCGCCGTCGCACGCGAGGCGAACGTGGTCGCGACGGATGAGTTCCTGCTCTCGCCCGAGCCCTTCGGCACCCGTGACGCCTGGGGCCGGGCCCGAATCGAGGCCACGCGCGCGCGGCTGGAGGCGCTCGATCCGGCTGAGCCGACCGTCCTGATCAACCACTGGCCGCTGCGCCGCGAGCCGTGCGACGCCCTGTTCTACCCGGAGTTCGCCCTGTGGTGCGGCAGTGAGCTGACCGCCGACTGGCACACCCGGTTCAACGCGGTCCGCTCCGTCTACGGTCACCTCCATATTCCGCGCACCACCTGGTACGACGGCGTGCGGTTCGAGGAGGTGTCCGTCGGCTACCCGCGCGAGTGGAACCGCCGCGGGCTCCCGAAGCCGCTGCTGCGGAACATCTGGCCCGACGACGGTCTGCGCGAGGGGGACCTGCACGAGTTCGGCGCGCGGTTCGACCTGCCGCCGGACTACAAGGAGCAGGCGGCGGCGTTCCGGGCGAGAGTGGAGCGGACGCGGGCGCGTCGCGCCGAGTCGAACCGGAAGGACGACATCCTGTGATCGAAGATCTGATGCCCGCGGGCGTCGGTTCGGCCGAGTCCTTCGGCGACCCGGAGGGGCTGACGGTGATGCCCGCCGAGGAGAGTCTGATCGGCCGCGCGGTCGAGAAGCGCCGCCGGGAGTTCACCACCGCCCGTCACTGTGCCCGACAGGCGTTGGGCCAGATCGGCATCGATCCGGTGCCGATCCTCCGCGGAGAGCGCGGGATGCCGCTGTGGCCGCGTCAGGTGGTCGGCAGCATGACGCACTGCGACGGCTACCGGGCCGCGGTGACCGCCTACTCGATGCAGGTCCGTTCGCTCGGGATCGACGCGGAACCGCACGAGGCGCTACCCGACGGAGTACTCGATCACACGAGCGTCGAAGCCGAGCGGGAGGTCCTGGCCGGCCGGGACCGGGACCTGCACTGGGACCGTCTGCTGTTCTGCGCCAAGGAGGCCACCTACAAGGCCTGGTTCCCGCTGACCGAGCGTTGGCTGGGCTTCGAGGACGCGCACATCACGTTCGAGCGCGACGACTCGATTGGCACCGCGGGCGAGCCTGCCGGTACCTTCACCTCGACCATCCTGATCGACGGCGCGGTGATCGACGGCGGACCGCCGCTGTTGACGCTGCCCGGCCGCTGGCAGATCTCCCGCGGTTTGATCCTCACCACGATTGCACTCACCTGACATGGCAGACGCCTCCATCGAGAACGCCGGACTCCTCGTCGTCGACAAAGCCGCAGACATGACCAGCCACGACGTGGTCGCGAAGTGCCGCAAGGCCTTCAATACCCGACGGGTCGGGCATGCCGGCACCCTGGATCCGATGGCCACGGGTGTCCTCGTCATCGGCATCGAACGCGCGACCAAGCTGCTCGGGCTGCTCTCACTGACCACCAAGTCGTACGCTGCGACCATCCGCCTGGGGCAGTCGACGTCGACCGACGACGCCGAGGGCGAGGTCATCGAATCGCGGGACGCCTCGGGGGTCGGCGATGAGGAGATCGCGGCGGTCGTCGCGTCGCTCACCGGCGACATCGAGCAGGTGCCTGCGAAGGTGAGCGCGATCAAGGTCGACGGTCGTCGCGCCCACGCGCTCGTCCGCACCGGGGCCGAGTTCGAACTGCAGGCGCGGCCGGTCACCGTCCACCGTTTCGACGTGCTCGATACTCGCCGGGACGGCGAGTTCATCGACCTCGACGTCGAGGTCGACTGCTCGTCGGGCACCTATATCCGATCTCTGGCAAGGGATCTCGGTGCCGCGCTCGGAGTCGGCGGGCACCTGACAGTGCTACGTCGCACCGCCGTCGGGCCGTTCACCCTGGAGCACTCCCGGACGATGGCCGATGTCGACGAGAATCCCGGTTTGAGCCTCGGCATCGACGACGCGGCCAAGTTGTGCTTCCCGCACCGCGCGATCTCCGACGACGAGGCCGAGTCGATCAGCCAGGGCCGCTGGCTGGAGCCGGTGGGGATGAAGGGGATCTACACGGTCGTCGATCCGAGCGGTCAGGCCATCGCGCTGGTCCAGGAGAAGGGCCGGCGCGCGAGTTCGGTGATGGTCGTGCGTCCGGCGACCCTGCGCTGACGGGGACGGCAGATTCCGTCGACTCGTCGAACCCGGCGGACGCCGCTATCGCAGATGCCGGACGAAGAAGTCGTTCGCCGCGTCGCCCGCGTGAGCGGGAACGCCGGTGTGTCCGCCCATGTTGGCGACCAGCGTCTTCTCGGCTGACCCGAAGGCGTCGAACAGATCGAGGGCCATCTGTCGGTCGTTGCCCTCGTCGTCCCACTGCAGCAGGACGTGAAGCGGAATGGTGACCGTCCGTGCCTCTGTCATGGTCGACCGCGGCACGTAGCTGCCCGCGAACATGCCTGCGGCGCTGATCCGCGGCTCGGTCGCCGCGAGCCGGGTGGCGAGGGCGATGACCCCGCCGGAGTATCCGACGCGGTCGGCGATCTCGGGCAGTTCGAGGAGCGCGTCGAGCGTCGCCTGCCATTCGGGTGCGGCCTGGTCGACGAGCGGCAGGATCAGGCGGTCGACGACATCGTCGGGAACCGACTCGCCGGCTGCGACGGCCCGGCGGAGGTCCGCGCGCGCCTGGTCCATGCCGGGGAGCGGCGGGCGGTCACCGCTGCCGGGCAGTTCGATCGCCGCGGTCGCGAAGCCCGACGCCGCGGCGTGCCGAGCACGCCCGAGCAACCGGGGGTACATCCGCTCCATCCCGAGGCCGCCGGGCTGGCCGGCAAGGATCAGCGGCACCGGAGTGGACGGGGACGCCGATTCCGGTGTCCACAGGATGCCGGGGACGCCGCCGAGAGCGAATCGGCGTTCGACGATCCCGTCGGCGCGCACAGAATCGGTGAAGTCCATGGGTCGGCCCTTCGTCAGTCGGCTCGGAGTCGTACGTCCAGTATCCGCGACTCTCGACGACAGATCCCGCGTCCGGGACGCGGGATCTGTCGACGGGAGTGGAGAATGACGGTGCGCGGGTCAGTCGAATGTCGTACGCCAGGCGTCCGCCGGCATCTCAGCCGTTGAGGAAGATCGCGCGGGCGGCGATGTCGCCGAGGTGGATCGGGTCGGAGCCGTCGATGCAGACCGTGATGGTGCCGGCGAACGGCCGTTTCTCGGTGACCTGGACGCGACAGTCGAGGTTGACGCCGATCTCCTCGAAGTAGCGGAGCATCTCGGGGTCGGCGTCGGAGATCCGGGTGATGACGCCGGACTCGTCGACGTCGAGATCGGCGAGCTGCTGCGAGCCCGCTTCCGGAACGGTGCCGTCGGCGGCGGGGATCGGATCGCCGTGCGGGTCGCGCTTCGGGTGCCCGAGCTTGGCGTCGATGTGGGTGAGCAACTGCTCGGACACCGCGTGCTCGAGGATCTCGGCTTCGGCATGGACTTCGTCCCAGCGGTATCCGAGTTCGCGGACGAGGAAGGTCTCGAGGAGCCGGTGCCGACGGACCATGCCGACGGCGGCCACCCGGCCGGTGTCGGTCAGGGTCACCGCGCCGTAGGGCGCGTGGTCGACGAGCCCTTGGTCGGCGAGCTTGCGGATGCCCTCCGACGCCGTGGAGGGCGAGACCCCGAGCTTCTCGGCGAGCAGTTTCGTGGTGACCTTGGCGTCCGACCACTCCTGCGAAGTCCAGATCACTTTCAGATAGTCCTGGGTAACCGAGGTGAGTTCGTTCACCGGGCGAGAGTCGGGCATACGTACGACCTTACCCACCGAATGTGCAGGGGCCTGCGCGAGTCGTAGGCTTACCGTGTGTTGCGTTGGCGAGGTTTGGACGACATCCCTGCGGGCTGGGGCCGATGCGTGGTCACCATCGGCGTATTCGACGGAATTCATCGGGGGCATGCTCAGCTGATCGCAGCCGCCACGAAGGCGGCCGCCGAACGCGGAGTGCCCTCGGTGCTGATGACCTTCGACCCGCACCCTTCATCGGTGGTGCGGTCGGGCGCGTACCCGCCGCAATTGTCGACCCTGCGGCGCCGGGCCGAGCTCGCCGAGGAACTCGGCATCGACGTCTTCTGCGTGATCCCGTTCTCGCCGACGCTGTCGGCGCAGTCGCCGGAGGACTTCGTCCACTCGGTCCTCGTCGAGGAACTGCACGCCGCCGAAGTGGTGGTCGGCGACAACTTCACGTTCGGCCACAAGGCGCTCGGCGACGTCCCGCGACTGCGGGAACTGGGGGAGCGCTTCGGATTCGAGGTCACCGCGATCAAGCTGTTCGGCGAGCACGCCGTCACCTATTCGTCGACCTACATCAGATCGTGCGTGGCGGCGGGCGACGTGGAACTGGCCGCGGAGGCGCTGGGTCGACCGCACCGGGTCGAGGGCGTCGTGGTGCACGGTGAGCGCCGCGGGCGCGACCTGGGCTTTCCGACGGCCAACGTCGCGCCGCCCGAGCACACGGCGATCCCCGGCGACGGGGTGTACGCGGCGTGGTTCACCGTGCTCGACAGCGCCACCGAACCCGAGGGGATCACCATCGGGGCGCGGTACCCGGCCGCCGTCTCGGTCGGCACCAACCCCACCTTCTCCGGCCGGGTGCGGACGGTCGAGGCGTATGTGCTCGACGTGTCCGCGGACTTCTACGGTCAGCACGTGGCCGTCGACTTCGTGTCCCGACTGCGCGGCATGGAGCCGTTCGACAGCATCGACGCGCTGATCGCCGAGATGAACAACGACGTCGAGCGGACCCGGACACTGCTGGGTGCGGAGTAGCCGGTGAATCGGAACCCCTGGCGGTTGATGACCGCATTCGGGGCAGCGGTCGGCGGTGTGCTCAT
The DNA here is from genome assembly GCF_000192435.1 of Gordonia neofelifaecis NRRL B-59395. Taxonomy (GTDB): domain Bacteria; phylum Actinomycetota; class Actinomycetes; order Mycobacteriales; family Mycobacteriaceae; genus Gordonia; species Gordonia neofelifaecis. The sequence goes on from NZ_AEUD01000005.1 coordinate 254,585, forward strand.
GGTCGGCGGTGGACTCAGTCGGTGGTACGACGCGACAGCGCTCGGACTGGAGCCGATCGAGTTCCGCGGCACCGTGGTCGCGTACGGCGATGAGGTGATCGGACGAGTGTGGCCCGGCTGGGCGATCGTCGGACTGGGCCTGCTCGCAGTCCTGGGCGGACTGCTCGCGGTGTTCTGGCCGTCGCGCGCCGCGGTCGTGCCTGCGGTCGCGGGACTGGCGGGGTTGGGTCTCTCGGTGCTGTTCTGCGTCGATCCGACCGTCGCGATGACTTCGGTAGCGCAGCAGTTGGGCGGCAGTACGGACATGTTCGGTGAGCTCACGGTGTCGGCGGGTCTGGTGGTCGCCGCCGTCGGCTCGGCACTGGCGACGTGTTCGGGAGCGGCCGGCCTCGTCCTCTCCCGTCGCGGTCGCTGATTTCCGCCGAGCGCCCTGCCGCTGGTAACCTTGTCGGCTGGTGTCAGCTGCGGTCCGTGGCGGCGCACCCCCTGCTGGTGCGGGGCCTGGAGCACGGAACTGAAAATCAAGGAGATCTCTCATGGCTCTTACCGCCGAAGAGAAGAAGGCCATCCTCAGCGAGTACGGTCTGCACGAGACCGACACCGGTTCGCCCGAGGCGCAGGTCGCACTGCTGACCAAGCGCATCACCGACCTCACCGAGCACCTCAAGTTCCACAAGCACGATCACCACAGCCGTCGTGGTCTGCTGCTGCTCGTCGGTCGTCGCCGTCGCCTGCTCAAGTACGTCGCAAGCGTCGACATCAACCGCTACCGCTCGCTGATCGAGCGCCTGGGCCTGCGTCGCTGACGCACCCCCTGATTGCTTCTGCGGCCGTCGTTCCCACCGGGGACGGCGGCCGCAGCTGTCTGTCCGGCGCGCGACGACCGGCGACAGCCGCCGGTCTCAGCAGGGAGAATGCTAGGCTGGTACCCGGACGAAGGCCGCTCGGCGGCAGTTCGGAAGTGATCGTCGGATCGGTCCTCGGTAGTGGCCGCCGGAATTCAGTGAGATTCCGGCCGCTTCGATCGAAGGCCGTCTGCTCACGGCGCAGGTGCGCCGTCCACTTCCGGCGCGTGTCACGCGCCCGTCGTCTGCCGGCTTGCCGCGCCTTGCGCGAGCCGGCCCCTGAATACGAGGTCGCGGACGCCTGTGGAGGCATGGCCGCGGCCGCCACGAAAGGTAAACACTCTTGACTGATGTCAACGCCGACTTCGATGATTCGGTCACCGAAGTCTCCGCCGTCATCGACAACGGTTCGTTCGGCACCCGCACGATCACCTTCGAGACCGGTCGCCTCGCGCTGCAGGCCGCCGGATCGGTAGTCGCCTACCTCGACGAGGGCACGATGATCCTCTCGACGACCACCGCGTCCAAGAACCCGAAGGAGCACTTCGACTTCTTCCCGCTGACGGTCGACGTCGAGGAGCGCATGTACGCCGCGGGTCGCATCCCCGGTTCGTTCTTCCGTCGCGAGGGCCGCCCGTCCACCGACGCGATCCTGACCTGCCGTCTCATCGACCGTCCGCTGCGCCCGTCGTTCGTCGACGGACTGCGCAACGAGATCCAGATCGTCGAGACCGTGCTGTCGCTCGATCCCAAGGACCTCTACGACGTCGTCGCGATCAACGCCGCATCGGCGTCCACCCAGATCGCCGGCCTGCCGTTCTCCGGCCCGGTCGGCGGCGTGCGCGTGGCACTGATCCCGACCGAGGAGAACAAGGCCGGCCAGTGGGTCGCGTTCCCGACGGTCGAGCAGCTCGAGGGCGCCGTGTTCGACATGGTCGTCGCCGGTCGCCTCGTCGACGGCGACGTCGCGATCATGATGGTCGAGGCCGAGGCCACCGACAACGTCCTGGCACTGATCGCCGACGGCGCGACCGCGCCGAGCGAGGCCGTCGTCGCCGAGGGCCTGGAGGCCGCCAAGCCGTTCATCGCGACCCTGTGCGAGGCGCAGAAGCAGCTGGCCGCCGCGGCTTCCAAGGAGACCCGCGACTTCCCGCTGTTCCCGCCGTACAAGGACGACGCCTACGAGGCCGTCGCCGAGTTCGCGACCGCACGCCTCGGCGAGGCCATGTCGATCGCCGACAAGCAGGAGCGCGACGGCGCGACCGACGCACTCAAGGGCGACGTGCTCGAGGCGCTCGGCGAGCGCTTCGAGGGACGCGAGGGCGAGCTGGGTGCGGCGTACCGTTCGCTCACCAAGAAGCTGGTCCGCCAGCGCATCCTGACCGACCACTTCCGCATCGACGGCCGCGGCATCACCGACATCCGCTCGCTGTCGGCCGAGGTCGGCATCATCCCGCGCGCCCACGGCAGCGCCCTGTTCGAGCGCGGCGAGACCCAGATCATGGGCGTCACCACCCTCGACATGGTCAAGATGGCCCAGCAGATCGACTCGCTCGGACCCGAGACCAGCAAGCGCTACATGCACCACTACAACTTCCCGCCGTACTCGACCGGTGAGACCGGCCGCGTCGGCTCGCCGAAGCGTCGCGAGATCGGCCACGGCGCGCTCGCCGAGCGCGCTCTGGTGCCGGTGCTCCCGAGCGTCGAGGAGTTCCCGTATGCGATCCGTCAGGTGTCCGAGGCCCTCGGCTCCAACGGATCCACCTCGATGGGCTCGGTCTGCGCGTCGACCATCTCGCTGCTGAACGCGGGCGTCCCGCTGAAGGCGCCGGTCGCCGGCATCGCGATGGGCCTGGTCTCCGACGAGGTCACCATCGACGGCAAGACCGAGACCCGGTACGTGGCTCTCACCGACATCCTCGGTGCCGAGGACGCGTTCGGCGACATGGACTTCAAGGTCGCGGGCACCAAGGACTTCGTGACCGCACTCCAGCTCGACACCAAGCTCGACGGCATCCCCTCGAAGGTGCTGGCCGGCGCGCTGAGCCAGGCCAAGCAGGCCCGCCTCACCATTCTGGACGTCCTGGCCGAGGCCATCGACGAGCCGGACGAGATGAGCCCGTACGCGCCGCGCATCACGACCATCAAGATCCCGATGGACAAGATCGGCGAGCTGATCGGCCCCAAGGGCAAGACGATCAACGGCATCACCGAGGAGACCGGCGCCAACATCTCGATCGAGGACGACGGCACCGTGTTCATCGGTGCGGCCGACGGCCCGTCGGCTCAGGCCGCGATCGACAAGGTCAACGCCATCGCCAACCCGCAGCTGCCCAAGGTCGGCGAGCGCTTCCTGGGCACGGTCGTCAAGACGGCAGCCTTCGGCGCCTTCGTCTCGCTGCTGCCGGGCCGCGACGGTCTGGTCCACATCAGCAAGCTGGGCAACGGCAAGCGGATCGGCAAGGTCGAGGACGTCGTCAAGGTCGGCGACAAGCTTCAGGTCGAGATCGCGGACATCGACGAGCGCGGCAAGATCAGCCTCGTCCCGGTCCGTGAGGACGCCGAGGTCAAGGAAGAGGCCACGGCCGACGCCTGATCGCCTACGACGAACGGCCCGCAACGCTGATGCGTTGCGGGCCGTTTCGCGTGTCGGCCCCGGACATCACACCTAGGCCGGGTCCCGAACCGGTTGCTCGATGGGCAGGCCCATGATCTGCCGGAAGCAGTGCGCCTGAACCAGCGCGGCCAGCGGTCCGGCGACGATCAAGCCGACGAAGTAGACCAGGAAGCCGACGACGATCAGGCCGCCGCAGACCAGCAGGGTCAGCAGTGAGGCGACGACGCGGGTGCGAGTGATCCGCTGCGATGCCTTCACCGAATCGATCGGACCGGTCTCCGTGCCGATCGCGATGAGAATCGAGAACTGCCAGAAGTACAGGACGATGAGCGCCGGAATGATGAAGGCGATCGCACCGAGGATGAGACCGACGCACGCGATGGTGACCGTGCGGACCGTGTTCCGGAAATGCATCGGCACGAGGAACGCCTTGGGCCCGATCGACTCGCCGCGGGCGGCGCGAATCGCGCCGGAGACGGTGCAGTTCTGGAAGTACAACGTGACGTTCATCGACACGAAGTAGAGGATCAAGCCGATCACGATGGTCTTGGCGTCGAACTTCGGGTCCTCGAAGACTCTCGAGAAGATCACGTGATGGCGCAGGTCCGAGAAATAGATCCGGGGCCGATTGACCGAGACCCACTGTCCGATCAGGGTGAGCACGAAGGCCATGACGGTCGAGATCAGGCCGGGAACGATCATGGACCAGGGGTGCGCGCGGAACTGGCCCCACGACCACCGCAGCGCGGCCGCGATGTCGATCTCCCGATCCGGGATGTCGAAGTTGCCGACGAGAGGCGACGGTGCGATCATGCGATCGCACTCTAGGCAGCCGACCTGGTCAGCCCGGGTCGGATACGGATTCGCGGCACGTCCCGGTAGCACGTCGGCAGGAATCGGACCTCCTCCGTCCGATCGCGGAGGGACTCGGGTGCATGCGACCGGTTCGGCGATGCCTGTCGGTGGTCTGTGGGATTCTGAGAACACCGGATCAGGGCAGGGCCGCCGAACGGAGTCGTCAGGTGAATCTCGACGAATACATGAGCTTCGACGCGACAGGACTCGCCGCGCTGGTCGCGGCCGAAGAGGTGACCCCCGTGGAGCTCCTCGACCTCGCACGCCGACGGATGCGGGAGGTGAACCCGGCGCTCAACGCCGTCGTGATCGAGACGGAGGCTGAGGCCGACCTCCGGGTCCGACAGCGGCTGAGCGGACCCTTCGCCGGTGTGCCGTTCCTGATCAAGGACCTGGAACAGCAGTACCGCGGGTACCCGACGACCAGTGGGTGTCGTGCCCTCCGCTCCGTGGTCGAGACGCAGAATGCCCTGGTCACGGATCGCTTCCTGGACGCGGGGCTGGTGGTCTTCGGCAAGACCAACACGCCCGAGCTCGGCGCGAAGGGCGTCACCGAGTCGGAGCTCTGGGGACCGTGCCGCAACCCGTGGGACACCACCCGGACGCCGGGCGGATCGTCGGGCGGTTCGGCTGCGGCCGTCGCTGCGGGCATCGTCCCCGCCGCAGGTGCCAACGACGGCGGCGGCTCCATCCGCATCCCCGCTGCGGCGACCGGACTCGTGGGTCTCAAGGCCAGTCGCGGTCTGATGCCGTACGGCCCTCAAGCCGGGGAACTGATCTTCGGCATGGCGGTGCAGGGCGTGGTGGCGCGGACCGTGCGCGACAGCGCCGGACTCATGGACGCCGTCGTCGGGCCGAACCGGTTCGCGGACTACCAGGCGGCACAACCGGAGAGACCGTTCGCGGACGTGATCCGCGATCGCCCGGGACGATTGCGGATCGGTTACTCGGGTCATTCGGCGATCCGCGGCGAGCCGACCGCGGATGCGGCGGCAGCGCTGGAGTCGACGGCGCGGCTGCTCACCGAACTCGGCCACGAGGTGGAGGAGGTCGCGCCGCCGTACGACGACAAGGCCTTGGCCCAGACCTTCTTGACGATCTGGTTCGGTCAGGTCGCCGGCCAGGTCAGCGAGATCAAGGCGCTCACGGGTGCGGGTGACGGCGACTTCGAGGCCGACACCCTGGCGATGGCCGAGGTCGGGCGGGCGAACGGCGTCGTCACGCTGATGCGGGCGCTCGGCGAGATCGTGACGTACACCCACGCGATGGAGCGGTTCTACGAGTCATACGACTACTTCATGACACCGACCCTCGCGGAAGCGCCGATCGAAGTCGGATCCCTCGACACGCCGAAGCCGCTGCAGACGGGCGCGCGACTGGCGTACCGGCTCCACGCGGGTGGCGCGTTGGTGCGCACGGGGATCGTCGAGCAACTGATCGACGAGAATCTCGGCTGGGTGCCGTACACCCAGTTGGCGAACATCACCGGGCGGCCTGCGGTCAGCGTGCCGGTGTACTGGACGCCGAACGGACTGCCGCTCGGCGTGTCGTTCAACGGGCGTCTCGGCGCCGACGGTGCGCTGCTTCAGCTGGCGGCGCAGCTCGAGGAGGCCGCCCCCTGGAGACAGCGCTTCCCGGCCCGGCCCTGAGCGTCGGCGGCCCTCTCAGCTGACGGCGATTCGGCCCGTCGTTCCGCTGATCGGACGCAGCGCACCGGATGCGGACCTCGCGTCGCCGTAGTAGCGGATGCGGTAGTCGCCCGCGGAGTCGCGCGGCACTCGCCAGGTGACCGTCACCTTCGACGCCGACGGGCTGCCCGCCGGGCGCTCCCATGCCATCTCGGTGGACTCGTGGTCGTCGTCGTAGGCCACGGTCCAGCCGCCGCCGGTGAACTTCTCGACGGCGAAGTAGCCGTTCGTGCCCTTGCCGCGTCGGATCCGGTTGGTGGGATACGCGCCGCAGAACTCGACGCGGACGGTACTGCCGGGCTTCGCCGTCGACGGTGTCTTCGACACGACCTGCCCGAATCGGCGGCCGGGAATCGGTGTGTCGGCGGGCTGCGTGCCGAGCAGATCCGGCTGCATTCCGGAGGTGTCGGCGGGCCGCCGGCCTGCGGGCAGTCGGGTGCCGCGGGCCATCGCGCGCGCCATTCGGTCGAATTCCTGCATGTAAGCGCACAGGGTCCAGCGGCCGAACATCGTCTCACCGCCCTCGTACTGCTGCGCGACGTACTCCTCGGGAGTGACCGTGTACTGGCTGTAGCCGTTCGAATATCCCTGCAACAGGACGTTCTCCAGCGGAACCTTCAGCGCGTCGGCGACGATCCGGCGGATCCGCAGGCCGGCCACGATCGTCGACTCGGACGGCAGCGCGGCGAGAACGAGGTCGCCGATGCGGATCAGCTGAACCGGGAGGGTCTGCTCGATCCAGGGCCGCGGCGGCAGGATGCCGAGCGGGAACAGGATGGCCTTCGGCGCCTGGTTGTCGACGATCCAGGGGTCGGGCGTCGGGGTGGCGCCCGCGCCGAGCAGCATCGCGAACTCGTTGCGGACCCCCTCGTTCAGGAAGCCGAGCTGGCTTCGGGTGTTGTCCTCCTGGCTGGTCGCCGCGGCGGCGGCACCCATCATGGCGGGCGAGGTCCGTGCCGCCTTTCCCGTCGGCGTGTAGTGCCCGTCGATCGAGACGTTGGCCATGTCCAGGTACCTCGTCGCGGAATCGACGCCGCCGGTCCTCATCGGACGCGCCGAGCCGAGCGCCGTCTGACCGGCTTGATCCTGGCGTCGGCCGATGACCGTTCGATTGACGCGATTGTCCGCGGTCGGACCGCCGGGGTGCATCTTGCGCAGCCACAGGTTCGGGCTCATGTCGCCGGCATTCGTCTGGGCGTGCGCGCTGATCAGGCCCGGGTCGCGCTGCTCGCCGAGATACGCCGCGTAGCCCTTGTTGTCGGGGCCGATGAGGAAGTTGGCATCGGTGAGCGAGGTGCCGTGGGTGGCGAACCAGGTGATCTCGCCGACCACCGCGCCGCCGCGGCGCAACCGGATCGCGGTCACCTGCGGGTCGATAGCGTCGGGGAAGTGCTTCCGATCGCCGGCCGGATTGAGCCTGAACGCGGGCATCGACCGGTTCGCGCTCGCATCGTGGAGCTCGCTGTGACCGAGCTCGACGGTGCCCGGGCCGAGAGAGTCGTGCGCGGCCGCGACCGCGTCGAGCAGTCCGTCGATCTCGGCACGGAAAGAGTTGTGCCGGTGCCCCTTGGCGGCGAGAACGTAGGCGTAGTCCCACGCCGTGCCGCCGCACGAGTTGTGATTGTGGGTCGCGTTGACGTTGACGTTCTGTGCGGTGTACGTGTCGCCGTAACGCTTGGCGAGTTCGGCGAGCAGCGTCTGGTGATGCGAGATGAACACGCATGCGATGTCGGCGGTGATGAAGAGGACGCGTTTGCCGGTGGCCGCGTCGGCGATGATGTAGGCCCGCGCCCAGGTGCGTTGCAGCAGGCCCTGGGCGACCTGGTCCATGTCGGAGTAGCCCATCATGCCCTGGCCGGCGATCGCTCCGGTCATATCGCCCTTGCCCGCACCGACGAGGTAGCCGCCCGCGGCGTTCGCGGAGCCCGTCCCGCCGAACGCGCCGTCACCGAACGTTCCGGTGCCGAGCGCGCCGGCCGCGGCGGCGCCGACGGCTGTCGCCTGGAGGAAGGTGCGGCGTGAGACGGCGGACATGGGGCTCCTCATGTGATCGGGGCTTCGGTCGACATTCGGGGTGACCCTAACCGCACCTGATCGAACGATCAACAACGGTGCACGGTCTTGGTGCTTGCGGACTGGGCGCCGGTCGGTGTGCGGACGGAGCAGGTGTCGGCGGGGCCTTCTAGACTGGGAGGGATTCACGAGACGAAAGGGTCCCTCATGGGCAACGGCATCCGCGTGGGTGTGCTGGGCAGTAACGGCAAGGTCGGCAAGGCGATCGTCGAGGGCGTCGAGGGCGCCGCCGACACCGACTTCACGCTCGGCGTCGACAAGGGCGACGCGCTGTCGGCGTTCGTGGAGTCGAAGACCCAGGTGGTCGTCGACTTCACTCATCCCGATGTCGTGATGGACAACCTGAAGTTCTTGATCGACAACGGGATCCACGCGGTGGTCGGCACCACCGGCTTCACGCAGGAGCGGCTCGACACGGTCGGCGGCTGGGTGGCCGCGAACCCCGGCGTCGGTGTGCTGATCGCGCCGAACTTCGCCATCGGCGCGGTGCTGTCGATGCACTTCGCCCAGCAGGCGGCACGCTTCTTCGACTCCGCCGAGGTCGTCGAGCTCCACCATCCGTTCAAGGCGGATGCACCGTCGGGAACCGCGGGCCGCACGGCGCAGCTGATCGCCGCCGCGCGTGCCGAGGCCGGGCTGGGCGCCAGTCCCGACGCCACCTCGACCGGACTCGAAGGTGCCCGCGGTGCCGACGTCGACGGCGTCCGCGTGCACTCGGTGCGGCTCGCCGGTCTGGTCGCGCACCAGGAGGTGCTGTTCGGCACGCAGGGCGAGACGCTCACCATCCGGCACGACTCGATCGACCGGAACTCGTTCGTTCCCGGTGTCCTGCTCGGCGTCCGCGAGATCGTCAGTCGCCCCGGCCTCACCGTGGGCCTCGAGACGTTCATGGATCTGTAGTCTCCGTGGCTGCGAAGAAGGCCGACGCCCGGCCGATCATCGCCGTCATCGCGTTCCTCGTGGTCGCGATGTGCGTGTACTTCGTGCTGCTCGGCCGCACCGCGGTGCAGTTGATCGGGCAGGGCACGGTGGTCTCGATCGGACTCGGGATCGGCGTCTTCGTCCTGCCGCTGCTCGGCGTCTGGATGGTCGCGTCGACGCTGCGGTCGGGCATCGAGCACCAGCGGATGGTCGCCGCGGCTCAGGATCTCGGCCGGGACCTGAACGTCGACGATCTCCCGCGACGTCCGTCGGGCCGGATCGAGAAGGACGCCGCCCTCGCGTTGTTCGAGGAGGTCAAGGCGGAGTGGGAGGCGGATCCGTCGGACTGGGTCAGCACCTATCGGATCGCGCGCGCCTACGACTACGCCGGTGACCGGTCGCGCGCCCGCGAGATGATGAAGCGCGCCGCCGAGCAGTACCGTGCGGCGAAGGCGGCGACGGACGCCTGATGGCGGCGCCCGTCCCGACCGAGATCCGGACCGAACGGCTGCTGCTGTCGCCGCCGACGCGCGACGACCTGCCTGCGATCCTCGCGGCGTGCCGCGAGACGGCGATCCGGGAGTGGACGGTGGTTCCGGTGCCGTACGAGCCCGAGGACGCCGAGTACTTCCTCACCGAGATCATCGATCCGGGCTGGGCGACAGGCGCGGCGTACACCTGGTCGATTCGCCGAGGCGGGGTCCTGGTGGGCATGGTCGGCATCGACGTCGACGACTATGCCGCCGGGGAGATCGGGTACTGGATGGCGCCGCATGGTCGTGGGCGCGGGTACATGGCCGAAGCGGTTCGCGCCGCGGTCGGAGTCGCGTTCGGCTGCCTCGACCTGCAACGGCTGGCGTGGCACGCCTATGCGGGCAACGTGGCGTCGGCGGCCGTCGCGCGGTCGTGCGGGTTCCGCTACGAGGGGTTGAACCGACTCGGTGCGGTGCAGCGCGGGGTGCGCCGCGATCAGTGGACCGCAGCCCTGCTCGACACCGACCCGCGGCCGCGGGCGGGGGAGCGGCCCGCGGCCGGCGTCGTCGAGAGCTGGACGGTTCCATTCGGCGGCCGGACCGGAGCATGATGGCGGCATGGCTCGTCTGCTGATCGTTCACCACACTCCGTCGCCGCACTGTCAGGAGATGTTCGAGGCGGTGCTCGCCGGCGCCACCGACCCGGAGATCGAGGGTGTCGAGGTGGTGCGCCGAGCGGCGCTGTCGGTGTCGACGAGCGACTTCCTCGACGCGGACGGCTACGTGCTGGGCAGCCCAGCGAACCTCGGGTCGATTTCAGGTGCTCTCAAGCACGCCTTCGATTGCTCGTACTACCAGATCCTCGACTCCACGCGTGGCCGTCCGTTCGGCCTGTACCTTCATGGCAACGAGGGGACCGAAGGTGCGGAGAACGCCGTCGACCGGATCACCGCCGGGCTCGGCTGGGAGAAGTCCGCCGAGTACGTCATCGCGTCAAACAAGCCCGACAAGGCGGTGCTGGAGGCGTGCTGGGAGCTGGGGGCGACGATTGCCGCACAGCTGATGGAAGCTTCAACTGATTAACGGAACAGATCTTGCCGTGGAGGAAATCCGAGTGCTAAAGAGGATTCAGCTCACCAACTACAAGGGGTTCGACAGATTCTCACTGAAGTTCAATTCGGAGCTATCTGTATTAGTGGGTCCGAATAATGCGGGAAAGAGCACGATAGTCGGAGCGCTCAGATTATGCGCGCAGCTTATATCTCATGCGAAGCTCAGAAAGCCCACAGGCAGAGCCTACGACGATAAGAGGCAGCGGAATGTATCCACATACTCAGTCGCAGATAATGTATCAGAGTTTGTGGCTGAGAATGTAGTACACGAGTTTTCGCAGGATTCTGAGGCCCGTGTTGACCTCTATTTTTCAAATGGGTCGGAAATCCATGTGGTATGGCCTGTGGGTGACGATGTCTCGCCCTACTTCTATCTAGAGAAAGTCGCCGGTATTCAGCCTTCGAGCGTGCGTGAGGTGAGGGCAACGATCCCTACTGTCTCGGTAGTGCATGCTATGACCCCAGTCGAACATCAGGAGAAAGTCTTATCAGAGGAGCACGTTCGTAAAAATCTTGGCAGTAGATTGTCGAGTCGACACTTTAGAAATCAGCTGCTTCTTTGGAGGAATCGCGATACCGAAGACTTCGATCGACTGTCACGATATATTGTTGACAATACTCCCGGGGTCGATTCTATTGATCTGTCACTATCGTCGGATCGAGGTGAGGTCGACTTATATATTTCGGAGTCTGGCTCCCGAGTGGAGAAGGAATTATATTGGATTGGTGACGGAATGCAGATTTGGATACAAGTACTTTTTCACTTGTATCGAAACCTTGAATCTGAAGTTCTAATCCTTGACGAGCCCGATGTGTTTTTGCACCCGGATCTCCAGCGACGTCTCGTCCGAGTCTTGGATGGCCGGGCTGGCCAGGTCCTTCTTGCGACTCACGCTCCTGAAGTGCTTGCTGAGGTGAGTCGTGATGCTGTGATTGTCGTCGACAGGTCGAGAAAATCCGCGAAAAGGATGTCGGGTATCGACGAGCTTACGGAGTTGAATTCGTCCTTAGGGTCAGGGTTCAATCTGCGCATGGCAAGAGTTTTGCGATCTAAAGTTGCACTGTTTGTCGAGGGTCAAGATATGCGGATGCTAGGCAGCCTGGCAAAACAATCTGGGGCTCTTCGTTTGGCGGCCGAGGATGGTGTAACGGTCGTCCCAATGGGCGGCGCGTCGCGACGTGGAATGGCGTCATCCTTCGGTTTCTTGAATCGTACTATTCTGGATTCTTCGGTGGAGATTGTTGTAGTTTTAGATGGAGACTATAGGCGGGATTCTGAAGCGTTTGATATTGAGTCCAAGTTTGAAGATCAAGACATATTCTGCCATGTCTGGAGAAGGAATGAGATTGAAAGCTACCTTGCCGTTCCTTCCTTGATAGCGCGTAAAGCTCGGATTAGTGAAGATGAAGCTGTAAGTGCGATTGAAGGAGCTGCTCTCGAGCTTAAAGAGCAGTCTTTTGCGCAAGTGTTAGCGCTGCGCCAGCAGGATGGAAAGGCGCAAGGGGAACATGTCTCTACGACATATTTGGCTTGCAGGTCGGAATTTGACGATAACTGGGAGACGCAAGCTTGGCGTTGGGGAATTGTCCCGGGCAAGGAATTGCTGTCTGGGGTGAACCGACGCATTGGTGATGCGGGAGGAAAGCCGGTAAGTGTCCGGGCGTTGGCATCTTCTATTCGAGCGAGTGAAATTGATACGGAGCTTATGGAGCTTATCTTGAAGGTTGAGAGTCTGCTCGATTAGCTTGCGTGAGTCGTGCAGCCCGCTGGGGTGATCCCGAAGGTGCCTGGCGTCGCGCCGCTGCGGATATTCGCGAGTGCGAGTGCGAGCGCTCGCGCGTCGGTGTCGTCGGCCGGCAGGAACAGCGCCTTGTCGACGTCGGTCTGGGACACCTTGCCGTCGGTGTAGAGCTGGTGGGCCAGGCCAGTGATCGAGCCCAACAGTTCGCCACCAGTCGGGGTGCCTGCCCGCTGTGGTCGCCCGCCTCGCGGATGGCGCGTGCGTCGAAGGTCTGGCGGTCGAGCTGGAGGCGCAGACCGCATGAGGTAGGTGGGCCGCCGTGGCGGGCGTACGTCTCGGCGTAGGGTCCGGCGAAGCAGATGTCGGCACGGCGCTGGTTAATCACGGTGGCGGCCAGCCTCATGGAGTAGGCGAGGTCTCGGTTCCGGCCGCCAGCGATGCGAGCTCCACCTCACGGTCGAGCCGGGCCCGCGCGCCGAGGTGGGCGAACGCGATGACGAGTGCGAAGAGCGTGGCCGGCAATCCCGCGAACGTCAGCAGGAGCCGATAGTCGGACCAGTGCGCGATGCCTATCCCGGTGAGGACCACGTACGCAGTTGCTGCGCACCAAGACATCCACGTGCGCATGACCGCCGCAGCCGCGACTGATGGGACGGTGAGCGCCAGGCCGAGTTCGATCACCGGACGCGCACCGAGCACACTGGCGATGGAGTCCTGGCAGACGTGACGGAACTCAGGTCCGTAAGTGTTGACCGTCGCGCACCCCAGATCGACCATGCCGATCGGCGACGCCGCGGCCCAGACGGTGAAGAGCAGGGCGAGCGCCGCCAGTCCCAACCACGCGAATCGTACGAACGTCACACCCTGCACCGTAGCCGGGGATCGGCCGGGCGACGGGTGAACCGGGATCAGTTCGGGTGGCGGGGGATTTCGACTCGCTCCGCTGTGAGTGTTTGGGGTGGTTGGCCTGGGG
>NZ_AEUD01000004.1 GCF_000192435.1 Gordonia neofelifaecis NRRL B-59395
TGCGAGGCTGTCGTTGACCATCTGGACCCGTCTGGAGCGGTCGACAGGGGAGCCGCCTCGCCTCAGCCATTCGGGTACATGTACTTCCGCAGCGAGCGCGCGGTGATCTTCACCGTCGTGCCGCGCCGACGGTTGCCGACGACGGTGAGTTTGCGCGCGGCCAACAGGCGATCGACGGTGCGCTCGCTGACGCCGAGGCGTTCTGCGACCTCGGTCTTGCTGAAGCACCACAGGTCGTCGTGTGACTCGGGCGCATTGGTTCTGGGCATGGTTCATCGACTCCGTTTACGGAATCGACCACAGCCAACTGTCGAGGCTTACGGCGGCTTGGGGCCTGCTGCTCGTGATACGTGGTCTGGTGCTTCTATCCGGCGTGGGCCTCGGTCATGGCCCGCATCGGTCCGTCCTTACGTTCCGATCCATGTCCGACGCACCGCCAGCTCCAGGGCGCTCGACTATGAAGTTTGCGCCGCCGATGCGGCACAGCCCCATCCTATCGGAGATCCGTCAAGAATCGACTACTTGCGCCATCGAGGGCCCCACGTGAACCCCACGACGAATCCGCAGAAACAAGAAAACCACCTGTGAACAGGTGGTTTTCGTTGCTCCCCCAATTGGACTCGAACCAATAACCTGCCGATTAACAGTCGGCTGCTCTGCCAATTGAGCTATGGGGGATTGCTCTGTCTCGAACGAGAACAGACTCTATCCCATGAATCTTCGAGAGTGCAAAACGGCTGGTCAGGGCTCTTCTCGCCAGATCGGAGTCTGAGCGAGATGCTTGATCAGACGGTCGGCGCCATCGGTGAACTCTCGGCGAATGCACGCCGCCGCGGCGTCGGCGTCGCCGGCGCGGTAAGCCGCGATGAGTTCGTCGTGGAGTTCGGCGGTGGCCGCGCCCCATTCGGGGTCGGATGCGTACAGCTCGTGCGGGGTGTACCGGGTGGTGCTCATCAGGATCCACGCGAGCTTGGCGTTCCCGCTGATCTGATTGTGGGTGCGGTGGAACTCGAACTCCGCAGCGGTCAGCGCGGCCCGATCGCCCGATCGCAGCGCGCTGCGGAATTGGGCGTTGGCCCACGCGAGCTCGTCGGCCTGCGTGGGTGTGACGACCGCGGCCGTCCGCCGAGCGATCCGCGCGGCCGCCTCGCCCTGCAACCAGAACAGGTCGTCGACGTCGGTGCGCGTCAGCTGCGCGACCTCATAGCCGCGATGCGGGGCGAGGAGCACCATGCCCTCGCCCCGCAGCGTGAGAAGGGCCTCTCGAACCGGCGTCACGCTGACGCCCAGTTCCAGCGCGGTCTCATCGATCCGGATCCGCTCACCGGGCAGCACCCCGGCGGTCATGATCTTGTGCCGGAGGATCGATGCGACCTCCTCGGACAACTGCGGGCGTCGCCGCCGTTGTCCAGAGGTCGTGGAATCAGAGGCCATACGTCTTTCCGATGATGTCGCGCTGGATCTCGTTGGTGCCGCCGAAGACGGTGGAGATGATCGCCGACCGCATCAGGCGCTCGGCGTCGAACTCGGTGGCGTAACCATAACCGCCCATCATCTGCATGCCGTCGATGGTCATCTTCTTGCTGGTCTCGGTGGCCTTCAGCTTCACCATCGACGCCTCGCGCGGCATCATCTTCTCGGGGTGCGCGTCGGCGGCGCGTGCCACGCTGTAGACGAGCTCGCGGGTGCAGGCGATCTCGGTGGCGTGGTCGGCCATACGGTGGCGCAGCGCCTGGAACGAGCCGATCGGACGGCCGAACTGCTTGCGGTCCTTGATGAATGCCAGGGTGTCGTCGAACGACCGACGCGCCAGACCCAGCTGCATGGCCGCGAGGATGAGTCGCTCCGAGTTGAGGCCGGACATCAGCTGACGCCAGCCGTCGCCGACGGTTCCGACGACCGCCGAGTCGGGGACGAAGCAGTCGGTGAAGTAGAGGTCGTTGACCTCGCGGCCGCCGAGGGTGTCGATGCCGCTGATCTTCAGCCCCGGGGTACCCGCCGGAACGTGGAACTGGGTCAGGCCCTCGTGCTTGCCGCCCGAGCGATCGGTGCGCGCGATCAGCAGGATGCTCTTCGAGAAGTGCGCGTTGGAGCACCAGGTCTTCTGCCCGTTGATCTTCCAGCCGCCGTCGACCTTCTCGGCGCGACAGGTGAGCGCGCCGACGTCCGACCCCGCCTCCGGCTCCGACATCGAGACCGACAGCGAGTCACCGGCGACGACGCCGGCCAGCACTTCGCGGCGGAGGTCGTCGTTCGCGAACTTGGCGTAGGCGGCCGCGGTGATCAGGGTGGGGCCGACAGCGCCGATCGGCGCCTGACAGCGCACGGCCTCCTCGAGGAAGATGCACATCTCGACGTTGCCCGCGCCGGCACCGCCGAACTCCTCGGCGACGTTGATGCCCGCCCAGCCCAGGGCAGCCATCTTCCGATACAGCTCATCTGAATGCGCGTCTGCGCCGTTGTTGGTGAGGACGTCCCGCTGCTGGCGGGTGCCGACCTCGCGTTCGCAGAAGTCGGTGACCGCCTGTGCGAAGGCGGTCTGTTCCGGCGTGAATTCGACCATGGGTACTCCCTGACTACGTGCTGAATGAAACAGATCACTTCATTCGTATCACATATATGTATTGGACTGAGGAGTGAGCTATATCACTTTCAATCAACGCGGCTATCAGCGGTTAGGGTTGGACCCCATGAGTGATGGTTCGGACGATCCGAAGACGGCCGCCGTCCGGGACGGTGGGATCTCCGATCGCGACGAGCTGCTGGCCGAGAACCGCGCCCGCCGCGCAGAGCTCCGCGAGGATCGGGAGGCGAAGGCCGCAGGGAAGGCCGCGGGCGACGGCGATGCCGAGGCCGGCGTGTCGGCGGAAGTCGTGACCGGTGCGTCGCCGAGCACTCCGCGGAAGACAGTCGTGGTCTTCGGTGTGACAGTGGCGGTGCTGCTGGCGGTCATCGCGGTCTTGGCCTACCTGCTCCTCACCGATGACTCGGCGGAGGCCGATCGGGAGGCCGCCGCGACGGCGAGCGAGTACGCGACGACCGTGCTGACGTACTCGGCCGGGAAGTACTCCGATCTCGACAAGCGGATTCGGGAGATCTCGACGCCCGAATTCGCGGACGAGTACATCAAGTCCTCGCAGCAGGCCAGGGCGGGGAACGACGAAGCACAGGCGAGTGGAACCGCTCGGGTCGTGGAAGCCGGAGTGATC
The DNA here is from genome assembly GCF_000192435.1 of Gordonia neofelifaecis NRRL B-59395. Classification (GTDB taxonomy): domain Bacteria; phylum Actinomycetota; class Actinomycetes; order Mycobacteriales; family Mycobacteriaceae; genus Gordonia; species Gordonia neofelifaecis. The sequence goes on from NZ_AEUD01000004.1 coordinate 3,210, forward strand.
TCCCGGTCGGATGATGAAGCGGTCGTGCTCGTCGCAATGAACCAGAACGTCAAATCGCCGCTGGCACCGGCGACCGCGAAGGACGGCGTCGATTACGAATCGCGCATCAGGATCACCCTGACTCGAGACGGCGATTCGTGGAAGCTGTCCGAGTTGACGGTGGTTTAGGACGCGCGTCAGTCTCCGGTGAGGACCGCCGCGACGACGACCGCGGCGGTGGACGCGTCGAGGTCGCGGTAGGCGATGGTCAGATCGGTCGCCACGTTCAGGGCGGCGTGCACCAGGAATCGGGCCGCCGCCGGTGCGACGTCGGGCCGGGCACGCTGCAGCCACGTCGCCCACTCGTCGACGTTGAGTCGTTGCTGACGGCGTAGCGCCCGCCGATCGGCGACGTCGAGTGCGCCCATGTCACGCAGGTACACGGCCATGATCTCGGGATCGCTGACGCAGAGGCTGCTGTACTCGGCCGCCAATGCGACGAGTGCCTCGTTGGGGGTGGTCGCGTTGGCCAGACCGTCGGCGATCGCCGCGGTGGTCCGCTCGGAGCCGCGCCAGAGAGCCGCGGTGAGAATGGCGTTCTTCGACGAGAAGTGCCGGTAGACGCCCGAGGGCGGGAGGTCGACCGCGGCGCCGATCTCTTCGAGCGTGACCTCGTGGAATCCACGAGAGGCGAAGAGCTTGATCGATTCGGTGAGCACGGCCTCGCGACGTCCGAGGGGAGTCAGGCCGGTCGAGTCCGCCGCGGTGGCCGGATCCGGCAGGTCCAGTTCGACGACGGTCTCGACGGTTCCGCACAGCGTGTCGAGAACGGCCCGGCGAGCGAGACCGACGCGATGCGTCACCGGACTGGCGACGATCGACAGGGCCGCGGTCACCAGCAGTCGGACGGTCCGCTCGGGTGCCACCGGACGGGCGCGACCGAGCAGCGCGACGAGTCGTTCGCGGGTGCCTGCGGACAGTTCGGCGAGGCGTCGGCGGTCGTCGCCCTGCAGCAGTCGCGGCTCTCGGCGGTAGATGTTGCCCGTCTCGCGGTTGTCCAGGGCATTGCCCGCCATGGCTCGGATCACCGCCAGGAGTTCCCGTCGCGGGTCGTCGTCCGTGGGCACTGCGGCGGCGGCCGCGGCGAGTTGCTCGGCGAGATCGATCAGGGCGGCGGCGAACAGTTCGTACTTGCCCGAGAAGTGCTTGTACAGCGCCGGCGCCGAGATCCCGGCCTCCTCGGCGACGGCACCGAGGCGGGTGGCGTGGAAGCCGTGTTCGGCGAAGCTCCGAGCGGCGGCTGTCAGGATCACGTCGCGGCGGTCCGCCGGGCGTATACGTGCTCGGCCCGCCGGGCGGCTGTCGGCTCGCGATGTCATGAGGATCGATGTTAACGAATCTCGAAACTCGAGAAGCCGGAATCAGGTATCGGAATAGGCTGAGGTCAGAGCATCACGGTGGGCGGAAAAGTTAATCATCATTCGCATGACCTGAGTCACTTTCGGTGCTACGGTGATGGCGATTACGACGATCCCACGAGCGCGAGGAGTGCGATGATCAGCGAGGCCGAATGTTCCGACGGGGTGTGGGGGAGCATCGATCAGGACGGCATCGCTCGGCTCGAGATCGACCGGCCCAAGCAGCTGAACGCGCTCGACGGGGCGGCCTCTGCCCGGGTCATCGCCCTCTGTGATGAGTGGGCGGTGCGCGACGACGTGCGCGTCGTCGTGCTGTCCGGACGCGGCGGTGCCTTCAGCGCGGGCGCGGACGTCGCGGGCATGGCGTCGGATGCGGCCGGATCCGGGGGATTCGACGAGGCCGCGTCGCGCGCCATCATCGAGAACGGCTCGAATCTGGTCCGGGCGATCCGCCGTCTGCCGATGCCGGTGATCGCGGCCCTCGACGGCCCGGCGGTCGGCATCGGCGCCTCGATGGCGGTGGCGGCCGACCTCGTCTACGCGACCAGTCGGTCGTACTTCATGCTGGCCTTCGTCAACATCGGTCTGATGCCCGACGGCGGGGCGTCGGCGATCTTCACCGCGGCGGTCGGACGCGCGCGGGCCAACGCGATGGCGTTGCTCGGCGAGAAGCTGTCAGCCGCCGATGCCTACGCCTTCGGGCTGATCAACTCGTTCTTCGAAGACCCCGCCGGTCTGGCCGCCGCGGTGGACAGGGTCGCAGCCAAGCTGGCCAAGACGCCGCAGCACGCATTGGCGCTGACGAAGTCGGCGCTCGACGAGCACTCTCTGCACGGCTTCCAGGCCGCGCTCGACCGCGAGATCGCGGGCCAGACCGCGCTGCTGCAGTCACCCCAGTTCCACGCCGCGCTCAAGGCGTTCGCCGGACGCTGAGCCGGTCTGCACGACCATCCGACTTCCACGATTCAGAACACCGCAACAGGAGACGACATGACCGAGACGCTGGGCTTCACTCTCACCGACGAGCCGTTGCGTTCGCGACGCAGCCATTGGAACAACCAGGTCCGCCGTCACGCCGAGGCCAAGCCAGACGCCGTGGCCCTGCGCTTCCTCGGGAAGGGCACCACCTGGCGGGAGCTCGACGACCGTACGCATTCCCTGGCGGCGTCACTGCTGCGCCGGGGCGTGCAGTTCGGCGATCGGATCCTGGTGCTGATGCTCAACCGCACCGAGTACGTCGAACTCACCCTGGCCGCCAACCTGATCGGCGCCATTCCGGTGCCGGTCAACATCCGGATGGCGCCGGCCGAAGTGGCCTTCCTGGTCGAGGACTCGGGGGCGCGGATCATCGTTACCGAGACCATGCTGGCGCCGCTCGCCGACGCCGTCGCGGGGATCACCGGCGCGGTCGACACGATCATCAACGTCGGTGACATCGCCAACGCGACGCACCTGGGATTCGAGGACCTGGTCGCCGAGGAAGGGGAGCCGCTGCCGGAGATCGACATCCCGGAGGACACGATCGCGCTGATCATGTACACCTCGGGCACCACGGGCAAGCCGAAGGGGTCGATGCTGACACACCAGAACCTGCAGGCGCAGGCGGTGACGTGCATCCAGGCACTGAACACGGCCGACGACGACATCGCGTCCTGTGTGGCGCCGATGTTCCACATCGCCGCACTGGGCGCGATGACGCCGACCTTCTACATGGGTGCGACGACCGTGATCCATCCGCTCGGCAACTTCGATCCGAACCAGATGCTCGACGTCCTCGAGGCCGAGGGCACCACGTCGATCTTCCTGGTGCCCGCGCAATGGCAGGCCGTCTGCGCCGCCCAGCAGGCCAAGCCGCGCGACCTCAAGCTCCGGGTGATCAGCTGGGGCGCCGCGCCTGCGTCGGACACGGTGCTGCGCGCGATGAACGAGACCTTCCCCGACGCGATGAACGTCGCGGTGTTCGGTCAGACCGAGATGTCCCCGATCACCTGCGTGCTGCACGGTAAGGACGCGCTGCGCAAGCTGGGATCCATCGGCAAGGTGGTCCCGTGCGTCACCGCCCGCGTGGTCGACGCCGCGATGAACGACGTGCCGCGCGGGGAGGTCGGCGAGATCGTCTACCGCGGCCCGAACCTGATGGCCGGCTACTGGCAGAACCCGCAGGGCACCGCGGATGCCTTCGCGGGCGGCTGGTTCCACTCGGGCGACCTGGTGCGCCAGGACGAGGAGGGGTTCCTGTACGTCGTCGATCGTGCGAAGGACATGATCATCTCGGGCGGTGAGAACATCTATTGCGCCGAGGTGGAGAACGCGCTGTTCGGCCATCCCAAGATCGCCGAGGCCGCGATCATCGGCCGGGCCCACGAGAAGTGGGGCGAGGTGCCGGTCGCGGTGGTCGTTCTCGCCGACGGCGTCGACGATCTCACGCTGGCCGAGATGGAGCCGTACCTCAACGAGAACCTGGCGCGCTTCAAGCACCCGAAGGACCTCGTGATCCTCGACGAGCTCCCGCGAAACGCCGGCGGCAAGGTGGTCAAGCCGCAGTTGCGCCAGGCCTACGGCAGCAAAGACGCAGGCCTCGCGAACTGAGAACTGGAACGTGTTTCATTTTTGCCCGGAAGTGACTACCCTCACTAGCAGATGCGGCTGAGGCCGTACGTCATCTGTCGGATGCGGCCTCGCCGCCGCAACGGGATTCGAAATAGAGGTAAATGACTGTGAAGACCAAGGGCGCCATCCTGCGGGAGCTGAACACGCCGTGGAAGATCGAAGAGATCGAGATCGGTGATCCCAAGGCGCACGAGATCAAGATCCGCATGGAGGCGGCGGGTATGTGCCACTCCGATCATCACCTGATGACCGGCGGCATCCCGATGGGCGGATTCCCGATCCTCGGCGGTCACGAGGGCGCGGGCGTCGTCGAGCAGATCGGCGAGGGCGTCACCGATTTCGAGGTGGGCGACCACGTCGTGCTGTCGTTCATCCCGTCCTGCGGCAAGTGCCGCTCGTGCAAGGCGGGCGTCGCGAACCTGTGCGACTTCGGTGCGATGCTGCTGCAGGGCGAAGCGGTCTCCGACCACACCTTCCGGATCCACACCGCCGACGGCGAGCCGGTGTACCCGATGACGCTGCTGGGCACCTTCAGCCCGTACATGGTGGTGCACGAGGCCTCGGCGGTGAAGATCGACAAGGAGATCCCCTTCGAGGTCGCCGCACTGTGCGGTTGCGGCATCCCCACCGGATACGGTTCCTCGACCCGCAGCGGCGACGTCCGTCCGGGCGAGGACGTGGCGATCATCGGCGTCGGCGGCGTCGGCACCGCGGCCCTGCAGGGCGCGGTGATCGCCGGTGCGCGCAATGTCTTCGCCATCGACCCGGTGGAGTGGAAGCGTGAGCAGGCCCTCAAGTTCGGCGCCACCCACGCGTTCGCCAGCGTCGAAGAGGCGATGAACGAGATCGGCAACGCCACCGAGTGGGGCATGTGCCAGAAGGTCGTCGTCACCGTCGGAGAGGTGTTCGGCAAGGACGTCGACACCTGGCTGAGCATCACCGCCAAGAACGGCACCTGCGTGCTGACCGGCATGGGCAACATGATGGACAACCAGGTCACGCTCAACCTGTCGATGCTGACTCTGCTGCAGAAGAACCTGCAGGGCAGCATCTTCGGCGGCGCCAACCCGAAGCTCGACATCCCGAACCTGTTGTCGATGTACAAGATCGGCAAGCTCAAGATCGAAGAGATGATCACCCGGCAGTACAGCCTCGATCAGATCAACGAGGGCTACCAGGACATGCTCGACGGCCGGAACATCCGCGGCGTCATCCGCTACACCGACGCCGACCGGTAGGTATCTGCCGACCGAAAACGTCCCCGTGAGTGGCGGCGGAGGGCTATCTGCCCTCGGCCGCCCTCGCGGGGACGTTTCGTTCGGTCTGTCGGCGGGTGACGTGGCGGTGGGCTATGGTCGCGGGAGTTGAACCGGGGGAGACGCCGTGCGTGAGTTGACCAACGACGATCTGGGGCTGCTGCTCTCGCTGTTCGCGGTGCTGCTGCTGGCCTTCGCGGCCAACTTCCACTTCTCGCGGAAGGCGGTGCGCCGCCACCGCGCCGCGGCGAGCGCGTTCGTGTTGCTCAGCTTCCTCGGCGAACTGTCGACGGTGATCGCGCTGCTGCTGACCTGGATCGCGCTGTGGAGTCCGGCGGCCTGGGACCGCATCGACGATCTACTGGTGTTCGTTCCGGGCACCGTCGCGATCGGGTGCGCGGTGGTCCTCACGGTCGAGTCCGTGTACGCGCGATCGATCCAGATCATCCGGGCCGAGCGGGACACGGCGGTCGACGTGGACCCGCGCGAGGGCGACGGGCCGCGCCATTAGGTGGGTGCGCGTGTCCACGAGCCGGCGTCGGTGACGAAACCACTGGTCGCAGTCGGTCGCGCCGAAATTTTAGTTCCTGTCGTGTCTGCGCCGGTCGGACCCGCGGCCGTGTCCTAATCTGATCGAGTCCGGCCGATGGTCGAAGTGGGGGAGAGATGGCAGAGAAGAAGAGTCCGCGCTCGCGCGCCGAGCGAGGTGCCGAGATCGCCGAGCACGAGACCGTGGCGGGCGGCGCCTTCCAGGCCTCGCCGGAGGCCGAGTCGGCCGCGCTGCGGTTGCGCATCGTCGCGGCCTTGCTGTGGGCGGTGGCGATCGCCGGGGAGGTGGTCGCGATCCTCTGGGTGCTGCGCCAGGATCCGATCAAGATGTGGCTGCTGATCGTGATGATCGTCGTCATCGGCGCGTTCGCGGTCGGCGGCTCGTTGCTCTGGAAGAAGGCCAACCGTCTCGACCCGGCGTCGGAGAAGGACAAGGTCCGATTCTTCGTCCAGAACCAGCTCGGCGTCATCATCACGGTGATCGCCTTCCTGCCGCTGATCGTGCTGATCTTTCTGAACAAGGATCTGGACGGTAAGCAGAAGGGGATCGCGGGCGGGGTCGCGATAGTCGTCGCCGTCCTCGTCGGCGCGGCGAGTGCGGACTGGAACCCGCCGTCGGTGGAGCAGTACAGCGTCGAGACGAACGTGGTGCAGCAGCTGACCGGCGAGAACGAGGTGTACTACACCAAGGGCGGTTCGGTGTTCCACGTCTGCGCGGATGTGCCCGATCTCCGGCGGTCCAAGCAGATCTCGGCCGGCACCGTCGAGCAGGCGCACGCCGATGGCAAGGACCGGCTCACCAAGAAATGGGTCTCGGAGGCGATCAACAACTGCGGCATCCCGGCGGCGAAGGTCGACCAGGTGCTCGGTGACGTCGACGACGTGACCACCACCCTCGACGAGGACCAGTTCACCACCGGTGCCGACGGCAAGCCCGCGGTGAATGCGGAGGTGGAGAGGTCCGCGCCCGCTCCGGCCTCGACGCCGCGTGCCACGAGCAGCCGGACCCCGAGCACCGGACCCGCAGCTTCCAGCAGGCCGGCGGCCTGACCGCAGCGGTGGTCGAGCCCGCGGAGGGGGCCAGTAGGCTCGCAGCGTGAGGTCTCTGAGCGCGCTGTCCGAATGGCCCGTCGACAATGTTGCGGCGGTGGTGCTCACCGTCGACGGGATCCGGGGAAGCCACGGTGACACCTGGAGGGTGTACGAACTCGCCTCGGTGACCAAGCTGTTGGTCGCGCAGGCCGTGCTGGTCGCGGTCGAAGAGGGCGCCGTCGAACTCGACACCCCCGCCGGACCCCCGGGTGCGACCGTCGCGCATCTGCTCGCTCACGCGTCCGGCCTGGCCTTCGACAGCAGTGAGGCCGTGGCCGGTGTCGCCGAGCAACGGATCTATTCGAGCGCGGGCTTCGAGGTGCTCGCGCAGACCGTCGAGGAGGCGGCGGGCATCGCCTTCGCCGACTACCTCGACGAGGCCGTGTGCGCCCCGCTCGGGATGAGCGCGACCGGACTCTTCGGACCGGCGGGTCATGCGGCACGATCGACCGCCGCGGATCTGACGCGGTTCGCCGCGGATCTGCTCGCGCCGCGGCTCGTGTCGCCGGACCTCGCCGCCGCGGCGACGACCGTCCAGTTCCCGGGGCTGGACGGATTCGTGCCCGGATACGGAAAGCACCGTCCGAACGACTGGGGTCTCGGTTTCGAGATCCGAAGTCGCAAGAGCCCCCATTGGACCGCCCCGGGACACTCGCCCCGCACCTTCGGCCACTTCGGTCAGGCCGGCACATACCTCTGGGTGGATCCGGACCGCGCGGCTGCGGCCGTCGTGCTGACCGATCGGCCTTTCGGGGCCTGGGCGAAGCCTCTCTGGAGTGAGTTCAACCAGACGATCATCGAGGAACTGGACGCCTCGGCCGGGTAGCCTCGGAAACAGAACGCGGTCGCATCCTCTGCCGATGTCGTCGGGTGTTCGCCCGCGTACGCCGCGTTCGCACCTGAGAAACTCAAGGAGGCTTGTTCGTGGCTCGCTATGATTTTCCGACTACGACGGAGTTGCTCGAACTGGGCTCACCGCGCGATCACGCGGTGACCGTCTACGCGCAGGCCAACGCCGCGCAGTACGACCTGGCGCGCACCACCGTCAAGAGCGCGATGGACCGGGCGGTGCGATCCGTCCGCAACGGCGGTGGCAACCACGCGATAGAAGCGGCCCTGCACGACCGGACCACCGAGGTGCTGGCCGACGAGGGATGGCGGAAGCTGTCGCGGTCGTTGGCGGTGTTCGTGACGCCCGAGCGGGCGGAGATGTTCGTGCTGCCGAACGAATTCGAGAACCAGTTGCAGGTCGGCAGCTTCTTCGACGTCGGTCAGCTGGTGCGTTCGATAGCGACTCCGCAGCGGGCCTTCGCCCTCACCCTTTCTGCGGATGGATGGAACCTGTGGCGCGCCACCGGTTCCGAACTCGTCACCGAGGTCGACGTGGCCGCGGAAGGCATCGCCGACGTCGCCGACGCCACCAACCGGGCCACCGTGCGCGGACGCGGCCACGTCGGCAGGCTGCACGGTGACGAGGGAGCCAAGGCGTTGCTCGAGAAGTACGCCAAACGAGTGCATGAAGCCGTGGTCAAGGCAGTCGACGCCGAGGATCCCGCGGCGCATCTGCCGCTGTTCCTGTTCGCCGCCGACCCGCTGCTCGACATGTACGCCAACCTCGACCGCGGGCGGCGCGAACTGGCTCCGGTCCCCGGGAGTCCGGACGAGCTGACCGCTGCGCAGATCGACGAACGCATCCGGCAGGACCTCGCCGACATCAATGCCCGACGGGCGAACAGTACGGTCGACACGATCGGCGACGGCGTCTCCAAGGGCATCGTCGCGACCGACCTCGTGGATATCGCCCGCGCGGCGGTCGGCGGCAACGTCGACACGCTGGTCTACGACTTCACCGTCGACGTGCTCGGTCGTCTCGACGACCAGACCGGCGACCTCGTCTACCGCGACGACGGCTACGACCTCCTCTCGCGCATCGCGGTCTGGGTGCTGCAGACCGGTGGTCACGTGATTCCGGTGCGCGCGGACGACGTGGTCTCCGAGGTGTGGAATCGGACGGCGGTGGCGCGATTGCGGTATCCGCTGAGCCAGTAGTCGACCCGGACACGACACGGCCGCCCCGAGACTCTCGGGGCGGCCGTTTCTCGTCGATGAGGCGGAGACGCCGGTTCAGCCGACGCGCTGGCTCAGCCAGGTGACCTCGGCGCCGATTCCGCCCATGCGGTAGGTCTCGAGCGCTTCGTCCCAGGCGGTGCCGAGGATCGCGTCGAGCCCACCGGCGATGCCCGCGCTGTCGGGTTGGGCGTCCATCAGGGCCCGCAGTTGCATCTCACCGACGATTACGTCGCCGTTGGCGCCGGTGGAGCCGCGCCACAGGCCGAGCCCCGGAATGTGGCAGAACCGTTCGCCGTCGACGCCGTCGCTGGGATTCTCGGTGACCTCGAAGACGAGACCGGGCCATTCGCGCAGCGCCGTCGTCAGTCGCGCGCCCGTGCCGACGGGACCTGCCCAGTCGACGGTCGCACGCATCCGTCCGGGTTCGGCCTCCTGCGCCGACCACTTCAGGTCGGCCCGTGCATTCAGGGTCGACGAGAGCGCCCACTCGACATGCGGGCACAGCGCGACGGGAGAGGCGTGGACATACACCACACCGCTCGTCAGGTCCGCAAACTGATTCAGATTGCGCACTTTCTCACCTCCGGTTCGACGAGGAACGTCTTCCCCAAGCGCACCTACGCCGGAACCCGGATATCACACTGCTGATACAAAGTATGCCTTGTGATGTGCGTGTTGCGCCAGTTCTTTCTGTGGCGGATGTGTTGGAACCGTAGTGGTGACCACCGAACGGAGCTGGGTCGGGGACGACGAGGTCCCCGGAGCCAGGGGCATCCGGGGACCTCGTCGAACTGGCGCGCTGTCAGTTCACATCACAGCGGGATGTTCTTGTGGCGGCCGCGGCGCGCCGGTGCCGAAGCGAGCGCCTCGGCGATGATGCTGCGAGTCTTGGCGGGATCGATGATCTCGTCGACGACGCCGATCGACTGCGCGCGGCCGACGCCGCCCGCGATCTGCTCGTGCTCCACGGCGAGACGCTCGTGCAGTTCCTCGCGCTCTTCCTCGGGAGCGGCGGCGAGGGTCTTCTTGTGCAGGATGCCGACGGCCGCCTTGGCGCCCATCACGGCGACCTCGGAGCCGGGCCATGCGAAGACGGCGGTGGCACCGAGCGCCCGCGAATTCATGGCGATGTAGGCACCGCCGTAGATCTTGCGGGTCACCAGGGTGACGCGGGGGACCGAGCACTCGGCGAACGAGTGGAGGAGCTTGGCGCCGCGGCGCACGACGCCGTTCCACTCCTGGCCGACGCCCGGGAGGTAGCCGGGGACGTCGGTGACGACGATGATCGGCACACCGAAGGCGTCGCACAGGCGGACGAACCGGGAGGCCTTCTCAGCGGCCTCCGAGTTCAGGCAGCCGCCCATGCGCAGCGGGTTGTTCGCGACGATGCCGACGCTTCGGCCCGCGAGGCGACCGAAGCCGACGGTGATGTTCGGGGCCCACTTGGCCTGGAACTCCTCGAACGTCGTGACCTCGGTCTTGTCGTCGGCCGCGAGCTGCGTGTCGAGCATGGCCTCGATGATCGGGTGGACGTCGTAGGCGCGGCGGTTGGACTCGGGGAGCAGAGCGCGGAGGTCGGTGTCGCCGGCCTCGGCCTTCTCTCGGTTGAAGTGTCCCTGCTGGGAGAAGGTGCTGACCAGACGGCGGGCGCGCCAGTAGGCGTCCGCCTCGGAGTCCGCGGTGATGTGGCTGACGCCGGAGCGCTTGCCGTGCGTGTGCGGGCCGCCGAGCGACTCCATGTCCACCTGCTCGCCGGTGACGCTCTTGACCACGTCGGGACCGGTCACGAAGACGCGGCCCTCGGGGGCCATGATGACGACGTCGGTCAGCGCCGGACCGTATGCAGCACCGCCGGCGGCGAACCCGACCACCACGGAGATCTGCGGCACGTAGCCGGAGGCACGCACCATGGCCTCGAACACGCCCCCCACAGCGTGCAGGGCTTCGACGCCCTCGGCCAGTCGTGCGCCGCCCGAATGCCAGATGCCCACGACGGGCGTCTGCTCGGCGATGGCGGTGTCGATCGCGTTCACGATGTGAGCGCAACCGACGATCCCCATGGCACCGCCCATCACGGTGCCATCGGTGCAATAGGAGACGGTGCGGACACCGTTGACGTCGCCGATCGCTGCGAGCACACCCGACTTGTCACGGGGGTGCAGCAGCTCGACGGTTCCGTCGTCGAAGAAGCTAGTCAAACGCAGCAACGGATCACGAGGATCGGTTGCCTCCTCACGGCCGGGGATGGGTGCCAGTGTGGTCATCGGGTTCTCCTATGCGGGGGTTTTGGGGATCAGTATCGGCCGAATGCCAAGGCCACGTTGTGCCCACCGAATCCGAAGGAGTTGCTCAGCGCGTAGTCGATCTGTCCGCGGCGAGCCTCACCGTGCACGACGTCGATGTCGCCGCACTCCGGATCCTGGTTCTCCAGATTCAGCGTCGGGGGAATGACGGAGTCCTCCACCGACTTGATGGTCAGGACGGCTTCGAGGGCGCCGACGGCACCGATCGAATGTCCCAGGGCTGACTTGGGCGCGTAGATGGCTGCGTGGTTGCCCACGGCGGCCTGGATGCCCAGCGATTCTGCGGTGTCGCCGATGGGGGTCGACGTCGCATGCGCATTGACGTGCGTGATGTCCGACTTCTGCAGGCCCGCGGTCTGCAGCGATCGGATCATCGCGCGGGTGTTGCCCTGGCCCGACGGGTCCGGTGCAACGAGGTGGAAACCGTCCGACGTGATGCCGGAGCCCAGCAGTCGAGCGTGGATGTGAGCACCGCGCGCCTTGGCGTGGTCCTCGCGCTCGAGGATGAGCATGGCGGCCGCTTCACCGAAGACGAAGCCGTCGCGGTCCTTATCGAAGGGGCGCGACGCGGCCGCGGGGTCGTCGTTCCGCGTGCTCATCGCGCGCATCATGCTGAACGCGGCGATCGGCACAGCGTCGATGTGTCCCTCGACTCCGCCGCACATGATCATGTCGGCGTCGCCCATCACGATGTGGCGCCACGCGTGAGCGATGGCCTCCGCACCCGACGAGCAGGCCGAGACCGGCGTGATGACACCGGCGCGAGCACCGATGTTCAGGCCGGCGACGGCGGCGGGACCGTTCGGCATCGACATCGAGACGGCCAGCGGCGAGACCTTGCGGTAGTTACCGGTCTCGGTGAGCGCACGGTCGGCGTCGATCAGCGAATCCGCGCCGCCGATGCCGGTGCCGAGCACGACGCCGAGACGATCGGGATCGACCTCGGGTTCGCCGGCCTGCGCCCAGAGGCGCTTGCTCATCACATGCGACATCCGCTCGACGTACGACATCCGTCGCGCCTCGATACGGGTGACCTCGTTGGTCGGATCCTCGACGAGGCGACCACCGATGCTGACCGGCAGGTTGTACTGACTGACGAAATCGTCGGTCAGCTCCCGAATGCCGGACTTACCGGCGACGAGATTTTCCCAGGTCGTGTCGAGATCGGCCCCCAGGGACGTGGTGGCGACCATCGAGGTCACCACCACGCTAGGGAACTCCCCACCGCGAGTGGAAAAGTCACGAAGCTCGGTCATGCTAGGCCTGGCCGCCCTCGATCTGGGCGGCGATGGCTGCAGCGGTCTCGGGGTTCTCGGCCTCGAGCTTCTGGACGTAGGCGACGGTGTCGCCGACGGTGCGCAGGCTGGCGAGATCCTCGTCCGGCACCTTGACGCCGTACTTGTCCTCGACCTGAACGGCGATCTCGACCATCGACAGCGAGTCGATGTCCAGGTCGTCGACGAACGACTTCTCCAGGGTCACCTCCGACGGCTCGATGCCGGTGACTTCCTCGATGATCTCGGCGATGCCTGCGACGAGCTGTTCCTGAGTGGCGGCCACGATGTGGCTCCCTTCTTCGTTGCGTACTGCTTATGGGTGTTCCGGAGTCAGCGTGTGCTGAGTGGACGGGCCGTTGGGCCTTCCGGGGGTCGGGTGCTGCCGACCGCTATCCAAGTCCTGGGAGGTCCTCCAGATCTGCTGGGACCTTGACGGCGCGCGACGGCACGCCCTTCAATTCGCGCTTGGCGATGCCGACGAGCGTTCCGCCCGGTGCGAGCTCGACGATGGCGTCGGTGCCCGCGTCGCGGAGCGTCTCTGAACACAGATCCCAGCGAACGGGGCTGGTGACCTGCGTGACGAGGCGACCGAGCACCTCGGCACCGCTGGTCACCGGCTTGCCGTCGGCGTTCGACAGCAATGTCCGGTTGGGATCGGCCGGGCTCATGGTGGCGGCCGCGGCGGCGACGGCGTCCTGAGCGGGCGCCATGTATCGGGTGTGGAAGGCGCCGGCGACAGCGAGCTTGCGGATGCGGGCTTTCGCGGGCGGATCGGCGATCAGCTTCTCGATCGCGACGACGGATCCGGCCGCGACGATCTGACCCTTGGCGTTCCGGTTCGCCGGAACCAGGTCGAGGTCGTCGAGCCGAGTGAGCACCTCGGCTTCGTCGCCGCCGAGGATCGCCGCCATGGTGGTCTCTTCGAGTGCACAGGCCTTGGCCATCTCGGCACCGCGGATCCCGGCCAGCACCATCGCCTCGTCGGCCGAGAGGACGCCGGCGATCGCCGCAGCGGCGACCTCGCCGATGGAATGGCCGGCGATGACGGTGTCGGCGGGCAGTTCGCCGTGCTTGCTCGTCAGGGCGTCGAACGACAGCAGGGCCGCGGCGACGACGAGGGGCTGGGTGACCGCGGTGTCGGTGATCTCCTCCGCGGTCGCGGTGGTACCGAGCCGGGCCAGGTCCAAGCCGACCGCGTCAGACCACGCGGCGACACGGTCGCGGGCCCCGGGCAGCTCCAACCATTCGGTGAGCATGCCGGGTGTCTGTGAGCCCTGTCCGGGCGCAAGCAACGAAAGCACGTGACTAGGGAACACCTTTTCGGGACCTCGCAGGGGTGTTGCTGGGTACTAACCTTGGTATCGATCTTTGTAGGGTTCCTACAAATGTGACGTTGTCGGTGTTCCCATCGTCATCGGCCTGAGATCCGTTACCGCCTTGTCGTCATTTTTCTCCGAGCTGGGCCGATACGCCGCAACGACCGTGGCGAGTGTTACTCACGGGGCAGAAAGGGATGTTCCTTGATGGTTTCGTGCCAATCGGCCGATGGTCAGTGCGACACGCAGAACGAAGGCGTCGCGGGGGTTAGATGCGTCACGCCCGGTGATGTCTGTCACTTTTTTTAGGCGATACCGCACAGTATTTGGATGGATATACAGGGCGCGGGCACAAGTTTCGACCTGCCCTCCGCTCTCGAGATAGGCCTCGACGGTGTTGACGAGCGTCTCCGAGCCGTTGAGGGGCTCGACGATCGTCTCGTCCATCGTCTCGATCGCCGAACGATCTCCGTTGAGCGCGCGCTCGGGAAGCAGGTCCCAGCTGTACGCCGGACGCGGGGCATTCGGCCAACCGGCGACGGCGCGAATGCCCGCCATGGCCTCGACGGCGCTGGCGTGCGCGGAGCCGAGGTTCGGCGTCGTGGGGCCGATCACCACCGGCCCGTCGGCGAAGTGCTCGAGGAGATCGGTGAGGAAACGGTCGGACGGGCGCAGCGGTCCCTCGACGATCGCGACGAGCGTGCTGCCCTGGACCACCGACAGCGCGGCGCGGTCGTACTGCTTGGCGGTGTTGTGAATGGTGAGCGCCACGGAGACGTTCTGCTCGGGCGGCGGCGATCCGACGATCACCGTCGCCGCGGCCTCGGTCGACCAGTTCAGGGCCGCCGCCCTCGACAGCAGCTGGGGGCCTTCGTCGCCGCGGACCACCGCGTCCACCACCAGGGCCTCCATCCGGGAGTCCCAGGCGCCGCGCGACTCGGCCGCCGACGCGTAGATCGCCGCGGCGGCGAACCCGATCTCGCGTCCGTACCGCAGCACCGACTCGGTCAAGGCCCTGAGCTGGGCGTCGTTGCGGGCGAGCAGAGGGAGCCACTTCTCGAAGAACTCCATTGCGACGCGGACCATCTCCACGGTCTGGAGCAGGGAGATGCGCCGGGCGAGGTCCTGCGGCACCACCTGGAACGCCTGGACGGTGAACTTGACGTTCCCCTCGGGGTCCTGGATCCACTCGACGAAGTTGACGACGGCCGTCTGAACCACCAGCTGAACGCTGGCGCGTTGCGCGGCGTCCAGATCGCTGAAGTAGGGGAGCTGCTCGGACATGGAGTGGATGGCCTCGGTCGCGAGGCGCCCGCTGTACTGCTTGACCCGCCGCAGGAGCGTGTCGGGCAGGGCGTCGTGAACCGTGGCCGGAGCGGGCACGTGTGCCCCCCTCGCGCCGAAGACGTCGGTGGCGCGGGTGGTCTTCAGTCGCGGGTCGGCTTCGGGATCAGGCACGAGTTCAATGTAGACCGCGCCCGCGGGGTTGTGCCCGAGTCGTTCGGCTCCGACGGCGGCGGCCGCCGGATCGCGGCCGTTCGAGGTACATCGGCGGCCGGGCCGCGGATGCAGTGAACGCCGGCGACACGCGGTCGCCGGCGTTCACTTGTGTTGAGACGATGGATCAGGCGACGCCGGGATCGCTCGTCTGCTCGGGAGCAGCGGTCACGTCGTCGATCTGATACTTGCGCGCGGCGTCGGCCGCGACGGTGCGGTCGATCTTGCCGTCCCGCGCGAGCGCGACGAGCACACCGACGACGATCGACTCGGCGTCGATGTTGAAGTACCGGCGCGCCGCGGGGCGGGTGTCGGAGAAGCCGAACCCGTCCGCGCCGAGCGTCAGATACGTACCCGGCACATATGCGCGGATCTGTTCCTGGACGCCGCGCATGTAGTCGGAGACGCCGACGAACGGGCCCTTCGCGTACTGCAGCACCTCGGTGAGGTAGGGGCGCGTCGACGATCCCGGATTCCGGAGCTCGGCGCGATCGGCCGCGATGCCGTCGCGTGCCAGCTCCGACCACGAGGTCACCGAGTACACGTCGGCCGCCACGTCCCACTCTTCGGCGAGCAACTCCTGTGCGCGCAGGGCGTCGCCCATGGTCACACCGGAGACGAGGATGTTCGCGTAGTTCGAGGCCTGGGCCTCGGAGCGGCGGTACCGGTAGATGCCCTTGAGCAGTCCGGCCACGTCGAGGTCCGCAGGCTCCGCCGGTTGCGAGATCGGCTCGTTGTAGACGGTGACGTAGTAGAAGATGTTCTCGGCATCGGGGCCGTACATGCGCTCGAGGCCGTCGACGACGATGTGCGCGAGCTCGTAGGCGAACGCCGGATCGTAGGAGACGGCGCCCGGGTTGGTCGCGGCCAACAGAGGTGAATGGCCGTCGGCGTGCTGCAATCCCTCACCTGTGAGCGTGGTGCGGCCGGCGGTCGCACCGATGACGAAACCGCGCGTCATCTGATCGGCGGCGGCCCAGAGTCCGTCGCCGGTGCGCTGGAACCCGAACATCGAATAGAAGATGTACAGCGGAATCATCGGCTCGCCGTGCGTGGCGTACGAGGTGCCGACCGCCGTGAAGCACGCCGTGGAACCCGCCTCATTGATGCCCTCGTGCAGGATGCGGCCGTTCTCGGCCTCCTTGTACGCGAGCATCAGCTCGGCGTCGACCGAGGTGTAGTTCTGGCCGTGCGGGTTGTAGATCTTCAGCGTGGGGAACCACGAGTCCATGCCGAAGGTCCGCGCCTCGTCGGGGATGATCGGGACGATCCGCTTCCCGATCTCCTTGTCACGAAGGAGTTCCTTGAAGATGCGGACGAGAGCCATCGTCGTCGCGACCTGCTGGTTGCCCGAGCCCGCCGAGACCGCCTTGAGTGCGGGCGCCGGATCGGCCTGCAGCGGCTTCGCGGCGATCTTGCGGCTGGGCACGAAGCCGCCCAGCTGACTGCGCCGGTCGAGCATGTACTTGATCTCGGGCGAGTCCATTCCCGGGTGGTAGTACGGCGGCAGATACGGATCCGCTTCGAGCTGCGCATCGGTGATCGGGACGTGCGCGGTGTCGCGGAACGCCTTGAGATCGGCGAGCGTCATCTTCTTCATCTGATGGGTCGCATTGCGGCCCTCGAAGTGCTTGCCGAGGGTGTAGCCCTTGATGGTCTTGGCGAGAATCACGGTGGGCTGGCCCTTGTGCGCCATCGCCGCCGCATACGCGGCATAGATCTTGCGGTAGTCGTGACCGCCGCGCTTGAGGTTCCAGATGTCCTCGTCGGACAGGTCGTTGACGAGTTCCTTCGTCCGGGCGTCACGGCCGAAGAAGTGGTCGCGGATGAAGGCGCCGTCGTTGGCCCGATAGGTCTGGTAGTCGCCGTCGGTGGTCTTGTTCATCAAATTGACCAGTGCGCCGTCGTTGTCGGCGTGGAGCAGGCTGTCCCACTCGCGGCCCCAGACCACCTTGATCACGTTCCAGCCGGCGCCGCGGAAGAACGACTCCAGCTCCTGGATGATCTTGCCGTTGCCGCGGACCGGGCCGTCCAGGCGCTGGAGGTTGCAGTTGATCACGAAGGTGAGGTTGTCGAGACCGTCGGTCGCCGCCACCTGGGCCAGACCGCGCGACTCGGGCTCATCCATCTCGCCGTCGCCGAGGAAGGCCCAGACGTGCTGGTCGGAGGTGTCCTTGATGCCGTTGCCGTGCAGGTACTTGTTGAATCGCGCCTGGTAGATCGCATTCATCGGGCCGATGCCCATGGAGACGGTCGGGAACTGCCAGAACTCGGGCATCAGCCGCGGGTGCGGGTACGACGGCAGTCCGCCGCCCTCTCCCGCATGGCTCTGCTCCTGCCGGAAACCGTCCAGTCGGGCTTCGTCGATGCGGCCCTCGAGGAACGCGCGAGCGTAGATGCCCGGCGATGCGTGGCCCTGGATGAAGACCTGGTCGCCGCCACCGGGGTGATCCTGCCCGCGGAAGAAGTAGTTGAAGCCGACCTCGTACAGCGAGGCCGACGAGGCGTATGTCGAGATGTGGCCGCCGACGCCGATGCCGGGACGCTGAGCGCGGTGCACCATGATGGCGGCGTTCCAGCGGATCATCGCGCGGTAGCGGCGTTCGAGGTCCTCATCGCCGGGGAACTCGGGTTCCAGCTCGGTCGGGATCGTGTTGACGTAATCGGTATTGGTCAGCGCGGGGATTCCCACGCGCTTGTCCTCGGCCCGTTCGAGGATGCGGAGCATGAGGTAGCGCGCACGCTCCGGGCCCGCGTCGGCGAGCATCGCATCGAAGGATTCGAGCCACTCGTCGGTCTCGGTCGGATCGTTGTCGACCAGGTAGGACGCGACGCCGTCCCGGATGACCTGAACGCGGCTGCCGCTGGCCGCCGGTGTCTCGGCCTGGTCGGTGCCGGCGATCTGATCGGTCACTATCTGCCACCTATCTCGCAGGTCGGCTGTGCGATTGCCGCAGCCGGGCCTGCATGTCGGGGCCGCCGGGGTGGGGCGGCCGGATACGCGCCGCAGACGATGGATGCGGCCTTGTATCTATCGTGCCGCACATCACCTGGTTTGAGCTAGATGTGTCCAGTCACATTCTCCGAGGCTGCGGTAACCTGCTCGTACTCGAACGAACTCGTCCCGAAAGGGGATCGGTGTGGGCCGCACGGCTCGGTCCGTCGCGGCCGCCACGATCGCGCTGTGCCTCGTCACGTCGGCCGCGTGCAGTTCCGGAACACCGTCCGACGAGGGTGTCGCCCATCCCGGGACCTTGACCGAGACGGTGTCCCGGGCGCTCGCGTCGGAGTCGGAGAAGATCTCCGTGGTGCGGCTGTGTCAGCAGGTGGTCGCCTCGGCCGGGGTGATGGTGCGAGACTACAACGCGTTCATCAAGCGGCTCAACGATGTTCAGGACTATGCGAAGCTCGGTTCCGAGGCGCGCTGGGCCGTGGACACCCTGAATACCGGTGCCGACGAGGTCCGTAAAGCGGTGTCACCGGACGTCCCGTCGAGCATCGATGGTCAGGTCGAGGCGTTCGTGTCCAGTTCCGAGCGGCTCGCCGAGCAGATCGACGCGAAGCGGCGGCAGGCGCTGAACGCCGCGTCGGACAAGTGGAGCGGCGACCGGACCTCACTCCTCGACACCTGCTCGGAGTATCTGCCCGCAGGCAGTGCCTGACGCGCGCGAAATCGCTTGCGAAACGCCCAGATCCCACAGTTCAGGTCGTTAGACACTGTGCGCGAGGGTAGTTTGCCTTTACGCTGTTTCTAAGTTGCGTCGGCGTGACGTGGCTCGGCCCGCGTGAAGAGCGTGGGTCCGCAGACATCGAATGGAGGGCACACGCGGTGGTAACCGCCCCAGAAGGCAGGGCCGTCAAGCTCGGTTTCACCAACGGCATGGTGGTGCAGGAGATCGGGTGGGACGAGGACACCGACGATGATCTTCGGATCGAGATCGAAGACGCGATCGATGCGGAGATGCTCGACGACGACGCCGTCGACGTCATGGACGCCGTGGTGCTGTGGTGGCGCGACGACGACGGCGACCTGGTCGACGCGCTGATGGATGCGATCGGACCGCTCGCCGAAGGCGGATTCATCTGGGTGCTCTCGCCCAAGACCGGGCGCGACGGATACGTCGACCCGAGCGAGATCGCGGAGGCTGCGCCGACCGCGGGTCTCACGCAGACCTCGGTGATCAGTCTCGGGGACTGGTCGGGCGCACGACTGGTGACCCCGAAGGCTCGCGCAGGGAAGCGCTGATGACCGCTCAGTCGGTTGCCGGACCGATCGAGATCGGTTCGCGCGCACCGGACTTCGAGCTCCGTGACCAGAACAACCAGGTGGTCAGGCTCTCCGACCTGCGCGATCGCGATGTGTTGATCGTGTTCTTCCCCCTGGCCTTCACCGGCACGTGCGAAGGCGAACTCGGGTTCCTGCGCGACAACCTGCCGCGCTTCGACAACGATTACGTCACAGTGGTCGCGGTGTCGGTCGGGCCGCCGCCGACGCACAAGGTGTGGTCGTCCGCGCAGGGGTTCCTGTTCCCGATTCTCGCCGACTTCTGGCCGCACGGCGCAGTCGCCGACGCCTACGGAGTCTTCGATGTCGAGCGCGGTTTCCCGAACCGGGGAACGTTCGTCGTCGGTCGCGACGGCACGGTCAAGTTCTCGGCGATGGTCGGACCGGGGGAGCAGCGCGGAGACGAGACTTGGGATGCGGCCCTCGCGGTCGTCGGACACTGACGAACCCCGCATAGACCATTCGACCCCGATCGGTTGCGCCGATCGGGGTCGTCTTGCGTCGGTCGTCAGCGGCGGGGGAACGAGGTCGCCAGTGCGCTGGCGAACAGTCGGTTCCGCTGAATCATCGCCGCCGACGTGTAGTGGACTCCATCGACGTACCACGACGGGTCGGTGTGCTTCGCGAAGTCGTACACGCGCAGGTTCGGGTATCGCTGCGCCGCGCGGCGCAGGGCGGCGTTGAACGCCTTCATGTGCGAGTTCGCGTAGTCCGGGACATCCGGACCCGCGGTGCGGACCGTCGGCCACAGCACCGGGCGCCCGGCGAGTCGCTGCATGACCCGGTCGATGCGCCGGTCGGCGTTGATTGGATTGCCCTGTGCGATCAGGGCGGCGTCGTTGGCGCCGAGCGCGATGATCCAGCAGCCGTCGCGTCCGTGCGCGAGCTCGGTGCCGATGGCTTCCAGGCCGCTCTGCTGCCCGCCGACACGCTCCGTCACCGAGCGGCCGTTGATGGCATCCAGATACACGTTCTCCGCACCGACGCGCCGGTACTGCGCGGTCATCCGGTCCGACGGGCTCGGCACCCGCAGCGAGTTGTCGAGCCCGACCGAGGTCGAGTCGCCGATCTGGACGACGGTCTTGCACATCGTCTTCTGATTCGGACGCGGCAGGTTCTTCGTGCCCGAACCCTGCGGGTGGGTCAGCATCCAGAGGTACGACGGGACGTCGAACATGGTGTCGGAGAACCCGCGCTGGGTGCCGAGTTCCTGGGTGATCACCCGAGACACCACGTCGAGCGTGCCGGCCGCGTCGGTCTTGGCGGACGCGGCCGGAGCGACGATCGACGAGACGGCGACGGTCGCGGCGAGGACTGCGGCCGCTCGACGTCCACGTCGCATCGTGCTCCGACGTGCGGGCGGGGTGGTGTCAGGGTTCTCAGCAGTCACAATGTCTCCATTGGACCGGACGCACGACAGCCGCGGCAACGCGGTTCGGTGTCGGATGGGTCACATTCCCCGCGCCCGCCCGGGCTCGGAACCGGCGACCTGGGACGACCTTCGGGAACCTCTGAACCGGCTCTTTCAGATCAGATAGTGCAGACTGCGGATCACCGCGGCGCCGAGCACGGTGTCGCCGGAGACCTCGACGTCGACGTTCTCGGCTGCGGGTCGGCCGCCGGCGCAGCGGGCCAGATCGGCGCCGTCGAGCCGCAGTGTGACATCGGGCTCGCCGTCGATCCCCGGCACGACCGCCGAGCGGTCCTCGGTCGCGATGTAGACGGTGAACGGGTAGACGCCGGTGATCTCGAAGCACACCGTGCTGCCGACTTCGGCGCGTGCCTTCTTGCCGACGATGTACGGCATCGAGGCCTCGATCTCGCGTAGTGCCCAGTGCGCGGGTTCCGGATTCTGCGGGTCGCCGAGGCCGAGCGAGTCGCGGATGTCGATCTCGTGCACCCAGCAGTCGAAGTCGCGGATCCGCATGAACCGCCCGTACGAGTCGGGGCCGGCGGGCGTCGCCGACTCGGCGTCCCACTGTCCCTCGGTCATTCCGTGCAGCGTCTTGCTGCGGTCCGCGGTCACTGAACGCAGGTCGGCCATCAGTTCGTCGCGGGACCTAGCGCGGTAGTGGTCGATCCACCGCTCGTTGAGTTCACCGATCGGATTCTTCACGTGCTCGACGGTGCTCGCGTCGATGGTCGAGTCCGGCTGCAGACCCGCCAGCATCGATTCGGTGCCGACGATGTGGGCGACGATGTCCCGCACCTGCCAGCCGGGCAGCGTCGACGGCGCGGTCCACTGCTCGTCGGTCAGCGACGACGCGAGGTCGTCGATCACCTTCCACTGGGTCTCGAGTGCGGTGATCAGCGGTTCCTGCGGAACGATGGTCGTCACTGGGGGTCCTTCCAGACGTTGAGGGCTCGCCGTCCACGCTAGTCCGCGTCGTCGCGCACATCCCGGTTTGGGCCGGACACCTTCCAGCCGATATCTTGGTGTGGGCCGAGCCACGTTCTCGGCGAGGCGCGTATAGCTCAGCGGTAGAGCTCTGGTCTTACACACCAGCGGTCAGGGGTTCGAATCCCTTTGCGCGCACCATCATTCGCTGCATCCGCGTACCAAACCTGCATCCGCGTGCACCCGGACAGGCGCGGATGCAGGTTCGGTACGCGGATGACGGACAGTAGAGCGGATGGCAGGATTCGAACCCGCGTCGCACGGTTTTGCAGACCGCTGCCTTGCCTCTCAGCCACACCCGCAGGGTTCTCACTGTTACGCGTATGGGCGATTCCGACCACCGTTACGGTCGGCGTGAGTTCAACCGGCAGTCACTCGACGGGTACGTCGCGCTGGATCGGGCCGGAGCCGAAGGAGCGGGCGGCGGCGCCCGTCATCAGCCGAGCGGGCTCGGGGTCGGCGCGCAGGCGGCGCTCGAGTTCGGCCGAGTCGGGCACCGGGCCGTCGGAGGCGACGACGATGATGTTCCCGCTGCGACGGCCCTTGAACATCGACGGATCGGCGATCAGGGCGACGTCGTCGAACACCTCACCGATGGTCGCGACCTCGCTGCGGACGGAGCGCAGATCGCGGCGGTCGCCGCAGTTCGCGATGTAGAGACCGCCGGGAACGAGCACGCGCCGGACGGCTTCGGTGAACTCGACGGTCCTGAGGTGTGTCGGGGTGAGGCTCTCGGCGAAGGCATCGCGGATGACGACGTCGCGCGTCTGCGCCCGCAGATCGGAGACCACCTCGCGGGCGTCCCCGACGCGGATGCGCAGGCGGGGAGCGCGGGGGAGGTCGAACCACTCGCGGGCGAGCCTCGCGAGTTCGGCGTCGATCTCGACGGCGACGTGTCGCGACTCGGGGTAGGCGTGCGCGAGATGACGCGGCAGCGCGCACGCCGCCGCACCCAGGTGCAGGACGCGGAGTGGCTCGGCGCGGTCGGGGTAACGGTCCTCGATGGCGGCGACGGCCTGGCGCATGTACTCGAACTCCAGGAGTTCGGGGTCGGCCGCGATGTGGCTGCTCTGCGCGCCGTTGACCGAGAGCAGCCAGCCGCCCTCGCGGTCGGAGGTCAGCTCGGCGGTGCCGGTGGAGATGTCGAAGGAGCCGGGTTCGGGCTCGGGACGTGCGGTGGCCATCGAAGCCGATGGTATCGCGTCGATACGATCACCTGATGCGCAGGAATCGGTCGGAAGCGGTGGGTCTCGTGGTCGGCGCGGCGGCGGACGCGGCCGTCGGGGACCCGCAGCGCTATCACCCGGTCGCCGGATTCGGGACTGCCGTATCCCGTGTGGAGCGGCTGACGTACACCGACAGCCGACCGGTCGGAGCCGCCTTCGCAGTCGGGTGGATCGGCGCGGCGGCGACAGCCGGAGCACTCGCCCGGAGGGCGGGCTGGCTGGGAACTGCGGCGGCGACGTTCACCGCCCTGGGCGGGACCTCCCTGTGCACCGTCGGCGAGCAGATCGCGGACGCACTGGACGCCGGGGACATCGAGGAGGCGCGACGGCTCGTCTCGGGTCTCGTCGGCCGGGACCCGAACCTGCTCGACGAATCGGGGATCTGCCGGGCCGCGGTGGAGTCGATCGCCGAGAACACCTCCGACGCGGCGGTCGCGCCGCTGTTCTGGGGCGCGGTCGCGGGTGCACCGGGATTGCTCGGCTATCGGGCGGCGAACACCCTCGACGCCATGATCGGCTACCGCTCAGAGCGCTACCTCCGGTTCGGCTGGGCGGCGGCGCGGATCGACGATGGCGCCAACCTCGTCCCGGCACGGCTGACGGCGCTGATCGCCGCGGTCGTGAGCGGCCGTCCGGGCGACGCGTGGCGGGCGGTGCGCAGAGACGCCGCCAAACATCCCAGTCCGAACGCGGGAGTCGTCGAAGCGGCGTTCGCGGGGGCCTTGGGCATCGAGTTGGGCGGCCGGACCATCTACGCTCACGGGACGGAGGAGCGGCCGACGCTAGGGGACGGCCATGCTCCGACTGCCGCGGACCTGCGTGCGGCAGTCGTACTGTCACGGCGAGTTCAGGCGGCGGCCGCGGCCTTGGCGGTGGGCGGGCGTTGGTGGATGGGCTGAACTGCTGCTTCTCGGTGGAAACGCCGGAACCGTCGCTTCGCCGGACTACTGTTCGCGGTAGCGCGGACTCCACATGTCGTCCGCGGAAGAGGTGGAACATGACACGGAATCTGCGTTTGTCGGCTGTTGGAGTGTCGGTCGCGGGGGTGGTCGCCGTACTGGCCGCGGCGCCGGGGACTGCGGGCGCGGCCGGGAAGGGGACCGCGCTCTCGGCACACGACAACGGCGACTGCACTGTCACCATCACGCTGACGAACTATACGAACACGACGTACTACCAGCCCGACTGGTGGTTCGACCAGGAGGGACCGCCGCCTGCGAACGGTTCGGATCCGGCGGACTTCGTCTCGCCGTGGCGAGAGGTCCCGTCGACTGGAACCAACTGGCCGTTCGCCAGATGGATCGGCGATCCGCCCCTGCATTCCGAGGTTGCGGACGGTGTCGCGAAATGGCCTGGCTCGCCTTACAACTCGAGCGCCCAGCCCGACGGCTACGAGTCGAGTGCGACTATCGATCCCCGCGAAGCGGAGAACCCGGCACCGCCTGCAGTCGCCGACGACGGCTCATACACGATCTGGTTCCGAATCAACAACGGTCCGCAGACAGCCGACCGGGTCCCGCCGGCTTCGGTCAAGGTGACCGGTTGTGAGTCCAGTGGCGGCTCGTCGGACGGTTCCAGCGGGGGCTCGAGCGGTTCCACCGGAGGGTCGCTCGACTTCGGCTCACTCGACTTCGGTTCGATCTTCAAGCCGTTCAGTTGAGCATCTGCGCTGACCGTGGCAGATCTGTGCGCTGCGGTCGTCGGGTGGAGGGCGCGCCCCCTGAATAGCTGACTACTCACCGGTAGCCGAAGCCGGAATCGGAATGATTGCTACTTTCGCCCGAGTTCGACTATCGAAGGGAATCGATGATGAATCGGATGAATCGGTCCGCTGTGGCCCTCGGATCAGTTGTGGCCGCAGCGGCCACGGTGGCAGCTGTCGCAGGGCCCGCGAGCGCGGTACCTGCGCCCGGATCTCCCGAGGGGGCGGTCACCTTCTCCGCACGTGATCTCGGTGGCTGCCGCGCCGAGTTCTCGATCGTCAACAAGACGAACGTGACGACATACACCATCGATTGGCGAGTCGACGAGGAGGACGGCCGGACGATTGCTGGCATCGACTTCCCGGTCTACCGAACCGGCGGAATGTCCTCGAAGGCCAACTCGCCGACCTGGCCGGACGAGGTTCCCGCCAACACGGTCGACAATCGGACGATGGTCTCCGACCGTGATCCGGTGACGGCGACCTACATCCAGGACCTCAAGAATCCGACCGGCGAGTTCAAGCCGGCCCTGCCGAACCCGGATGCCGCGACCCACCGTGTCGATTACCGGATCGTCCTCGGTCCACCCGGGAACAACGGGCAGACGCCGAATGAGCAGCCCGAATGGCTCGGCGACCGCCAGTGGCGCACGATCACCGTCACGGGTTGCGCCGCGGCACCGGATCCCGGAACAGGTTCCGTCGGCGGCGGATCGTCGTCCGGTTCTCTCGGAGATCTGCTCGGCGGTCTCTTCGGCTGACGCGGCGCTCGCCGGCGGGCGGTACGGGCGACGGCGTCACAGCCGGGCGAACGGCGGATCGACGCACTACTTGCCGTACCGCTGGGCCAGTTTCGCTTTCACATCCTGATCGGAGTCGTCCGCGACCGCGCCGCCACCGATCTCGGCGGTCTCCTTGGCGACCATGTCGTTGCCGGAGTAGGTGCTCGCTCCGCGGAGCTCGTCGCGAATCCGGTCGCGGTCCTTGCGCGGCGGCGGAGGCGGGGCATCGGAGCCGGCGTCGTCGGCGTTATGCTTCGCTGTCCGACGGGCTTTGACCTCCGAGTAGATGAAGTACGCCGCGCCGAGCGGCGCCATCACTCCGAACGCGAGCCACTGCAGGCCGTACGAGAGATACGGCCCCGACTCCAGCTGCGGCAGCGCGATCTCCCCGAGCGATCCCGGCTGATTCGGCGACAACTGGAGATAGAGTCGGTCGCTCGTCAGTGCCGTGCTCTCGCCGATCAGCCCGGTGTCGATCGTGTAGGCCGTTCGCACGCCGTTCTCGGTACGCGGCTCCTTGCCGGGGCTGGTGCTCTCGGTCTTCCGGAGCCGCGCGGTGATCGTCACCTCTTCGGTGGGGGCGGGCGGCACGTCGACGCGGTTGTTGTCAACGGGCCGGACGTAGCCGCGGTCGACGAACAGGACGCGATCGGTACCGGCGACCTGGAACGGCGTCACGACCTCGACCGCAGGCCGCTCGTCGACGACGCGGAGGCGGATCTGCACCTGCTTGTCGTCGAGGTAGTGTCCGGTGACCCGGACCTCCCGCCATTCGGAATCGGGGTCCAGCGGTCGTCCGGCGGGGGCCAGCTCATCGATCGGGACCGGCTGCGTGGACTCGGCGGTGCGGATCAGATCGTTGCGGTGCTCGGTGTCCGAGTTCTTGCCCAGCTGCCACGGCGCCAGCACCGTGAAGCAGGCTGCGGCGAAGGTGACCACGAAGACCGCGAGCAGCAGCCATCCGGGCCGAAGGAAAGACTTGAGCACACGCACGGCTCCAGATTACTGGCCGTCGTGTGCTCGCCCGTCAGGCGTCGTCGGCCAACGTGGCGTGCACCCACGCCAGAAGGCCTGGAACTGCGGCTTCGATCTGCTCGCGGACGAGTGTGAAATCGGCCGGGCTGCCGTAGAACGGGTCCGGGACGTCGGGACCGTCGGCGTGGGGGTCGAAACTGCGCAGCAGTCGAACACGGTCGCCGAGGCGTTTGCGCTCCAATTCGGCGACGTGGCCGGAGTCCGCCGCCACCAGCAGATCCGCGGACAGGTGGTCCGGGGTCAGCTGAGCGGCGACGTGATGGTCGGAGTACCCGTGGGCGAGGAGTTCGGTGCGCGCGCGATTGTCGGCGGGTTCGCCGATGTGCCAACCGCCGGTGCCTGCGCTGCTGACACGCACCCGATCGGTCAGGCCCTCCTCTTCGACGGCGGCGGTGAAGATCGACTCCGCCATCGGGGACCGACAGATGTTGCCGGAGCAGACGAAGCACACGTGCAGTTGGCGGGGCGAGTTGTCAGACACCGAGTTCCTCACGCAATCGCTGGACCGAGTCGACGGTCCATTGGTCGGTCGTGCGGCCGGCCACGCGGCCGAGTCCGGCGGCGGCCTGGGCGGCCTCGAGTTCCCCCGGCGGAGCGTATCCCCACCTCACCCCGATCGTCGGGATGCCGTGTGCGGCCGCTCCGAGTACATCGTGCGATCGATCGCCGATCATCACGACTCGTGGCGTTGTCACATTCGACTGTAATACGTCCAGCACGTGATCGATGACGTCTGCCTTGGTCGGGCGTGTGCCGTCGTCGCTCGCACCGGCAACGTGAGTGAAGTACGGTGCCAGCCCGAAATGCTCGACGATCCGGCGCGCGATCGGCTCGTTCTTACTGGTCGCGACCGCCATCGTCCGGCCCGCGGCGGCGAGGTCGGCGATCAGCTCGCCCATGCCGTCGAACACCCGGTTCTCCAACCAGCCGACCCGGTGATAGCGCTCGCGGTAGGCGGCGACGGCCGCGGTGATCTGCGCGTCGTCGAGACCGTACGCCGCCATGGAGGCCCGCAGCGGCGGTCCGACGATCCCGCGCAGGAAGTCGGCGGACGGCGCCTCCACACCGATTCGCCCGAGCGCGTGGACATAGGACCGCGTGATGCCCTCGTGGCTGTCGGTGATGGTGCCGTCGAGATCGAACAGCAGGACGGTGCCGGGGTCGTCGGCGCGCACGGGCGCGGGGCTGGAACTCACCCGACCCATCGTGCACGTAGTGTCGACGATCATGACATCGGGCACTGTGAACCCACCGGGGAATCCGCTGCCGGGCTCCGCCGAGCTCTTCGACCCCGACCGGCACGGCGATGAGGACGCCGCGCCCGGCGTCCTCGATTTCGCGGTGAACGTCCGGCCGGGGCCACCGGACTTCCTGGCGTCGGCGCTCGGCCGCCGGATCGCCGATCTCGGCGCCTATCCGAGCACTGCCGACGTCGACGCGGCGACCCGGGCGGTGGCCGACCTTCACGGCCGCGACCCGTCGGAAGTGCTGCTGCTCGGTGGCGCCGCTGAGGGCTTCGAGCTGCTGGCCAAGCTGAATGCACGCCACGCGGCGCTGATCCAGCCGTCGTTCACCGAGCCCCGGCGCGTGCTCGAGGCCGCGGGCACCCGGATCTCCGACGTCGTCCTCGCCGAGCCGTGGACGCTGGGCGGGGCGGTCGTGCCCGACGACGCGGATCTGGTGGTGCTCGGCAACCCCACCAATCCGACCTCGGTGCTGCACGGCCGCGCGCAGATCGACGACCTGCGTCGTCCCGGACGGATCATCGTGGTGGACGAGGCCTTCGCGGACCTCACCGTCGGCGCCGACGGCAGGCACGAGCCGGAGTCGCTGGCCGGGGAGGTCGCAGACGACCTGATCGTGATCCGATCCATCACCAAGACCTTCGCGCTCGCCGGGCTGCGTGCCGGCTATCTCCTCGCGTCGGCCGAGGTGGTCGGACGACTGGAGCATGGGCGCAGGCACTGGCCGCTCGGCACGCTGGCGTTGGTGGCGCTCGAGACATGCCTGGGGCCGACCGGTCAGCAATACGCGCGCGAGCAGGCCAGCCGAGTCGCGGCCGATCGCGACGGTCTGCTCGGCCGCCTCGCGACGATCGGGCTGGTGCCTGCCGGGCCGCCCGCCGCATCATATGTGATGGTCCGGGTGCCGCACGCGCTCGAGGTGAAGGACGGCCTGCGTCGCCGCGGCATCGCCGTGCGGAGTTGCGCGAACTTCGTCGGGCTCGACGCCGACCACCTGCGGATCGCGGTCCGCGGACCGGAACAGACCGACGCGCTGATCGCGGCGATGCAAGATGTGATGGCAGAGGTCCGACAGCGCCGCGGCGCGGAGAGCGAGGTCCGATGAGTCCCCGGGTGAGCGACGTCGTCGCGGAACTGGAACGCAGGTACCCGCCGAGTCTGGCCGAGAGCTGGGACGCGGTCGGTCTGGTGTGCGGTGATCGCGCGGAGTCCGCACGCCGGGTGCTGGTCTGCGTCGACGTGACCGACGCCGTGGTGGACGCGGCGCTGGCCGACGGCGTCGAGCTGATCGTCGCGCACCATCCGCTGCTGATGCGCGGGGCCACGTCGGTCGCCGCGGATACCTCGAAGGGCCGGATCGTGCACCGGCTGATCCGCGGTGGGTGCGGACTGTTCTCGGCGCACACCAATGCGGACAAGGCGCGCAGCGGGGTGTCCGACGCCCTCGCCGAGGTCCTCGGAGTCCTGGATACGGTCCCGCTGGCGGCCGAGCCCGTCGCACCGCTCGACAAGTGGATCGTGATGGTGCCCGAGGGCAATGCCGACCAGGTCAGCGAGGCGATGTTCGGTGCGGGTGCCGGCGCGATCGGCGACTATCGCGACTGCCAGTGGAGCGTGGTCGGCACCGGCCAATTCCTGCCGATGGACGGGGCCGAGCCCGCGGTCGGCGCCGTCGGGAACCTGACGCGCGTCGACGAGGAGCGACTCGAGATGGTCGCGCCGCGCGGTCGCCGGGGCATGGTGCTGGAAGCGCTGCGCGCGGCGCACCCCTACGAGGAGCCGGCGTTCGACGTCTTCGAGCAGGCCGCCGTGGGCAGTGACGTCGGTCTGGGACGGATCGGCAGGCTGCCGACCGCGATGACGTTCGCGGACTTCGTCGATCACGCCGGCCGGGTGTTGCCGAAGGCGTCGTGGCCGATCCGGGGAGCGGGCGATCCCGATGCCAGGATCGAGACCGTCGCGGTCTGCGGCGGTGCGGGCGATTCCCTGATCGGCGCCGCGGCCGCCGCGGGCGCGGACGTCTACCTGACCGGCGATCTGCGGCATCACGTGGTCGACGAGGCGCGTCGCACCGCCGGTCCGGCCCTGGTCGATGCCGGACATTGGGCGACCGAATTCCCCTGGTGCGCCACCGTCGCCGATATCCTGACCGAGATCGGTTGCCAGGCAACTGTTTTTGAAGACGCTACCGACCCCTTTGCGGTGGTCCCCGGTTCGAAGGAGAACTCGTGAAGGTTCCGAACGCTCAGCAGCGGCAGCTGCTCGATCTCGCCGAACTCGACGCCGACATCGCCAAGGCGCGCCACGAGCGCCGCAACCTGCCGGAGGACGCCGCGCTGGCCGAACTGGCGACCGAGATGGAGACCATTCGCGAGGACCGGGCGCGCGCCCAGGTGGCCGTCGACGATCTGCAGACCGAGTACGAGCGGGTGGACGCCGAGCTGACCGGGACGTCGGAGCACCTGCGACGCGACCGGTCGCAGATCGATTCGGGGTCCCTCAACCACAAGGCGCTCTCGGAACTGCAGCACGAGGTGACCGGACTCGAGCGTCGAGCCGAAGCGCTGGAGACCGAACTGCTCGAGGTGATGGAGCAGCAGGAGGCCACCGGCGTCGAAGCCGAGCGCACGGAGGCGGCCCTGCTGCACGCCACCGAGCGCGAACTCGATCTGATCTCTCGTCGCGACGCCGCGGGGATCGCGGTCGACGAGCGCGTCGAAGATCTGGAGACCAAGCGGTCGGCGGCCGCCGACGGAATCGACGCGGCCCTGCTGGCGATCTACGAGAAGCTTCGCAGTCAGGGAAAGGTCGGCGCCGGACTGGTGCGGCAGCGCCGGTGCGGTGCGTGCCGGATGGAGATGGACCCGCGGACGCTCGCGGGCATCGCCGCCGCGGACGATGACGAGGTGCTGCGGTGCGAGGAATGCGGCGCGATCATGGTGCGGACCGAGCAGTCGGGTCTGCCCAAGCCGGGGTCGCCCGAGTGAGCGGTTCCGCTGCGCCCAGCTGGCAGGGGCAGATGGCCGAGCCCACCCGGATCGTCCTGCTGAGGCACGGGCAGACGGCGCTGTCGGTGGACCGCCGCTACTCGGGGCGCGGAAACCCCGAGCTGACCGACCTCGGGCGATCGCAGGCCGCCGCCGCGGGTGCCCGAATCGGGTGCGGTGCGCTCGGGCCGATCGACGCGGTGCTGTCCTCGCCGCTGACCAGGACCGTGGAGACCGCGCGCGCGGCCGCCGACGCTCTCGGCCTGGAGGTCGAGGTCTGCGACGGGCTGATCGAGACCGACTTCGGCGCCTGGGAGGGGCTGACGTTCCGTGAGGCGGCCGAGAGCGATCCGCAGTTGCACCGCAGCTGGTTGGGCGACCCGGCGGTCGCGCCGCCCGGCGGTGAGAGCTTCGCCGCGGTGGGCGAGCGGATCGCGACCACGCGAGCCGACATCGTCAGTCGATTCCCCGGCCGGACGGTGCTGGCCGTCTCGCACGTCACGCCGATCAAGACGATGCTGCGCCAGGCGCTCACCGTCGGCCCCGAACTGCTCTTTCGGCTGCACCTCGACCTGGCGTCGATCTCCATCGTCGAGTTCTATCCCGACGGTGGCTCGGTGGTCCGGCTCGTCAACGACACCGCGCATCTGCAGTAGACGCGGCCATTCGTCGTCCCCGGACTCCGGGGGCTATTCTTGATCTCGCGAACGAGCCGGCCGGGCGGCCGCGGCGAGGGAACCGCACGATCGGTCGTGCAGGCCCGAGTCGAGGAAAGTCCGGACTCCACAGCAGCAGGGTGGTTGCTAACGGCAACCCGGGGCGACCCGCGGGACAGTGCCACAGAGAACAGACCGCCCGCACGTCTGACGTGCGGGTAAGGGTGAAACGGTGCGGTAAGAGCGCACCAGCGACACGGGTGACCGCGTCGGCTCGGTAAACCCCACCCGGAGCAAGGCCGAAGCTCGCACCGCCGCAAGGCGTGTGCGAGTGCGCGAGTGATCGAGGACTGCTCGTCCGAGCTCGCGGGTTGGCTGCTTGAGGCACCCGGTGACGGTGTGTCCAGATGGATGGTCGCCCCCGGCCCTCGGACCGGGACAGGATCCGGCTTACACGCCGGCTCGTTCGCTCTCACCGCTCGGTGGCGTCACGGTCAGGTCAATCGGCGATCACGATTCGGGTACGTCACCCGCCGCGTATCGCCCATTCGTCCCGACACGCACATCGTCCGGTCGTGTCATCGGATCGAACGACATAGCATTCGCCAGACGCGCGTCCGGGGAGGAACGGCGTGCGTCGGACACCCGCACACCCAGGGGGAAATCTATGAACGTCAATGCCAAGCGCGCCGCAATCGTCGTGGCCGCCGTCGGGTCGATCGGCCTGCTCGGTACCGCGTGCTCGTCGAACGACGACTCGGCGGCGAACTCGTCGACGCCGGCCGCGGCCAGTTCGGAGAACGGCGGCACCGGAGCCTCGGACCAGAACGGGGCGGGATCGTCGAAGCCGACCGCGATCAAGACCGACACCGAATTGACGACCGCGGACGGGCAGCAGGTCACCATCTCGAACGAGGCGATCGCCGAATCGTACGGTACCCGCGGGGGACCGGACGGCTACCTCGGCAAGCCCCTCGGCCCCGTCGTGAAGCTCAAGACCGGCGGAGAGTTCATCACTTTCGAGAACGGTTCGCTGTACCAGAATCCGAAGTCCGGCGAGGTGTACGCGGTCCACGGGAAGATCGGTGACGAGTGGGGCACGCTGAATCACGAAGAGGGCAGGCTCGGTTACCCGACGAGTGAGGAGAGCCAGGCGGACGGCGGTCTGAAGCAGACCTACGACAACGGCGCCATCACCTTCGTCGACGGCAAGGTGACTGTCACACCAGCGGGCTGATCCCGGCTCTATGCTCTAGAACCATGCAGCGCAGGATGCGGGCGCCGGCGATCGATTTCGCTCGATTGCGGCGCGACATGGGGATCGTCAATGGGTTCTCCGCCGAGGTGGAACGACAGGCGGCATCCGCAGTCGACCGATTCGCCGACGCTCGCATCGACCGCACCGACCTCGAACTGGTCACCATCGATCCGCCCGGATCGAAGGACCTGGATCAGGCGGTCCGGGTGGTCCGGCACGACGGATCGGACGACGCGGGCTTCCTGGTCCACTACGCGATCGCCGACGTGGCGGCGCTGGTGGAGCCGGGCAGCGCGCTCGATCTGGAGAGCCGCCGGCGTGGCCAGACGATCTACTTCCCGGACGGGAGCGTTCCGCTGCATCCGCGGGCGCTGTCGGAAGGCGTCGGGTCACTGCTGCCCGAACAGCCCCGACCGGCGGTGCTCTGGACCGTCGACGTCGCGGCCGACGGCGAATGCCGATCGGTGGAGGTACAGCGTGCGACGGTGACCTCGCGCGCTCGCCTCGACTACGCGGGTGTGATGGCCGACCTCGACGCCGGTCGTCTGCACCCCGCGGTCGCCGCGCTGCCGGACTTCGGCCGCACCAGGCTCGCGTGGTCGTTGCGACGCGGATCGGTGCAGCTCGATCTGCCCGACCAGGAGATCGTGCCGCACGAGCCGGGGCGGGCGTGGACGCTGCGGCTGGCCCCGCGTACCCCCGCCGATCAGTGGAATGCACAGGTGTCGTTGCTGATCGGGATGTGTGCGGGCCGGATTCAGCAGCAGGCGGGGGTCGGCCTGCTGCGAACGCTGCCGCCGGCGTCCGACGACGCCGTGGCCGATCTCCGGCGCGCGGCGCAGCACCTGCAGATCCCGTGGACCGACGGATTCTCCCCGGGCGAGTTCCTCGCGACACTGCAACCGGATGCACCGACGACACTCGCGTTGATGAGCGTCGGCGCGCGACTGATGCGCGGAGCCGGGTACCTGGCGCTCGACGCCGAATCCACGCGACTCCCGGTGGAGCGGCTCGAGCACGCCGGCGTCGGCGGGCTGTACGCCCACGTCACCGCGCCGCTTCGGCGACTCGGCGATCGCTTCGCCACCGAGGCGTGCCTGGCGGTCACCGCGGGCGACGCGGTGCCGGACTGGGCGCTGACCGCGCTGCCCGCACTGCCCAAGACGATGAGCGGATCGGACTCGGTCGCAGCGACCGCGGAGCGCAAGAGTGTCGACCTCACCGAGTCCGTCGTGCTGTCGGACCAGGTGGGCCAGCGGTTCGACGCCGTCGTGATGCGCGGCCGCGACGGCAAGCGGGCGCCGGAGATCTTCATCGAGTCACCGGCGATCGTCGCACGATGTGAGAACGCGCCCGACGCGGGCACGCGCTGCGTCGTGGAGGTGACCGCCGCCGATCCGTCGGTGCCGGAGGTGTCGTTCCGGGCGGTGTGAGGTTCCGCGTCACCGGGATCGGCGGTACTTCTTCACCGCACGCCGCCCTCGCGACTCCTCCTGCGCGTCCAGGCGACCGAGGACGAAGAGCGCTTCCCGGCTCAACTGCGGATCGGCGGCCACCTCGGCGAGGTGTGCGCGGTTCACCGCGGTGTCCTGGAAGACGCCGAGGTGGCTCTGGACTCGCTTGGCGTCCTTCCCGGCCCTGGCGAACGCCTTCTTGCCGAGCGGCTCGGCCGACTCGGCGGTGTATCGGACCGCCTTGGCGCGCTTGCGGATCGTGTGCAACTGCTCGACCCATTCCGGAGACCACGGCGTGTGCTTGCGGAGTCGCTTCTCCGCCTTGACCATTCGCGCGTACGCGCCACCGATCGCGTCGGCCGCCACGTCGCGGGCGTCGCGCCGCGCGGCGGGACCGGGGATCGGTGCGTCGATCAGCTTGTCGAGGTCGTCGAGCAGGCGGAGGTAGCGAGGAGTGGACAGCGCGTAGCGCATCGACTTGAGCGCTCGCTCGTGCTGCGTGCGCTCGTCGTCGATGAGCGCCTTCACCAGGTCGGCGGGCGGGTTCTCCCGAGCGAGGAGATGTTCGTTGGCGGCGAGACGGACCTCCCGATCGCGGGCGTCGCCCAGCACCTCGGCGAGGCGGCGCAGTTCCTCGGCGACGGGCGCCGCGGCCTCCGGTGCGATGACGCCCGGGTACGAGGTGAGGATGGAGCGGATCTTGCGCGACGCGACCCGCATCTGGTGGACCGCGTCGGGACCGTTCTCGCGCGCGATCGGATCCCAGGCGAGGAGGGCGTCGCGATGGGTGGCGAGGTCGTACTGGACCAGTCCGAGGGCGGTCGCCTTCTTGGGCAGCGCCCGGATGAGGTCGTCGTGCGGCTGCGTGCCGATGGCTCGCGCCAACTTCGAGACGCTGGACGCCTCGCGTGCGCCGGCCGAGCGGAGCGCGCTCCTGGCGTGCTTGAGGAGCTTCGCGTCGCCGCCGGTGAGCTCGAACTCCCACTCGGCCCACCGGTTCACCGAACCGCCGGGGAGCAGCGACTCCGCGGAGACGATGTCCTCGCAGAACTCGGCGAGGGAGACGCCGTCCGCGTCGAGGACGACGGTGACGGTGCGGTCGGTGGTGATGGTGGCGACCGGAATCAGCGGCTCGGACCGGACGACGGTCAGCACCTGCTCTCGCAGGGTGGCGGGGACCGATTCCTGGTCGGCGTCGTCGAACCCGACGGCGGTCTCCTTGCGGCCGCCGGGCACCGACGACGGGCGCTTGAGATGCCATCCGGCGTCGGTGCCGCCGGTCCGGCGGCGCAGGGTCATCCGGTTCTTCGCGAGCAGGGTGTCCGGGGTGTCGAAGTAGGTGGCTTCGAGCAGATAGGTCTCGGGTTCGGCGGTGGATCCGCCGGCGACCAGATCGGACAGGTCGGGTGCGGGCAGTCCGGCGTCGACGTCGAACTTCAGCTCGATCTCGATGGAATGGGATGCACTCATGTCAGACACTCCTGCGCGCGAATCGGTCGGTCGCTTCCACCAGGTGGTGCACGATGCCCGGCTCGAACGACGCGTGGCCCGCGTCGTCGACGATCTCGAGTCGGGCGCCGGGCCACGCCCGATGCAGATCCCAGGCACTGCGCATCGGACAGACCACATCGTATCGACCCTGCACGATCACGGCCGGAATGTGTGAGATGGCGCCGATGTCCCGCAGCAGCTGTCCCTCTTCGAGGAATCCGTGATTGACGAAGTAGTGGTTCTCGATGGTCGCGAAGGCGAGGTCGAACCGGTCACTCTGGTCCGAGTCATGCTGGGGGAGAAGGTAACTGGTCCGCCCCTCCCACGTGCTCCAGGCGGTCGCAGCGCGTTGCGCCAGCGCGCGGTCGTCGCCGTTCAGCAGGCGGTGATAGACGGCGACGAGGTCGGCGTCGCGCTCGCCTTCGGGAATCGGGTCCAGGTACGTCTCCCACACGTCGGGGTAGATGTTCGCCGCGCCGCCGTTGTAGTACCAGTCGATCTCACTGCGCCGGAGCAGGAAGATTCCGCGCAGGACCAGTTCGGTCACGCGATCGGGATGCGCCTGAGCGTAGGCGAGGCCGAGGGTGGATCCCCATGAGCCGCCGAACACCTGCCACGCGTCCACCCCGAGGTGGGCGCGAAGCCGCTCCATGTCGGCGATGAGGTGTGCGGTGGTGTTGACGGACAGATCGGCGCCGTCGGCGATGTGCGGCCGCGACTGTCCGCAGCCGCGCTGGTCGAACAGGATGATGCGGTACCGAGCCGGGTCGAAGAACTGCCGCTGCTTCGGCGAGGTCCCGCCGCCGGGGCCGCCGTGGACGAAGACGACCGGCTTGCCGTCGGGGTTTCCCGAAGCCTCCCAATAGATCTCCTGACCGTCGCCGACGTTCAGATGTCCGGAGTCGTAGGCGTCGATCGGCGGGTACAGGGTGCGCATGCGTCCAAGCCTAGGCGGTCCGACGACATCCGCGTGGTCGAGCGAGATCCGCGGTGTCTGCGCCACCGCGGATCTCGTCGGACTACGCGGACGCCCTCAGCCGCACGCCGGTCGGGCGACGGTCGGGCGTCGGCTCAGTAAGAGTGCTCGGGGCCGGGGAAGGCGGCGGTCGCGACCTCGGTCGCGTAGGCGCGGGCGGCCTCGCGGAGCTCGTCGCCGACCGCCGCGTACCGCTTGACGAACTTGGCGGTCTTGCCGTGGGTGTAGCCCGCCATGTCCTGCCAGACGAGCACCTGGGCATCGGTCTCGTTGCCCGCCCCGATCCCGACGGTGGGAATGGTCAGCTTGCGGGTGATCTGCCCGGCGATGTCGGCCGGCACCATCTCCATCACCACGGAGAACGCGCCCGCCTCCTGCACGGCGATGGCGTCGGCGATCAGCTGGTCGGCGGCGTCGCCCCGGCCCTGCACGCGGAAACCGCCGAGACCGTTCACGCTCTGCGGGGTGAATCCGACGTGGCCCATCACCGGGATGCCTGCTGCGGTGAGTGCGGCGATCTGCGGGGCGACGCGTTCGCCGCCCTCGATCTTGACCGCGTGCGCGCCGCCCTCCTTGAAGAAGCGGACGGCGTTCTCGAGCGCCTGCTGGGGGCTCGCCTCGTAGGTGCCGAACGGAAGGTCGGCCACGACCAGGGCGTGCGGGGCCCCGCGGACGACCGCGCGCACCAGCGGGATCAGCTCGTCGTTGGTGATCGGGATCGTGGTGTCGTAGCCGTAGACGACGTTCGCGGCGGAGTCGCCGACCAGCAGGACGGGGATCTCGGCCTCGTCGAAGATGCGGGCGGTGGAGAAGTCGTACGCGGTGAGCATCGGCCACTTGTGGCCCTCGGCCTTCCACTGCGCGAGATGGTGGACGCGAGTCGCGCGGCGGGGCGCCTGCGTGCTCGTGACCGGAGTGGAGCCGTAAACGGATGCATCCGACATGATCTGCCTCATTTCTGCCTCGAGTCCCGCAGGTGCGGGTACCCGGGTTGGTGTGGACGTATTCGATTGTTCCACCGCGTCGGTGGGCGATGAACCCGCACGTCGGTGGGATTGGTCACACGCCGGCGGAGGCGCATCGACGATGCGCGGCGGTCGTCGACGACGACCGATCGCATCTGCGCGGGTGTAACACGCGCGTAACCGCGGGCCTCTAAGGTTCGGGTATGGACCGCCAACAGGAATTCGTGCTGCGCACCCTCGAAGAGCGGGACATCCGCTTCGTCCGGCTGTGGTTCACCGACATCCTCGGGTATCTGAAGTCGGTGGCCATCGCGCCGGCCGAACTCGAAGGCGCGTTCGCCGAGGGCATCGGATTCGACGGCTCGGCGATCGAGGGTTTCTCAAGGGTCTCGGAGGCCGACATGGTCGCCAAGCCCGATCCGTCGACGTTTCAGATCCTGCCCTGGCGCGACGAGGGCGACCTGTACTCGGCGCGCATCTTCTGCGACATCACGATGCCCGACGGCTCGCCGTCGTGGGCCGATCCGCGCAATGTGCTGAGGCGGCAGCTGAACAAGGCCGCCGACCAGGGATTCACCTGCTATGTCCATCCGGAGATCGAGTTCTTCCTGCTGCAGGACAAGCCGATCGACGGCACACCGCCGGTCCCGGCAGACCGGGGCGGGTACTTCGACCAGGCGTTCCACGCGCTGGCACCGAACTTCCGCAGACACGCCATCGACGCGCTCGAGGCGATGGGCATCTCCGTGGAGTTCTCGCATCACGAGGGTGCGCCGGGTCAGCAGGAGATCGATCTGCGCTATGCCGATGCTCTGTCGATGGCCGACAACGTGATGACCTTCCGCTATCTGGTGAAGCAGGTCGCGTTCAGCGACGGCGTGCGCGCGACATTCATGCCGAAGCCGTTCAGCGAGTATCCGGGCTCGGCGATGCACACGCACATGAGCCTCTTCGAGGGCGACACCAACGCCTTCCACAACCCCGACGACCCGATGCAGCTCTCGACGGTCGGCAAGCAGTTCATCGCGGGTATCCTCCACCACGCGGGGGAGATCAGCGCGGTCACGAACCAGTGGGTCAACAGCTACAAGAGGCTCATCTACGGTGACGAGGCGCCGACGGCCGCGACGTGGGGCGGCGCCAACCGTTCGGCGATGATCCGACTTCCGCTGTACACGCCGAACAAGGCGTCGTCTCGGCGCGTCGAGATCCGTACACCGGACTCGGCGTGCAATCCCTACCTGACGTTCGCGGTGCTCCTGGCCGCCGGCATGAAGGGGATCGAGAACGAGTACGAGCTGCCGGACGAGGCCGAGGACAACGTCTGGGCGCTGACCGAGGCGGAGCGGCGGGCGATGGGCTACCGCGAGCTCCCGGGGTCGCTCGCCGACGCGCTGGTCGAGATGGAGAAGTCGGAGCTGGTGGCGGAGACGCTCGGCGAGCACGTCTTCGACTACTTCCTGCGCAACAAGCGGGCCGAGTGGAATGCGTACCGCGGCCGGGTGACGCCGTACGAGCTCGAGCACTATCTGCCGTTGTAGGAGGTTCGCGTGACTGTTTCTCGCGGCCGCTCCGCGGTGCCCAGCCCCGGTCGTCTCGGCCTGTTGCAGACCGAGGCGCGCGACCGACTGTCGTCACTCGGTTGGACCGGGCCCGACGACGTCGACCTGCTCTGGTCGCTCTCGCGTGCTCCGGACGCCGATCTCGCCCTGGCCACCCTGATCCGACTACGCGACGCAGATCCCGAAGCGTGGCCCGAGTTGGACCGACTTCTGCGGCGCGACAAGCGGTTCCGCGGGCGCCTGCTGTCGGTGATCGGCGGGTCGGACGCGCTGGGCGATCATCTCGTCGCGGAGCCCGGCGTGTGGCGACGACTGCTGGCCGACGAGCTGCCCGACGCGATCGCCGTGCGCGCGGCACTGCTCGGCGCGGTCGAGGCCACCGTCGAACCTGGGGCGGAGCAGCGCGGAGACCTGCTGTACCGCGCGGCCGTCACCGGCCCCGACGCGGTCGTCGCCTTGCGGCGGGCGTATCGGGATCAGTTGATGGTGCTGGCCGCGCACGACCTCGCCGCGACCGTCGAAGACGAGCCGGTCCTGTATCTGCCGGAGGTCGGCGCCCGACTGTCGGACCTGGCGGACGCCGCACTGACCGCGGCGCTCGCGGTGGCGATCGCGACGGTGCTCGACGACAAGCCGCTCGAGGCGGAGCTCGCGGTGATCGCGATGGGCAAGTGCGGGGCCCGCGAACTGAACTACGTCAGCGATGTGGACGTGGTGTTCGTCGCCGAACCCGCGGACGCCGCCTCGGCCCGGATCGCCGGCGAGATGATGCGGGTGGGGTCGTCGGCGTTCTTCGACGTCGACGCGGGCCTGCGTCCGGAAGGCAAACGAGGTGCGTTGACCCGCACCCTGGAGTCGCACGTCGCGTACTACCGCCGT
Organism: Gordonia neofelifaecis NRRL B-59395; assembly: GCF_000192435.1. GTDB lineage: Bacteria > Actinomycetota > Actinomycetes > Mycobacteriales > Mycobacteriaceae > Gordonia > Gordonia neofelifaecis. Next base: position 43,477 of record NZ_AEUD01000004.1, read on the forward strand.
TGGGCGAAGACGTGGGAGTTCCAGGCACTCCTCAAGGCCCGGGCGATGACCGGCTCGATGAAGCTGGGCGCGGCGTACGTGGAGGCGACGGCGCCGATGGTGTGGGACGCCTCCGAGCGCGACGACTTCGTCCCCGAGGTCCAGGCGATGCGCCGCCGGGTGGAATCGCTGGTTCCCCCGGAGGAGAAGGCGCGCAACCTCAAACTCGGGCGCGGCGGTCTCCGCGACGTCGAGTTCGCGGTGCAACTGCTGCAGATGGTGCACGGACGCGTGGATCCGGATCTGCACGTGCAGTCGACGGTCGACGCGCTCGCGGCGCTCACCGACGGCGGCTACATCGGCCGGGACGACGGCGCGAACTTCGCGGCGTCGTACCAGTTCCTGCGAATGCTGGAGCATCGTCTGCAACTGCAACGACTGCAGCGCACGCACTTGCTTCCCGATCCGGCCGACACCGCGGCGATGCGGTGGCTCGCGCGCGCCGCGCACGTGCGACCGGAGGGAACCAATGACGCCGAGCAGGTGTTGCGCCGGGAACTCCGCAAGCAACGGACTCGCGTGCGGCAGCTGCACGAGAAGCTGTTCTACCGCCCGCTGCTCGAGTCGGTGGCGCGGTTGGACAAGGGCGCGCTGCGGTTGTCGGACGAGTCGGCGAAAAGGCAGCTGGCGGTGCTCGGCTGGGCCTTCCCGGATCGGGCCCTCGCGCACATCCGCGTCCTCGGGTCCGAACCCGGGCGCAGCGGCCAGATCCAGATGCTCATCCTGCCCGGACTGCTCGAGCACATCAGCGACACCCCGGACCCGGACGCGGGCCTGTTGAACTACCGCAGGCTCTGCGACGAGGTGGTCGGCGTCGAATGGTTCCTTCGTCTGCTCCGCGACGACGGCGTGGTGGCCGAGCGGCTCATGCACGTCCTCGGCACCAGCGAGTACATCGCGGACCTGCTGATGCGCTCGCCGGACGTCATCCAGCTGTACTCGACGGGTGCGACCGGACCGAAACTCACCGAGGTCGATTCGGCCGATGTGGTGAAGGGACTGGTCGCGTCCACGATGCGAGCCAGTGACCTGAACCGGGCGATCGCCGTCGCGCGGTCGCACCGGCGCGCTGAACTGGCTCGCATCGCGTCGGCGGATCTCCTCGGCCTGATGACCGTGCAGCAGGTGTGCCGCGCCCTGTCGACGGTGTGGGCCGCGGTGCTCGGCGCGGCGCTCGACAAGGTGATCGCGTCGACGGCCGGCGGTCGAGCCGGTGCACCCGCGCGGATCGCCGTGATCGGGATGGGACGCCTGGGCGGCGGCGAACTCGGGTACGGGTCGGACGCCGACGTGCTCTTCGTCTGCGAGCCCGTGGAGGGCGTCGCCGAGCCCGAGGCCGTCCGGTGGGCGCAGTCCGTCGCCGACCAGGTGCGCAGTCTGCTCGGTACGCCGAGCGCCGATCCGCCTCTCGAAGTGGACGTCGGGCTCCGGCCGGAGGGCAAGAACGGCCCGATCGTCCGCACGCTGGCGTCGTACGAGGCGTACTACCGGCAGTGGGCGGAGGCCTGGGAGGTGCAAGCGCTGCTGCGCGCGCACTCCGTCGCGGGCGACGAGGATCTGGGCCTGCGATTCCTGCACATGATCGACGTGACCCGGTACCCCGAGGGCGGCGTCTCGTCGGACGCGGTGAAGGAGATCCGGCGCATCAAGGCACGCGTGGACTCGGAACGGCTGCCGCGCGGCGCCGACCCGGCGACCCACACCAAGCTGGGGCGCGGCGGTCTGGCCGACGTCGAGTGGACGGTTCAGCTGATGCAGCTGAGGTACGCCCACCGGCATCCAGAACTGCACAACACGTCGACGTTGGAGACTCTGGATGCGATCCGCGATCTCGAGCTGCTGACGTCGGACCAGGTGGAGATGCTCGCGGACGCCTGGCTCACTGCGACCAAGGCGCGCAATGCGCTGGTTCTGGTGCGGGGCAAACCGGTCGATCAGCTGCCCGGACCCGGTCGTGCGCTGCGGTCCGTCGCCTACGCCGCCGGCTGGCCGCAGGACGAGGCGCAGGAGTTCCTCGAGAACTACATGCGGGTGACACGACGGGCCAAGGCGGTCGTCGTGGAGGTCTTCGAGAGCTGATCTCGCACTACCAACGCGTAGACCGCCCGGTGACGGACTCGATGTCCGATACCGGGCGGTCTACGCGTTGGTAGTGCGGGGCGTCAGCCCTCGATGCCGAGGATCTTCAGTCCGAAGACGATCGTGTCGCCCGGATTGATCGAGCCGTCGCCGCTGCCCTGCGGGTAGCCGTCGGCGGAGGGGATCACGACGCCGACGGTGGAGCCGACCTTCTGCCCGACGAGCGCCTTCCGGAAGCCCGGCACCACGCCGGACGCCGGGAACTGCTCGGGGGCGCCGCGGTCGTAGGCGCTGTCGAAGGTCTTCCCGGTGGTGCCGTTGACGCCCTCGTAGCAGACGGTGACGGTCGACGCGTCGGTCACTTCGGCCCCCGACCCCTGCTTCAGGGTCTTCACCTGCGTCTGGTCGACCTTGAACGGCGTCGACAGGTCGATCTTCGGGGCCGCGTTCTTCGCATCGTCGGTGACGGCGAACGTCGCCTTGCCCGAGGTGCCGTCGACGGTCCACGTGGGCTGGCCGGAGAAGCCCTGCGGGACGGGCGCGCAGCTCGTGGTGTCGAGCGCGTCGCCGCCGTCGTCCGACGAGCAGGCGGTCAGGGCGAGGGCGGAGACCGCCAGCGGGACGAGGACGAGGGCCTTGAGCTTCATGGTCAGCCAGCCTATCCGGCGGTGTCGGACGCGGGTTCCGCGGCCATGATCTTGAGAACGAAGACGATGGTGTCACCCGGCTTGATGGTGCCGTCGGGGCTGCCGTCCGGATACCCGTCGGCGGATGTCATCGCGACGGCCACCGACGCGCCGACCTGCTGGCCGACGAGTGCGCGGCGGAATCCGGGGACCACCCCGTCGGCGTGCAGCCGCGCCGGCGATCCCTTCTGGTACGTGCTGTCGAAGGTCTGGCCGTCGCGTCCGTCGACGCCCTCGTAGCAGACGTTGACGATGGAGTCGTCGGTGATCTCGTCGCCGGTGCCCGTGACCAGGGTCTTGACCTGGGTCTCGTCGACCGAGAACGGGGGCGTGACCTTGATCAGCGGACCGGCGCTGTCGGTGGCGGCGGCGACCTCCAGGGTGCCGGTGGTCCCCATCACCTGCCACTGCGGTTTGGTGTCGGCGGGGGGGGCGGCCCTGCCACTGCGGTTTGGTGTCGGCGGGCGGATCGTCCTGCGGGCACACGCCGCCGTCCATCGTCGGGCTCGCAGTGGTCACATCGAGGCTGGCCTGCGCCTCGTCGGAGGAACTGTCGGTGGAGCACCCCGCGAGGACGAGGAGGCTCGCCGCGGCGGGGACCAGGATCAGGGAACGGCGCTTCATGGGCGCCGACGTTAGCAGCCGTGTCTGGGATGCCGCTGTGCGCATGTCGGCACGGAATTCGCCTGCGGCGACACGCCGACGGCCCGGCGCCCACGAGGGGCTCCGGGCCGCGGATGGCGGGGAGTCAGGCGCCGATCGCCTTCGCGATCATCGGCCACGACGAGTGCAGCTCGCGCTCCCAGTAGCCCCAGGAATGGGTGCCTTGCGGATGCAGGGCGACCTTGGCCGGGATCTTCAGCTGGGCCAGACGCTGGGCCATCTGCTGCGTGCAGGTGTTGGTGGCGGCCTCGATGGCGCCGCCGACCACGACCCGATCGGCGAGGGCGACACCCTGGGCCGCACTGCTGCCCGCGTCGACCGACTCGTCCTGTCCGGGCAGACCGGAGTTCGACGAGAGGTACACCTGGGTCCCGCGTAGCTTCTCGGCATTGAGGTAGGGGTCGTTCGCGCGCCAACCGGGCCCGTCGTACGGACCCCACATGTTGCGGGTGTCGGCCTTGCCGCGGCTTTCCACGACCATCCGGATGTACCGCTGGCCGACCTTGTCGCTGGTCCGGGCGCAACCGCTGTACGACGCGGTGATCTCGTACAGACTCGGTGCGGCGATCGCGAGGTTCAATACCGAGGTGCCCGACATGGAGATGCCTGCGACGCCGTTCTTGCCGGTGCTCTTGAGTTCCTTGTCGAGCAGCGGCGGCAGCTCCCGGGTGAGGAACGTCTGCCACTTCTGCTTGCCGAGCACCTTGTCGTCGCGCTCCCAGTCCGTGTAGTAGGAGAAGATGCCCTTCAGCGGGGTCACGACGTTGACCTGCTTGTTCTGGAAGAACTCGACGTAATTCGTGCGCAGGGCCCAACTGGCCGAGTCCTCGCCGCCACCCGCGCCGTTGAGCAGGTACAGGATCGGCGCAGCCTTCGACGTGTCCTTGGGTCGCAGCACGTCGAGCGGGATCTCGCGCTCCATCGACTGCGAGTAGACCGTGATCACCTGGTGCTGAGGGGTGGCGCCGTCGACGACGGAGACGATCTGCGACGGAGTCTGCGCGGAGACCTCGCCCGCGGCGAGGGGAGCGACCACGGTTGCGGTCAGGGCGAGCAGTCCGGCGACGGCGCCGGCGAGAGTTCGGGTCTTCATACGAGTGCTTTCACGTCCGTGAGCGACGACGGTGTCGCTCGATGCGGCGTCCGGGAGCAGGCGCCTGCGGGGGAGTGCGGTCGTCGTGACCACGGTCCTGACCGTCAGTTGTAGCGCGGATCGGCCGCATCGACCTCGTCGAATCCGGCAGACGGCACGGAAAAGACGATGACCCTGATCGGGTCAGGCAGCGGAGCGGCAGTGGCCGCCGGGCAGCGAGTCGAGGTGGTCGTCGAGCCAGCGCGCGACTCGGTCGAGAACCTGGACGCCGCGCTCGAACGTCATCTGTGGCGTGTGAGTACTGATCGACACAGCGGTCTGCGATCCGTCGGGCAGCGTCACCACTCCGATCTGACGGACCACGTAGCCACCGTCGGACGCCGCACCCCATCCGCCTTTGACTGCGACGTCGGCGGCGATTCGTTCGATACCCCAGCGCTGTGTCTCCGACACCCCCGTCATCAGGCTGATCACGTGACCGCTGCCGAGCATGCACGGCAGGCTGGCCGTCCAGACCGCCGAGTCCGACAGCGCCCAGCGCGTCTCGCCGAAGTGCGGGTGCGTTCCGTCGGTCGATGCGGGCAGTGACGTGACCGAGTCGTGTCCCTCGTCGAGGACGGCGGCCAGGGCTTCTGACGCCTCGGCGGGCGATCCGAGTGACTTGGTCAGGATCCGCGCCGAGGCGTTGTCGGAGTCGATCACCGCCGCGGCCTCGGTCCGGGTCATCCCGTGTCGGCGCTCCGCGGCCAATGCGAGCGGCACTTTGATGACCGACCATGCGTCCTGGGGAGTGGTGTCACCGAACACGATCGGATCGGTCGACCCGACAGGCGCCAGCGCGACACCGGCCGGCGCGGGCAGGTCGAGCGCCTCGAACGATGCTCGGAGCGATGGTCCGGGCACGTGCGCCTCGTGATCGGTAGACTGCGCCGAGGCTCCGCGACCGAACATGAGGCCTGCGGCCGTCACGCCGACGACGATCACGAACACGATCGACGCGGCCGTCGCGGTGCGGCGTCGCGACCACGACGCACCCTCGGATCCTCGGTGACGTCCGCTCATCTGGTCTGCGCCTCCCTCGCCGCGTTCAACCCGTTCGACCGACAGTCGACGCTATCAACGCCCGTTGAAGCGGGCCAATCGGAGACATCGAGCGTACGAGTCGACCCGCTCGGCGATCGGAAGGTGATCGCGGAGCGGGTCGAGGGGACTGCGGGCCGGCTGCGGACCGAAAAGGCTTCGCAGCAGGTCAGACGTCAGCAGTCGTAGTACAGGTTGAACTCGTACGGGTGCGGGCGGATCTGGATCGGCTCGATCTCGTTCTCACGCTTGAGCGCGATCCAGGTCTCGATGAGATCCTCGGTGAACACGCCGCCTGCGGTGAGGTAGTCGTGGTCGTGCTCGAGGCGGTCGATGACCGCGGACAGTGAGGTCGGCGCCTGCGGGATGCCCTTGGCCTCCTCGGGGGGAAGCTCGTACAGATCCTTGTCGACCGGCTCGTGCGGCTCGATTCGGTTCTTGATGCCGTCGAGGCCGGCCATCATCATCGCGGCGAACGCCAGGTACGGGTTGCCCGAGCTGTCGGGGCAGCGGAACTCGATGCGCTTGGCCTTCGGGTTGTTGCCGGTGATCGGGATGCGGACGCAGGCGCTGCGGTTGCGCTGGCTGTAGACCAGGTTGATCGGGGCCTCGTAGCCCGGGACCAGACGCTTGTAGGAGTTGATGGTCGGGTTGGTGAACGCGAGCAGCGACGGCGCGTGGTGCAGGATGCCGCCGATGTAGTAGCGCGCCATGTCCGACAGTCCGGCGTAGCCCGACTCGTCGTGGAACAGCGGCTTGCCGTCCTTCCACAGCGACTGGTGGGCGTGCATGCCCGAACCGTTATCGCCGAACAGCGGCTTCGGCATGAAGGTGACGGACTTGTCGTTCTGCCACGCCGTGTTCTTGATGATGTACTTGAACAGCTGGACGTCGTCGGCGGCGTGCAGCAGCGTGTTGAAGCGGTAGTTGATCTCCGCCTGGCCGCCGGTGCCGACCTCGTGGTGACCGCGCTCGAGGGTGAAGCCCGAGTTGGTCAGGTTGGTCGACATCTCGTCGCGCAGGTCGACGTAGTGGTCGTACGGTGCGACGGGGAAGTAGCCGCCCTTCTGGCGGACCTTGTAGCCCTTGTTCGGGGTGCCGTCGGGGTTGGTCGGCGACGCGGCGTTCCACCAGCCGGACTCGGACTCGACCTCGTAGTGGGTGGAGTTCATCTCGGAGCTGAACGACACCGAGTCGAAGATGTAGAACTCGGCCTCGGCGCCGAAGAAGCAGGCGTCGGCGATGCCGGTGGAGGCCAGGTACTCCTCGGCCTTGCGGGCGACGTTGCGGGGGTCGCGGCTGTAGGCCTCGCGAGTGAAGGGGTCGTGGACGAAGAAGCTGATGTTCATCGTCTTGGCCTTGCGGAACGGATCGATCCGGGCGGTGGCCGGGTCGGGCAGGAGCATCATGTCCGACTCGTCGATCGACTGGAAGCCGCGAACCGACGAACCGTCGAATGCCAGGCCCTCTTCGAAGACGTCCTCGGTGAATGCTGCCGCGGGGATGGAGAAGTGCTGCATCGTTCCCGGCAGGTCACAGAAGCGGATGTCGACGTACTCGACACCTTCGGCCTTGATGCCCTCGAGCAGTTCCTCGTTCGTGTTGTACACGGTTCGCCTGACTCCTTCTCAGTGAAGATCCGGTCAGAAATTCTCTGACGCAGAACCCGCGCCGGCCTCTTGAGGCGGCACGAATATCGGTAACCAGATTACGGAGATGACGTTGCTCGTGCGCTAAACCAATGTTTCTCCTTTGTTACGCCGAGGGTCGGCGCGTTACGAAAGCCGACCTCCGCGGGCGTTTCGTGTGGCCGGAGTCACGTAATTGGGGCGGATGACGACGCTGGCTACCATTGACTGCATGACCGTTTCCCGAGGAGGCAAGTAGTGGCGCGCGCGACGGGCACCTGGCTGTCGGGGCCGCAGTTCCCCGGGGCACAGGACAACGAGTACCGCGGACAGGACCTCGGACTGCCGGAGGTCGGACCGGGATCGTTGGCGGGCGGGTGGCTCCGTGTGCTCGGCCTCCTGTTCGACTGGCTGATCGCGGGCGGCCTCGCGATCGTGATCTTCGGCGTGAAGTCGGCGGAGGGCTCGGCCTCCAGCCTGGAGATGACGATGCGCAGCGCCGCGACGCCGCAGTTGATCATCTGGTTCGTGATCGGTGTCGTCGCCGTCGCGCTGTTCGGGTTCACGCCGGGTCAGTTCATCGCGGGAACCCGCGTCGCACGCGTGGACCTCGGCAGTGAGCGCGGGGCCGCCGAGGCGAGTGGCGAGTCGGCGAAGGCCGCGGTCGGACCGGTGCGGGCGCTCGGGCGACAGGTGATCCTGATCTTCGTGGTCCCCGCACTCATCAACGACTACAACGGCCGCGCCATGCACGACCGCGCGACCGGAACGGCCCTGGTTCGGACTCGCTGACATCGGGCGGTAGGCATTTGCGCAAGTCACTCCCCGTCGATCAAAGCTGTGAGCCGCTCGCAGGGGTGAGTGGGCGTGTCCAGACCGGCTACTCGATCAGGCGGGGGGCGACGGCGCGAAGGGCCGCCTGGATCACGGCGATGCCGGGTTCCACCGAGACGGACGGATCGACCGCTCGCTGGATGCCGAGGCCGATGCCCGTACTGAGGACCAGGTCGGCGACCTCGGTGAGGGTCGGCGGATAGTCGGTCGGGGAGTCGGCGGCCCCGTCGAGCAGGTCGGCGGCATCGCCGAGCACCGAGCGCAGCAGGTCGGCGATCGAGTCGCGGGCGTCCTCGCGCAGGGCGACGATCATGGCGCCCAGGTCCGGATCGCGGCGCGACAGGACGGTGAATTCCATCTCGAGCATCGTCCACTCGACGTCTCCGATGGTGCGGCGAACCCAATCCGCGAAGGCGTCGAGCATGACGGCCAGGTCTGACTGCAGGTCGGCGACCGCGCGGAGTTCACCCAGCTTGTCCCGGTGGATGTCGTCGAGGACGGCTCGGCAGAGGGTCGGCTTGTCCTTGAAGTTCGAGTAGACGGCTCCCTTGGAGAAGCCGGCGGCCTCCGCGATGGCGTCGAGGCTGGTGGCCGCATATCCGTTGGTGAGGAACTGTGTTCGCGCCGTGTCGATGAGCGCGGCGCGCGTCCGTTCCCGCTGGTCCGCACGGCTGATTCTGGCCATGGTCGAGATCTTACCTTCAAATACCAAGGGTATTGACATACTTCCAGTATCTGAACGATGATCGTTGCCAATGCCGAATGGCACGATCGCTGACAGAGGAGAATGCGTGAAGCTCTCGCAGATGTTGACCGCGCTGATACCGGGCGCCTACGCGCGGTCGAACCCGCGAATCGACCTTCCGGGCGCGGTGGTCGTGGTGACCGGCGGCGCCCGTGGGATCGGAGCCGAGGTGTCCCGTGCGTTCGCCGCGGCGGGGTCGACGGTGTGGATCGCGGACGTCGACGCCGACGTCGCGGCCACGACCGCCGCGGGAGTTCCGGGAGCACGGTCGCGGCGACTGGACGTCACGGACCGTGCCGAGTGGGCGACGTTCGTCGCCGCGGTGCTCGCCGAGGACGGCCGCATCGACGTGCTGGTCAACAACGCCGGCGTGATGCCCGTCGGCCCGTTCGCCGACGAACCCGAGGCGACTACCGACCTCATCCTGGACGTCAACGTCCGGGGCGTCCTCAACGGGATGCACGCCGTGTTGCCCGCGATGGTCGACGCCGGTCGCGGGCACGTCGTGAACGTCGCGTCGATGGCGGGCATGCTCCCGCTGCCGGGCATGGTCACCTACAACGCCAGCAAGTTCGCCGCGTACGGCGCGTCGCTCGCGGCTCGGCGCGAGTACGACGGCACCGGCGTCACGGTGTCGGCGATCCTGCCGTCGGCGGTCCGGACCGAGCTCGCGTCCGGCGCCGACCTCGGTGGCACACTGCCGACAGTCGAGCCCGGCGACGTCGCCCGCACAGTGGTCCGTTCGGTGCGGTCCCGTGCGGCGCGGACCTCGGTGCCGGGATGGGTACTGCCCGGCTGGCTGGCTGTCGACCAGTTCGTTCCTGAGTCGGTGGAGCGCGTGGTCCGTGAACTGGTGGACCATCGGCAGGCGATGGCGCTGAACGCCGACGAGCGCGCGGCGTATCTGTCCCGGATCGAACGCCAGGCGGCCGAGCACGCGGGCGACGACGTCCGCGACGACTCCAAGGCGGCCACCCGATGACGAAGACGGCCCTGGTGATCGGTTGCGGCGGGACGATCGGCGGAGCGTGGGCGATCGCCGCCCTCGACGAGCTCACCCGGCAGACAGGCTGGAATCCGATGGAGGCGTCGGTGCTGCAGGGCACCTCGGCGGGCGCCGAGATGGTGACGATGCTCGCCGGTGGGTTCGCGCCGTCCGATCTGGCCGATATGCAGTCCGGCCGGCCGACGAGCCCGGTCCTCGAGGAGCATCTGGCGGCGACTCCGCCGAGTCTGCCGAAACTGCCCGGGCTTCAGTCGATCACGCCGTCCACTCTGTGGACACGCAGCGGGGGACACGCACCGCTGACGGGGATCGCACCGCGCGGGCGCGGCGACTCGCGATGGCTGCAGCGGCTCGCGGACAGGGTGGACACCGACGGCGACGGCTGGCTGCCGCATCCCGGTGCGCGGCTGGTCGCCTACCGCGTCGACGACGGCGCCCGGATCGCGTTCGGCGCCCCGGCCGCGCCGCGGACGACGGTCGGGGAGGCGCTGCGCGCGTCGTGGGCCATCCCGGGCTGGATGCCGCCCGTCCGCATCGACGGACGCACGTACGTGGACGGTGGCGCGGCGTCGACCGCCTCGGTCGACCTCGTCGGCCCGGAGGACGCCGACCTCGTGTACCTCATCACGCCGATGGCCTCGCCGTCCGGTGTCCGAGCACCCGGACTCGGCGGTCGTGCCGAGCGGGCGCTGTTGCGGGCACCGATGTCCAAGGTCCTCGACGCCGAGATCGACCGGGTCCGCAGACGGGGGACCCGGGTGGTCCACATCGCCCCGACAGACCTCGACATGGCCGGTCTGGGCCCGAACTTCATGAACCGGAACCGGCGCGCACAGGCCTTCGACGCGGCGCGGCGGACAGTGGTCGAGACCGTGGGCCGTGCACTCGACGCCGAGGCCACGCGGTGACCGCCGTGCGTGAGCCGCGGATCGTCGTCATCGGAGCGGGCGTCGCCGGGATCACCACAGCCGTCGTCCTCAAAGGGGCCGGATTCACCGACGTGACGGTGCTGGAGAAGGGCAGTGACGTCGGCGGCGTCTGGCATTGGAACCGGTATCCGGGGCTGACGTGCGACGTGCCGTCGCAGATCTACCAGTTCGGATTCGCGCCGAAGCCCGACTGGCCGAAGATCTGGTCGAGCGGTCCGGAGATTCAGCGCTATCACCGCGAGGTGGTCGAACGATTCGGCCTGACCGACCGTCTCAGATTGAATACGGAGGTCGTCAGCAGCGTCTATGACGACGACACCGGACGCTGGACGGTCACGCTCGGCGACGGCGAGGAGTTGATCGCCGACTTCGTGGTCTGCGCGACCGGGGTCCTCCAGAATCCCGCGATCCCGAACATCCCGGGACTCGCCGACTTCGACGGGCCCGTGGTCCACACCGCCCGGTGGGACGACGACCTGCAGACCGCCGGACGCCGGATCGCGGTGATCGGCACCGGGTCGACCGGCGTGCAGGTGGTCTCGGCGCTGCAGCCCGACGCCGCGGCCCTGCTGCATTTCACCCGCACCCCGCAGTGGATCCTCTGGGCGCCGATGTCGCTGCCGCAGTTGCCGCTCACCGACGTCGTCCTCCGGGCCGCGCCGCGACTGCACGACGCCGTGTACCGCGGACTGCTGTGGGGATCGGGCATCCTGGCCGACATCGTCCGCAAGGACTCATGGCGTCGGCGCGCGGTGCAGGCCTACGCCCGGCTGTCACTGCGCATGCAGATCGCCGACGACGATCTGCGGGCCGCGCTGACGCCCGACTACCAGCCGCTGTGCAAGCGGCAGGTGGTGTCCGGAACGTACTACCGGGCCATCCGGTCACCGAACGCGCGGCTGATCACCAGTGACATCGCCGAGGTCCGCGAGCGCGGGATCGTCACCGCGGACGGCATGTTGCACGAGGTCGACGCGATCGTGCTGGCGACCGGCTTCCGCGCGCACGACTACATGCGGCCGATGACTGTGGTGGGCCGCGACGGGCTGACGATCGACGAAGCGTGGGACGGCGGTCCACGGGCCTATCGGATGACGGCGATTCCGGGATTCCCGAATCTCTTCACCGTGCTCGGCCCGAACTCGCCGACCGGGTCGATCTCGCTGCAGTACACCGCGGAGAAGACCGCCCGGTATCTCCTCGACTGGTTCGAGCGGTACCGGCGCGGGGAGATCGATCGCGTCGAGGTGACCGAGGAGGCGACCGCGGAGTTCAACGCGCAGGTGGTCGAGGCGCTGGAACCGACGATCTGGAACACCGGCGGCTGCAACTCCTGGTACTTCGACGAATCCGGAACCGTCGACCTCTGGCCGTTCGACCGGAGAACGCTGGACGCCATGCTCGGCCGGCCGGACCCGTCGCACTTCCATGTGACGCGGCACGACGACCTCGGCGAGGTGCCGACGGCGGCGGATTCAGGCGATCTGTGACGCCGCGCCGGGCAGGTGCGACCCGAGGAGCGCCCGGACCTCGCTCGATCCGTCGACCTTCCGGGCGGTGCGGTGCGAGACACGCCAGCCGTCCGCGGTTCGGGTGAGGGTCCAGTGGTTGACGGTGGCGCGGAGAACGGTGAACGCGTCGCGGTCGGCGTCGCGCAGCACGAGTTGCGAGTAGCTGACCACGCTGGCGTCGTCGCCGTCGATCCGGATCTGCGGGGCGCTCATCACGTGGCTGCAGCCGTGGTGGATCAGGCCCTGGTGCATGTCGCCGGTCACCATGTCCGCGATCTCCTGAGCGCCGCTGAGGAGACCGGTGTCGACGTCGTAGACGCCGTCGTCGGTGAAGAGAGCGAGCACGTCCTCGACGGATCCGGTGTCGATCGCCGGTCCGTATCGGTAGATCAGATCGGTGATCGCCAGCTGATCCTCGACGGTTCGGAGACGCGCTTCCAGGGCTTCGAGTCGTTCGTCGACGGTCATCGGGTTCCTTCCGTGGGGGAGGTGAAGACGGCGCCCTGTGTGCGGGCGATGGAGTGCAGTTCGCCGAGCTGGTCGGTGTAGTGCTCGACGCCGGTCGCGTCGATCGATGCGGTCACGACAGTGGCACCGGCCGCTTCGAGCTCGTCGAGTCGGCGTCGGGTGCCGTCGGGATCGCCGAGCGGGTCGAGCGGGCCGCTGGTGAGGATCACGTCGAAGCCCTCGGGCAGATCGACGGCGTCGAGCATCGCCCGCACCTCGGTGGGAGCGAGCGCGAACGGGCTGAAGCCGTCGCCGAGTTCGAGGGCCCGGCGAAGCGCGCGCCGACTCCGGCCGCCGACCCACACCGGCACGTGCGCCTGCACGGCGTGTGGCTCGACCATGAGGCCGTCGTAGGAGTAGTAGGGGCCCGAATGCGTGGGGCGGCCGGTGGCGAACGCCGCGCGGATCGCGGCGAGGGCGTCGTCGGCGCGGGCGCCGCGGTCGTGGAACTCCGCGTTCAGGAGGTCGAACTCCTCCTCGAGGCTGCCGACGCCCACGCCGAGCACCAGCCGTCCACCGGACACCTGGTCCAGCGTGCCGTAGCGCTTGGCGACCTCGAGCGGATGGTGGTAGCCGAGCACCAGCACGCTGGTCGCCAACCGGATCTGGCGGGTGATCGCGGCCAGATAGCCGAAGGTGGCGAGCGGATCCCAGTAGACGCCGCCGCGCACGGCGGCGATGTCCTCCGGTACTGCGACGTGCTCGCTGCACGTGACGTGGTCGTACCCGAGGGCGTCGGAGACTCGGGTCACCGCGGCGATCTCCGCGATGCCGGCGCCCGCCTCCCACGCCTGCGTGGTCGGCGGGTAGGCGGTCACGATGGGCAACCCGAGTCCGATGCGCATCAGATCTTGCCGACGATCTTCTTGATGTCCTCGATCGACTTCAGGACGACGGCGCCGCGGTCGGTGGCACCCGACCGCTTCTCGGCGGTCTCGACGTTGCCCTCGACGATCCAGACCGGGCCGTCGGCGAGATGGTCGAGACCTTCCGCGGCCACCACTTCGGGGTCGCCGATGGGCACGCCCGGCGAGTCGAAGTTCAGGCCCTTGCGCTGCATGGCGGGGGTGCGGGTGAGTCCGAGGACGAGGTGCAGGACGTCGACGCCGAGTGGCTTGGACTCCACCCAGAGGCCTTCGGCGAAGATTCGGCTGAAGGCCTTCGACGCCGCGTAGACGCCCTCGCGGGCAGATCCCGTGTAGCCGGACATCGAGCCGATCAGGATCACGCCGCCGCGCCCGCGGTCGACCATCGCGCCGGCGAAGTGGTGGACAAGGGGCAGTTGCCGCGTCACGTTCAGGTCGAGGACCTGCGTGTGCTTGGCGAGGTCGCCACCGACGAAGGCGTTTCCGTAGGTGTTCGCGCCGGCGTTGAGGATCAGCAGGCCGACCTCGATGTCCTCGGTGGCCGCGACGAGCCGCTCGACGGCGTCGTCGGCGAGCAGGTCGAGTGCCATGGTCCGCACCTGAGCGCCGGCCGCGCGGACTTCCTCCGCGGTCGCTTCGAGGCGCTCGGCATTGCGGGCGACGAGGACGACCCCGAAGCCGTCCGCGGCGAGCCTGCGCGCGAACGCGGAGCCGACGCCCTCAGATCCTCCGACGATCAATGCCCAAGGGCCGTAACGGTTCAGGTCGGTCATGCGGCTAGCTCCTCGCTGTGGATTCAGGTTTCCACGACCATCGCACTTCCGGAGCGAGGCCGGTAGTGCGCTGTTCCATCAGATGGGAGTCGTCATGCTCCGCGACGGCGCGTGGTGCGGCTGACGCTGCGCATCTTCGCTCCTTGCGGCATCGGCCCCTTGGGCATCGCCGCACCGGCGCCGCCCTTGGCCTTCAGCGCGGACAGTCGGCCTTCGAGGGCGTCCATGCGCTTGCGATCGATGTTGCTCGGGAGCTTGCGGATGTAGCGCTCCAGCTTCGACAGCGGGACCTGCCCCTCGCCGTCACCGACCATGACCTCGTAGATGGGGGTGTCGCCGACGACGCGGGCGGCCTTCTTCTTCTCCTGCGAGAGCAGCGGCTTGACGCGGGTGGGGGAGCCCTCGCCGACCAGGATCACGCCGGGCTTGCCGATGACTCGATGCACGGCGTCCAGATGCGAGGTGCCGGTCACGGCCTGCTGCACGCGCCACTGTCCGCGGATGTTGCTCAGCGCCCAGCCTGCGGCACCGGGCTGGCCCTCGGCCTTCTTGAAGACGCTGCTCTGCACGCGGCGGCCGAACAGGACGAAGGCGAGCAGGGCACCGAGGATGATGCCCAACGGGAGCGTGAGCCAGAGATTGTGGAAGACGAACTGTCCGAGCAGTCCGAAGATCAGGGTCGCGACGACGATGGTGCCGACCATCAGCGGGATGAGGGCCTTGTCCTCTTTCCGCTGCATCTGGAACGCCTGCCAGATCTGCTGCCGTCGTTCCTTGCTCGCCGCCTTGCGAGCGACCTTCGCGGCCTGCTTCGCCTCTTTGCTCGACTTGTCTTGCGCCTTAGCCATGACTGTCAGTCTACGGTGCAGCGCGGAGGCGCTGACGCAGTGTCGACCCCGGCGGCGCCGACGTCCCGCTCACCGAGAGGCATCCGCGTCGCCCGCCCGCATCCGCTCACGTCCGGAGGTGCGCGAGTGCAGGGGAGAGGAGCGTCTGCGACCGCACCCGAAATGCCGACGAGCCCCGGCGCATGGGCGCCGGGGCTCGTCGGGAAGCAGTGCTCAGCGGGCCATTCGGGCCAGCACTGACGACGCCTCCTGCGAGGCGCTGCCCTCCTGCGCGAGGTGGGCGAGTTCCGGCGCGAGCTCGCGTCCGTGGCGGGCCATCGCCTGCGCGTACAGGCGACCGGCGCGGTATGACGAGCGCACCAGCGGACCGGCCATCACGCCGGCGAATCCGATCTCTTCGGCGTACTGCGAGTGTTCGACGAACTCCTCCGGCTTCACCCACCGTTCGACGGGATGGTGCCGGACCGACGGCCGCAGGTACTGCGTGATGGTCACGATGTCGCAGCCGGCCTCGTGAAGGTCGCGCAGCGACTCGCGGACCTCGTCGGGGGTCTCGCCCATGCCGAGGATCAGGTTCGACTTCGTGACGAGTCCGTAGTCGCGGGCCCGGGTGAGCACCTCCAGCGACCGCTCGTACCGGAACGCGGGTCGGATGCTCTTGAAGATCCGCGGCACGGTCTCCAGATTGTGAGCCAACACCTCGGGTCGGGACGAGAAGACCTCGTCGAGGAGATCGGGCTTGGCGTGGAAGTCCGGGATCAGGTTCTCGACGCCGGTGCCGGGGTTCAGCTCATGGATCTTGCGCACCGTCTCCGCGTACAGCCAGGCCCCCTCGTCGGGGAGGTCGTCGCGGGCGACGCCGGTGATGGTGGAGTAGCGCAGGCCCATGGACTGGACCGACTCCGCGACTCGACGCGGCTCGTCGCGGTCGAGGTCCGCGGGTTTGCCGGTGTCGATCTGGCAGAAGTCGCAACGTCGGGTGCACTGCTCGCCGCCGATGAGGAAGGTGGCCTCGCGGTCCTCCCAGCATTCGTAGATGTTGGGACAGCCGGCCTCCTCGCACACCGTGTGCAGACCCTCGCTGCGGACAAGACCCTTGAGCTCGGTGTACTCCGGGCCCATCGTGGCGCGCGTCTTGATCCACTTCGGCTTGCGTTCGATCGGGGTCTGCGCGTTCCGCACCTCGAGCCGCAGCAGTTTGCGGCCGGCGGGTGCGTCCGCGGGGCTGGCGGGAACTGGCTGGGCGGGCGTGGCGGTCACTGGACAGATCCTACGCTCGCGGCGTCGTCGACCCGATCGGGCGAGGCCAGGGCGTCGGCGGAGTCCGCGGCGGGGCCTGCGGGATCGTCGAGGCACTGCTGGACCAGCTCGACGATGTCGTCGAGCACGTCGTCGACGGTGATCGCCGCACCCGACTCCGTCGCCAGAGAGGTGACGCCGGCATCGGCGATGCCGCACGGGACGATCGCGTCGAAGACGGTCATGTCCGGGTTGACGTTGAGGGCGAAGCCGTGGAGGGTCACGCCCTTGGCGATCCGGATGCCGATCTGACCGAGCTTGCGCTCACCGGCGGCGTCCCGGATCCACACTCCGGATCGTCCCTCGACGCGACCGGTGGCGACGCCGTGCCGTGCGGCTACCCGGATCAGCGCCTCCTCGAGACGACGAACGTAGTCGACGACGTCGAGCGGTTCGGCCAACTTGACGATCGGGTAGCCGACCAGCTGACCCGGACCGTGCCAGGTGATCCGGCCGCCGCGGTCGACGTCGATCACGGGCGCACCGTTGACCGGTCGATCCGAGTCCTCGGTGCGCTTGCCCGCGGTGTAGACCGACGGGTGCTCGAGGAGCAGCATCAGGTCGTGGTCGAGTTCACCGGTCGCGCGTTGCTCGGCCAGTCGGTGTTGCAGCTCGTAGGCTTCGGTGTAGTCCATCACGCCGAGGCGGCGGACTTCGATCGATGCGCCGTCGGCGCGCGACGATGCGTTGGGCACAGCAGTACTCCAGTGCAGATGTCAGATGTGAATGAGTGAACGTGAAGCCGCTGTCGGTGAGCAGCTTCGGCACGACGCGCGACGAGGTCAGGATCATCTCCTCGACCATCTCGCCGCCCGCTTTACGAGCCAGCGCGGCAGGCACGCGAAGCACCGCGGGCCGGTGGACCGCCCGTGCCAGCTCCGCCGAGAAGTCGGTGAAGCGAACCGGTTCGGGTGCGGTCAGGTTGACCGGACCGGTGATCGTGTCGTCGTCCAGAACGTGGCGGATCGCGGCGATCTCGTCGGTCAGGCTGATCCAGGAGAACCACTGCCTGCCGTCGCCGAGACGCGCGCCGAGGCCGAGTCGATACACCGGACGCAGTCGGCCGAGAACGCCGCCGCGCCTGCTCAGGACCGGCGCGGTGCGCAGCATGACGACGCGGGCGGAGGTGGCGGATGCGGCGGCCGACTCCCAGTCGACGACGAGGTCGGGGAGGAAGCCGGTACCGGGCGGCGCCGACTCGTCGACAGCCGTGTCTCCGGTATCGCCGTAGAACCCGGTCGCGCTGGCGCTGATGAAGACGCCGACCCCGGCCTCGGTGACGGCGTCGGCCAAGGCCGTGGTCGGGATGATCCGGGAATTGCGGAGCCGCTGCTTCACCTGGCCGCTCCAGCGGTGGGCGCCGATGTTCTCGCCGCCCAGTGCGATCACGGCGTCGAATCCGGCGAGTGACTCCGGTGCCAGTCCGGTCTGGTCGGGAGACCAGCCGATCTCACGCGGCGCAGCCGGGGCACGGCGGACGAGTGTGTGAACGTCGTGCCCCGCCTGACTCAGCGCGGGAACCAGGGCCGAACCGATCAGCCCGTGGCTGCCCGCAACCGCGATTCGCATATCGGGTGCTTACAGCCCCAGGTCGGCGGCGAACTCGGCGGCCTCGAGACGGTTCCGGACGGTGGTCAGGAAGCGTCCGGCGTCGGCGCCGTCGATGAGCCGGTGGTCGTAGGTCAGCGGCAGGTAGGCCACCGACCGGGCAGCGATCGACTCGGTGCCGTCGGCGCCGGTGAGGACCACCGGACGCTTCACGATGGCACCGGTGCCGAGCATCGCGGCCTGCGGCGGAACCAGGATCGGAGTGTCGAACAGGGCGCCCTGGCTGCCGATGTTGGTGATGGTGAACGTGCCGCCGGCCAACTCATCGGGCTTCAGGTTGCCGGAGCGGGCGCGCGCGGCGATGTCGGCGATGGCGCGAGCCAGACCGCCGAGGGACAGGTCGTCGGCGTTGTGAATCACCGGGGACAGCAGACCCTGCTCGGTGTCGACGGCGATGCCGAGGTGCACGTCCGCGTGGTACGTGATCTCCTTGGCCTCCTCGTTGATCGACGCGTTGACGTTCGGGTGCACCTTCAGCGCCTCGACGACGGCCTTCGCGAAGAAGGGCAGGAACGTCAGGTTCACGCCCTCGGCGGCCTTGAACGACGCCTTCGCCGCCGTGCGCAGCGCGGCGACGCGGGTCATGTCGACCTCGTGCACCTGGGTCAGCTGGGCGCTGGTCTGCAGCGACTCGCGGGTCTTGGCCGCGGTGATCTGGCGGATCCGGTTGATCTTCTGCGTCGTACCGCGCAGCGCGGCCAGTTCGGGGCTGGCAGCGGCCGGAGCTGCGGCAGGCGCAGCGGGGGCTGCGGCGGCCGGAGCCGGAGCGGCGGCAGCGGCCGGAGCCTTCGCGGCCTCGGCGGCGGCGAGGACGTCCTGCTTGCGGATACGTCCGCCGACGCCGGTGCCCTTCACGGTGGCCAGGTCGATGCCGTTCTCCGCGGCCAGCTTCCGGACCAGCGGGGTGACATACGGGGTGGCCTGCAGGTCGCCTGCCTCAGCCGCCGGTGCCGAAGCGGCCGGTGCCGGAGCCGGTGCAGACGGTGCGGGGGCCGGTGCGGCAGCGGCCGGAGCCGGTGCCGCCGGAGCCGGTGCGGGGGCAGCCGGTGCGGCAGGGGCAGGGGGGGGGTCGGCCGGTGCCGGGGCGGCCGGTGCCGCGGCAGCGGCACTCGGATCGCCGATCACGGCGAGCCTGCCGCCGACCTCGACGATGTCGTCGGTGTTCGCAACGATCTCGAGAAGCACACCTGCGGTCGGCGACGGAATCTCGGTGTCGACCTTGTCGGTGGAGACCTCGACCAGCGGCTCGTCGACGGCGACGGTGTCGCCGATCTGCTTCAGCCAGTTCGTGACGGTGCCCTCGGTGACGCTCTCGCCGAGTTCGGGCATCACGACGTCGACACCGGATGCGGCAGCCGCGGGAGTCGATGCGGCGGCCGGTGCCTCGGCGGCGGGGGCGGGGGCGGGGGCTGCGGGCTCCGACTCGGCGACCGGCGCGGGCTCAGCGGCCGGCTCCGGTGCGGCAGCGGGCTCGGGAGCGGCGGCCTCGCCGGCTTCACCGATCAGGGCCAGCTGACCGCCGACCTCGACGATGTCGTCCTCAGCGGCGACGATCTTGACCAGCACACCCGCGACGGGCGACGGAATCTCGGTGTCGACCTTGTCGGTGGAGACTTCGAGCAGGGGCTCGTCGACCGCGACGGTGTCGCCTTCCTGCTTCAGCCATTGGGTGACGGTTCCCTCGGTGACGCTCTCGCCCAGTGCGGGCATCTCGACAGAGAAGGCCATTTGCGTGTGACTCCCTAACAATTTCGTGAACTGTGCTGTTCGGTCGATCGGTCGATACGGGGTTTTCCGCGCCCCAGCGGCGTGTGCGGGTCGCGTGATGTCGGCGGGATGGGCCGACGCCCGTGACTCACACTACTCTCAAACGGTTCCGGGTCCGCGGGAGTCCCGCCAACCCCGGAATGCGGTGCTCGTCACGCTCCGCCTGCGATGTCCTCGATGACGGCGACGATGGTCCGGACCGGCACGCCGGTGCCTCCCTTACCGGTGTATCCCCAGGGCCCGCCGGTGTTGAAAGCGGGTCCTGCCACGTCGATGTGCACCCAGTCGAGCCCCTCGGTGACGAACTCGCGCAGGAACATCGCGGCGGAGAGCATGCCGCCCCACCGGTGATTGGTGACGTTCGCGAGGTCGGCGATCCGTGAGTCGAGGTCGCTGCGGAGCTCGGCCGGGAGTGGCATAGGCCACCCGTTCTCGCCCACTGACTGGGAGATCGCGGCCACGCGGTCGCGGAAGTCGTCGGTTCCGAGCACGCCCGGGGTGCGGGTTCCGAGTGCGACCATCTGTGCACCGGTGAGCGTCGCGGTGTCGATGAGGAAGTCGGGCTCGTCCTCGCAGGCGCGCACGATCGCGTCGGCGAGGATCAGTCGTCCCTCTGCGTCGGTGTTGAGGACTTCCACGGTGGTGCCGCCGTACTGCGTCAGCACGTCGCCGGGGCGCTGCGCGGTCGAGGACGGCATGTTCTCGGCCATCGGGACGGTGGCGATGACGGTGACCGGGACATCGAGCCGGGCGGCGGCGATCGTCGAGGCGATGACCGCCGCTGCGCCGCCCATGTCGGAGGTCATGTGATCCATGCCCGCGGCGGGCTTGATGGAGATGCCGCCGGTGTCGAACGTGATGCCCTTGCCGACGAGTGCGACGGTGCGGTCGGCGCCCTTGGCCTCATGCGTCAGTCGGACGAGGCGCGGCTTGCGCGACGACCCCTGGCCCACACCGACGATGCCGCCGTATCCGGCCTTCGCGAGCTCGACGTCGTCCAGGATCTCGACGCGGAGACCGGCCTTGCTGCCGAGGACGCGTGCGCGCTCGGCGAACTCCGCGGGGAAGAGGAGATTCGGCGGCGTGTTGACGAAGTCGCGGGCGATCGCGACCGAGTCGGCGACGATCAGCGCGTGGTCGAGCTCAGCCTTCGCCTGTTTGGTCTTCGCGGGCACCGCCAGGAGGACCGTGGCCGGCGGCCGCTTCGCCGAGCGCGACTTGTCGGTCCGCAGCTCGTCGAAGCGATAGGCGCCGAGGTAGGAGCCCTCCGCGGCGGCGCCGAGCCCGGCGGCCGAGAGGGTGCTGACGACTCGGGCCGTGCCGTCGAGCGAGCGGATCGCGTTGCCCGCCGCCTGGCGGACCGTTTCGGGATCGTCGGCGTCGGTGCCGAGTCCGACGGCCAGGACGACGCCGACCGGCAGTGAGGAGGGTGCCGGGACTCGGGTGATCTCGCCCGACGATCCGCCGGCACCCAGCGCCGACAGCGCGCTGCTGATCTGCTCCGCGGACTCGTCGTCGAGGAAGTCCTCGACCAGGAGCAGGGTCGGCTCCTCGCCGTCGTCGGTCGCCGCGAGGAGGCCGACGACCAACACGTCGTCGTCGTTCGAGAGTCCGGTGGTCAGGTCGATGCGGGGACCGCGGACGCGGTCGGAGAAGTCGTTGGCGCTCACGCTGTTCAACTCTGCCACAGGAGCTTCCGGTGCGGTCGGGCCTCGGGTGGGAACTCGCCCGGTCGGGGCGATACCGTTAGCGGCATGACTGAACTGCTCGCAGGTCCGATCGCCGATCGCCACACCGCCTTGGGCGCAACCTTCGCCGAGTTCGGCGGTTGGAACATGCCCGTCTCGTATGCCGGCACCGTCGCCGAGCACAACGCCGTCCGCGAGGCGGTCGGGATCTTCGATGTGAGCCACCTCGGCAAGGCGCTTGTCGCCGGCCCCGGCGCGGCCGCGTTCATCAACGCGACGCTGACCAACGACCTGGGGAAGATCGAGCCGGGCAAGGCGCAGTACACGCTGTGCTGCAACGAGACCGGCGGTGTCATCGACGACCTCATCACCTACCTGGTGAGCGACGACGAGGTCTTCCTGGTGCCGAACGCCGCGAACACGCCGGCCGTCGTCGCCGCGCTGAGCGCTGTCGCGCCGGAGGGCATCGCGATCACCGATCAGCATCGTGACTACGCGGTGTTCGCGGTGCAGGGTCCGAAGTCGACGGAGGTGCTCGCCGCGCTCGGCCTGCCGACCGAGATGGCCTACATGGCGTACGCGGACGCGTCGATCACCGTCGGTGGACGGGATCTGGACATCCGCGTGTGCCGCACCGGCTACACCGGCGAGCACGGCTACGAGGTGCTGCCTCGATGGGACGACGCGGGCATCGTCTTCGACGCACTGCTCGCCGAGGTCACCGCTCGCGGCGGACAGCCGGCGGGCCTCGGAGCGCGCGACACCCTGCGCACGGAGATGGGCTACGCCCTGCACGGACACGAGCTGAGCGTCGACATCACGCCGGTGCAGGCGCGGTCGTCGTGGGCCGTCGGCTGGGACAAGCCCGCCTTCTTCGGCCGCGAGGCACTGCTCGCCGAGCGTGAGACGGGTCCGGCTCGTCGCCTGTACGGGCTGCGGGCCACCGGGCGCGGCGTGCCGCGCGCGGACTGCACGGTGCACCTCGAGGCCGGCGGCGAGCAGATCGGCGTGTGCACGTCGGGAACGTTCTCGCCGACCCTGAAACAGGGGATTGCCCTCGCCTTCATCGACGTCTCGTCGGGTGTCAAGAAGGGTGCCGAGGTGGTCGTCGACGTCCGCGGTCGGGCGCTGACCTGCGAGGTCGTTCTGCCACCGTTCGTCGAGAGCCACGTCTGATCGACGCATTCACCGCCGGTGCGGAGAAGTGCTTTGCGTACCGGCGGTAACATGGCCGCATGACCTTGGAGTTCACCCGTACCGAGCATCCGCATCCGGTGTCGGAGAGTCGTCGCGCCGAGATCCTCGCCGCGCCGGGCTTCGGCAACTACTTCACCGACAACATGGTGACCGTAGACTTCGATCGCGATCGCGGATGGAACGGCGCGCGGGTGACCCCGTACGGCCCGATCGCGCTCGATCCGGCGGCGATGGTTCTGCACTACGCGCAGGAGATCTTCGAGGGCCTGAAGGCCTACCGTCAGCCCGACGGTTCGATCGCCGCGTTCCGGCCCGAGGCCAACGCCGAGCGGTTCAACCGCTCGGCTCGCCGCCTGGCGATGCCGGAGCTCCCCGTCGAGGACTTCGTCGGCTCGCTGCGGGCCCTCCTGGCCGCCGATCACGTCTGGGTTCCCGGAGCGGGGGGCGAGGAGTCGCTGTACCTGCGACCGTTCATGATCGCAACCGAAGCCAGCCTCGGGGTCCGGCCCGCGGACAAGTACCTGTACTCGCTGATCGCCTCACCGGCCGGCGCGTACTTCAAGGGCGGCGTCAAGCCGGTCAGCGTCTACCTCTGCACCGAGTACGTGCGTGCCACGCCGGGCGGCACCGGCGACGCCAAGTTCGGCGGCAACTACGCCGCGTCGCTGCTCGCCCAGGCTCAGGCCGCGGACAAGGGCTGCGACCAGGTGGTCTGGCTGGACGCCGTCGAGCACCGCTACATCGAGGAGATGGGCGGGATGAACCTGTTCTTCGTGTACGGCTCGGGCTCGGATGCCCAGCTCGTGACCCCGGAACTCACCGGTTCGCTGCTGCCGGGCATCACCCGCGACTCCCTGCTGACGCTGGCCGCGGACGCCGGCTACAAGGTCGACGAGCGCCGCATCTCCACCGACGAACTGCGCGAGGGGGTGCGCAACGGTGACATCACCGAGGTCTTCGCGTGCGGCACCGCCGCCGTCATCACGCCGGTCGGTCGAGTCCAGAGCGACACCGACGACTACCTGATCGGCGACGGAAGCACCGGTGAGGTGACCCAGGCCCTGCGCGACACGCTGACCGGCCTGCAGCGCGGCACGTTCGCCGACACCCACGGCTGGATGACCACGCTGTATCCGGCGCCGTAGCCGAGGCCGATCGCTTGTACCCTCTTCGGGAGGCTAGGAGGAGCCGAAGAGGGCACCTGCAGTCAGCGCGGGGTCCACGTAGTACGCGGTGAAGTCGGCGTTGTCGGGTGGTGCATCGGCCCAGACGCACTCCTGAAGCAGCGACAGCGCCTCGGTCGAATCCTTCAGATCCTCCGACATCTGCATCAGTCGGTCTCCAGGAGCCAGGTCGGCGAACAGGAGATTCTGCATCGCGGGTCTGACGACGCGCTGTGCCCGCCGGACGTCGTCGTACGTCGCGGTCCCCGCGCGGTACGAGGCCCACACGTCGGCGACCCGTTCGACGCTCGCGCGCTCGGACCCGTGGTGGATGCCGACCACGCAGCGGGCGCGGTGCGTGCTCTCGTTCGTGATGCGGACGTAGACCCGGAAACTGTCACGCAGGACGAGATGCGGGAACGGCGTCGTGTCCGCGCCGACGGGTCCGGCGACCACGCCCGCGACCGCGAAGGCCGTCGTGACCGTGGTCATGCAGACGGCGGCGTACTTCGTGATGCGCATGGTCAGAACCTCCGTCAGCGGTCGGGAAGCGCGGATCGACCACTTGTCAGACTGGCCTCGGCGGCACGGTCGCCGGGCGATTACCCGAGCGGTTCGGCTGACCGTCCGACACCGGGCGCCGACGGCGGAATCCGTCAGAGCAACAGTCCGACGGCGGTCAGCACCACCGAGAACTCGATCGTTGCGCCGATCACGTCGCCGGTGAGACCGCCCGATCGGCGCGCGCAGTGCCGGGTGAAGAACCAGGCGAAGAACAGCACGACGACGACCACCGCGGTCGCCTGCACAGCGGCGGCGACGTCGAGCGTCTGCCCGTCGGTGCCGACGAGTCCAGTCGCGGCGGCCGCAGCCAGTGCCAACGCCGACCAGACGACGATCGACGCCCGTTGCGTCCCGGCCACCAGGGCCCCGAAACCGTCGGCGTTGGCAGCGCCCAGACCCGACCGGCAGCTGATCGGCACGGTGGCGCGACTGACGAAGATCGCGAGGGCGATCTCGTACCAGCGCGAGTCCGCGGCCAGCGCGCCGAACGCCACGGATTCGCCCAGCAGGACGAGCACCAGCGACGCTGCCCCGAACGGGCCGACGTCGCCGCTGCGCATGATGGCGCGCACGCGATCGGCGTCGCCGTAGCTGCCGAGCCCGTCGACGGTGTCGGCGAGCCCGTCGAGATGCATGCCGCGCGTGGCCAGGGCGAGCACCGCGACCATGCCCACCCCGATCAGTGCGGTCGGCAGCGCGGTGTACGACAGTCCGAATGCGATCACGGCGATCACCGCGCCGAGCGCCGCCCCCACGATCGGCACCGCGGCGATGACGGTGGCGGCTCGTCGGCGATCGAACTCGCCGCGCGGCTGAGGTAGCGGGAGCACGGTGAGCCAGGTGAAGGCGTCGTGCACGCCGGACAGACCGCGCGACAGCATCTCGGCCGCTACTCGCCGCCGCTGACGCCGGCCTCGTCGAAGGTGGCCATCTCGGCGAGCACGTCGATGGACGACGCGACCAGGGGGAGCGCGGCCACGGCGCCGCTGCCTTCGCCGAGCCGCATGGAGAGATCGATGATCGGCTGCAGGCCGAGGGAGTCGAGGGCGAACTTGTGGGCGGGCTCGGTCGACAGATGTCCGGCCTGCCACCACGACGCGGCCCCGGGCGCCAACTGCTGAGCCACGAGCGCGGCCGACGTGGTGATCACGCCGTCGAGCAGAGCGGGCGTCTTGCGGACGGCCGCCTGGGCGAGGAATCCGGCCATGGCCGCGATGTCGGCGCCGGCGACTGCCGCGAGCAGCGCGAGAGGTTCGTTCCGATACCGGCGGGCGTGCCGCATACCGTCGCGGATGGCGGCGGTCTTCCTGATCCAGGTCGCGTCGTCGATGCCGGTGCCGCGGCCGACCACGACCACGGGCTCGCGGTCGGTCAGCGTACCGACGAGCACGGCGGCCGGCGTGGTGTTGCCGATGCCCATGTCGCCGGCGATCAGCAGATCGGCGCCCGCATCGACCAGCCGGTCGGCGATGTCGCGACCGGCGGCGACCGCGCGCCGGGCCTCGGCGATCGTCAGCGATTCGCCGGTCCGCAGGTCGCCGCTGCCCGCGCGTACCTTGTATCGCGAGACGTGCGGCGAGGTATCTGCGCGGACGGCCATGTCGACGACCTCGACAGTCGCCCCGGCGCGGCGCGCGAGCACGTTGATGGCGGCGCCGCCGGCTGCGATGTTCGCGACCATCTGCGCGGTCACCTCCGGCGGGTACGCCGAGACCCCGTCGGCGGCCACGGCGTGATCACCGGCGAAGACGACCACCGCGGGCGAGGTCAGCGACCGCGGCGGGCAGACGCCCTGGCACGACGACATCCAGGCTCCGAGGTCCTCGAGCCTGCCGAGGGAGTGAGCCGGTTTGGTGAGGCGGAGCTGTCGAGCACGGGCCTGCTCGGCGACCTCGTGATCGGGGAGTTCGACGATCGGGAAGATCTCGGCGTCGACCCCGTCGAGGTCGACGGCGGTGAACTCGGTTGCGGTGGACTCGGGAGTGTCTGCGACCGTCTCCGGCTCCGCGGCCACGACCACAGCGGGCTCGGCGGCGACCGCCGCGGGCAGCACGGTCGCGACGGGCGCCGGATCGATGGATGAGGGATCGCGCGGCAGGTTCAGGACGCGGCCCGCGACCACCAGCACCACGGCGTCGCAGACCTCCGCAATCGCCGCGTTCAGCCGGCCCAGCTCGTCGGCGAACCGGCGACCGGACGCCGTCGCGGCGACCACCGACAGGCCCACCTCAGGACTGACGATCACCAGGTCGCCGGGATGATTCGCCACCGCGTCGACGAGGTCGGCGACCCGCGCCGAGATGTCGGCGGCGTCGTCGTCCCAGGCGCTCGAGACGTCGAGCTCGGTGGTGAGCCAGTTCCCGAGGTCGTCGATCAGCGTGGCCTCGGTGGTCGGCTCACGCAGCAGTGCGGCCGAATCACTCGACTCGACGGTCCGATAGCGATCGCCGCGGCGGTCGCGATGCGCCTCGACCCGCGCGTGCCACGACGAGTCGCCGGTCGTCGGGCCGGTCGCGATGTACCTGACCGCCGCGGCCGTCTCGAGCAGATGCTCGGCGTGCGCCGACTTGCCCGAGCGGATGCCGCCGAGGACCAGCGTGCGCACGTGTCTAGACCTTGTCGCCGGGCTTGACCTGCGGGCGCGGCGCTCGCATCATCCGCAGCTGCATCGCGCGGGTGAAGCAGTACCAACCCAGTTTGAAGCCGGTGTCGGTGGTGTCCGGGTACCGCTCCTGGACGCGCTTGTTGACCATCCGGCCGAGGTACAGCGAGTCGAACACGACCAGCAGCACGAACGCGAGCAGGACCAGGTTTCCGATCACCGCCAGGTTCGGAACCATCAGCACCACGAGCAGGAAGACCGCGAACGGGAGGAACAGGCCGGCGAAGTTGCGGCGCGAGTCGACGATGTCGCGGGCCATCTTCCGGACCGGGCCCTGATCACGGGCCATCATGTACTTCTCATCGCCGGCCATCATCTTCTCGCGCTGCTCGAGGCGCACGCGGCGACGTTCGGACGAGACCTCCTTGCGCTCCTCCTTGGTCATCGAGGAGCGGAGCGACTTCTTTCGGGCGCGTGCTTCGGCGCGGGTCGTCGGCGGCGGCGCGACCGGTCCGCGGCGACGCTCGGCCTCGCGGCGTTTCGGCGTGGGGCGGCCCTTTCCGGGCGTCGTCGATCCGGAAGCCGGCGCCGCGTCTGCGGCCGAGGCGTCGGCGGTGTCCTCCGGCTCGGTGGCGGAGCTCTTGTCGGCGTCGGAATTCCAGGGCAACTTCACGTCTACGAGACTATTCGATGCGCGCGCGAAGGCGAGCATCGGGCGAGGGCCGGCGATACGCTGACCGTTGATGGACGAGATGCGGCTTCGCGTGGTGATCGCACCCGACGAATTCGGCGGCACCCTGTCCGCACGGGCCGCCGCGGCGGCGATCGCCGACGGTTGGCGGTGCGCCCGGCCCGCGGACCTCCTCGATCTGCTGCCGCAGTCGGACGGCGGCCCCGGCTTCATCGACGTGCTGGCATCGTCCGGGATCGGAGCTCCGATCGAGGTATCCGTCGCTGGACCACTCGGTGATGCGGTCCTCGCGCAGGTCCTGATCGACGGGACGACCGCGTACATCGAGTCGGCGCAGGCCTGCGGGCTGCACCTGGTGACTGGCGGTCCGAGCCCGGAGACCGCGTGGCGGGCGTCTACCGCGGGAGTCGGCGATCTGATCCTCGCGGCACTGCGCGCGGGCGCCGTGCGGATCGTCGTCGGACTGGGCGGCAGCGGGACGACGGACGGCGGACGCGGGGCGGCGGACAGACTCGGCGGGGTGCCGCGAGCGCGGGCGCTGTTACGCGACGTCGATCTCGTCGCGGCGACCGATGTCGGCAATCCGCTTCTCGGCCCAACCGGCGCCGCCGCGGTGTTCGGTCCGCAGAAGGGCGCGGACCCGGCGACGATCGGGCGTCTGGAGGCGCGCCTGGCGGAATGGGCCGACGAGTTGGAGAACGCTGAGACGGGCGCCGGTCGCGTCATCCGCGACGTCCCGGGCGCGGGAGCGGCGGGCGGACTCGGCGCCTTCCTGGTCGCGGTCGGCGGCCGCCGCGAAACCGGCGCCGACGTGGTCGCGGCCGCCACCGGGCGGCCGGCGCGCATCGCGGCCGCCGATCTGGTGGTGACCGGGGAAGGGCGTGTGGACACGCAGACCGCGTTCGGGAAGGTCGTCGCGGCCCTCGGCGCCGAGGCCCGGCGCGCCGGAGTCCCGGCCGTGGTGTTGGCGGGTCAGGTCGACGAGGCCGACCTGACCGGGATCGTCGCCGCGTACTCCATGGTGGAGTCGGCGGGGTCGGTGACGCGTTCGATCACCGAGCCCGTCGAGGTGCTGACCGCATTGGCGGCGGACGTCGCGAAGGACGTGCGTCGCCTCCTGGGTTGACGCGCGGAAGCCGGGCGGGATGCGGGAATACCGAAGCAGCGAGTACCGTTGAGCCTGTTGGCCGTGTCTGCCGGGCGTCCGTGATCCGGTGACTGAGCCACCGACAACGTATCCGGCTGCCGAGAACCGCCGCGGCCGGCGACATGAGGAGCGCCCATGACCGTTCAGAACGAAACCGCAACCGGTGTCCTGCTGACCGACGCCGCCGCCTCCAAGGCGAAGGCACTGCTGGACCAGGAGGGTCGCGACGACCTGGCCCTGCGCATCGCGGTGCAGCCCGGTGGCTGCGCCGGTCTGCGCTACCAGCTGTTCTTCGACGACCGCAGCCTCGACGGCGACGTGATCTCGGACTTCGGCGGCGTGAAGCTCGCCGTCGATCGGATGAGCGCACCGTATGTTCAGGGTGCGACCATCGACTTCGTCGACAGCATCGAGAAGCAGGGCTTCACGATCGACAACCCGAACGCGACCGGCAGCTGCGCCTGCGGCGACTCGTTCAACTGAGTCTCTCCTCGCAGCTGACCACAGCCAACGGCGGCCGCGACCTCAACTGACGCATGCGTCGGGGGTGGGGTCGCGGCTGTCGTCGTTTCGTCACGAAGTAGCGTTGGACAGATGTTTATCGCCGTCTGCGGGTCGCTTGCGACCGATCATCTGATGAAGTTCCCCGGCAAGTTCTCCGAGCAGCTGGTCGCCGACCAGCTCGAGCACATCTCTTTGAGCTTCCTCGTCGAGGACCTCGTGGTGCACCGGGGCGGCGTCGGCGGGAACATCGCCTACGCGATCGGCGCGCTCGGTGAGAAGCCGTTGTTGATCGCGGCCGCCGGCGCCGACTTCGACGAGTACGAGGGCTGGCTGGCGAAGCATGGCGTCGACTGCCGCGGTGTGTCCCGCTCGGCCACCAAGCACACGGCGCGCTTCATGTGCACCACCGACGAGACGATGGCGCAGCTCGCGACCTTCTACGCGGGCGCGATGAGCGAGGCGCGCGACATCGACCTGACCGGGTTGTTCGCGACTACCGGCCGCCCCGATCTCGTTCTGATCGGCGCCGACGACCCCGACGCGATGGTCGGACACACGCGCACGTGCCGCGAGCAGGGGATCCCGTTCGCGGCGGATCCGTCGCAGCAGCTGGCGCGCCTCGACGGCGACGCCGCGCGCGACCTGATCGACGGCGCCACGTACCTGTTCACCAACGAGTACGAGTGGGGACTGCTGCAGCAGAAGACCGGTCTCGACGCGACGCAGGTGGCGGCGATGGTGGGTACGCGGGTCACCACCCTCGGTGCCGGGGGAGTGGACATCGTCGAGGCCGACGGCACCGTGACGCACGTCGGCGTCGTGCCGGTCCGCGAGCAGGTGGACCCGACCGGCGTGGGCGACGGCTTCCGCGCGGGCTTCCTGACGGGCCTCGCCCGCGGTCTCGGCTACGAGCGCTCGGCTCAGCTCGGCGCGATGGTCGCGACGCTGGTCCTGGAGTCGGAGTCCACGCAGGGCTGGACCTGGAATGTCGACGTGGCCGTCGAGCGACTGACCGAGGCCTACGGCGCCGACGCCGCCGCGGAGATCAAGACGGTCTTGTAAACGCCCCACTACGTCTCCGACGGCCGGGCGAACCGCACCTTCAGCGGAACGAGGCAAGGCGGGGCGAAACACTTTCGGAGCCCTCCGCAGCGAGCGAGCCGCTAGGCGAGCTCGCGAGGACTGCCGAGGAAAGTGTTTCGCCCCGCCTTGCCGTCGTAACCCAGCAGAGAAGCGCTACAACCGAACCGGGTACACGTGATCTTCGATACTCGGGACGACGGTGCCGTCGACGAAGATGCCGTACCAGAGCATGAAGCAGATCACCGTCCAGATGCGGCGGCTGTTGTCGACCTCGCCGCGGCGATGCTCCTCGAGCATCTCCATGACGAACCGCTTGTCGAAGATGTGATCGGTGTCCGACGACGCGATCAGCTCGCGGGCCCAGTCGTACATCTCGGTCCCGGCCAGCCAGTGCCGCAGCGGGACCGGGAAGCCGAGCTTGCGGCGGTGCAGCACGTGCGGCGGCACGATCTGCTCGAGCGCCTTGCGCAGCGCGTACTTGGTGGTGCCGTGGCTGATCTTCTCCTCGAACGGGAGCTGCTCGGCGACCGCGAACACCTCCTTGTCGAGGAACGGCACGCGCAGCTCGAGCGAGTGCGCCATGTTGATCTTGTCGGCCTTGACCAGGATGTCGCCGCGGAGCCACGTGAACAGGTCGAGATGCTGCATCCGCGTCACCGGATCCATGCCTTCGCTCATGCGGTAGATCGGCGCGGTGACGTCCTGGTGCGTCCAGTCCTCGCGGAAGTTCCGCAGCACGGCGCGCAGGCGGGCGTCGTCGAAGCTGCGGGCGTTGCCGTAGTAGCGCTCCTCGAGGGTCAGGGACCCGCGGTGAAGCAGGCTCTTGCCGCGTGTCCCCTCGGGGATCCGGTCGGAGACCTTGCCGGCGAAGCGTCGGAGTCCGCGCGGGAGCTTGTCGAACGACTTGAGCGACAGCGGCTCCTTGTAGATCGTGTAGCCGCCGAAGAGCTCGTCGGCGCCCTCGCCGGAGAGCACGACCTTCACATGCTTGCGGGCTTCCGCGGCGACGAAGTAGAGGGGGACGAGCGCCGGGTCGGCGACGGGGTCGTCGAGGTACCAGATGATCTGCGGCAGCGCCTCGATGAACTCGCGCGGGGAGACGACCTTGACGATGTGCCGGGCGCCGATCGCCTCCGCAGACTCCGCGGCGACGTCGACCTCCGAGTAGCCCTCGCGCTCGAAGCCGGTGGTGAAGGTGATCAGGTCGGGGTTGTGCTGGATCGCGAGGGCGGCGATCGCCGTCGAGTCGATGCCGCCCGATAGGAACGATCCGACGGTCACGTCGGCCCGCATGTGCTTGGCCACCGAGTCGCGCAGCACGTCGGCGATCTCGTCGTAGCGCTTCTGCTCGCCGCCTGCGGCGAACGGTCGTACCGGGAACCGCGGCTTGAAGTACCGGGTGACGACCGGCGCCTGGCCCGGCGTCAACGTCGCGTAGCAGCCGGACTCCAACCGCGTGATGTCGCGGTGGAGCGTTTCGGGCTCGGGAACGTACTGCAGCACCGTGTAGTGCTCGATGGCGCGGTCGTCGAGTTCGCGGCCGAGTTCGAGACGGTCCAGGAGTTGGAGCAGACTCTTCTTCTCCGAGCCGAAGGCCGTGCCGCGGCCGCTGGTGGCGAGGAACAGCGGCTTGATGCCGAACGAGTCGCGGGCGATGAACAGTTCCCGGGTCTCGGTGTCCCAGATCGCGAACGCGAACATGCCGCGAAGCTTGCGCACCACTTCGGGCCCCCAGTAGTGGAAGCCGGCCACGATCGACTCGCCGTCGCCCTCGGTGCGGAACGGGGCGTCGTGGTCGCGCTTCAGCTCATCGCGGATCTCCAGATAGTTGTAGATCTCGCCGTTGAAGACCAGCGCATAGCGCTCCGGACTCTCATCCGGGCCCCAGCGCAGTGGCTGGTGCGAGTGCTCGATGTCGATGATCGAGAGGCGGTTGAAGCCGAAGACGAGGTCGTCGTCGTTCCACGTACCCAGATCATCCGGGCCGCGGTGCCGCATACAGGTGGCCGCGGAGGCGACCAGATCTGTGGTGGACGACGCCGAACCGTCGCTGGTGAGCATTCCGAGCAAGCCACACACGGTGTCAGGGCCTCATTTCGCAGATGCGGTCAGGTCAGACGGGCGCAACCGAGCGCCCGCGAGCGGTTCCACTATGCCGCAGATCCGATCGTGGCCGCGAGTCCGCCGCGCTCGGACGAGGGCGGAATCACCTCAGGTCGGAGCAGTATTCCCAGGTCGCTGAAAATGTCGTGCGAAACAGCCAACCCCAATCACGACTACTTCGCCGGGTTGGTCTACGCTGCGTAGTACTAGGTGCAAGAATTGCGTCGAGGAGTGTCTGCTCGTCGTCGCAGGCCTTGGAAGAACAGCTCCCTGCCAGCAGGAAGGCGTGAAATTGACGAACGGTGTACGGCCGTCTGCGCGACGGAAGGGATCTCCGTCGCGCATGATCAAGAGACTGAGTGGCCTTGTGGTCCTCGGCGTCGGTGTGCTGATGACATCGGGCTGCAGTGCTGAAGAGGCACTGCGTTTCGGTTGGCCGGAGGGAGTCACTCCCGAGGGCCAGGAGATGCGAAACTTCTGGACCTGGTCGGTCATCGCCGCCCTGGCCATGGGTGTGCTGGTGTGGGCGCTGATCTTCTGGACCATCACCTTCCATCGCCGCAAGAAGAACGGGACCGCCGAGGACGAGATTCCTCGCCAGACCGGCTACAACGTGCCGCTGGAGTTGGCGTACACCGCGATTCCGTTCGTGCTGATCGCCGTGATGTTCTACTTCACCGTCGTCGTTCAGAACACGGTGGAGAAGAAGGAAGAGAATCCGGCTGTCGCGATCGACGTGACCGCGTTCCAGTGGAACTGGAAGTTCGGCTACAAGTCGGTCACCATCGACGGCCAGCAGCTGGTCAACGCGAAGACCGACTCCAAGAAGGGTGAGGCCTTCAAGGAGCAGATCGCGAAGTACCGCGAAGAGGACGGCAAGCAGGAGGAGATCCTGGGCGCCGCCGGCGGTCGTGCGAACGAGATCCGCGACTACCTGAGCTACGACAAGATCGAGACCCTGGGCTCCTCGTCCGAGATCCCGATTCTGGTTCTGCCGACGAACACGCGCATCGAGTTCGACCTCGCCGCCGCCGACGTCATCCACTCGTTCTGGGTTCCCGAGTTCCTGTTCAAGCGCGACGTGATGCCCTTCCCGGAGCAGAACCATCAGGACTCCAGCTTCCAGATCTCCAAGATCGACCGTGAAGGCGCGTTCGTCGGTCGTTGCGCCGAGATGTGCGGAACGTTCCACGCGATGATGAACTTCGAGATCCGCGCGGTCAGCCCGCAGACGTTCACGAACTACATCAAGTACCGTCAGTCGCACCCGGACGCGAGCAACGCTCAGGCGCTGCAGGCGGTCTGCCAGGTGCCGCAGTCGGTCACCACGGTTCCGTTCGACACCCGCCGCGTCTCCAACGGAACCACCCCGAAGGATCTCGGCGATGCCAGCAACACGACCATCGCCCAGTGCACCCCGGAGGTCTGACAAACAATGAAGGTCGAAGCACGGGTCTTTGAGGCCCTCGCCCTGTTCTTCATCCTGATGGGCGTCATCTACAGCGTCGCCACGTTCTACTACCGCACCGGTGTGGAGTGGGCGGGCGCGACCGCCATGTTCTTCTCCGGCGGTCTGGCGCTCATCGCAGGCACCTACTTCCGGTTCGTCGCCCGCCGCGTGGAGATCCGCCCGGAGGACTACGAAGAGGCTGAGATCGAGGACGGCGCCGGTGAGCTCGGCTTCTTCTCGCCGCACAGCTACTGGCCGATCATGATCGCCGGTGCCGCCGCTCTGTTCGCGATCGGTTTCGCCACCGCCAACTGGTGGTTCGCGCTGGGTATCGTTCCGATCATCATCGCGACGGTCGCCGGCCTGGTGTTCGAGTACCACGTCGGACCCGAGAAGCACTGACCGTCTCGACGTAAGAGCTCCTCGAAGCCGCACCCGGAATATCCGGGTGCGGCTTCGTCGTGTTCGAGGGGTGCACTGGTTGTCGTGGTTGCAGGGCTCGTCGAATCCGCCGTTCAGGGCGGCTACACCCGTCTGCAAACGCTCCCGTCGGGAGGGCTGCGGATGCAGGTGCGGGGAGCGGATAGCCCGCTGGTTCGCGACGCGACGGCGCGCAGAGTCTGGTGTCGATCCACGCCGATCGCAAACGCTCCGCTCGCCTGCAAACGCTGCCCTCCGGAGGGCAGCATTTGCAGGCGAGGGGAGCACATGACGGCCGCGGGAGCGGATGGCCGCCGGAGCACGACATGACGGTCCGCAGGCACTCGCGTCGATCGATGACGGTCGCAGTCGCTCCGCTCGCCTGCACCCGCTCCGCTCGCCTGCAAACGCTCCCCTCCGGACAGCCGCGGATGCAGGTGCGGGGAGCGCGTGACGGTGGCGAGAGCGGATCGCCGCCGGTGCACGACATGACGGTCCACAGGCACTGGTGTCGATCGATGACCGTCGCGGTCGCTCCACCCGCCTGCACCCGCTCCGCCCGCCTGCCTCCGCTCCGCTGGCCTGCAAACGCTCCGCTCCGGACAGCCGCGGATGCAGGTGCGGGGAGCGGATGACGGCCGCGGGAGCGGATCGAAACGAGGGGAGCGGAGGACGACCGCTACCTCACGACGCGACAGTGCTCAGACACTCGTATGGATCGACGACGATCGCAGTTGCTCTGCCCGTCTGCATCTGCTCCTCACGGGAGCGCCGCGGATGCAGGCGACGGGAGCATATGACGCTTGGCGGGAGCGGACAGCCGCGTGTCTGCAAACGCTCCCCTCCGGAGGGCCGCAGATGCAGGTGAGGGGAGCGCGTGACCGTCGCAGTCGCTCCGCCCGCCTGCATCCGCTCCACTCACCTGCAAATGCTGCCCTCCGGAGGGCAGCGGATGCAGGTGAGGGGAGCGCGTGACGGCCGCGGGAGCGAATGGCCGCCGGTGCACGACATGACGGTCCGCAGGCACTCGCGTCGATCGACGACGATCTCAGTCGCTCCGCTCGCCTGCATCCGCTCCGCTGGCCTGCAAACGCTCCCCTCGGGACAGCAGCGGATGCGGGCGAGGGGAGCGGATGACGGCCGCGGGAGCGGACGGCGCCAAGGGGAGCGGATCGCCGTCGCTCACGATACGACGGCCGGCGGGATCCGGATACGCCGCGAAGTTCTGTCTGACGGCCGCCGATCCCGACACAGACCACAACGGTGATCAGGCGGGCGCCGGACGGCGGAGCTTGAACGCCGCGCACGACCGTCAGCGGGGGAGGGGAGCGCAGAGACGACGGAGGCCGCCTCGCGAGAGCGAGACGGCCTCCGTCGTCGGTGACTGTGCAGAGATCAGTCGAGGGGGTTTCCACCCTTTTCCTGAAGGGCGATGATCGCCTTCTTCTCCGCTTCGTGCTGCTCGTGAGCGATGCGCTCGTTGAGCGCCTGCTCTTCCGCGGTGTCCGGGACCAGGACGGTTCCGGTGCCGGGCGAGCCCGCCGAGCCGAGCTTGTTCATCCGCTTCGGCAGCGGTGCTCCCTGGTAGGGCAGCGGGATCGGGTGACCGTGGTCGTCGACCGGTCCGAGCGGCTGGTGGATCTCGATGTACTCGCCCTTGGGCTCGCGGCGGATGATGCCGGTCTCGATGCCGTGTGCGAGGACCTCGCGGTCGCTGCGCTGGAGCGAGAGCGCCCAGCGGTAGGCGATGAAGTACACCAGCGGCGGGATCACCAGCAGACCGATGCGGCCCATCCACGTGGTGGCGTTCAGCGAGATGTGGAACTTCAGCGCGATGATGTCGTTCATACAGCTCACCGTGAGGATGATGTAGAACGCCAGCGCCATGGCGCCGACCGCGGTGCGCACCGGGGTGTCACGCGGACGCTGCAGCAGGTTGTGGTGTGCGGTGTCGCCGGTCAGCTTCTTCTCGATCCACGGATACGTGAAGAGGAGACCGAAGATCACGCCGATCAGCACCACGACCCAGAAGATCGCGGGGATCGTGTAGTTGCCCAGGTAGAGCTCCCACGGTGGCATCAAGCGGGCGAAGCCGTCCGTCCACATCATGTAGATGTCTGGCTGCGAACCAGCCGAGACCTGTGCCGGGTTGTACGGACCGATGTTCCACACGGCGTTGATCTGGAAGATGCCTGCGAACAGCGCCAGGAATCCGGTGATGATCGCGAAGAACGCGCCGCCCTTGGCCGCGAAGACCGGGAGGATGCGAACGCCGACGACGTTCTTCTCGGTACGGCCGGGGCCGGGGAACTGCGTGTGCTTCTGGTACCAGACCAGCGCCAGGTGCGCACCGATCAGACCCAGGATGATGGCCGGGAAGATCAGGATGTGCAGCACGTACAGACGGGGGATGATGATGTCGCCCGGGAAGTCGCCGCTGAACAGCGCCCACTGAACCCAGGTGCCGATCAGCGGAATGCCCAGCACGATGCCCGACATGGCGGCGCGGACGCCGGTGCCCGAGAGCAGGTCGTCCGGCAGCGAGTAGCCGAAGAATCCCTCGAACATCGCCAGCAGCAGCAGGAAGCAGCCGATGACCCAGTTCGCCTCACGCGGGCGACGGAACGCGCCGGTGAAGAAGATTCGCATCATGTGAATGATGATCGACGCGGCGAACAGCAGTGCCGCCCAGTGGTGGATCTGGCGGACGAACAGGCCGCCGCGGACCTCGAACGAGATGTTCAGGGTCGTCTCGTACGCCTTACTCATGGTGACGCCGTTGAGCGGCTGGTAGGCGCCGTCGTAGATGACGTGAGCCATCGACGGGTCGAAGAACAGGGTCAGGTACGTGCCGGACAGCAACAGGATGATGAAGCTGTACAGCGCGATCTCACCCAGCAGGAACGACCAGTGGGTGGGGAAGACCTTGTTGATCTGTCGACGCATACCGGACGCGAGGTGGTACCGCGAGTCGACGCCCTCTGCCTGCGTGGCGAGGCGGTCAGCGATCGTCATGACTTACGCTCCCAGAATGCCGGTCCGACGGGTTCGATGAAGTCGCCGTTGGCGACCATGTAACCCTGGTTGTTAACAGAGAGAGGCAGCTGCGCCAGTGCACGGGCCGCCGGTCCGAAGACCGCCTTGCCGTACTCGAGGGCGTTGAACTGCGACTGGTGGCACGGGCAGAGGATCCGGTTGGTCTGCTGCTCGTACAGCGAGGTCGGGCAGCCGAGGTGGCTGCAGACCTTGGTGTAGGCGTAGTAGTCGCCGTAGTTGAAGCTCTCCTGGCCCTTGCGCTTGATGACGTGCTTGCCGTCGGCGGGGCGGAGACGGATCAGCATGACGGGGTTGCGGACCTCGCGGAGACCTTCGAGGAGCTTGTGACGCGACTCCTCGGTCTCGCCGTAGCCGTCCGAGACACGCCACGGGAAGACGGTCTCCATGGCGCCCGCATCCAGATCCTCCGGGCGTACCAGGGCCACCTGGTACGGGTTGCCGGTGTCGCGGCGCAGGAAGACGGTCTCGCCCTTGGTCTCGTTGTAGATCGGCGACCAGCCACTGTGCCACAGCGGAGCGTCGTCTCCCTTGGCCCACGGGTTCTTGATGAAACCGCCGATCGCGGCGACGCCGCCGGCGACCGAGAGCGCACCGAGACCGAAGACGGCCGAACCGATGATCATCTTGCGGCGGGGGAGAGTGGAGGTCTGCAGGGTGTCGTCGAGCTCAGCGACGACCGTCTGCTTGTCGACCTCGGTGGAGCCGCCGTCGTGGCGGTCCTGCACGGCGATCTCGGCCGGGATGAAGCGCTTGGTCAGCTGAACGACGCCGAAGCCGAACGACAGGATCGACAGGCCGAAGCTGACGCCGAGAAGCGGGGTGTACAGGGTGTAGGCCCAGTATCCCGACTCGTCCGGCATCCGGAACTCCCACTCGTTCCAGATGAAGAGTGCGAAGCCTGCGATGGCGAAGAGTCCGGCGAGCACGAACCAGATCGCTACGGCGAACTCGGCGCGCTTCTCGGCCTTGGTGCCCGGCTCGGGGAAACGCTCGGCGCGGTGGATGATCTCCACACCGTCGAGGTTCGTTCCGAGACGGACCTTCTCGTCGCGAGACATTGCGGCGAGCTGGTCGTCGGACGGGACGTCCTTACTCGAGTCGCTCAATTTCGTGATCCAATCCACATTGCGCCGGCGACGACTGCGCTGACGCCGACAACCCACATGACGATGCCCTCAGAGACCGGGCCGAAACCGCCCAGGCCGAAGCCTCCGCTGGTGTTGGCCGTATCCACGTAGCGGATGTAGCCGATGATGTCCTTCTTCTCGGCCACCGACAGCTGGCGGTTCGAGAACTTGGGCATGTTCTGCGGACCGGTGAGCATCGCGGTGTAGAGCTGCTGCGGATTGACGTCCGTCAGCGGCGGCGCGTACTTGCCGCCCGAGAGTGCGCCGCCACGACCGGTGAAGTTGTGGCAGGAGGCGCAGTTGAGGCGGAACAGCTCCGAGCCGCGACCGATGTCGGTGCCGCGGAGCGAGTCCATGGCGAGAACGGGGAAGCCGTCCTTGTACTTGATGTTGCCGTCGGCGTCCTTCTCGTACATGACCGACGGGCCGCCGCCCATGGCCTGAATGTAGGCGCCGAGCTGGTCGATCTGAGCCTCGGTGAACTTGGCGGGCTTGCGCTGTGCCTGGGCCTCGTTGCGGGCCGCGGGCATGCGGCCGCTCGAGACCTGGAAGTACACGGCGGCGTCGCCGACGCCGATGAGCGAAGGTCCGCGGTCCGGCACGCCCTCGAGGTTTGCGCCGTGGCAGGTGATGCAGGAGGTGTCGTACAGCTGCTTGCCTGCGGCGACCGAGGCGACGCACCCGGCGTGGCTCGCACCACGGGAGGACGGTACCCTGAACATAGTCCGAGGGTATGATGAATGGGATCAGGGCGGCGATGATGCCGGTGGCGATCAGGCCCAGCAGCAGGAAGAGCGTTCCGCTGGCGCGGCGCCGCAGCTTACGACGTCGCTTAGCGCGCGCGCCGTCGTTGTTGTCATCGGACGGGTCGCGGTCTTCCGGCGAACTCGGTGGAGATGATCTCATCTGTGACTCTCTACTAAGCGGTTTGGACTGAATGTATGTGAACCGGTCCAGCGGGCCGGCCGGTTCTTCGGCCGCCGGAGGCTACCGGATGAAGTAAATGACGACGAACAGCGCGATCCACACGACGTCGACGAAGTGCCAGTAGTACGACACGACGATGGCCGCGGTGGCCTGTGCCGGAGTGAACTTCGACAGGCGCGTGCGGACGAGCAGGAACACGAATGCGAGAAGACCGCCGATGACGTGCATGCCGTGGAAGCCGGTGGCCATGTAGAAGACCGAGCCGTAGGCGCTCGACGAGAGGGTGGTGCCCTCCTGGACCAGCGAGTAGTACTCGGTGGCCTGGCCGATGACGAAGATGGTGCCCATGACCAGGGTCAGGGTGTACCAACGGCGGAGCCCGTACACGTCACCGCGCTCAGCTGCGAAGACACCTGCCTGGCAGGTGAAGGAGCTGAGAATCAGGATCGTCGTCACCGGCACGGCGAGCCAGAGATTGAGGTGTGTCGGCGGCTGCGGCCAGCCGTCCGACGAGTTGGCCCGAGCGACGAAATACATCGCGAAGAGGCCGGCGAAGAACATCAACTCGCTCGACAGCCACACGATGGTGCCGACGCTGACCATGTTCGGACGGTTCAGCGAGTGCACGCGTGAGGTGATGGCGGTTTCTGAGTTACCCACAGCGCTAGTCACAAGAGAAGTATGACGGTTCGTAGTA
Source organism: Gordonia neofelifaecis NRRL B-59395 (assembly GCF_000192435.1). Classification (GTDB taxonomy): domain Bacteria; phylum Actinomycetota; class Actinomycetes; order Mycobacteriales; family Mycobacteriaceae; genus Gordonia; species Gordonia neofelifaecis. The sequence continues at coordinate 83,858 of NZ_AEUD01000004.1, forward strand.
ACCGTTGACCACCCGGGTAGGAAAATTGCTCGAACTCGTACGCTTTCCGCTGGTAGAGCCGATGCCCGACACAGTACCGGCGTGTCCTGAGACGAGGATGAGGGTTACCGTGAAGGCCATGACGAGTGCGCATGAGGTGGCTTGATGGTGTCCTGGAAGTTGCCGTGGCGAACCGGTTCCGGGAACAGTGCGGCACTGCGGATCGACGATCCGTCGCTGCGGATCGTGGCTGAAGGCGCAGATGAGACGGTGCCCAGCTCGGCGGCCTTGGCGTCGTGCGGTTTCGACGAGGTCGCACCGGTCGTTCTGCGCCATCTCCTGCAGCTGCCGCCGGTCGAGGTCGATGCGGTGATGGCTCGCCTCGCTGCGGACGGATACGTCCGGGACCCAGCGGCGGAGTCGGACGGCGCTGAGGACGGTTCGATCTCGGTCACGATCGCCCGGGTGCTGCCCGTCGATGCGGTGGTCCTGTCGCGCGAGCGTGCCCGGATGTCGAGCATGATGTCGCGGGCCGGCGGTCGGGTGACGGGATGGGCGGTGTTGCGGGTGCCGGATACCCGGTAACGCCGGGCCTCGCCTGACGTTAGGGTGGTTCGCGTGACTGCTGAGGACGCATCGGGTTCGGAGACCGCCTACACCTGGCCGTCGGTGTTGGGAAAAGTGACGGATCGGATCGACCTGACCGTCGATGAAGCCTCGTGGGCGATGCGCGAGATCATGTCCGACGCGGCGACCGGAGCGCAGATCGCGGCGTTCGGCGTCGGGGTGAAGATGAAGGGCGCATCGTCTGCCGAGCTCCGGGGTCTGTCGGCCGCGATGCTCTCGCTGGCGAACCGCATTCAGGTCGACGGCGCGGCGGTGGACATCGTCGGTACCGGCGGCGACCGTTCGCACACCGTCAACATCTCGACGATGACCTCGGTGGTCGTGGCGGCGGCGGGGATTCCGGTCGTGAAGCACGGCAACCGCGCGGCGTCGTCGAAGAGCGGCGGAGCTGATGTGCTCGAGGCGCTCGGGGTCGCGATCACCCTCAAGCCGGCTGCAGTCGAGCAGTGCGTCGTCGAGCTGGGCATCGGCTTCTGCTTCGCGCCGGTGTTCCATCCGGCGTTCCGGTTCACCGGCCCGCCGCGGAGCCAGATCGGCATCCCGACAGTCTTCAACGTCCTCGGCCCGTTGACGAATCCCGCCGCGCCGGACGCAGGTCTCATCGGGTGCGCCTTCAGTGATCTGGCGCCGGTGCTGGCCCAGGCGTTCGCCGAGCGAGGCAATCGAGTACTGCTGGTCCGCGGCGACGACGGTCTGGACGAGCTGACGACGACGACCACGTCGTCGGTGTGGCAGATCGTCGGTGGCGAGGTCGGCGAGTTGACCCTGGATCCGCGGGACCTCGGAATCGGTCTGGTCGAACTGTCGGCGTTGCAGGGCGGTGACGCGTCGGTGAATGCGCAGATCGCCCGCGAGTTGTTCGCCGGGACCGAGGGGCCGGTGCGCGATGCTGTGCTCCTGAACGCAGCGGCCGCGGTCGTCGCCTTCGAGCAGCGCGCACTGTTCACCCAGGACGAGTTCGTGGCCGCGATGCGCGCAGCGCTGACGCGGGTGGCAGATGTGATCGACTCGGGCCGCGCCGCCGCACTGCTGGACCGGTGGGTCGAGGTCACCAACCGACTGGCGGACGCGCCGCACTGACCGATCAGCTGTCGGAGCGGTATGCGCTGGGACTGAAACCCAGGACCGACGCGAAGTCGCGCGTCATGTGCGCGTGATCGGTATAGCCGAGATCGGCGGCGATCTGTGCGAGCGAGGCGTCCGGGCGCGTGCGCACTCGATGCGCCGCCTCCTGCAGTCGACGACGGCGGATCAGCGATGCCGGACTCACGCCGACGTACTTCGAGGTGAGTCGCTGCAGCGTGCGTTCGCTGACGTTGAATCGCCGTGCGGTCTGGTCGACGCGCACCAGTGACGGATCCGTCTCCATCGAGGTCACCGCACGATTGACCAGTAAGGCCTCGTCTGTCGGAGTCACTCGATCGATGAGCCATGCGCTGATGGCCGCTGTCGCCGCGGCGAGGTCCGGCGGACGGCGACTCATCTCGTCGCTGACCGCCGAGTGCAGCCCGGACCACTCGGCTCCGTCGACCGATTCGACCCGATCGACGAGGTCGAGGGGCTGGACGGGGAGTCCCACGGATGCGGCGGGCTGCAGCAGTGCGCCGACCGCCCAGCCGGTGCCGATCAGTGTTCGGTGACTGATTCGGGTGGTCGCGCCGGAGATGACGGTCTCGTCGTGCTGCACCACGAGATTGAGCGCGCCGAATGCGATCACGTCCTGCGTGCTCTGTCTGCCGAGGGGGAGATCCCACCTGCTGATCCAGAACCACCGGACCAGGTCGGCGGCGCTGCCGGTGGCGGGCAGACGACTGAACTCGGGCAGCAGTTCGGGACGGAGGACGCCGCGGTCCGACGGGCTGGAATCCATTCGCTGATGATAAGCGGCCATGTGTCGGGAATCGACAAGCGAGGAGGCCGGTGTCGCCGTTAGCGTCGAGTCATGACCACGAACTACACGAATGACTCGGAATAAATTGTGGCGCAGAGTGTTTCGGCTGCGGCCGAGGGTGCTCACACGACTGCGGGACGGCCCAGGGGATTCACCTCGCTGACGCCGTTTCTGGTCGTCTCGAGGGCCGCGGAGGCGATCGCGTTCTACCGCGAGGTCTTCGGTGCCCGAATCATCGCGATCAGTGAGTTCGGCGGGGTGATCGCGCACGCCGAGATCGAGTTCGACTGCGGCAGAATGCAACTCGGTGAACCCAACGAGGCCTACGGACTCGTTGCGCCACCCGCTCCGGATGACGCCTGCTATTCGCTGGCGATTTACACCCCTGACGTCGATGCGACCGTCGCGCGCGCCGAGGCAGCCGGAGCCACGGTTCGAGAGCCGGCCGCGGACTTCGTCTCCGGCGATCGCTTCGCGAGCATCAGGGACCCGTTCGGAGTCCGCTGGTCGGTGATGACCAGGGTCGTCGACCTGTCAGACGAGGAGAGCGCGGCCCGCGTTGCCGAGTGGGTGGCTTCGCAGGGCTGACCCTCCCCGGCGGGCGTCAGTCCTCGCCGATGGAGAATCCCCCCTCGACCTCCGAACTGGCGTAGCTGCGGAATGCGATGTGGGTCGCGCTGCTGAGTACGCCGGGAATGCGGTTGATCGCGCCGGTCACCACGTCGGCGACCTCCTCGTGGTTGCGCACCCGGACCTTGGCGATCAGATCGACGTCACCGGCGCACGAGTAGACCTCGGTGACGCCGGGGATCTCCGCAACAGCCTGTGCCGTTTCGGGAATCTGATGGATGTCTGCTCCGATGAGGACGATGGCGGTGATCATGGCTCGACTCTAATGCCAGTCGCGGCGTCTCGTGCCGACCGCGCGGTCCTGGCGAAGTCGTGCCACCGCTCCGCGGCTCCGATCGGGAGTGAGAGCTGATCGGTCACATCGACCAGTCGGGTGCCCGGTTCGAAGAGCCACCGTTCGATCAGTGCGATCTCCTCCGCCGGAGCGCCGCTTAACGGGCCGCTCTCCGGCACCGGTGGCATGACCGTGGTGCCGGCGGCGCGCATCCGTTCGACCACCGGCATGGGCGGGACGCCACGGCGGGCGTGCGCGGCACCGGCGAGCCTGCCGTATCGGACGAGGCTGAACTCCCAGCCTCCGGAACCGTCCGGTCGGGCGGCGATCACCTCCGCGCGTTGCGCGACCGCGGTGAGCCGCTGACCGCGAGCCAAGGTCTCGATGGTGGCAGAGAGGCGGGCGCGGGCACGGGCCGCGGACTCGAACCTGTGTTGCTGCGAGAGCGACGCGACTCGTTCGTGCAGCGCGACGACCAGGGCATCGGACCGGCCCGAGATCAGCTCGCGAACCGCTTCGACCCGGCACAGGTAGTCGGTGACGGTCTGCGGCCGGTCGCTGGCGGCGCGGCAGACGCCGGGAACCGCAGCGACGAGGGGATCGGGCAGTCTGTCGGCCTGCGCGGAGCCCTCGCACCAGTGGTGGGAGGCCTTTCGGAGTTCGGCCGTGCAGGTGCGCAGGCCCGCCGCGCCGGCGATCACATCGGCGACGTCGGCGGCGACTGCTCGGCTCGCCACCGGACCGAGCGACTCGGGCCCGGGGCTCCGTGTCACCCGGAGTCGGGGGAACCGCTCTGCGGTGAGGGCGATCCACCAGCCTCGCTGCGGGTTTCGGGAGCGGCGGTTGTACGACGGCTTGTGCACCCCGAGCAGGTTGAGTTCGGCGACACCGGCTTCGAGGGCGTGCGCGCACTCGACGTGGTCGACACGAACGGCCAGCGAGACCATCTCCGCCATGCGTGCGCGGCCGTCGCTGCCGTTGAAATAGCCGGACACTCGGCGGTGGAGGTCGACGGCGGTTCCGATGTACAGGACCTCGTCTGCGGGACCACGGAAGAGATAGACCCCGGGGCGGCGGGGCAGCCCGGAGGCGATCGAGCGTTTGGCGCGCATGGCCGGAGTGGCGCGCGGCAGGTAGGCGGTCAGATCGCCGACGGTCTGCACACCCTGGTTTCCGACGCGCTCGAGGAGTCGGTGGAAGACCTCGACGGTCGCGCGCGCGTCGTCGAGTGCGCGGTGTGTCGGCCGCACCGACACCTGGAACAACTCGGCGAGGGCCGACAACTTCACTGTCGGGGCCTCCTGCCTGCTGAGGATCCGGCGCGCCATCACCACCGTGCACAGTGACGTGCTGAACGGCCACGGCAGCCGCATGCGTGCGGCGCTCTTGCGCAGGAAGCCCATGTCGAAGCGGGCGTTGTGGGCGACGAGAACGGTTCCGCGAGCGAACTCGGCGAATGCGGGTAAGACTTCTTCGATCCGCGGCGCGTCGTACAGCATCGCTGTCGTGATACCGGTCAGGGCGACGATCTGCGGCGGGATCGCTCGGCCCGGGTCGACGAGGGTGGCGAACTCGCCGAGGACCTCGCCGCCACGGATCTTCACCGCGCCGATCTCGGTGATCCGGTCGTCGTCGGCGCTACCGCCGGTGGTCTCCAGGTCGACGACGACGAAGGTGGTGTCCCGCAATGCGGACCTGGTGAACTCGTCGGCCTCGGGGAGGTCTTCGAACGACAGTTGCTCGACGGTCATGCCCGCACGGTACGGCCGGCCTCCGACATTCGAGTGACCGATGGCGGCCTGCCGAAGGTTGTCGGAGGTCGCTCGTAGTCTGCAGTCGAATTGCACACCGACGGCCGTCCTCCGTTCGCGGACAAGGCTATTGCCCGGTTTGGGGACCTCCGTCACGGCGATGAGAGGCAGATCACATGAGAATTGACTGTGCACGGTGCCCGATGCGGGCGCGGGCCTGTGACGACTGCATGATGCAGGTCTTCTTCGGCCCGGCTACCAGCGAGTATGGACTGGGGGAGAACCCTGACGGTCGGGTGGTCGAACTCGTCTCCGCGATCGATGTGTTCGCCGACACGGAATTGATCACCAACGACGACGCCGAGGCGGCAAAACGCAGCTTCTCCGCAGGTGAATGGCATTTTCCCGACGGTTGGCAGGGTAACCTTCGTGCGGTGTGAAAAACCTGCGCGCGGCACGCCGTCGTCGAACCGGTGGACATCGCTCGCGGGGTTTCGTAATCTTTCCGAGACCTTCCAATCAGGGTCGTCCCGGAGCGATCCGGACGCCCGGCGGGTCATCGCCTAATCGCCCCCACCAACGGGGGTGAACCGGGGAACCACTTGCTCCGCGCGACGATGAGAATTCGTCAGTGTGGATTGGGGTGAATCGCACGCCAGGCAGCGCTCATCGGCTGCTGCCTGCGTGCGTAGGGCCATACTCTTCCGGCCCGAACCCGACAGCTAACCCGGTCGGCGACAAGGGAGAAGAACAAGGAGTACGTGTTTTCGTGGGCAAACATCGTTTGGAGCAGCCCAGTGTCGGTCGTAAGACCGCCAAGTCCGCAGTCCTCGCCGGCTCGATCGCCATCGGCGGGTCGCTGGCGTTCGCCGCTGCTCCGGCACACGCGACCCCGGTGACCGTTCCGAACGTCGGTACCTTCGACGTTCCCGGTCTGCCGCAGAACCTCGTGCCGAAGGCCCCGCAGGCTCCGAGCCTCGACATCGGCTCCCCGCAGCAGGTGCGCGCCAAGAAGGCGCTGCGCTACGCGGAGTCCAAGATCGGCTCGCCCTACGTGTACGGCGCCGCAGGCCCCAACGCTTTCGACTGCTCGGGTCTCACCTCGTGGGCTTACAAGCAGGCGGGCAAGATCATCCCGCGCGACAGTTACGGTCAGCTCGGCGGCGGCACCCCCGTTGCGTCGCTGGCTCAGGCTCGGCCCGGCGACATCCTGATCTTCAACGGCGGCGGCCACGCCGGCATCTACGCGGGCGACGGCATCTTCGTGCACTCGTCCACCGAGGGTGTTCCGGTGAAGCGCGACAAGGTCAAGGCGTGGGATCTCACGGGTATCCGCCGCTACTGAGCGGTGACTGCCGTTTGACTTAAGTGCAGGGCGGGCGGCGTGACACACGCCGCCCGCCCTCACGGCTATCAAGGATCGAGTTCGAGTGATGAAGAGTGGAAGGTCGCGCGTGTCCAGACGCGTTGCGGCACTGGGATTTGCGATGGTGTCGGCGTCGACGCTCCTCGTCGCGGCTCCGGTGTCGGCGGATCCGGCGCGCACACCCGATCAACTGCTGTCCAAGTACAAGAATCTCTCGGAGAGCGCGGAGAAGACCTCGGAGGCGATGAACGCCGCACAGGTCGAGTACGACAAGCAGCGCAACATCGTCTCGGTGGCGCGGAAGAAGGCCGGGCGGGCCGCCGCACAGCTCACCGCGATGCAGGGCGAGATGGACGAGGCTCAGAAGAAGGTCGACGCCCTGGCCCGCGTCAGCTACCGCGGAGCCCGGATCAACCGGCTGTACGCGATGCTGGTCAGCGATTCTCCCCAGAACCTGCTCGACAACATGTCCGGCCTGGAAGTCATGTCACGCCAGGCGGCGACCGACCTGCGCAGCGTCGTGAAGACCGCCAAGGACGCGAAGGCTGCGAAGGCCGATGCGGAGAAGACGGCGGCGACGGCTACCGAGGCGATCGCCGCGTCGGAGAAGCAGCGCGGCGAGCTGCAGGCCAAGCAGGCAGACCTCCAGATCGAGGCGGTCCAGATCCGTGCGATCTACCAGTCGATGACCGGCCGCCAACTCGCTGCCCTGCGCGGTCCGAAGTACAACTTCGACCCGCGTGCCGTGCCGAAGGGCACCTCGCCGGAACTCGTCGCCGTGCAGGCGGCGATCTCCCGTATCGGCGATCCCTATGTGTGGGGAGCCACCGGGCCGAACCAGTTCGACTGCTCCGGTCTGATGCTCTGGGCCTATAAGCAGGCCGGCCGGACGATTCCGCGCACCAGTGAGGCACAGCTCGGGGGCGGCACCGCCGTCGACCGCGGTGACCTCAAGCCCGGCGACCTGATCATCTACTACCCGGACGCCACGCACGTCGGCATGTACGTCGGCGACGGCTACGTGGTCCACGCGTCGACCTTCGGTGTGCCCGTCGCCGTGGTGCCGATCGACAAGGCCGGCCCGTACAACTCGGCGCGACGGTACTGAGTGCGGACCGATCGCGGAGCGGCCGCGGTATCGATCTCGATGATCGCCGCGCTGGCGGTGACGCTGGCCGGTTGCGGAGCAGATTCGGAGAACGCGTCGGCGCCGTCGTCGTCGGCCGCGGCGACAACACCGCTGAATCCGTTCGAGCAGCAGCGGTACGACGGGGTCACGGCACTCCTCGATCAGCTGTCGTCGACGCTCTCAAGCGGTGATCGAGGCGGGCTGGACGCACTCGTCGATCCCGCGGCGACGGCGGCGTTCCGGCGACATCTGGACTCGATCGCGGCCGATTTCGCTGCCGCGCCGCACAAGTCGCCGCTCAAGTTGAAGGAGTTCCGCTACCGCGTCGCGCCGCAGACCGGGCCGGAGCACCTGCTGGAGCCCGATTTCGAGGCGAAGCTCGAAGCGGCCGGGGCGACCGACAGCTGGGTGACGCCGGTCGACCTCGACTATGCGCTGGGCGGCGCATCGGCACCCGGACTCGACGAGCCGACCGTGACGCTCCACCAGAGTCTGACGTTCGCGCGCTACGGCGACGACTGGAAAGTCGTCGGCGACGGCGGGCTCGCGCCCGATCCGTCGCAGGCCGAACTCGAGAACCCGAAGGCGCCGGACATCGGACCGTGGGCCTTTCCAGGACTCGAAGCGACCGACAGCCGCACGTCGGGCGGGACGTCGACGGTGCTCGACTATCGCGGTGCGGAACGGACGGCCGCGGACGTCGCGCAGATCCTGCCGGGGGCCGTCGACGCGGTGTCCGAATTCTGGGGCGACGACTGGGTCCGTCGTGCCGCGGTGATCGCGACCGCGGACGACGCGCAGTTCGCGGGGCTCACCCGTACCGCCCCCGGCGACACCTCTGCAGCCGCGGCGGCGACTGTTTTCACCAAGATCGACCGTCAGAACCAACAGGTGATCGGGCAGCGGATCGTGCTCACTCCGTCCGCGCGGCAGCTGTCGAAGCCTGCGCTCGCGGTGATCCTCCGGCACGAGCTGACCCACGTGGCGTCGCGGCTGTCGACGGCGCAGAACGCGCCGTTGTGGCTCACCGAAGGCGTACCGGAGTACGTCGGGAGGAAGGGCACCTACCGCGATCTCGTCGATGCGGCACCGGAACTGGCGGCGGCCGTCGCCGCCGGGGACGTCCCCAAGGCACTGCCGTCGGACGGGGCCTTCTCGGTGAGCACGGATGCGGCCCGCGTCGCGTATCAGGCGGCGTGGTCGTTCGCCGCATACGTGGCGGGCAAGTACGGCGAGGAGAAGCTGAAGAAGATGTACGTCGAAGTCGGTAAGGGCGGGGACACGGAGACCACCGACGCGGCGATGAAGGACGCCCTGGGCGTCGACAAGTCGAAGGTCGTGGCAGATTGGCAGGCATGGCTGCGAGCTCAAACGCGACGATGAGGCGAACTCTGCTCGTCACCAACGACTTCCCGCCCCGGCCGGGTGGAATCCAGTCGTATCTCGAGAACATGATCGGCTCCCTGCCGCCCGACGAGGTGATCGTCTACGCACCCCGGTGGAAGGGCTGCGAGGCGTACGATGCAGCGGCGCCGTACCGCATCGTCCGCCATCCGACCAGCCTCATGCTGCCGACCCCGTTCGTACAACGACGCGCCGCGAAGTTGGTGCGAGACAACGACGTTCACACGGTCTGGTTCGGCGCGGCGGCACCGCTGGCGGTCCTCGGGCCGTCGCTGCGGAAGGCAGGCGCGCGCCGGATCGTCGCCAGCACCCACGGTCACGAGGTCGGGTGGTCGATGCTCCCCGGATCGCGTCAGGTGCTCCGCTACATCGGGGACCACAGCGATGCGATCACCTACGTGAGCCGCTACACGCGCAATCGATTCGCTGCCGCCTTCGGCCCGCGGGCCGCGCTCGAGTACGTCTCCTGCGGAGTGGACGTCGACCGGTTCGCTCCCGATCCCGAAGCACGCCGAGCCCTACGCGACCGCTACGGCCTGGGAGACGCGCCCGTGGTGCTCTGCCTGTCGAGACTGGTGCCGCGCAAGGGGCAGGATGCGCTCATCCGGACCTGGCCGACGATCCTGTCGGCGGTTCCCGACGCCCGGTTGATGATCGTCGGCGGCGGACCGTACGCGGAGAGGCTGCACGAGTTGGCGGCGTCGGTCGGCGTCACAGAGTCGGTGACGTTCACCGGCGGCGTGCCCGCGGACGAGCTGCCGATGCATCACGCCATGGCGGACGTATTCGCGATGCCGACCCGCACGCGGGGCAGGGGACTGGACGTCGAAGGACTGGGGATCGTCTTCCTCGAGGCCTCGGCCAGCGGCGTGCCCGTGGTCGCCGGCGATTCCGGCGGTGCCCCGGAGACCGTGCGGCAAGGCGTGACCGGAACCGTCGTCGACGGCCGCGACCATGTTCGGATCGCGGAGGCGATCATCGAGATCCTGACGTCCCCGCGACTCGCCGCCGCCATGGGGGCCGCCGGTCGGGAATGGGCGGTGGAGAACTGGCAGTGGAAGAAGCAGGCGGCTCGCTTGATGCGCCTGCTGTGACTCCACGGCTGCTCGACAGGTCCGCCGACCTCGCCAGATGACTGTGCCGTTGATGGGGACCACGTGGTGGTCACCATCAACGGCACAAGTGCTTCAGGCTCGCCGTGACGCTCTCTACTTCGTGTAGATCGCGGCGATCTCGTCGGCCCACTTCTCGGCGACGACGTTGCGCTTGACCTTGAGGGTCGGGGTGAGTTCGCCCGAGTCCTCGGTGAAGTCGGCGGGCAGGACGCGGATCTTCTTGATCGCTTCGGCATGCGAGACGGTCTCGTTGGCGGCGTCGATGGCGAGCTGGATCTCCGCGAGGAGTTCGGCGTCGTTCGCGAGGTCGGCGACGGTCGCCTCCGCCGACTTCCCGTTCCGCGTCTTCCAGGCGGGGAAGGCCTCCGGGTCGACGGTGATCAGCGCGCCGATGAACGGCTTCTGATCTCCGACGACGACCGCCTGCGAGACCAGTGCGCTGGCCCGGATGATGTCCTCCATCGGTGCCGGCGAGACGTTCTTGCCGCCCGCGGTGACGATGATCTCCTTCTTGCGCCCGGTGATCCGGAGGTAGCCCTCCTCGTCCAGGGCACCGAGGTCTCCGGTGTGGAACCAGCCGTCGGTAATCGCGGCGGCCGTGGCGTCGTCGTTCTGCCAGTATCCGGTGAAGACGACCTCGCCCGAGAGCAGGATCTCGCCGTCGTCGGCGATCCGGACCGCATTGCCCGGGATCGGGCGGCCGACGGTCCCGACCTTCACCTCACCCGGGGTGTTGACGGCGATCGCCGCCGTGGTCTCGGTGAGGCCGTAGCCCTCGTAGACCGGGATGCCGACGCCGCTGAAGAAGTGTCCGAGACGGGCCCCGAGCGGTGCGCCGCCGGAGATGGCGAGCTCGCACACGCCGCCGAGCGCGGTCCGCAGCTTGCTGTAGACCAGCTTGTCGAACACGGCGTGCTTGGCGCGCAGCAGCAGACTCACGTCGCCGTTCTGCTTCGCTGTCGAGTACTCGACAGCGACGTCGGCGGCGAGGTCGAAGATCTTTCCCTTGCCGCCGTCGTGCGCGCCCTGGCGTGCGGAGTTGTAGACCTTCTCGAAGACTCGCGGCACCGACAGGATCAACGACGGTTTGAAGACGGCGAACGTCGGCAGCAGGTTCGCGATATCGGCGGTGTAGCCGACCTCGACGCCCGCCTCGATCGCGACGAGGTTGATGGCGCGGGCGAGCACATGGGCCATCGGCAGGAACAGCAGCAGACGCTTGCCGTCGCCGAGCAGCTGGTTGAGCGAGGTCTGCATCACGCCGGCGATCTCGCCGAGGAGATTCGAATGCGTCAGCATGCAGCCCTTGGGTCGACCCGTGGTACCCGAGGTGTAGATCAACGTCGCGGGACTGGAGGCCTTGAGGGTGCGCCGACGGGCGGTCACCTCCTCGTCGGAGACGTCCTTGCCGCGTTCGGTGAGCAGTTCGACGACACCGGGACCGTCGGCGACGTCGATCTGGAACACCTGGACGGAATCATCGACGGACTCCACGGTGTCGATGACCGCGCGGTGCTTCGACGTCTCCACGATGATGGCGTTCGCACCGGAATCACGCATGATCCAGTCGATCTGGGGGCCGGACGACGAGTCGTAGACGGGGACCGTCACTGCGCCGGCGGACCAGACGGCGAAGTCGAGAAGCGTCCATTCCAGACGGGTCGCCGATACCAGTGCGACACGATCTCCCGGCTTGATCCCGGAGGCGATGAGGCCCTTGGCGAGTGCGACGACCTGTGCGCCGGCCTCGGCAGCGGTCACCGGCAGCCACTGCGCGCCGTCCTGACGACGGAATACCGTCTTGCCGCCCTGCTTCTCGACGATGTCGAAGAGCACGTCGGAGGCGTTCCGCTCCTCGGGGATCTCAAATTTCGCGGGCACGCGGCATTCGGCCATGTAATACACCTTCCGGAACGGAAATTTCTCAGAACGACCTGAATCTCTGAGTGATCTTAGCCCCAGTCCGCACGCCGTCTCCGCACGAGTCGGGTTTCTCCCACGGGGCCCGGTGTGTGAAGCTAGGACGGTGACGAGCATTCAGGTTGCCGATGAGGTCTTCGTCGCTGCTGCGCCGTCCCTCGCGGGCGCCGTCGTGGGCGATCGGGCGCGTTGGCGTCAGTGGTGGCCGGACCTCGAATTGACGGTGGTCGAGGACCGCGCGAACCAGGGTGTGCGCTGGACGGTGACGGGCCCCGTCGACGGCACCATGGAGATCTGGTGCGAGGAGTGCATGGACGGCTTCGTCCTCCACTACTACCTCCACGCCGAGCCCGCCGCGGAACTGCCGACCGATCCTCGCTCGCGGATGGACGCGATCGCCGAGATGAACCGGGTACGTCGGATCGCAGGCAAGGACATGTCCTTCCACGTCAAGTGGCTGCTGGAAGGCGACCGCGCGGCCGGCGCGCCCGCCGTCGCCGCGGAGGGCTGACCGATGGCCGACCACACCGAGCAGTCGATCGTCATCAACGCCGATGTGTCGGAGGTGCTCGCGGTCATCGCGGATTTCGCCCACTACCCGGACTGGGTGACCGCGGCACGCGAAGCGACCGTGCTCGAAAGTGATGCGCAGGGCCGGGGACTGCACGTTCGATTCGTGCTGGACGCCGGCGTGCTCGCCGACACCTACGAACTGCGTTACACGTGGGACGCGGACGGGGCGGGTGTCTCGTGGACGCTCGTGTCGAGCGACCTGCAACGTGCGCAGGAGGGCAGTTACCGTCTCGTGCAACAGGTTCCGGGATCGACCAAGGTCACTTACGCATTGATGGTCGACCTGCAGATCCCGATGATCAGCCAGTTGAAGCGGCGGGCTGAGAAAGCGATCACCGAGTCGGCGCTCGGGGACCTCAAGAAGAGGGTCGAAGGCTGATCGATCTAGCTCCCATCCATCTGGTGCTCGGGCCCGGTGGCGCGGGCGTCTCCGTCGTCGCCGCTGCCGCAGCCCTTCGCGACGACACCGCGTTCCCACCGGCGGGTCTGCGTCTCGGTGCCGAACGCGGCACCCTGCTGGTCTCCCTCGACGCGCGGTCGTATCTGCCGGATCGCCTCGGTGTGCTCCGAGTTCCGGGCGAGCCGGTTGCGGTCACCGCGGGCACGGATCTCCTTCAGTTGGATCCCCTGACGATTCTCGAGGGCGCCTGGGCCGACTTCACTGCGGCGCTGACCGCGGTCACCGGTGGAAGGTCTTTCCTGCCGATCGTCGGCACGCTCGCCTCGGTGGCACCGGGGGAGATCGCGACACTGCCCGGAGCTCAGGAGTTCCTGCTGCTGCGGCAGATTCGTGCTGCGGCGACCGCGGGTCGCTGGCGTCGCGTGGTCGTCGATCTGTCGGGCTGCGGAGACCCGTTCTCCCTGCTTCGCGCGCCGACCGTGCTGTCGTCTGCGCTGGAGCGGTTATGGCCCCGCCATGCGCGGCTCGCCGAAGCGGCCGAGAAGCCCGCGATGGCGCAACTGTCGGCGGCCGTCGAAGGCATCGATCGTGATTGCCAGGACCTGATCGAGCTGTTCTCCGATCCGCACGGTGTCGCTGCACACCTGGTGATCGACGCCGGGGACCGAGGGACCCGGTGCCTGCCGGATCAGATCGCGTCGAGCGATCTGATGGCCCTGCCGGTCCGGTCCGTCGTCGTGAACTCGGGTGCCGGTGGGCCGCCGCGGGCCGATCTCGGCGACGTGCTCGACGCCCTTACCTCCGACGACGACTCCGTCGAAGTGCTCTCAGTGCCGGCGGCCCCCGAACCGGTCGACCGGCTGTCCCGGCTCCGCCGGGTGACGGTGGACCTGCCCTGTCCGACCGGCCGGCCCCGCGGCTCGGGAGCACTCACGGTGACCCACGTGGCAGGCGAGGACCTCGACAGCGTCTTCGAGCTAGCCTGGAAGCAGGGTCTGCCGGATCCTGACCGGCTCGCGCTGGGGCGTTCGGGCGACGACCTGCTGGTCACCGTGTCGGGCTTCCGATACCCCGTCCGACTGCCGTCGGTCCTGCGTCGATGCGTGGTGACCGATGCGGACTGGCGCGACGGGCGGCTGGTGCTCCGCTTCCGTCCGGATGCCACGGTGTGGCCGCAGCGGCCGATGCGACCGGCGTCCGATTAGTCAGAGTCTCGTCGCGGACGAGCCGCGCCGGACGCCTGTCGAAAGTAGACTCGACCGCGTGTGCAAGGTCATCGCTGCTCATCGATGTGTAGTCGGTCACCTGTCGCGTGCCCGGCTCTATGGAACCGGGAGTGTGCCCGGTAGCGTCAGGTGTTCGCACCGCCTGCGTCCACCGAGTCCGACCTTCGAAGTCGGCCCTACCCGCGAGGAATCGACTGACGATGACCGACGACCACGGCACCACCGGTGCCGGAGCATCGAGTGCCGGCGACCCGGTGCAGACGTTGCTGCTGGGGTTCGCGAATCAGATCGACCAGCTCGCCGCTCTGATCGCGGGCGCCGGCGGGCCGACGTTGAACGGTTCGCCGATTCCGGACCTGCTCGGCGACGTCGGAACTCTGGTGAAAGAACTCGGGGACCTGCTGGCGCGGATCATCGCCGCGTTGATCGCCGTGCTCGAGGCGATCGCCGACATGCTGCGGTCGGACCGATCGGACGGGACCTCGGCGCCGTCGCACTTCCAGACCATCGCGGTCAACGTCACACCCACGGGCAGATGACGTGAGCGCCCGCGACGGCTCGAGCCCGGCAGGCGACGAATTGACGATCGGCATCGACATCGGAGGCACCAGCGTCCGGGCGTCGGTGGTCGACGCCCAGGGCCGGCAACTCGACACGCTGCGAACCGCGACCCCGCCGACCGCCGAGTCGTTGGAACACTGCCTGCACCGACTGGTCACCGAACTCCGAGATCGCTGGGCGGTCTCCGCGGTGGGGCTCGCCATCGCGGGCTTCCTCACACCGGACCGGCAGATGGTCCGGTTCGCGCCGCATCTCGCGTGGCGTGAGGCGCGGGTGCCCGAGATCATGACCGAGCGTCTCGGCCTGCCGGTGTTCGCCGAGCACGACGCCAACTCGGCGGCGATCGCCGAGCTGCATTTCGGGGCTGCGGCAGGAGGGCACAACACGCTCGTGCTGTCGATCGGCACCGGCATCGGCGCCGGGATGATCATGGACGGCCGGATCTACCGCGGCAGCTTCGGTGTCGCCCCCGAGTTCGGCCATCTGACAGTCGTGCCGGACGGCCGGCCGTGCAGCTGCGGCAAACGCGGATGCTGGGAGCGGTACTGCAGCGGTACCGCGCTCGTCGACACGGTGCTCGAACTGCTCGCCTCGCACGACTACCCGCGCAGTGTGCTGGCGGCGGAGTCGGAGTCCGATCCGGGGTCGTTGACCGGGCGTCGAGTCGCCGCCGCGGCGGCCGACGGCGATCCGGCGGCGTTGGCCGCCTACGAGGACCTCGCGCGCTGGCTCGGGTACGGACTGGGCATGATCGCCGACGTCTTCGACCCGGATCTGATCGTGCTCGCCGGGGGCGTGGGCGCGGCGTCGAGTCTGTTCCTCGACGACGCGCGCGAGCACTACGCGGCGGCGATCACCGGCTCCGGGCACCGGCACCTCGCGCGCATCCGGGGCACTCAGCTCGGTGAGGCCGCGGGGTCGATCGGCGCGGCCGAGGTGGCGCGGCGGGGACTTTCGATGCAGGTTGTGGGCAGCCAGTAGAGTTGCAACCCGGTGCGCCGCGTTCTGGGCGCCGGGTGTCGGCGCAGGCTGGGATTTCGATCAGGAGGGGCAGCAACGTCCATGTGGTACTACCTTTTCAAATACATCTTCATGGGTCCGGCGCTACGCCTGATGGGACGCCCGCGCGTGGAGGGCCTGGAGAACATTCCGAAGGACGGCCCCGCGCTCATCGCGTCCAATCACATGGCCGTCGTCGACAGCTTCTACCTTCCGCTGATGGTGCCGCGCCGGATCTTCTTCCTGGCCAAGAGCGAGTACTTCACGGAGAAGGGCGTCAAGGGCCGGTTCAAGAAGTGGTTCTTCAGCACCTCCGGTCAGATCCCGATCGACCGGTCCGGTGCCAGCGCCGCCGCCGGTGCGCTGCTCGCGGGCAAGCGAGTCCTCGAGGACGGACGGCTGCTGTGCCTGTACCCGGAGGGCACCCGGTCGCCGGACGGCCGCCTCTACAAGGGGAAGACCGGACTGGCCCGGATGGCGCTGGAGACCGGCACCCCGGTGATCCCGATCGCGATGGTCGGCACCGACAAGATCAACCCGCCCGGCACGGTGCTGCCCCGGCCGACGCGCATCGTGGTTCGTGTCGGCGAGCCGCTCGACTTCTCCCGGTACGAGGGGATGGCGGGTAATCGTTTCATCGAGCGCGCCGTCACCGACGAGATCATGTATGCGCTCATGCGTCTCGGCGGCCAGCAGTACGTCGACGTCTACGCCGCCAGTCTGAAGAACGGCGGCGGGACCGCGAAGCAGGCGCCGGCGGAGCCCGCGACCGAGTCCGACGACGCCGCCTGAGCGGCGCGGGCATCCACCAGTTCCGACCGGCGCCCGCCGACGATCGCTATGCGGTCGCGGCGGGGGCCGGCGGACAGAGCATCGCCTGACGACGGCGGCAGGCGGGCGCCGTCGTCTGCGCGGGCCGTGCTCGCCCGGCGCGGTACGGAAGCCGCCACAGCGCGATCAGAAGTGCGACGCCCCACAGCGTGAACGCATTGCCGACGATGTGCTGCCACGCCGACCAGCCGTGCTCGATCGGCGGCAGCAGCTGGAACGGTCCGATCGCGAAGATCACCGCGCCGATGCCGGCGAGCGCGAGGTAGGTGATCCGGTACCGGCGGCGCTTCACGCGGGCGCCGATCGCCAGACACAGCAGTAGTGCCGGGATGCACCACACCCAATGGTGTGCCCAGGTGGTCGGCGACACCAGCAGGCCCCAGACCGCCACCGCGCAGGTCACCGCCAGGGCGTCGACGCGGCCGGTCATCGGACCGGGGGCGAACGCGGTGGTCGGACGGGCGGCCAGCACGGCGAGCAGCGCCAGCGCCGTCGCGGCGACACTGGAGACGATCCACGCGAGTTCGGCGGAACCGCCGTTGTCCCCGAACACACGCAACCAGGCGGCGTTCAGATTCTGATTGATCCGGCCCTCCGGCTGTCCGATGCGTGCGGTGTGGAACAGCGTGTCGGTCCAGTACGTGCGCGAGTCGGCGGGCATCCAGATCCAGCCGATGGCGGCGGCGCCGACGAAGGCGGCCAGTCCGGTCACGACGGCGCGGAGCCTGCCCGCGACCAGGAAGACGCCGAGGAACACCAGCGGCGTGAGCTTGACCGCCGAGGCGATGCCGATCAGCACGCCCTGCGCATGACGTCGGCCGGCACGATGCAGGACGAAGACGTCGACCATGATCATCGCCATCAGCACGACGTTGATCTGACCGAAGCCGAGCGTCATCCAGAACGGGTTGAACCAGATCGTCGCCACCGAGAGCGCGGTGGCGAGCCACCAGCGGTTGGCCCGCGCACCGATGTCCAGCACGGCCAAGGAGAGCTTCGTCACGTACACGAGGAGGGCGGCGGTCACCAGTGAGATGCCGATGCTGGCGACAGACAGCGGAATCGCGCCCAGCGGAGTGAACAGCAGCGCGGCGAACGGCGGGTAGGTGAACGGCAGCCAGATGCCGTCGGTGGTGAACGGCATGGAGCCGTCGGCGTAGAGGCTGAATCCCTGGTGCCAGATCTGTCCGCCGATGCGGTACACGTCCATGTCGAACCTGGTACGCGTGCCGAAGCTCGAGGTGAACGGCACACCGAAGATCTGCAGGATCGCCGAGACCGCGAAGGCGGCCACGATTGCGGACTTCGCGGCGGGCGTCGGCCGCCAGCGAGTGAGGCGTGCGGCGAGACGGTCGGCGGCGTCGTCTCCGGTCGCCTCGTGGAGCTGCGTCTGACCGCTGCGGGTGGACATGACAGTCAGTATTCCTTGCCCGCCGTGGATAATCAGAACCCGTGCGCTACTTCTACGACACCGAGTTCATCGAAGACGGAACCACCATCGAGTTGGTGTCGATCGGCGTGGTCGGTGAGGACGGCCGCGAGTTCTACGCGGTGTCCACCGAGTTCGACCCTTCGCGGGCCGGCGACTGGGTTCGGACCAACGTGCTCGACAAGCTTCCGTCCCCGGCCGACAAGGCGTGGCGCAGCCGACGGGCGATTCGCGAGAGCCTCTTCGACTTCCTCACCGAGCCGGGCGACGGCGTCGAGCTGTGGGCGTGGGTCGGCGCTTACGACCACGTGGTGGTGTGCCAGCTGTGGGGATCGATGACCGAGCTCCCGCGGGAGATGCCGCGATTCACCCGAGAGCTCCGGCAGCACTGGGAGGCCGCAGGGAAGCCGGAACTGCCCGCCGCACCGCGGAATGCGCACGACGCGCTCGCCGACGCCCGTCACAATCTCGTCAAGTGGCGCGCAATCGAGGAGGCCGCGCGGCCGTCGTAGGGCCACGGTGATGGAGGCAACCGCTCCGGCGATTCCGTCGCCGCGATAGGCTGGTGCGGTGGTGAACTGGACCGTAGACGTGCCGATCGACGAGCTTCCCGAGCTTCCGCCCCTGCCGGGCCGGCTGGCCGA
Source organism: Gordonia neofelifaecis NRRL B-59395 (assembly GCF_000192435.1). GTDB lineage: Bacteria > Actinomycetota > Actinomycetes > Mycobacteriales > Mycobacteriaceae > Gordonia > Gordonia neofelifaecis. The sequence goes on from NZ_AEUD01000004.1 coordinate 102,607, forward strand.
ACAATTCGAGGACATGCTGGCGCGTCCGGCGCTGCAGCAGCCGAGCTGGCCCGCCGACGAGGCGCACAAGATGCGGACCGTCCTGGAGAGCGTTCCGCCGATCTGCATGCCCTCCGAGGTCGAGGCGCTGGCCGATCAGCTCGCCGAGGTGGCCAACGGTCGGGCCTTCATGCTGCAGGGCGGCGACTGCGCCGAGACCTTCGCCGCCAACACCGAACCGCACATCAAGGGCAACATCCGGACCCTCCTGCAGATGGCGGTCGTGCTGACCTACGGCGCCAGCCTGCCCGTGGTCAAGGTGGCCCGTATCGCGGGCCAGTACGCTAAGCCGCGCTCCGCCGACACCGACGCGCTCGGCCTGCTGTCGTACCGCGGTGACATGGTCAACGCTCTGGAGGCGAATGACGCTGCGCGCGTGCATGATCCGTCGCGCCTGGTCCGCGCCTACGCGAATGCGGCGGCGGCGATGAACCTGGTGCGGTCGCTCACCGGCTCGGACGCCCGTCTCGCCCACGTGCACAACTGGAACCGCGAGTTCGTCCGCACGTCGCCCGCCGGCGCCCGGTACGAGGCGCTGGCCGCCGAGATCGATCGGGGACTGCGGTTCATGGACGCCTGCGGCGTCACCGACTCCAGCCTCGAATCGGCGTCGATCTTCGCCTCGCACGAGGCACTGGTGATGGACTACGAGCGGGCGATGCTGCGGCTCGCCGACAATCCGCGCGGCGACGGCGAGCAGACGCTCTACGATCTGTCGGCGCATTTCCTGTGGATCGGCGAGCGCACCCGTCAGCTCGACGGCGCGCACATCGCGCTCGCGAAGATGATCAGCAATCCGATCGGCGTCAAGATCGGTCCCACCACCACGCCGGAACTGGCGGTCGAGTACGTCGAGGCGCTCGACCCCGACAATCGGCCCGGCCGACTGACCCTCGTCTCGCGGATGGGCAACGGCAAGGTCCGCGAGGTGCTGCCCGCGATCGTTCAGGCCGTCGAGGCCACCGGACACAAGGTGATCTGGCAGTGCGATCCGATGCACGGCAACACTCACACGGCGTCGACCGGCTTCAAGACCCGTCACTTCGACCGCGTGGTCGACGAGGTGCAGGGCTTCTTCGAGGTCCATCGCGCGCTGGGCAGTCATCCCGGCGGCATCCACATCGAACTGACCGGCGAGGACGTGACGGAGTGCCTCGGCGGCGCCCAGGACATCTCCGACCTCGACCTCGAGGGTCGGTACGAGACCGCGTGCGACCCGCGCCTGAACACTCAGCAGTCGCTGGAGTTGGCCTTCCTCGTCGCGGAGATGCTGCGCGGCTGAGCGCACCCGCCGACGTCAGGCGAGTGCGCCTCCGACGACCCAGCCGACAGCACCCACGGCGACGGCGATGAGGACGACGATCGTCAGCCAGGTGAAGGCCAGGGCACGACCGCGCGAGGTCGCGGCCGGGTCCGCTTCGTGGGTCACGTCGAGCTCGTCCTCGGGCGACCAGTCGTCGTTCCACGGGATGTCGCTCGGCTCGTCGCGCGGCACCGCGCCGTCGTCCCACTCGTCGTCGGCCGGCGGCAGGGGATCGGGGTCGTAGGCGGTGACCGGCCGCGGAGTCTGCTGCGGCGGTCCCGCCGGCGTCGCCTGCTCGCGGACCGGCCGGGAGATCGCCGAGGTGACGCGCGCCGACGCCTGGCTCGGTGCGGGGACCGTGAAGGCGGGCAGGTCGAGCTCGTCGGCGGCGTCGAGCAGTGCGTGCTGCATGTCGAAGCCGTCGCGGAACCGGTCGGCGCGGCTGCGCTCGGTCGCGCGCAGCACGATCTCGTCGATCTGTGGTGGGACGCCTTCGATCAGATCGCCGGGCGCGGGGACGTCGTACGACAGCCGCTGATAGGCGAGGGCCAGCGGAGTTGATCCGCTGAACGGCTGCCTGCCGGTGAGCAGCTCGAACAGCATCACGCCCGCCGAGTACACGTCGCTGCGCGCATCGATGTCCGTGGAGTTGACCTGCTCCGGCGACAGATACGCCGCGGTGCCGAGAATCACGCTGGCCGAGGTGACGCCGGCCTCCGCGACGGCGCGTACGAGACCGAAGTCGGCCACTTTGATGTCGCCGGTGTCGGACACGAGGACGTTCTCGGGCTTCACGTCCCGATGCACCAGCCCGGCGCGGTGCGCGGTGCCGAGCCCACCGAGCATCGGGATGGCGACCGACGCGACCGCGTGCGGCGGCATCGGTCCGCGCTCGCGCAGCAGTTCGCGCAGGCTGCCTCCGCGGACGAGTTCCATGACGAGGAAGGCGATCTCGCCGTCGATGCTCTGGTCGTACACGGCGACCAGCCCGGGATGGCTGAGCCCGGCGACGGCGCGCGCCTCGAACTCGAAGCGGCGCAGGAACAACGGATCGCCGACGTACCGGGCGTCCATCACCTTGACGGCGACTCGGCGGCCGAGGCGCAGATCGGTGCCGACGTACACCGACGACATCCCGCCGCGCGCGATCGGCGCGTCGATCCGGTATCTCCGCTCCAGCACTCGGCCGAGAAGCGGGTCGCCTGGGGTGGTCACGATGTTCGAATCTACCGCTTGGGGCGGGCATCCTCGCATACGCCGCGCAGGGCACCGGTAGGCTTTCCCCGTGGGTTCTCTTCCGCTTTCGATCGACATCCTGCCCGACGACGTTCCCGTTCTGGAGCTCGACCAGGCCGCCAAGCGGCTCGGCGTCTCCGGTAACCGTCTCCGGACGCTCATCCGTGATCACAACCTGCTAGCCGCCTCCCGCGGCGGGGTGCCGGTGATCCCGGAGGCGTTCTTCGGCGACGACGGGCTCGCGAAGCACTTCGAAGGACTGGTGCGGATTCTGCTGGACGGGGGCTACACGCGTGACGAGGCGATGGGCTGGCTGTTCGAGGAGCAGCCCGACCTCGGGCTCCGCCCGGCCGACGCACTGCACACCCACTCGGCCCGCGAAGTGATCAGACGGGCACAGGCTCAGGCCTTCTGAGTCGGCCTTCGACTCCGGCGGTCCTCGGCTACAGCTGCGGCCGACCGGTCATCGATACGACCGCGTGCCCGATGCGGCGCCGGAGCGGTACCACTGCCCGCCCGCCGAACACCTCGTAGTCGCGTTGCTCGATCTCGGTCAGGATCGCGCTGTACGAACGCGCGGCGGCGCAGATCGCCGGACGCGTCCGTGGCGGCAGCGCGGTGATCGCCGGAATCGTTCGGCGGTACTGGTCGCGATTGACCGCGACGACGTGTGCGATCGCGCGGCGCAGTCGTGGTCCGGTGCTGCCTGCCGCCGCGTCGGCGAACAGGTTCTCCTCGTCGACACCGAACGCCGCGAGATGGTCGAGCGGCAGGTAGACGCGGTCTCGCGCGAGATCTTCGGCGACGTCGCGCAGGAAGTTCGTGAGCTGGAACGCCTCGCCGAGCAGCGCCGCACCTGCGGCGATCTCGTCGTCGTCCGGATCCGCGCCGAGGATCGGGACCAGTTGGAGTCCGATGACGGCGGCCGACCCGTAGACGTAATCGGCCAGCTCGGCGAGGTCGGCGTACCTGTTGCGGAACATCGGATGACCGGGCAGATCCATGCGCATCGACCGGCCGAAGGCGTCGAAGGTCGCCGGCGGGATGCCGAATCGCCGGATCGCGTCGGCCAGGGCCGCCAGCATGTCGGCCTCGTCAGGGTTCGACGAGGCGTCCGAGACGCCCGCTGATGCCGCTCGCAGCCCGGATTCGAGGGCGTCGAGCCGCGCGCCCTGGACCGACGGGTCGCCCGGCTCGTCCACGGCGTCGTCCGCCGTGCGGGCGTAGCCGTACAGTGCGAACACCGCGCGACGACCGTCCGCGGGCAGCAGCCGGGACGCCAGGTAGTAGGTGCGTCCGGCGCGGCGGGGGGCGGGCTGCGGAGTCGAAGCCTCCACGATTCGGCATGCCTGAGCGTCCATGCAGAGGAGCCATGGACGAGCAACGACCCGAAGCTGCGAAGCTTCAGCGGATCGCGCCTGCGGAGCGAGACGGCGGCGAGCACGGCGAACGCCAGTGCCATGAGGGTCTCGAGCGGCTTGTAGAACAGGATCGAATCGTCCGGCTGGAACACGATCAGATAGAACGTGCTCACGCCGACGACCACCTGCCGCACCCACATCGGCAGCGTGAACGCGACGGCGATGCACGCCACCCAGGTGTAGTACCAGGGGAGAGTGGACGGCTCCAACAGCAGCAGGGCCAGCATCGCCCACGCCATTCCGGCCGTCGCCGAGCGCTCGTCGTGCCGCGACCGCCACCACAGGTACACCAGGATCAGGGCGAGCGCGATGCTGCCGATGGCGCGGGTCACCACCAGCACGGCCTGCAGGTTCAGGGTCGCGAACGGCGCCGCCGCGTACGTCACGATGTGGCCGATGAAGACCGGAATCGTGAACGGGTTGATGATGCGCGAGGCGTACGACAGTCCGTTCATCCAGCCGACGCCCAACCCGAGGACGACGGTGAAGAAGCCGAACACGACCGCGGGGATCGCGCCGGTGGCCGCGAAAACGCCGACGCGGTCGCGCCAGGTGATCGTCGGTCCCTCACGATCGGGGTCGGCGGTACGTGCGGTGCGCAGGTGGTCGAGCCAGATCCACATCACGAACGGGATGGCGATGCCCGCGGTGATCTTCACCGAGATGGCCAGGCCGAGCACTGAGAGCCCGGCGACATGCCGGCCGCCGAGAGCCAGCGCCACGCCGGCGGCGAGGAAGCCCATCATCAGCAGTTCCAAGTGGGGTCCGCCGATGAGGTGGATGAGGAGCATCGGATTCAGCAGGACCAGCCACAGGCCGACCCGGCGGCTCGCACCGAAGTGCGCGGCGATCCGGGGGACGGCCCACATCGTCAGCAGCAGCCCGGGCAGCAGGGCGATCCGGATCAGGAAGATGCCCGCGAAGACGTTGTCGCCGGTGATCCCGACGATGCCGCGCAGCAGCAGCATGAAGCCGGGGCTGTACGGCGAGGTGGTCGGGGCCCAGATCTGCGCCATCGAGTCGACGATCGGACCCGGGTGGTGGGCCGGTCCGTCGGTGTACGGGTCGAAGCCGTGCATCAGCACCGAGGCCTGTCCCAGATAGGCGTAGACGTCACGGCTGAACGTGGGGACCGCGAACATCAGCGGCGCCGTCCAGGCGCCGATGGTCGCCATCGTCGCGCGCAGGCTCATCCGTTCGGGATCGCGGCCGATGCGCACCCAGGCGACCACCATCAGCGCGATGCCGGTCCAGAAGGCGAAGCCGGACAGCGTCTTGCCGTGACCGTAGGTCATCGGTGCGAGGCCGAGGTCGGCCAGCGTGGAGTCGTTACGCGGGACGTCCGAGAGGCCATAGCTGCCGGCGACGACGAACAGGGCACCGAGGAAGCCCAGGCAGGCGTCGGGATAGCGCTTCAGGAAGTTCACGGGCGGGCGCTCCGTCCGCGAAGGTGGTCGTCGACCCGAGCGGCGGCGAGGCCGCCGGAGATCACCACCGGCGGAATGCCGACTCCGGGGACGGTGGCACTGCCCGCCAGCACGAGATTCGGCGCGCCGGCCCACACGTTCGGCGTCCGCAGGGGGCCGGTCTGCGCGAGAGTGTGCGCGGCGGAGAAGGGGGTGCCCGCGGGCAGACCGTCGCGGCGCCAGCTGAGCGGATGGTCGATCCGCAGCACCCTCATCGCCGACAGGCCCGCGTATCCCCTCGATTCGAGGGTGCCGAGGAACTCGGCGACGTAGGGCTCCGCAAGGACGTCCCACGGCAGATCGGCGGACACCAGGTTCGGTGTCGGCGCGAGCACCGACACCGACTCCTGCCCGTTCCCGATGAAGGTCTCGGGGTCGGTGACCGCAGATCGGGTCAGCAGGAAGGAGCCGTCGCCCATCAGCCTGCCGCGTCGCCCGGTGATGTCGGCGAAGGTCTGTGTCCAGGCCGCGCCGAAGTCGAGGGTGTGATGGCCGGACCGCCAGCGGGCGGTCGTGCCCTCGGGCAGCAGCCCGTGCACGACGACGGCGCTCGGCGAGTAACGGAGCCGCCGTCTGCGGCGGTCGTCGCGCAACAGTCCGGCGACCGCGTCGCGCTCGAGGGTCGCGATCACGGCGGCCGCGGGCCATCGCCGGTCGCCCGCGGTGACGCCGGACGCCGTGCCGTCGGACCGCCGCAGGATCCGGTCGACGCGGGCACCGTACTCGATGCGGACCCCGGCCTCGGTGAGCGCGTCCGCGAGAACTCGGCCGACACGGCCCATGCCGCCCGCCGGTGCGGTGAGTCCGCGGCCGATGTCCATGTCCGGGATGATCGCGTAGATCGCCCGCGCCCGGTGCGGCGGAACGCCCGCGTAGAGCGCCTGGAAGGTGAAGGCCCGCTGAACCCGCGGGTCGGCGACGAACCGGCTGACAGCGCCGGTGAGGCCGCCGAGGGCGCCCAGTCGGACGAGTTCGGCGGCCGCGCGGCGGGTGGCCGGTCCGGTCAGGTCCGATAGCCCGCCGTAGTTGCGATCGATGAACACGTCGAACTCGGCGTCGTGAACGCGGCGCAGCCAGGCCAGCAGGTCGCGGGTCCCGGAGCCGGCGTCGGTGCCGAAGACCTCGGCCACGGCGGCGGGGATCGCTGCGGCGTCGCGGGGGATGGCGAGCGACGACCCGTCGGCGTAGTTCATGACGTAGCTGGGATCGACCGGCCGGAGCGCGAGACGGTCGTGCGCCGCGGACCGGGCGACGCCGACGGCCGCGAGCGCGTCGACGATCAGCTCGGGCATCGTCAGCACCGTCGCGCCGGTGTCGAAGCGATGACCGTCGATGGTCTCGGTCCGCACCAGACCGCCCGGCGAATCGGTGGCTTCGAGCACCGTCACCTCGTGGCCCGCGGCGCGCAGGTGCGCCGCCGCGGTCAGTCCGGACAGTCCGGCTCCGATGACGACGACGTGGGAATCGGCGGCCACCGGCGTCACCGGGCCCGATGCGTGATTCGGCGGGCCAGCCACGTCAGGTCCGCGCGGGCGTCGTCGTCGACGTCGAGCGCGACGATGCCGTCGAGCGCCGCCTGAAGACGATCGTCGATCTGTCGCTCGATCTCGGCGAGCGCGCCCGATCCGGTGAGGACGGCGCGCGCCGCAGTCAGCTCGGCATCGGAGAGGTCGCGGCCGACACTGTTGCGCAGTACCTCGCCGTCCGTGCGGGAGGCGCGTTGCAGACCCTCGGCGAGCAGCGCCGTGCGCTTGCCCTCGATGAGGTCGTCGCCGGACGGCTTGCCGGTCTGCTCGGGATCGCCGAAGACGCCGAGCACGTCGTCGCGGAGCTGGAAGGCGATGCCGAGATCGAGGCCGATCCGGTGCAGCGAGCCGGACAGCGCGGCGTCCGCGCCCGACAGTGCGGCGCCGAGCTGCAGCGGTCGTGCGACGGTGTACGCGGCGGTCTTGTACTCCATCACTCGGTAGGCGGCGGTGACGGACTCGTCGCGCGAAGACTCGTTGGTGATGTCCAGCAGCTGACCGCCGAGCACCTCGGTCCGCATCCGGGACCACAGGACGCCGACCGAGCGGGGGAGCGGCCGGGGATCGGCCCAGCCGTCGGTCGCCGGACCGATGCCGTGCACCAGGTCGTCGGCCCAGGCGAGGGCCAGGTCGCCGAGCAGGATCGCGGCCGAGACACCGTAGTGCGCGGAGTCGCCGGTGAGACGCCGGCCGGCGTGCAGGCCCTCGAAGCGACGGTGCACGGTCGGGTTGCCCCGACGGGTGTCGGAGCGGTCGAGGATGTCGTCGTGGATGAGCGCGCAGGCCTGGATCAGCTCGATCGCGGCACCGACGCGCAGTGCCATGGTGTCGTCGCCCGCGGTGTCCGGACCGCAGCGCCAGCCCGCATAGACGAACGACGGCCGTACCCGCTTGCCGCCGGCGAGGACGAAGTCGGCGAGGACGTCACCGGCTTCGGCGACCGCCGGATAGATGGCGTCGAGCGCCGGTCGGCCGGAGTCGAAGAACGTCGTGAGGACCTCGTCGACCGCGGCGGGCACGTGCGCAATGTTGACCACGGTTCGCAAGATTACCGGGCGCCGCCGACGCGACGGGCCCGCGCTGGAGAGCCGGTGACCCGGCACACACCCTCGCCGTCTGTGTGTGGGGAGCCCACCGACGGTGTCCGTATGATGACTCAGGTGACCGATCCCATCAGTACCGACTCCGACGTCCGCGCACGCGCAGGGCAGTCGGTCGTCGAGCGTCTGGCCGACCCGCACTCCGGGCCCGTGCCGTTCTCCGTCGAGTTCTTTCCGCCTCGCGATGCGGGCGAGGAGGCCCGTCTGTGGCGCGCGGTGCGGATCTTCGAACGAATGAACCCGGCCTTCGTGTCGATGACGTACGGCGCCGGTGGTTCGACGCGTGACCGGACGGTCCGGATCGCAGGCGAACTGGCCACGGAGACCACGCTGCTGACGGTGGCGCACCTGACGGCCGTCAACCACAGCATCGACGAGTTGCGCGGCCTGGTCGGCGCGTATGCCGACAAGGGCATCGTCAATCTGCTCGCGCTGCGCGGCGACCCGCCGGGGGATCCGCTGGGCGAGTGGGTGAAGCATCCGGAGGGTGTCGCGTACGCCGAGGAACTGGTGCGCCTGATCGGCGAACTCGGCGACTTCCATACCGGGGTCGCCTCCTTCCCGGAGGGCCACCATCGGGCTCCGAACCTCGCCGCCGACACCGGAAACCTCGTCCGCAAGCTGCGAGCGGGCGCCGACTACTCGGTCACCCAGATGTTCTTCGACGTCGAGGACTTCCTCCGGTTGCGAGATCGCATCGTGGCCGCCGATCCGGAACAGGGCGCCAAGCCGCTGATCCCGGGGCTGATGCCGATCACGTCCCTCGCGTCGGCGCGGCGGATGACCGAGCTGTCGGGCAGCACCATCCCGGCCGTCGTCGAGGAGCGGCTGTCGAAGGCCGCGGGCGACGGGCCCGAAGAGAATCGGGCTCAGGTGCGCGCGGTCGGCATCGATCTGTGCACCGAGATGGCCGAGCGGCTGATCTCCGAGGGCGTTCCCTGCCTGCACTTCTGCAGCCTCAACTTCGCGAAGGCGACCAGCGAGGTGCTCGAGCGGATCGGCATCGACACCCGCGGTGCCCTGGCGGGCGTGTAGCTCTCAAGGACTCTCGGCCGGCGAGGTCACTCGGCTTTCGACGTCGCCTCGTCGTCGGCTGTCGTGTCTGACTCGGCGTCCACGGCCTTCTTCGGCTCGTGCTTCGGTCGTCCGGGGCGCGCCGAGCGGTCGCGGTTCTGGTAAGCGGCGTAGACCACCATCCCGACGATGATCGCGCACAGCAGGAACATGAACCACGTCCAGCTGGGGACCGCTGCGGTCGCGGGATCGGCGTACTCGGAGTCGGCCTGCATGTCGACGTTCTGTCCGGGGCGCGGCGTCCAGACCACGGTGTCGTCGCCGATCTGCTTGCCGTTGGTGGCGACGACGTCACCGCCGAAGGTGATCGAGAGGGAGAAGTAGACGCTGTCGGGTTCGGTGCCGGTCAGCGACGCCGACCCCCGGAAACGGACGATGTCGCCGCTGCGGCTCGACTTCAGATGCACCGTCGCCGACGGATCGGGGAGCGCCGCGGCGATGATGTCGCCGAGCTGGCTGAACTGTCCGGCGGACAGGCGGTCGAACGACAGTTCCGAGCCCACCTTGCCGTCCGGCGACGGGGCGCCGTTCGGCGGTGCGGCCGGGGTGGACGACGGAGCGGGCGCCGCGGTGCTGTCGTCGCTCTTCTCGGGGTAATCGGTCGCCCAGACCTGGCCGCTGAGGGACGCGGGGATGTCGAACGACGGCTTCGTCGGGTGCTGGTCCGGCGAAGTGGCGACGATGACCGTTCCGGAGAACTGATCGCCCACGGTGGTCGACTTGGTGAGGCATCCGCTGAGCAGCGGCAACATCGCCAGCAGTCCGACGAGGGCGAGCGCAGGGGCGCGGCGGATCGAAGTCACCGCCTCATGGTGCCAGAAGCCCTCCGCCAACCGGCGCAGTGTCGGCCCCGGTGCGTCGGAATCGTCGAGCGACTCGGAGTCGGTCAGCGGCGGTGGTCGTCGAGGGGGAGCGGCCGACCGAGGAAGGCGAACGGCCGGGAGTCGCCTGCGAAGGTGAAATGACGGAGCACGTCGACGAATCCGAGTCGCCGATACAGGCTCCACGCCCGATTGTCCTCGCCGTGGACCTCGGGCGTCGACAGCAGTACTTTCTGCTCTGGGCGATCGGCGAGCAGCGCGGTCAGCAGGCGCTCGCCGACGCCGCGCCCCTGCCCGGCCGGATGGACGTGGAGTTCGGTGAGCTCGAAGTAGTCGCGCATGAACTCGCGGGCGTCCGCGGGGCCGGTCCCGGCGCGCAGCAGACCCGAGTAGAGCTGGCGATTCCACCATTGATCGGGAGCGCCGCGATAGCCGTAGGCGACGCCGATCAGGATCTCGCGCTCGGAGACGGCCAGGGGAGCGCGGACTCTCAACCGCGAGTACGCCGGCCGCAGCGAGTCGAGTGCGGACACGGTGGTGAACGCCCCGTATGCGGACCAGCCGGGACGGGCGATGTGATCTCGCCACAGTGGCAGGCGGTGCGTCTCGCTCCCACGCGGATAGTGCATGGCGGTGATGTAGGTGTGCACCGCCGGGTCGAGCCAGAGATGCGCGAGGTCGGCGGGGAGCGGGGCGACGCGGACGGGCGTGCTGTCGAGGGGTGCCATCGCCGCTCCTTTCATCGATCGCCGAGTGCAGCCTTTGGGAGCCTATCGGGACTTGCCCGACGGCCCGTACACCGGCTACTGTTGCCAGTAATCGAACTGGTGTTCGCACACGGTCCGAGAACCCGGTGGCCCGGCGATGGGGAAGACATCGCCGGGCCATTGGCGTCTGTGGGGACTCCGGCGAGAATTGTCGTACGTGTCTGCGATGGTGACCTCACCAGCCCGGGAATGCCGGGCGCAGACACGAAGGATGAGAGTCATGGCGCGAGCAGCAGGCGGGCCCGGTCGATCCACCGAGCTGCGGCTCGCCGTCGCACGGCCGACGGGTGCGGCGCCGCAGGAGTCCGGCGTCGACCCGCGCGTCGTGCACCGCAGTCGGGATCTGCTGGATCGGGCCGAGGTCCTGTTCGATGAGGCGGCCTCGGTGGAGGACGACGGCGCCGAGCGGTTCCGTCTGTTCTATCTGGCGGCGATTCGGGCCGCCGGTGCGGTCCTGGAGGTCTATGAGCCGACGGGAACGACTCGACGCCGCCGCGGGGCGTCGGATGCGTGGAGCCGAATCAAAGCTCGGGCGCCTCAGTGCAGTGAGCTCGCCGACTATTTCGGTGAGCTCTCGACAATGCGTGCGCACGTGGAGGCCGGGCTCGTGCGGTCGGTGGATCCCACGTTCTGTGCGCGTGTCGAACGCCGGGCGGTCGAGTTCTTGGACGTCGCCGATTCCACGCTCCTGGCGTACGAGCAGGGCAAGTTGACGTCGAGGCGAACGGCGGCGCGCGGGACGGTGGCGTGACGGTGGCCCCGCAAACGCGTGATTGTGGACGCATAGTCGGCCAATGGTGGTCGTTGGCCGCTTCGACTCGTACTATTGAGTTGTAGAGGTGAGAAAACGACCATCTCGCCACGAGTCAGTAAGGGAGGAGCGGTGCCGCTTTCAGAGCACGAGCAGCGCATGCTCGATGAGATAGAGAGCGCCCTTTACGCTGAGGACCCGAAGTTCGCGTCCAGCGTGACGCGGCACAAGGTGCGTCTGCCGAACACGCGTCGCCGGATCGTCGTCGCACTCGGGTTCCTCGCTGGGCTCGCATTGCTGGTCGGCGGTTTGATGGTCGACGTCGAGATCGGTGGCCTGAAGGTTCTGAGCTTCATCGGCTTCCTGTTGATGTTCGGCATGGCCGTCTACGGGCTGATGGGTGGACGGCGCAGCATGTCGGGGCCGGGCGCCGGCTCCTCGTCGAAGAAGAACAAGTCCGGTAGTGCTGCCGGCGGACACGGTTCGCTGAGTCAGCGCATGGAGGACCGTTTCAATCGGCGATTCGAAGGCGACGATCGAGATCTGTGATTCGTCACCTGCCTGACGCGGCATAGCGTCGACGAGGTCTCCCGAAGCGGGGCCGCATTCCTTTCCTGAGGAGAGGAATGCGGCCCCGCTTCTCGTCGTGCTCGGGTTCGCTCGATACGAGCGCGTGGACTCTCAGCCACTGGGCCCCACGTCTTCTCGCAGAGCTTCCCCACATTCGGTCTCCCCACTTCGCCCCACCCGGTCTCCCCACTTCGCCCCACCCGGTCTCCCCACTTCGCCCCACATCGATGAAATCTGACTCTCACCAGTCACTTTGATCGATTTCAGTACCAGTTCTGTGCCGAGAAGTGATCTGCGACACGGCGTGTCTTCCTGAGAATCACCTCAGTGGCATGGCCTTTGACCTGCTGATTTACCTCAAAGTGGAGTGGTGGTGGGGCTTGTGGGATGGAAAGTGGTGGAAAGTGGGGTACTGTGGGTGTCACTGGGCGAGGGGATCACCGGAAAACCCCGAACCCGGGAGGGCGAGGAGGTGTCGACGTGGCTCGTTTCGTCGGTACCTACACACCGAAGCTCGACGACAAAGGGCGGCTTACGTTGCCCGCGAAGTTCCGCGAAGCACTGGCAGGAGGGGTCATGGTCACACGAAGCCAGGACCGCAGCCTCTCGGTGTACCGGGCCGAGGAGTTCGACGCCATCGCAGACAAGGCGGTGTCGGCGTCTCGCAACGATCCGGAGGCACGCGCCTTTCTGCGGTACTTCTTCGCCGGCGCCGACGAGCAGCGGCTCGACGGCCAGGGGCGGGTGAACCTCTCAGCCGAGCATCGCGAGTACGCGGGACTCAGCAAGGAGTGCGTCGTCATCGGCTCCTACGACCATCTGGAGATCTGGGACGCGCAGAGTTGGCGCGATTACCAGGACCAGCATGAGGAGGCCTTCTCGAGTGCCGGTTCGTCGGCCCTCGACGCGATCCTCTGACGAGGTTCGCAGCACGTGAATTGAACATCGGAGATTACGACTTCTGCGGTGAGTCGAGGCCCCGGCCCGATCGACCCTGACGTACTTCCCCAACGCCAGGTGCGCTCGGGCAGGGACCCCGTCTCATCGCAGCTCCGTGTCGATGGAGCGCAGTGCGTGATCTCCGAATCCGTCGCAGGGGGCGACGGCGCAATCGACCGGCACAGTTCTCACGGCAACAGGGAGGGAGTGGGGTGAACTCACCGCAGCAAGGCGACCACGGGCACGTCCCGGTGATGGCCGATCGGATGTTCGCACTGCTCGAGCCCGCCCTGACCCGCGTGAGCGCCGACGGCACCGGCGCGGTCCTCGTCGACGGGACGCTGGGCGCAGGCGGCCACACCGAGTACTTCCTCGACCGTCTCGACGGACTGTATGTGATCGCGATCGATCGCGACACGTCCGCGATCGGCATCGCGTCGGAGCGCCTCGGACGGTTCGGCGACCGCGTCGAGTTCCATCACAACCGATACGACGAGATCGAGGACGTCGTGCACGCCGCGGGCCGGACCGTCGTCGACGGTGTGCTGCTCGATCTCGGAGTGTCGTCGATGCAGCTCGACCGGGCCGAACGGGGATTCGCGTACGCCGTCGACGCGCCGCTCGACATGCGGATGAACGCCGACGACGAGCTGACGGCGGCCGACATCCTCAACACCTACGACCACGGCGCGCTGGCGCGGGTGCTGAGCGAATACGGCGAGGAGCGCTTCGCGGGGAAGATCGCCTCCGCCGTCGTCCGCGAGCGCGCCAAGGAGCCGTTCACCACGAGCGGCCGGCTGGTGGAGTTGCTGTACGCGACGATTCCGGCGGCCACTCGGCGCACCGGAGGTCATCCTGCGAAGCGCACCTTCCAGGCGCTGCGGATCGAGGTCAATCACGAGCTCGACTCGCTGCGCGGAGTGATCCCGGCGTCGCTAGAGGTGCTCGGCATCGGCGGGCGTCTGGCGGTGATGAGCTACCAGTCCCTGGAGGACCGGATCGTCAAGCGCGACTTCGCTCGCGCGGTCGAGAACACCACGCCTGCCGGACTGCCGGTGGACTTGCCCGGCACCGCGCCGGAGTTCTCGCTCGTCACTCGCGGCGCCGAGCAGGCGGACGCAGCCGAACGCGCGGCCAATCCACGCTCGGCTCCGGTCCGGATCCGAGCCATCGAACGCATCGCCCGACACACGGCTGCGGGCACGACAACCGGCGGAAGGGGAGCCAAGTGACGCTCACGGACACTCGCACAGCAGCATCGGGTGCGCGCGAGAGTTCCGACCGTCGACGGCGCCATGGGGCCGCCGCGAGCGAGCGTCCCTCCCGGTCGAAGGCTGCGCAGCGGGCGCTCGATCGGCGCAGCCGACGCGAGTCCGGCGTCGCTCGGCTGCCGATGACCGGTCGGCGGATCGCCGGCGTTCCGCTGGTGGTGCCGATCCTGATGCTGGTGCTCGGCGCGTTGGCCCTCACCCTATTTCTGACGACCAAGTCGGCGCAGGACTCGTACGCGATCGACGCCTTGCGCAAGGAGAACCAAGAGCTGCAGGCGCGCGCCTCGGAGCTCAAGGCGGCGTCGGACGCCGGAGATCAGGCGCCGGCGATCGCCAAGGCTGCGGCTCGCCAGGGCATGGTTCCGGCGCAGAACTCCGCCGAGATCATCATCGGTCCCGACGGCAAGGCGCGTCTGCGCGGCACTCCGACCCCGGCGGACGGCAGCCCGCTGCCGGACCTGAACCCGGCACCGGATCCCGTCGACAAGATCGACAAGAGCAAGGTCGACGATTCGGAGGGGTTGGGCGCCGATCAGGCGACCGCGTCGACCCCGCCCTCGGCACCGGCACAGTCCACGCCGCCGCCGTCGTCGACGGGTCCGGCTCCCAATCCGCGGCCGTCGACGACGCCTCGGACGAATCCGGCACCCGCGACGTCGGTGCGCCCGGACACCCGCACCCGGGTGAGTCAGAACACGAACGTGACGCCCCGAACGTCCGCCACGCCGCCCGCCAATACCGCGCCCGCACGCTGATGCGGGAGACAATCGGTGATCATGACCCGAACTCGTTCCGCGCGCTCAGCTGAGGCGAGGGGGAGTGGCCGTGACGTCGGCTCGTCGAGCGGCGCCGGTGCGCCACCGCCCAAGCCGCCGCGTCCGTTCGACCGGTCCGGACAGGGGCCGTCGAAGTTCGTCGGCCGCCAGCGCGCACTGTGGGTGATCGTGCTGGTGATCGCGCTCATCATCTCCGGCCGGATGCTCTACGTCCACGTGATCGCGGCGGACTCCATCTCGGCGCAGGCCTCGGAGCAGCGGTCGATCACGCAGGAGCTGCCCGCAGTGCGCGGCAGCATCGTCGACCGCAACGGTCGGCTGTTGGCGCACACCGACGACGCCCGCGCCCTGACCTTCCAGCCGAAGGCGGTCCGCAAGCAGATCGCCGAGGAGCACAAGAAGGATTCGACGGTTCCGGACGTGGACGTGCGGCTCAAGCAGATCGCCGACGGCGTGTCCTCGGCGCTGGGCGGAAGTATCGCGTCCGACGACTTGCTCGCACAGATGAAGTCCGACAAGGACTTCGTCTACCTGGCGCGGCTGGTCTCGCTCGACGTGACCAAGAGGATCCAAGACCAGTTCCCCGAGGTCGGTGCGGAACGGCAGAGCAACCGGCTGTATCCCGGTGGCTCGCTGGCCGCCAATCTGGTCGGCGATGTCAACTTCGACGGCAACGGGCTGATCGGGCTCGAGTCCTCGCTGGACTCCGCGCTCGCGGGCACCAACGGCACCGAGACCTTCGACCGCGGACGCGACGGCGCGATGATTCCCGGCAGCAAACGCAATGTGCACCCGGCGGTCGACGGGAACACCGTTCACCTGACGATCGACTCGGACCTCCAGTGGTTCGTCCAGAGTCAGGTCAACCTCGCGAAGGCGAAGTCGGGCGCCCACAACGTCTCCGCGGTCGTGCTCGACTCGCGGACCGGCGAAGTCCTGTCGATGGCGAACGACAGCACCTTCGACGCCTCACGACCGTTGTCCGACCAGCCCAAGGCCGATCTGGGCAATCGCTCGGTGACCTCCCCGTTCGAGCCGGGATCGGTCAACAAGATCGTGACGGCGTCGGCCGCCATCGAGTACGGCGTCACGACGCCCGACGAAGTGCACCAGGTTCCGGGCTCGATCCGGATGTCCGGCATCACCGTCAACGACGCGTGGACGCACGGGACGGCGCCGTACACGACCACCGGAATCTTCGGGAAGTCGTCGAACGTCGGCACCCTCATGCTCGCGCAGAAGGTCGGGGAGCAGCGGTTCGCCGACATGCTGGCCCGTTTCGGCCTTGGTGAGCGGACCGGCGTCGGCCTGCCGGGCGAGAGTCCCGGTGCGGTGCCCGCGCTGAGTCAGTGGTCGGGCGGTTCGTTCGCCAATCTGCCCATCGGCCAGGGACTGTCGACCACCCTGCTGCAGATGGCGTCGATGTACCAGGCCATCGCCAACGACGGCGTCCGCATCCAGCCGCGGATCATCGCCGCGGACGACGATGAGGAGGCCGGGGTCACCGAGCCGGAGTCGGTGCGCGTGGTCAGCCCGAAGACCGCGAAGACCGTCCGCGACATGTTCCGCGCGGTGATGCAGAAGGATCCCGACGGCGGGAACCAGACCGGCACCGGCTACTCCGGGGCGATTCCCGGCTATCAGACCTCCGGCAAGACCGGTACCGCCCAGCAGGTCGACCCGGCGTGCAACTGCTACTCGCGGTCGAGCTACAACATCACGTTCGCCGGCATCGCCCCGGCGGACGATCCCCGGTTCGTCATCGGCATCATGATGGACAACCCCGTCCGAAGCTCGGACGGCAGCGGCGGTCAGTCGGCCGCCCCGCTGTTCGGGACGATCGGGTCCTGGCTGCTGCGGCACGATCAGGTGCCGTTCTCACCGGAGCAGACGCCGGTCCTGCGCCTGGAGGCATGAGGCTCGCCCGGATTCCACGGTAGATTCATTGCGTCGTCGTTCGCGGGTCGTTCGATGCGCGGACGGGGTTTCGGAAGTGTCAGTCGGACGAGAAGGTCAAGGCGGAGGTCTGAAGGTAGTGGTTGAGCCGCGAGCCGGTAGTACGAACAGCGGGCCGATCCGTCCCGCGCACACCCGGCCGGTCGCCTTGAGCGCCCTGGCCGCGGGGTTCGGCCTGGAACTGCACGGCGACGACCGCGACGTCTCCGGTGCCACGCTCCGCGCCCAGGACGCAGGCGCGGGCTATCTGTTCGCGGCACTGCCCGGCGACCGCACTCACGGTGCGAACTACGCAGCACAGGCGCGGGCGGCGGGAGCGGCGGGTGTACTCACCGACCCGGCGGGCCTGGCACTGATCCGCGAGGATCCGGAGGCGGCCGACGTGACGGTGCTCGTGCACGCGCGTCCGCGCGAGGTCCTCGGCGCGGTGTCGGCGCGGATCTACGGCGATCCGTCGTCGCGGCTCACGCTCATCGGGATCACCGGAACGTCCGGCAAGACGACGACCGCCTATCTGGCCGAGGCCGCGCTGCGCGCCGCGGGCCGTGTGGTCGGACTCGTCGGCACGGTCGAGATCCGGGTCGACGGCACCGTGGTGCCCAGTTCGCTGACCACGCCCGAGGCGCCCGATCTGCAGCGGATGTTCGCGGTGATGGCCGAGCGCGGCGTCGACACCGTCGTCATGGAGGTCTCCAGCCACGCACTCGCGCTCGGCCGGGTCGACGGCTGCCACTTCGCCGTCGGAGGTTTCACGAACCTGTCCCAGGACCACCTGGACTACCACCGCACGATGGACGAGTACTTCGCGGCCAAGGCCCGGCTGTTCGAGGCGGGTTCGCCGACGCGCGCCCGGCAGGCCGCGGTGTGCGTCGACGACGTATGGGGCAGGCGGGCCGCAGACGTGGCCGCGCAGGGCGCCGCGACGCCGATCACGGTCTCGACGACCGGACCCGCGGACTGGTCGGTGGTGCGGACGGTCCGGACCGATGCCGGTTCGCAGACGGTGCTGATCGCGGGCCCCGACGGCGCCGAGACGGAGATGACCGTCCCGCTGCCCGGCGCGTACAACGTCGCCAACGCATTGCTCGCCGTCGCGATGACGGTGGCCGCGGGCACCGATGTCGACACCGCAGTGGCCGGGCTCGCGCACGTCGCCGTGCCGGGCCGTCTCGAGAAGGTGGAGCGTGGCCAGGAGTTCCTCGCCGTGGTCGACTACGCGCACAAGCCCGCCGCCGTGGAGGCGGTGCTCGCGACGCTCGGCGCGCAGACCCGGGGACGGCTCGCCGTCGTGCTGGGAGCGGGCGGCGACCGCGACACCGAGAAGCGGCCGCTGATGGGCGCCGCCGCGGCACGCGGCGCCGACCTGGTGATCGTCACCGACGACAACCCGCGGTCGGAGCCGCCGGCGGACATCCGCGCCGCAGTGCTCGCCGGGGCGCGCTCGGTCGATGCGGCGCGCGGGGAGATCCGCGAGATCGGCGACCGCCGTGACGCCATCGCCGCGGCCGTCGACTGGGCTCGGCCCGGAGACGTCGTGCTGATCGCGGGCAAGGGGCATGAGAAGGGACAGGAGATCGACGGCGTGAAGCATCCATTCGACGATCGGCAGGTGCTCGGCGAACTGCTCTCCGACCGCGCGGCCGCTCCGTCCACCGCACTGCGAGTACTGATCGCGGATCCGGCGGCGGGGGTCGACGAGGCACGGCGAGCGGTCCGGGATCTGGTCGCGCTGGCCGCGGACACCGGTGTCGGCAGCGCGCATCGCACCGGCGACGCCGCGCATCGCACCTGGGTGATCTTCGGGGAGTTCGCCGACGTCGACGGGCGCGACGAGAACGCCCGCTGCATCGACCACGACGGGCTCGGCAGGCAGATCGTCCGGCTGGCCGTGGACAAGGTGATCGCGGTGGGCGACACGGTGCGCGCGGTGCGGGCGCTGCACCAGGGCGCGGTGATGGAGGGCTCGTGGGGCGATGAGGCGGTCCTGGCCGCGACGCCGGCCGCGGCCGTCGAACATCTGCGCACGGTTCCCGCGGACGCTCCCGGTGCGGGTGACCTGGTGCTCGTCGCCGGCGGGGAGCTCGGCGACGCCCTGCTCGCGTACTGGCGTGACGAGGCCGGCCTCGCCGTGGAGGTGGTCACCCGATGACCCGTCGACCGCGTTGTGCACGCTAGATTCTTAAGTTCACCGATACCGACGAGTAAGGACATGCAGTGACCCAGATACTGATCGCGGGCGCGATCTCGCTGGCAGTGTCGATTCTGCTGACGCCTGTGCTGATCAAGGTCTTCTCCCGGCAGGGCTTCGGCCAGGAGATCCGCGTGGAGGGTCCGCAGAGCCACCAGTCCAAGCGCGGTACGCCGTCCATGGGCGGTGTCGCGATCGTCGCAGCACTCTGGCTCGGCTACCTGGGCGCGCACCTGTTCGGTCTGCTGGACGAGGGCAGCGGCCCCACGGCGTCGGGACTGCTGGTGCTCGGCCTGGCGACGGCCCTCGCCGCGGTCGGCTTCCTCGACGACTTCATCAAGATCTACAAGTCTCGCAACCTCGGACTGAACAAGACCGCGAAGTCGGTGGGTCAGATGGTCGCCGCGATCATCTTCGGCGTCCTGCTGCTCCAGTTCCCGAACGCCGAGGGCCAGACGCCGGCGAGCGAGTACCTGTCGTACACGCGGGACATCAACGTCATCTCGCTGACCGCCGTCGGCTTCGTGCTCTTCTGCTGGCTGGTGGTCGCGGCATGGTCGAACGCGGTGAACTTCACCGACGGACTCGACGGACTCGCCGCGGGCTCGGCGGCGATGGTGATGGGCGCTTACGTGCTGATCACCTTCTGGCAGTTCCGCAATCCGTGCGCGCCGCTTCCGGCCAACGCGGAGAACGCCAGCGCCTGCTACGACGTCCGCGACCCGCTCGACCTCGCGATCGTCGCGGTCGCCGCGGGCGGTGCGTGTCTGGGCTTCCTGTGGTGGAACGCCGCACCGGCCAAGATCTTCATGGGTGACACCGGTTCGCTCGCGCTCGGCGGACTCGTGGCGGGCCTGTCGCTGACCACTCGCACCGAACTCCTCATGGTCGTCATCGGCGCCCTGTTCGTCGCCGAGATGGTCTCGGTCGTGGTGCAGATCGCGGTGTTCCGGACCACCGGCAAGCGGGTGTTCCGAATGGCGCCGTTCCATCACCACTTCGAGCTCGGCGGGTGGGCCGAGACCACGGTCATCATCAGATTCTGGTTGTTGACCGCGATCTCGTGCGCGCTCGGCCTGACGCTCTTCTACGGCGAGTTCATCTCGCACGCCGGCTGACATGACGCTGAGTCTGGATCGGTCCCGTGTCCTCGTCGCGGGCGGTCGTGCCACGGGTGTCGCCGTCGTCGAGCTGCTGCTGGACCTCGGCGCCCGCCCGGAGGTGATGGATCAGACGTTCGCCGATCCGGCGGCCGGCGCAGACTTCCGGAATCGGGGGATTCCGGTCCATGCGCCGGGGGATTTCGCCGAACCCGACGGGTCGGCTCGACTCCCGGTCGGCGTGGAGCTGGTGGTCGTGTCGCCGGGCTTCCGGCCGGACACCCCGCTGCTGGTGGCCGCTGCCTCCGCAGGTGTGCCGGTGTGGGGCGACGTGGAGCTCGCCTGGCACGCCGACCGAGCCGGGCTCTTCGGGGCGCCGCGGTCGTGGCTGGTGATCACCGGGACCAACGGGAAGACGACCACGACGGGCATGACCGAGGCGATCGTGACCGCGGCAGGTCTGTCCGGACTGGCCTGCGGAAACATCGGTCTCACGGTGGCGGACGCACTCCGTGCGGAACCTCGCGCGGACGTGCTGTGTGTCGAGATGTCGTCGTTCCAGCTGCACTGGGCGCCGTCGGTCCGGCCCGACGCCGGGGTGGTGCTGAACGTCGCGGACGACCACCTCGACTGGCACGGTTCACTGGACGCCTACGCCGCGGCCAAGGCGCAGGCGCTGCTCGGCGCGGTCGCGGTGGTCGGTGACGACGATGCGGGGGCCGCTGCGCTTCCGGTCGGCCCTGACTCGCGCCGGATCGGCTTCACGCTCGGCGCTCCGGCGGCCGGTGACCTCGGCATCGTCGACGGAATGCTGATCGATCGCGCTTTCGATGATCAGCCGGTGCCGCTGATCGCGGTCGCGGGCGTCCGGCCGGCGGGGCCATCGGGCCTGTCGGACGCATTGGCCGCCGCCGCACTCACCCGCGCGATCGGCGTGCGCCCGGACGCCGTCGCGCAAGGTCTGCGCGACTATGAGCCGGCCGCGCACCGCGGGCAGGTCGTCGCGCGGATCGACGGCGTCGACTTCATCGACGATTCGAAGGCCACCAACCCGCATGCCGCGCACGCCGCGGTGGTCGCGCACGACCGTGTCGTGCTGATCGCCGGCGGTCTGCTCAAGGGCGCGCCCGTCGACGACCTCGTCCGGGACACCGCCTCGCGGCTCGCCGGAGTCGTCGCGATCGGGACGGATCGGCAGATCATTCTCGACGCGATTGCGCGACACGCCCCAGAAGTCCCAGCCGTCACAGTATTCACAAGGGACGATGGCTCTGTGATGACTCAGCGGACTGGTGAACAGGCACTTGCCGTCGCTGCGACCGGATCGGCGGACGTGGTGATGAGTCAGGCGGTCGACGCCGCCTGGCAGTTGGCGCGGGCGGACGAGTCGGGTGCGGACGCGGTGCTGCTGGCGCCCGCGGCCGCGTCGCTGGACATGTTCGCCGGGTACCCGCAGCGCGGCGACTCGTTCGCCGCCGCCGCGACCGCCCTCGCCGACGCCGCCTCGAGCCGATGAGCTCCGGCGACGAGAAGCCCGACGTCGCCGAGACCGTCGACGACACGTCGGCCGAGACAGAGTCCGCGCCCGGAGGGGGGACTGCTCTCGATGAGTCCGAGTCGGCTTCCGGCGAGTCCGCGGAATCGGAGCCGACCGACCGCGATCCCCGCCGGTCCGCTCGGCGGGGCCGTGGCCGTACCGGACGCCGGGACCGCCGCCGGCCCGCTGCGCCGACTGCGGACCCGCTCCACCGGCTCCGCGTGATCCGGGCGTCGGACGTGAAGTCCGGTGGGACGTTCCTCGTCAACGGCGTCCGGAATCTGCTTGCGCGGCCGCTGACGTCGTTCCATCTGATCGTCTCGATCACGGTGATCCTGGTGGCGCTCGGCCTGATGATGGTCCTGTCCGCATCAGCCGTCGAGGGCTACGCCAAGGACGGGTCCGCGTACGGAATGTTCACCACGCAGGTGATGTTCGTGTCGCTGGGTCTGGTGCTCTTCTACGTCGCGGTGCGGATGCCGGTGCGGACCATTCAGAAGGCGTCGTTGCCGATTCTGCTGATCTCAGTGGTCCTGCTCATCCTCGTCATGATCCCGGGGCTCGGCGTCGCGGGCGGCGGCGCGCGGCGCTGGCTGTCGTTCGGCGGCCTCACCCTCCAGCCGTCCGAGCTGGCCAAGGCGGCGTTGTGCATGTGGGGAGCCGCCGTGCTCTCGACGCGTGACCCGAGGACGTCGAGCACCCGGGATCTGATCTTCCCGCTGATCCCGGTCGCCTTCGGTGTCGCGTTCCTGGTGATCATCGAGCCCAATCAGTCCACCACGATGATTCTCGGCATGATCGTGGCGACGCTGCTGTGGTTCGGCGGTCTGCCGGGGCGGTTCTTCGCCGCTTTCGGCGTGGTCTTCGCGATCGCAGGTGTCGCGCTGGCGTTCGCCGAGTCCTACCGCGCGGCGCGCATCTTCAGCTTCCTGGGCCGTGACGCAGATCCGCTGGGCGCCGACTACCAGCCGAATCAGGCGAAGTTCGCGCTCGCCGACGGCGGGCTGTTCGGCAAGGGGCTGGGGCAGAGCACCGCGAAATGGAACTACCTGCCGAACGCGCACAACGACTTCATCTTCGCGATCATCGGCGAGGAGCTCGGCCTGGTCGGTGGAATCATCGTCCTCTGCCTGTACCTGCTGCTCGGTTATGTCGGCATGCGTATCGCGCGCCGATCGGTGGATCCGTTCCTGCGCCTGATGTCGGCCACCATCACGGTGCTGTTCCTGATGCAGGCGTTCATCAACATCGGCTACGTGGTCGGGATTCTGCCGGTCACCGGCATTCAGCTGCCGATCCTGTCCTACGGCGGCACTTCGGCGCTGACGATGCTCGCCATGCTCGGGCTGTTGGCCAATGCCGCGCGTCACGAACCGGACGCGGTCGCCGCCCTGGCCGGGCCGGCGCCGAAGGGGCTGTCGCGACTCCTGCGACTGCCGCGGCCCGAGGCCTACCGCTCCGCGAGACAGCCGGACCGAAGGCGAGCGTCGTCGGCGACGTCGGGCAGGCGGCCGGCACCGGTGCGCGGGCCGTCCGCGGGCGGTCGACGCGAAGCGCCGCGCAGCTGGGCCACGCGTCCGCGGACACCGGCGGCCGACCGGCCGCGTCGCGGCCGATGGTCGGGCGAGTCGAGCTCGGGAGAGATCCACTATCCTGCAAGGGGTGCTCGGCCGAACCGGTCGTGGCAGGAATCGAGAGCGCCGGCCCCGCATGAACGTCCGCGTCGGGCCGGCCGAGGCGAATGGGAGAACGGTCGCCGGTGAGCGTGCGAAGTCGGTCGCAAGAGAACGGGTCCGGGCTTTCGGTGGTGGTCGCGGGTGGCGGCACCGCCGGCCACATCGAGCCCGCGTTGGCGGTCGCCGACGCCGTGCGCGACCTGGATCCGACCGCGCGCGTCACCGCGCTGGGGACCAGTCGCGGACTGGAGACCAAGATCGTCCCGGAGCGCGGCTACGACCTCCGGCTGATTCCGCCGGTGCCGCTCCCTCGGAAACCCGGCATGGAGCTGGCCAAGACGCCGTGGCGACTGACACGCTCGGTGTCGGCGACACGCAAGGTCCTCGCCGACGTCCGGGCCGACGTGGTGATCGGCTTCGGCGGCTACGTCGCACTGCCCGCCTACCTGGCCGCGCGGAGTCACGTCCGCGGCGGCAAGCGGATTCCGGTGGTCCTGCACGAGGCGAATGCGAGCGCGGGTGTCGCGAACAAGGTCGGTGCCAGGCTCGCCGACCGGGTGCTCGCCGCGGTGCCCGACTGCGGGCTCGCGGATGCCGCCGTGGTCGGTATTCCGGTGCGCGGAGCCATCACGCACCTCGACCGCGCAGCGATGCGCGCCGAGGCCCGGACCTTCTTCGGCCTGGACCAGGACGCGCCGACGCTGCTGGTGTTCGGCGGTTCCCAAGGCGCCCAGCGACTCAACGAGGCGGTGGCGCCCGCAGCGTCCGCGCTCGGCACCGCGGGCATCGGTGTTCTCCACGCGTACGGACCCAAGAACACCATCGATCCGCAGTCGCCGCCGGGCGCACCGGCCTACGTCGGCGTCAGCTACCTGAATCGAATGGACCTGGCCTATGCCGCGGCCGACCTGGTGATGTGCCGCTCGGGCGCGATGACGGTCGCCGAGATCTCGGCGACCGGGCTGCCCGCGGTCTACGTGCCGTTGCCGCACGGCAACGGAGAACAGCGGCTCAACGCACTGCCCGCCGAGCAGGCCGGGGGAGCGATCATCGTCGACGACGGGACCGTCACCCCCGAGTGGGTGTCGCGCGAGATCCCCGCACTGCTGAACGACGCGGACCGGCTGCGGCAGATGAGTGCGGCGGCCTCGGGCCTCGGACATCGGGACGCCGCGGTCGCGGTCGCGACGGCAGCACTGGAACTGGCAGCGGACCGGCGCGGCGCGTCGTCGACGCGGGACGGACGACGATGAGCACACCGGCGATCGAGAACACGCTGCCGCCGCTCCTTCAGCGCGTGCACATGGTCGGCATCGGCGGCGCCGGGATGTCGGGGCTCGCCCGCATCCTGCTCGCCCGCGGCGGCCAGGTGTCGGGGTCCGACGCCAAGGACTCACGAGGCGTCCTCGCTCTGCGGACCCGCGGTGCGCAGGTCCGGATCGGTCACTCACCGGAGGCCCTCGACGTGCTCGACGGTGGTCCGACCGTGGTCGTGACCACCCGTGCCGCCGTGCCGGACGACAATCCGGAGCTGGTGGAGGCGCGTCGGCGGGGCATCCCGGTGGTGTACCGGCCCGAGGTCCTGGCGCTGCTGATGCAGGGCGATCGCACCGTGTTGATCTCGGGAACGCACGGCAAGACATCGACCACTTCGATGTCGGTGGTCGCGCTTCAGCACTGCGGCGTTGACCCGTCGTTCGCCGTCGGCGGCGAGCTCAACGAGTCGGGGACCAACGCCCACCACGGCAGCGGTGACGTCTTCGTCGCCGAGGCCGACGAGAGCGACGGATCCCTGCTGCAGTACACGCCGGACATCGTGGTGGTGACGAACATCGAGGCCGATCACCTCGACTTCTTCGGCAGTGAGGCCGCGTACGTCCAGGTCTTCGACGACTTCGTCGCGCTGATCCGCTCCGGCGGCACACTCGTGCTCTGCCTCGACGACCCCGGCGCCGCGGCGCTCGCCGCCCGCTGCCAGGCGGACTGCGCCCGCCGGGGAGTCACCGTTCTCGGTTACGGGAGCACCGGTCACACGCCCGTCGACGGTGTTCCGGTGGTCGCGGAACTGGCCGCCGTCGTCCCGCACGGCGCGGGCAGCGTCGCGACCGTCCGGCTGTCGTCACCGCTGGTCGAGAAGGCGCAGACCCGCGAACTGGCGGTGACCCTGCCCGGGCGGCACATGGCGCTCAACGCCCTCGGCGCGCTGATCGCGTGCACCCGTACCGGACAGGACGTCGACGCCGTCGCGGCGGGCATCGAGAGCTTCGGCGGCGTGCACCGTCGGTTCGAGTTGCGTGGCCGCGCGCGCGACGTCGACGTCTACGACGACTACGCGCACCACCCGACGGAGGTGCGGGCGGTGCTGACCGCCGCCCGGGAGGTCGTGGCTGCGGGTTCGGGCCGCGTCATCGCCGTCTTCCAGCCGCACCTGTACTCGCGGACCGCGGAGTTCGCGCCCCAGTTCGGCGAGGCGCTGAGCCTCGCCGACGATGTGATCGTCGCCGACGTCTACGGCGCCCGCGAACAGCCGCAGCCGGGGGTCACCGGCCGGCTGATCTCCGACGCGGTGGCCGGGCCCGCTGCGTTCGTTCCGGACGCGTCCCGGATCGCCGATGCGGTCGCCGAGCGGGCGCGTCGCGGCGACCTCGTGCTGACGATCGGCGCGGGCGACATCACCATGCAGGCTCCGGCCATCCTCGAGGCCCTGGACCGGTCCGGCGAAGAATGAGCCGGTCGGACAAGCAGGGTCGCGGGACGTCCAAGCGGGGTCGCGGGACGTCGCGTCGGTGGCAGGGGATCGGCGCGGCCGTCGCGCTCGTCGTCGTGATCGGCGGACTCGCGGCCATCGCATACTTCACGCCCCTGATGTCGGTTCGCACGGTGGACGTCACCGGCACGACGTCGGTCGACACCGGCGAGGTGCTGCGAGCCGCGCAGGCGCCGGAGGGGTCGCCGCTCCTGCAGGTCGATACCGCCGCTGTCGCCGACCGGGTGTCGCAACTTCCCCAGGTCGAGTCGGTGAACGTCAGCCGCGGTTATCCGTCGACTCTGTCGATCTCGGTCACCGAGCGCACTCCGGTGGTGACTGTGGCGCGCGACGGCAAGGTCGGGATCATGGACCGGCTCGGCATGGTGTACCTCACGTTCGACTCGAGCAAGAGTGTTCCCAAATCACTTCAGGGGCTGCCTGCGCTGGAGATGGCGGACCCGGGCGCGAACAACCCGACGACGAAGGCCGCTCTGACGGTGGTGCAGGACCTGCCCGACTGGCTGCGGCCGCGCGTCACCGCGGTCGCCGCCGAGTCGCCGTCGGACATCACCCTGACGCTGCGCAGCGGAAAGAAGGCGGTCTGGGGCGATTCCGGGCGGAGTGCGGATAAGGCCGAGGCGTTGCGTAACCTGCTGATGGTGGACGGGAATCGGTACAACGTATCGAGCCCCGAGTACACGTCCGTCAGCTGACCGCGCGGGCTCCGGCGACTTCTGCGTCCACGATTCGCGGCACTGATTTCGCGACACGCCGCGCGCCTCCTGGCACCGCGGGGTTGTGATCAATACCGTCTTTTTCAACACCCGTACTTGACATAACTATAACCCTCTGGTTGAGCTTTAGGGTTCTGTTTCGAAGTAGGAAGGCATCATGACGCCACCGCATAACTACCTGGCTGTCATCAAAGTCGTCGGCATCGGCGGCGGTGGCGTCAACGCTGTCAACCGGATGATCGAGCAGGGCCTGAAAGGCGTTGAGTTCATCGCGATCAACACCGACGCTCAGGCGCTGCTGATCTCCGACGCCGATGTGAAGCTGGACATCGGCCGCGAGTCGACACGCGGGCTCGGCGCGGGCGCCAACCCCGACGTCGGCCGAATGGCGGCGGAGGACGCGAAGGACGAGATCGAAGAGCTCCTCAAGGGTGCCGACATGGTCTTCGTGACGGCCGGCGAGGGCGGTGGCACCGGCACCGGCGGTGCGCCGGTGGTCGCGTCCATCGCACGCAAGCTCGGCGCCCTGACTGTCGGCGTCGTGACCCGCCCCTTCTCGTTCGAGGGCAAGCGTCGCGGCAACCAGGCCGAGCAGGGCATCACGGCGCTGCGCGAATCCTGTGACACCCTCATCGTGATCCCGAACGACCGCCTGCTGCACCTCGGCGATGCTCAGGTCAGCCTGATGGACGCCTTCCGCAGTGCCGATGAGGTGCTCCTCAACGGTGTTCAGGGCATCACGGACCTGATCACCACGCCCGGACTGATCAACGTCGACTTCGCCGACGTCAAGGGCGTGATGAGCGATGCGGGCAGCGCATTGATGGGCATCGGTGCCTCGCGCGGCGAGGACCGCGCACGCAAGGCCGCCGAGTCGGCGATCAACTCGCCCCTGCTCGAGGCGTCGATGGAGGGCGCGCGCGGCGTGCTGATCTCGATCGCCGGCGGCAGCGACCTCGGCCTGTTCGAGATCAACGACGCGGCCTCGCAGGTGCAGGAGGCCGCTCACGAGGACGCGAACATCATCTTCGGCACGGTGATCGACGACAACCTCGGCGACGAGGTGCGCGTCACGGTCATCGCCGCGGGCTTCGACGGCGGCTCGCCGTCCAAGCGGCAGGCCGCGGCAGCGGCGGCGCCTGCGAGCAACGCGGGCATCGCGCAGGTGTCGGCCGGGGAGACGTCCAAGCCGGCTGCGGGCGACCCCCTGTTCGGCGACCGGCGCGAGCGCTCGGGCAACCCGTTCGGGGAGCCGACGCCGCGTCGCAATTCGGTACGTCTCGACGATGACGACGTCGACGTCCCCGACTTCATGAAGTGATGGAGTCTGAGCAGGCGGAGCGTCCCTTCGCCGTCCGGCGCGCGGTCACCACGCGCGCCGGTGGCGTCTCCGGGGCTCCCTACGATTCGTTCAACCTCGGCGACCACGTCGGTGACGACCCGGCCGCGGTGGCGGCCAACCGCGAGCGGCTCGCCCGCGATCTCGGGGTGGCGCCGGAGCGGGTGGTGTGGATGGAGCAGCTCCACACGCGCAATGTCACCGTTGTCGACGGGCCGGTGACCGAGCCGGTCCCGGCGACCGACGGTCTCGTCACCGATCAGCGTGACCTCGTTCTCGCAGTGCTGACCGCGGACTGTGTGCCGGTGCTGCTGAGTGACGACGAGGCCGGCGTGATCGCGGCGGTCCACGCCGGTCGGGTCGGTGCCCGGATCGGCATCGTTCCCGAGGCCCTCAAGGCGATGATCGGCCTCGGCGCCAGTCCGGAGCGGATCGGCGCCTTTCTGGGACCAGCGGCGAGCGGCGAACGCTATGAGGTTCCGGCCGCGATGCAGGCGGACGTGGAGAGGCATCTGCCGGGGAGTGCGTGTCGCACGTCGAAGGGGACGCCCGGCCTCGATCTCCGCGAAGGCATTCGGCGGCAGCTCCTCGCCGCCGGGGTGTCTGCCGTCGCTGTCGACCCCCGCTGCACGATCGGTGACACGACACTGTTCAGCCATCGCCGGGGTGCACCGACCGGTCGTCTGGCGTCGGTCATCTGGATGGACTCCGCCGGAGCGCGGAAGTGACGCAGGCGCCCGACGCCCGCACCGCCGAGCTGGCCGCCGCACTCGCGGCGACCCGTCGGCGTATCGACGCGGCGGCCGAGTCGGCCGACCGCGACCCGGGCGAGGTGACGCTGCTGGTGGTCACCAAGTTCTTCCCGGCGGATGACGTGCTGCGTCTGCTCGACCTCGGTGAGCGGGAGTTCGGCGAGTCGCGGGAGCCGGAGGCCGGCCGGAAGATGGCTGCGGTGCGCGCGGCGTCGGACGTCGAGTTCGCTGCGGACATGATCGGCAGCGTCCAGCGGAAGAAGGCGGGCGGCATCGCCCGCTGGGCGCGGCGCGTGCACTCGGTCGACTCACTCGCCCTGATCGAGGCCTTCGACGGCGCCTCGTCGCGCGCGCAGGACTCGGGGGACCGCACGGGTCCGCTGGGGATGATGCTGCAGGTCAGCCTGGACGGAGATCCCGATCGCGGCGGTCTGCCCGTCAGCGGGCTGGCCCAGGCCGCGGACCGGGTGCTGGCGAGCCCCGATGCCCTCCGGCTCGACGGACTGATGCTCATCGCACCGCTGGGCATGGACCCAGGCGAGGCGATGTCGCGTCTGGCGGAGATTCGATCGCACTTCCTCGATCGGTATCCGGATGCGCGGGAGCTGTCGGCGGGGATGTCCGGTGACCTCGAATCGGCGATCGCGCACGGATCGACGTGTGTGCGTGTCGGAACCGCAATTATGGGCGCGCGGCCGATACTCTCGCTTTAGTCACACTGGTCACAACAGAACCACTAGCGATCAGGTGTAGCACTATCCGCCCATGACTTCACTCTCAGGAAGGCTCGCAATGACGACGATGCAGAAGTTCAAGGCATATTTCGGCATGGTGCCTCCGAGTGAGTTCGAGGACGACTACCTTGCCGACCCCGACGAGCAACAGGCCATGTCGGCGCGCGAACGTGCCTACATGGACAAGTACCGCAGCAGTGCCACCCGCGACGACGGGTTCTACGGCGACGAGGGCTTCCGTGACCGCGACCGCGATCGTGACTACCGGGACCGTGAGCCGGTGTACCGCGAGCCCGAGTACCGCGAGCCCTACGGGGAGGCGGAGCCCCGCTATCGCGAGTCGGCGTACCGCGAGGCCGATTTCGCACGATCGATGGACGATCGCGGTTTCGCGCCTCGAATGGACTCCGACCGCTCGTACGTCGGCAGTCGTCGCTCCCCGGACGTCGAATCGGTTCGGAGGCTCGAGCCGCTGAACCGTTCGTCCAACGTCACCGTCCGGGGGGCCAACGCCGTCGCGCTGGACCCGCAGGTCGACAACGATCCGCTGTCGGAGAGCGCCATGAACAAGATCTCGACGCTGCGGCCGTCCGACTACTCGGAGGCCCGGACCATCGGCGAGCGGTTCCGCGACGGAAGTCCGGTGATCATGGATCTCGCAGACATGAGCACCGACGAGGCCAAGCGGCTCGTCGACTTCGCCGCCGGCCTGGTGTTCGCGCTGCGCGGGTCGTTCGACAAGGTCGCGACCAAGGTGTTCCTGCTCTCGCCGCACGGTGTGGACGTCAGCCCCGAGGAGCGCAAGCGCATCGCCGAGAGCGGCTTCTACAACCAGTCGTGATCGCCTGCGGGCGCCCGTCGCCCGTGCTCCGAACCTCGCGCCGTCCCGGTCTCCACCGGGGCGGCGCGGCGCGTTCCGGGGGAATCAGGCACCCTTGAGGGGTGAGCACATTCCTGTGGATCCTGTACTTCGTGCTGTTCTGTTACGTCCTGCTGCTGCTGGGCCGCTTCGTGGTGGAGATGGTGCAGTCGTTCGCGCGCCGCTGGCGGCCGTCGGGCGCGGCCGTCGTGGTCATCGAGTTGGTCTTCACGCTGACCGACCCGCCGGTGAAACTGCTCAGAAGGCTCATTCCGCCGTTGCCACTGGGGCCGGTGCGGCTGGATTTGTCACTGATGATCGTGTTGATCGTGTTGTCGATCTTGATGCGGGTCGTTCTGGGGTTCGCGATCAGCGCCACCTGAATCACATAGATGTGATCTACCGAATAGTTGCAGGTGACGAAGTGAAAATCGACAATTCTGCCTCTAGCGCGTGTCATTTTCGCAGGCGACGGCGTATCTGGTATTCGGCCTAGATTCGATTGCGAACGGGACGCGGCCAGACAACACGGCTTGGTCCTCGTGTGACGAGATGACACGCTAGTTACGTAGTGGTACTGGTATTAATAGAAATGCGATCAAGTTCGGAACGGGTCGTGTTCGCTTGCGCGGACCGACGTTCCGGCTGATTGCGCCAGAAGATGACGTGTACGGAAACAACACGCAGAATTGACCAAGGGGAGAGGCAGAAATGCGGCTCACACCAGCTGATGTGCATAACGTCGCGTTCAGCAAACCGCCGATCGGTAAGCGCGGTTACAACGAGGACGAGGTGGATCAGTTCCTCGACTTCGTCGAGGCTGAACTCGCACGTCTGATCGATGAGAACACCGACTTGAAGCAGCGCGTCGGCGAACTCGAGACCGAACTGGACGAGGCCCGCGCCGGCGCCCCGGAAGGTCGTACCCAGGCGTTCACCGCGGTCGCCGAGCAGGCGCCCGCTCCGGCGCCGGAGCCGGCTCCGGCAGCCCCCGTCGCGCAGGACGAGGAGGCGAGCATGCGAGCCGCCCGCGTTCTGGCGTTGGCTCAGGACACCGCGGACCGGGTCACCGGCAGTGCGCGGAGCGAGGCCGAGGGCCTCATGTCGGAGGCGCGCCAGCGCTCGGACGCGATGGTCGCGGACGCGCAGTCCAATGCCGATGCGACGCTCGCCGACGCCCGTCAGCGCAGCGAGGCGCTGCTGGCCGACGCGCAGACGCGCGCCGAGACGCAGGTCCGTCAGGCGCAGGAGCGTGCCGACTTCCTGCAGCGTGACGCCGAGCAGAAGCACACCGAGATCATGACGACGATCAACCAGCAGCGCACGGTGCTGGAGGGTCGTATCGAGCAGCTCAAGACCTTCGAGCGCGAGTACCGCACCCGACTCAAGACCTACCTCGAGTCCCAGCTCGAGGAACTGCAGCAGCGCGGCAGCGCGGCTCCGGTCGAGAGCGGCCAGGCGGCCGGCTACGCACCCGAGGGCGGGTACCCGCAACAGAGCAGCTGACCCGGGTCTGACATCGACGTGTACACGCGCATCTTCTCCGAACCGACGAGGGTGACATGCTGAGCCTCGCGCTGGCCGCCACCCTCGTCGGTTTCGGCCTTCTGGTGGTCGCACTCGTGACCAGTAATCTTCCGCTCGCGATCGCCTGCGTGGTGGTCTGCGTGATCGGCCTGATCCTGCTGATCGTCGACACCCTCCGGGCGAACCGCCGGGGTGGGACCGGCGCCGAGGACGAACCGCTCTTCACCATTCGCGGCCGCGAGTCCGCGGCCCGCGAGGAGCCGCTCGACGAGGACGCGGATTCCGCCGAAACCGTGGCCGCCGAAACCGCACACGACGACGAGTGGCACGAGCCGGAAGCCGAGGGCCTGGGCTCCATCGTCTCGACGCCGCAGGAGCCGCTCGTCGACCAGCCCACCGATCCCGGCAACGGCGAACTCTCGTCTCTGGCCGGCACGCCCGAGCCCGAGGGCGTCCCCAACGGCGACGTCAACGACTACCTGCGGGCCACCGGATCGTTCCCAGCGGCCTCCCCGGTTCCGCCGCAGACGCCACCGACCTCCGGTGAACCGGCCGGTTACGCCGAAGACCGGGACCCGCAGCAACCGGCGGACCCCTATGTCGGGCGTCGTCGACTCGCCGGTGACCCGACCGATGACATCGTCGTGCGGTCGTCCGATCCGGACCTGCCCGCGATGCAGTTCGTGTGGGAGGATCCGTCGGAGTCGACCGACGGCGGCAAGCCGAAGGGCGACTCGACCGACTGAGGGGTCGACGAGTCAGTGCAGTACACTGGTAGTTCGCAGCGATGATCCGGCCATCACCGGTGAGCTCCCGGAAGAACGGACCGACGACGGTCTCAGTAGAACCGGGCGGGCGCGGCCCGAAACAGCCGCACCGATGAGAGGCGCATTCGTCGAGAGTGCGCAAGCGGGGTGGTACCGCGCTACGACCGCCGGGCACTGAGCCCGCCGGCGATGCGTCCCCGTGCCGAGAAGAGCCGACCACGGTCGGCGAGCACCAGGCACGAGGAGCAGCGCGTGAGCGATCAGACCCCAGAATCCGTCCACACCACCCCCGGACACGCCTATCCGATCGTCGATCTGACGGACGGCACCGGGCCGGGCGCGCCGTCGTTCCCCCGGGTCGAGGAGACCGTCCTGAAGTACTGGGACGACGACGACACGTTCAAGGCGTCGATCGCCAACCGTGAGGGCGCACCGGAGTTCGTCTTCTACGACGGCCCGCCGTTCGCGAACGGACTCCCGCACTACGGTCACCTGCTGACCGGTTACGTCAAGGACGTCGTGCCGCGCTACCAGACCATGCGCGGCAAGAAGGTCGACCGTCGCTTCGGTTGGGACACCCACGGCCTGCCCGCCGAACTCGAGGCCGAACGCCAGCTCGGGATCACCGACAAGTCGGAGATCGAGAAGATGGGCGTCGACAAGTTCAACGAGTACTGCCGCGACTCGGTGCTGCGCTACACCGGTGAGTGGCGTGACTACGTGACCCGTCAGGCCCGCTGGGTCGACTTCGACAACGACTACAAGACGCTCGATCTCGACTTCATGGAGTCGGTGATGTGGGCGTTCAAGAGCCTGCACGACAAAGGCCTGGTCTACCAGGGCTACCGCGTGCTGCCGTACTCCTGGTACGAGCAGACGCCGCTGAGCAATCAGGAGTCCAAGCTCGACGACGCGTACCGGATGCGCCAGGATCCGGCGCTCACGGTCACGATGCCGCTGGTGGTCGATGCCGAGTCGCCGCTCGCCGCGCTCGACGGCGTCAACGCGCTGATCTGGACCACGACGCCGTGGACGCTGCCGTCGAACCTCGCGATCGCCGTGCACCCGGAGACCGAGTACTCCCATGTGCGGACCGAGGACGGCGGCGAGTATCTGATGGCGAGCGCGCTCGTCGGTGCGTACAAGAAGGAGCTGGGGGAGCCCGAGACCCTCGGCACCTACCTCGGCAGGGAACTCGCGGGCCTGAGCTACCGGCCGCCGTTCGACTTCTTCGTCGGGCACGCGAATGCGCACGTGATCCTGTTGGCGGACTACGTGACCACCGACAGCGGCACCGGTGTGGTCCACCTGGCGCCGGCGTTCGGTGAAGAGGACATGGACGTCTCGACCGCGAACGGGATCGAGGTCGTGCAGCCGCTCGATCCGGGCGGCCGCTTCACCGACCTGGTGCCGCCGTACGAGGGCCAGATGGTCTTCGACGCCAATCCGAACATCATCAAGGATCTCAAGGCCGCCGATGCGCGGAGCGCGGTGAGCGGGTCGAGTCAGCAGGGCCGGATCCTGCGGCACGAGACCATCGAGCACTCCTACCCGCACTCGTGGCGGTCGGGCCAGCCGCTGATCTACATGGCGGTGCCGTCGTGGTTCGTCGCCGTAACCGAGATCAAGGACCGGATGCTCGAGCTGAACCAGGAGATCACCTGGTCGCCGTCGCACATCCGCGACGGTCAGTTCGGCAAGTGGCTCGCCGGCGCCAAGGACTGGAACATCAGCCGGAATCGCTACTGGGGAGCCCCGATCCCGGTCTGGATCTCCGACGATCCGGCGCATCCGCGCGTCGACGTGTACGGCAGCCTCGACGAGATGGAGCGCGACTTCGGCGTGCGCCCGGACAATCTGCACCGTCCGCACATCGACGAGCTGACCCGTCCGAACCCGGACGATCCGACCGGGCGGTCGACCATGCGGCGGGTGCCGGAAGTGCTCGACTGCTGGTTCGAGTCCGGGTCCATGCCCTATGCGCAGGTCCACTACCCGTTCGAGAACACCGAGTGGTTCGACGGAGACCCGGCGTCCGGCGTGCTGCCGCACAACCCGGGCGACTTCATCGTGGAGTACAACGGGCAGACTCGCGGCTGGTTCTACAACCTGCACGTCCTGGCCACCGCGCTCTTCGACCGTCCCGCGTTCAAGACGGTCGCCGCGCACGGCATCGTGCTGGGCGACGACGGCCAGAAGATGAGCAAGTCCAAGCGGAACTACCCGGACGTCAACGAGGTCTTCGACCGCGACGGCTCCGACGCCATGCGCTGGTTCCTGATGGCGAGTCCCATCCTGCGCGGCGGCAACCTGGTGGTCACCGAGCGCGGCATCCGCGAGGGCGTCCGTCAGGCGCTGCTGCCGATGTGGAATGCGTACAGCTTCCTGCAGCTCTACGCGGATCGTCAGGCGACGTGGCGCACCGATTCCGAGAACGTCCTGGATCGGTACATCCTGGCCAAGCTCGCCCAGACGCGCGACGAGATGACCGAGGCGCTCGACGTCTACGACATCGCGGGTGCCTGCGAGAGCTTCCGCGAGTTCTGCGAGTCGCTGACCAACTGGTATGTGCGGCGGTCGCGGGCGCGGTTCTGGGCGGGACAGGACGAGGACGCCGACGCCTTCGACACGCTGTACACGGTGCTCGAGGTGGCCGGCCGGCTGGCCGCCCCGCTGCTTCCGCTGGCGACCGAGGCGATGTGGCGCGGGCTCACCGGAGAGCGGTCGGTGCACCTGACCGACTGGCCGACGGCCGAGGAACTGCCGTCGGACGCGGACCTGGTGGCCGCGATGGATCAGGTCCAGGCCGTGTGTTCGGTGGCTTCGAGCGTGCGCAAGGCGAACAAGCTGCGCGTGCGCCTGCCGCTGCCGGCACTGACCGTCGCGTCGCCGACCGCCGAGCAGATGGCGCCGTACACCGGACTCATCGCCGAGGAGATGAACGTCAAGGAGGTCGTCCTCTCGACCGACGTGGACGCCGTCGGCCGGGTGGAGGTGGCGGTCAACGCGCGCGCTGCGGGTCCGCGCATCGGCAAGGACGTCCAACGCGCGATCAAGGCCGTCAAGTCCGGGAACTGGGAGTTCGGTTCCGATGCCGAGACCGGTGAGCAGACCGTCGTCGCCGATGGCATCGAGCTGAAGGGCGAGGAGTTCAGCCGCAAGCTGGTCGCCGTCGCCCCCGACTCGACGGCGGAGATGCCCGGCGGCGGGGGACTGGTCGTGCTCGACACCGCCGTCACCCCGGAGCTCGAGGCCGAGGGCTGGGCCAAGGACCGAGTGCGCGAACTGCAGGACGCGCGCCGCAGCCTGGGACTGGACATCTCCGACCGCATCTCGGTGCGGTTGGTGGTGCCGGCCGACAAGGTCGAGGTCGCCACGCAGCACGCCGGGCTCATCTCGGGCGAGGTCCTCGCGACCGCCTTCGACGTCACCACCGGCGACGCCGCGGCGATCGAGCTCGGTGACGGCGTCACCGCGGACGTCGCGAAGGTCTAGGAGTTCGAATCGGCAGTGTTCGGTGTGACCATCTCGTGGTCACACCGAACACTGCCGATGTCTAGCGGAGCGTCGGGTACTTCGGCGAGAGGGCGTCGCCGCTGGAGGTGCCGCGCAGGCGTCGACCGATCCAGGGACCGGCGAACTCGGTGAGCCACCGCCAGTTCTCGGCGCGCTGCTGCGCCGCGGACAGTTCCGGCAGAGGTGCCAGTTCGAGAGGCCGCAGCGAATGGTCGACGCCGAGCGCGTCGAGGACGGCGATCGCCATGCGCTGGTGGCCCGCCGACGACATGTGGAGACGGTCGAAGTCCCACAGACGGACGTCTCGGTAGTCCTCGATCCGCCAGAAGTCCACGATCGTCGCGCCGTGCCGGTCGGCGATCTCGCGGACGCCTTCGTTGTAGATGGCGAAGCGCCCGCGGAGGGCGTTGAAGAGGGGCCAGCCGCCGGGGTCGTGGGCGGTGAACAGGACGATGCGCGCCCCGGAGGCCGACAGTCTGGCGACCGCGTCGTCGTAGTCGGACATCAGCGCGTCGATGTCGACCTTGGGCCGCAGGATGTCGTTGCCGCCGGCGTAGATGGTGATCAGGTCCGGATCGAGGGCGAGGGCCGGGCCCACCTGCTCGTCGATCACCGGACCGAGCTTGCGGCCTCGGATGGCGAGGTTCGCGTAGCGGCTCTGCGGGTCGAGCCGAGCGAGCTCGTCGGCGACGCGGTCCGCCCAGCCGCGGACACCGTTGGGGAGATCGGGGTCGGGGTCGCCGACCCCTTCGGTGAAGGAGTCGCCGAGTGCTGCATATCGAAGGTAGGACACGTCTGTCGAGGTTACGCCCGACCTGCGAGGTGCCTGAGCGGCTGACGGCAGTGTCCGATGGCGGCGATAGAATCGGTGCATGAGCGGCGACGATCTCGAACGGCTCCAGCGCTGGGAGGACAACGGAGCGCAGTGGGAGATCGTCTCCCTGCGACCGGATTCGGCGACGATCGCACTGCTGCGGTGTGACGCGGGCGAGGAGGTCGATCGGTTCACGACGCGCGATGCGCGAGTGCTGGCACTGTGCCGTAGGCGCCGTGACTGAGCCCGAGTCCGAGCGCAGTACGCGGTGGGTGCTGCACATCGACATGGACGCGTTCTTCGCGTCCGTGGAACAGCTGACCCGGCCCACGCTCGCCGGACGCCCGGTACTGGTCGGTGGGGCAGGCGGGCGAGGGGTGGTCGCCGGTGCGAGTTACGAGTCGCGGGTCTTCGGTGCCCACTCGGCGATGCCCATGCATCAAGCGCGGCGGCTCGTCGGCGGCGCGGCCGTCGTGGTCCCACCGCGCGGGTCGGTGTATCGCGTCGTCAGCGGTCGGGTGTTCGATGTGGTCCGATCGTTCGTGCCGATCATCGAGACCCTGTCGTTCGACGAGGCGTTCGGTGAGCCCGCCGAACTCGCCGGCGCCACCGTCGCCGAGGCCCTCGCTTTCGCCGAGCGCCTGCGAGCGTCGATCCGGGAGCAGACCGGACTGCCGGCGTCGGTCGGGTTCGGATCGGGCAAGCAGATCGCGAAGATCGCGTCAGGCATGGCGAAACCCGATGGGGTGCGCGTGATCTCGCCGTCGTCGGAGCTGGAGTTCCTGCAGGAGCTGCCGGTTCGGAAGCTGTGGGGAATCGGGCCGGTGACCGGAGACCGGCTGGCGCGGCTGGGTGTGGAGACGATCGGTCACCTCGCGGCGCTGTCGGACGCGGAGGTCGTCTCCGTCCTCGGCGCGACGAACGGCCCGGCGCTGCATCGGCTCGCGCAAGGCGTCGACGACCGTCCGGTCATGGAGCGAGCCGAGGCGAAGCAGATCAGCGCGGAGTCGACGTTCCCGGTCGACATCGTCGACGCGCCGGCGCTGCGGATCGCGGTAGCCGGTGCCGCAGCCGGAGCTCACCGCAGGCTGGCAGCTGACGGTCGCGGCGCGCGGACCGTCGTCGTGAAGCTCCGACGGTCGGACATGTCGATCCTGACGCGGTCCATCACCCTGCCCGGTGCGACCACCGATCTCGACGTACTGACCGCGGCCGCGCATCGGGTGACGCTCGATCCTCTCGAGGTCGGGCCGATCCGGTTGGTCGGAGTCGGATACTCGGGTCTGTCCGACGCGCAGCAGGAGTCGCTCTTCCCGGGGCTCGGAGACGAGCCGAACACCGGCGACGCCCAGCCGCAGGCTGCGGACCCGGTTGCCCCGGAGGAGCATGCGCGTGAATCAGACCCGGCGGACTGGCCGACGGGGACCGACGTCCACCATCCCGATCACGGTCACGGTTGGGTTCAGGGCGGCGGCCACGGATTCGTCACGGTCCGGTTCGAGACGCGTGCGACCGGGCCCGGCAGGGCGTACACGTTCCGGCTGCCCGAGCCGGCCCTGACACGCGCCGACCCGCTGGACAGTCTCGGCTGGGAACTGTCGGACGACGAGACCTGACCCCGTGCGCGGAACGGGTTCAGGCGGGCGATGAGGCGGCGAAGAACGCGGCGACGGCCTTCGCGTCGGCTCCTGCGGACAGCAGCGCGATCAGTGCGGTCCGGGCCTGCGGGGCACGCAGCCACGGCGAGAAGATCGCGCCCGCTCGGACCAGATCGACGCCGCCCCCACCGCCGCCGTACGTCGGCTCCACCTCGCCGTACGGGACGCGCGTCGACACGACGACCACGACGTTCCGCTGTACCGCGAGATTCACCTCCGCGGTGATGTCCGGATGGGTGTTGCCGGAGCCCGTCGCCGATAACACGATCCCGGCGGCGCGCTGCGCCACTGCGGACGCGATGGTTCCCGGCGACACGCCGGGGTACAGGGCGAGCAGATCGACGCGAGCCGGGTGACCGTCGGGGAGCACGTCGGAGACCAGTGGTCGGGGCAGGTTCGGGTGCACGGTGTCGAATGCGGCGACGTCCGTGGTGGACGTCTTGAACACGCCGCGGGCGCCCAGCACCCGGCCGCCGAGCGCCACGAGCACGCCGCGTCCACGTGTATCCGGATCGGCGGCGAGGGCGACGGCCGCGGCGATGTTGGCCGGCCCGTCGGCCAGCGGATGGTCGGCGGCGAACTGGGCACCGGTGAAGATCACCGGGCGGGGATCGGTGGCGAAGACGTCGGCGAGATACGCGGTCTCCTCCAGGGTGTCGGTGCCGTGCGTCACCACGACGCCTGTCACCGCGGGATCGTCGAGCGCCTCGCCGATGGCGGCGACGATGGAGAACTGGTCGCGGACGGTCATCGCGGACGAGTCCTTGACCATCAGTTCGATCGGCCTCACGCTGACATCGGCGGTGGTCTCGGGAACGAGATCGGCGGCGTGCAGGACGGGGACGGTCCCGTCTGCGGTGGTCTGCGAGGCGGCGGTGCCGCCGGTGGTGATCATCACGACCTGACGTGTGGAGGCTCCAGTCATCATGCTCGTCCCGAAGGGCTCGTGGCAGCTCAGGCATTCGATGCGGACCACTCGAGATGCGGGACCGGAGCCTGGCCCGCAGGTCGCGTGGGGCGGACGAGACAGATGAGATCAACCTGAGAGATCCCCTTGCGGCCGGTGAGCAAGTGTGCGGATCGCAGCGACTTTGGCATAGTGGTTTGGGTTCGGGCCCGTAGGGCCCGCTCGAAACAGACCAATGTGAGGACTTATTCCGGTGAACATTCGCAAAATCGTGACCGGTGCCGTGCTGGCCGGCGCCATCGCTGCGACCGCGGCGTGCGGCAGTGACAACTCCGACGTGCCGCCGGTGCCGAGCGCTACCACCACCACTGAAGCTGCCACGACCAGCGCTGCGACCGGCACCGAGGCCGAGATGACGAACCCGAACAAGGTTCCCGGCGTCGCCGCACTGAACGACATGCTGCAGAAGGCACTCGACCCGAGCATCAAGGCGTCGGAGAAGACCGACCTCGTCGAGGGTTCCCAGATCGACCCGAACCTGTTCAACCAGCTGGTGAAGGCGAAGAAGGACAACCCCGACGTCACCTACCAGATCAAGAAGCCGATCCTGAAGGCCGGCCCCAACAAGGCCAAGGTCAAGGTCGAGGTGAAGCTCCCGAACAACCCGCCGACCAAGATCGACGCGTCGATCGTCTTCGACAACGGCCGGTGGAAGCTGTCGAAGGAGACCGTCTGCCCGCTGCTGAGCCAGACCGACGTCCAGTCGCCGCTCTGCGCCGCAGCCCAGAGCAAGGCCAAGAGCGCGGTCTCGAGCAAGAAGGCCGCAGGCTGATCTGATCCGGACGGATCCCGTTCACCCTCGCCGGGCCGAAGTCACTCCGACTTCCGCCAGGCGAGGGTGAATTCGTTCTGCTGCAGGATGGGCCGGTTCGGATCGTCGCCGAGCAGTTCGCGGCCGCCCTTCATGACGAGCGCGCCGTCCACCGGGAGCAGCCGACGCAGGTCGACGGTCACCGAGCCGGACCCGCTCATCGAGAACTTCGCGATGTGCAGCTTGCTGTCGGAACCCGGGATCGAGAAGACCGAGTCGACCGGGGCCTCGTCCACGGCGAGGTCGAGCTTCACCACGTCGCCGTCGCGCGAGGCCAGGGTGACGGTCATCGTCTGGGTGACGGTCGCCGCCGCGGAGACCGTGCGCACCGACCGCCACTGCGCGCCGCGGCCGACAGGCGTGGTCGGCAGCGGGACGGCGTAGTCCAGGGCGCCGACGATCGACTGCTCCAGGGCGCTCCGGGCGGGCGATTCGGAGGCGTCGTTCGGCTTCAGACGCAGGCGCGTCGGCACCATGCCCGGAGCGTACGAGAGTCCGCCGGTCGAGCCGTCGAGCGCGCCGAGCAGGCCGTCGAGGTTGTCGTCCTTGCTGGTGGGCGTGCCGATCCGGAACTCGAGGCTGGTGGGGTCGTCGCAGACCGTGCGGGCGGTGATCGGAGTCACCAGCTGCTGCTCGGTCTTCTGCACCTGATTGGTCGTGTCGGTGCGCGACGTCGGGGCCACGCTCGCCTCCAGCGAGGAGGTCTCGAGGGTCACCGCCTGCGGCGATTCGGTGGTCGGTGCGACGGCCAGCGGCTGCAGTTCCCCGGTGCCGGGTGAGAGCACGGTGACCTCCGCGGCGGGCAGCGCGATCGATCGAGCCCCGTCGGTCTTGCTGGCCGCAGTGGCGGCGCAGGGGCCGTCGTCGGCCTGCGCGTCGTCGGAGGAGCACGCGACCAGGCCGGCGGCGAGGACGAGGCCGGCGGTGGCGGTGCCCAGGGCGCGGCGGCCGGTCGCGGAGCGGTGGGCGGTGCGGGTCGAGACAGTCACCAGAGCCAGAGTAGTGCGGCCGTCGGGGCCCTCCGACGAGGCGGGGTGCGACGTCCGCCGCTCAGTTGTGGAGAATTGACGGCATGAACGAACCTGCGGCGCAGCGCGCCGGCGATCCGGTGCGCCGGAACGGAGTCGGGCTCATCGGCATTCTGATCGCGGTCGCGCTGGCGGCGTATCTGATCGATGTGCTGAGCAAGGTGCTGGTGGTGGCCAACATGGAGCCCGGCGAGTCGGTCTCGGTGATCGGCGACTTCCTCACGTTCCACCTGGTCCGCAACAGCGGCGCGGCCTTCTCGATGGCGACCGGGTACACCTGGATCCTCACCTTCGTGGCCCTCGCGGTGGTCGTGGTGATCGCGCGCTACGCCAAGCGGCTCGGCTCGCTCGGCTGGGTGATCGGCCTGGGTCTGGTCCTGGGCGGCGCGCTCGGCAACCTGACGGACCGGATGCTCCGCGATCCCGCGCCGTTGCGCGGACACGTCGTCGACTTCATCCAGGTCGGCAGTTGGTGGCCGACATTCAACATGGCCGATTCGGCGGTCGTGTGCGGTGCCGTTCTGCTGGTAGTCCTGACCCTGCTCGGATACGACTACGACGGTTCCCGCACCGGCTGGGCGGCGAGGAATCAGAATGACGACGGCGACGCCGCGGACGATGCGACCGACGGCACGGGCGACGAGGAGGACCAGGATGCGTGACTCACGGGCGATGCCGGTGCCCGACGGACTGCACGGGATGCGTGTGGACGCGGGCGTGGCGCGCGTGCTCGGGCTGTCGCGCACGGTGGTGGCGACCCTCGCGGACGCCGGCGACATCACCGTCGACGGAGTGTCGGTGGGGAAGTCGCACAAGCTCGCCGCGGGCAGTTGGCTCGACGTCCTGCTTCCCGAACCCGAGCAGCCGCTGACCGTGGAGCCGACGCCGGTCGAAGACCTGGAGGTCATCTACCACGACTCGGACATCATCGTCGTCGACAAACCGGCAGGCGTCGCCGCCCATCCCTCGCTGGGCTGGTCGGGCCCGACGGTGATCGGGGCGCTGGCCGCGGCGGGCTTCCGGATCTCGACGTCGGGGGCGCACGAACGGCAGGGGATCGTCCACCGTCTCGACGCGGGCACGTCGGGGGTGATGGTCGTCGCCGCCTCGGAGCGCGCCTACACGCTGCTCAAGCGCGCGTTCAAACAGCGGACCGTCGACAAGCGGTACCACGCGCTGGTGCAGGGGCATCTCGATCCGCCGTCCGGCACCATCGACGCCCCGATCGGCAGGCACCCCGGTTCGGACTGGCGTTTCGCGGTCACCGCGAACGGCCGCGAGTCGGTGACGCACTACGACACGCTGGAGATGTTCGCCGCGGCGTCGTTGCTCGACGTGCACCTGGAGACCGGTCGCACCCATCAGATCCGCGTGCACTTCTCGGCGATGCACCATCCGTGCTGCGGCGACCCGACCTATGGCGCGGACCCGAAGCTGGCCGCCCGTCTCGGGCTCGACCGCCAGTGGCTGCACGCGCGGACCCTCGGGTTCGCGCATCCGGCGGACGGTCGGCGGGTGGAGTTCACGGCGGAGTATCCAGCCGATCTGCAGCACGCGCTCGACGTTCTCCGGGAGCCGTGAGGGCGGGCCGCGCGCGACCCGCCCGTCTCATCTGTCACAGCGCCGCGCGCCACGGCAGAAGTGTCCGAGGTCTTCTCTACAGTGGAGTGGTCTCAAGCCGTTTCGATCGTCTCTAGGAGTCGCCGCGTGTCCGGGTCGTTCGTTCATCTTCATAACCACACCGAGTATTCGATGCTCGACGGTGCCGCGAAGATGTCGCCGTTGTTCAGCGAAGCCGAGCGGCTGGGGATGACGGCGATCGGGATGACCGATCACGGCAACATGTTCGGTGCCAGCGAGTTCTACAACACTGCGAAGAAGCACGGCATCAAGCCGATCATCGGCATCGAGGCGTACATCGCCCCGGAGTCGCGGTTCAACACCAAGCGCGTCCTGTGGGGTACGCGCGACCAGAAGTCCGACGACGTCTCCGGCTCGGGTGCGTACACGCACATGACCATGGTCGCCGAGAACGCGACCGGTCTGCGGAATCTGTTCAAGCTGTCGTCGCTGGCGTCGATCGAGGGGCAGCTCGGCAAGTGGGCGCGCATGGACGCCGAGATCATCGCCGAGCACGCCGAGGGCATCATCGCGACCACCGGCTGTCCGTCGGGTGAGGTGCAGACCCGGCTGCGACTCGGCCACGACGCCGAGGCCCTGGAAGCGGCGGGCAAGTGGCAGGAGATCTTCGGCAAGGAGAACTTCTACCTGGAGCTG
Source organism: Gordonia neofelifaecis NRRL B-59395 (assembly GCF_000192435.1). Taxonomy (GTDB): domain Bacteria; phylum Actinomycetota; class Actinomycetes; order Mycobacteriales; family Mycobacteriaceae; genus Gordonia; species Gordonia neofelifaecis. The sequence continues at coordinate 146,656 of NZ_AEUD01000004.1, forward strand.
ATGGAGCACGGGCTGGAGATCGAGCAGCGCGTGCGGTCGGGGCTGCTCGACGTGGGTCGCAAGCTGGGCATCAAGCCGTTGGTCACCAACGACTGCCATTACGTCACCCGCGGCCATGCCGAGTCGCACGAGGCGCTGCTGTGTCTGCAGACGGGCAAGACGCTCTCAGATCCGACGCGCTTCAAGTTCGACGGCGACGGCTACTACCTGAAGTCGGCCGAGGAGATGCGCGCGCTCTGGGACGACGTGGTTCCCGGCGGCTGCGATTCCACGCTCGAGATCGGTGAGCGGGTGCAGTCGTACGAAGAGGTCTACACCCACCACGACCGGATGCCGATCTTCCCGGTGCCCGACGGCTTCACGCAGGAGACCTGGCTCGCTCGCGAGGTGATGGCCGGCCTGGACCGTCGCTTCGACGGCAACCCGCCCGGCGAGTACGTCACGCGTGCCGAGTACGAGCTGAGCGTCATCAACCAGATGGGGTTCCCGGCCTACTTCCTGGTGGTCGGTGACCTCATCGCACACGCGCTCGAAGTCGGTATCCGCGTCGGCCCGGGCCGTGGTTCGGCGGCGGGTTCGCTGGTCGCCTACGCGCTCGGCATCACCAATATCGATCCGATTCCGCACGGTCTGCTGTTCGAGCGGTTCCTCAATCCCGAGCGCGTGTCGATGCCGGATATCGACATCGACTTCGACGACCGTCGTCGCGGCGAGATGATCACCTACGCCTCGCAGAAGTGGGGCCATGACAAGGTGGCTCAGGTCATCACCTTCGGCACCATCAAGACGAAGGCCGCGATCAAGGACTCGGCGCGCGTGCAGTTCGGTCAGCCGGGCTTCGCGATCGCCGACCGCATCACCAAGGCGCTGCCGCCGCCCATCATGGCCAAGGACATCCCGGTCTGGGGCATCACCGACCCCGAACACGAGCGATACGCCGAGGCCACCGAAGTCCGCACGCTCATCGAGACCGATCCCGACGTCAAGCGGATCTACGACACCGCGCTCGGACTCGAGGGCCTGGTCCGCAACGCCGGCGTCCACGCGTGCGCGGTGATCATGTCGTCCGAGCCGCTGACCGATGCGATCCCGGTCTGGAAGCGCGCGCAGGACGGCGCCATCATCACCGGCTGGGACTATCCGTCGTGTGAGGCCATCGGCCTGCTGAAGATGGACTTCCTGGGTCTGCGGAACCTGACGGTCATCGGCGACGCGATCGAGAACATCAAGACCAACCGTGGGATCGACCTCGACCTCGACAAACTGCCGCTCGAGGACCCGAAGTCGTACGAACTGCTCGCGCGCGGCGACACCCTCGGTGTGTTCCAGCTCGACGGTTCGGCGATGCGCGACCTCCTGCGGCGTATGGAGCCGACGGGGTTCGAGGACATCGTCGCCGTGCTGGCGTTGTACCGCCCGGGTCCGATGGGCGTGAACGCGCACAACGACTACGCCGACCGCAAGAACGGCCGCCAGGAAGTCAAGCCGATCCACCCCGAGCTGGAGGAGCCGCTGAAGGAGATCCTCGCGGAGACCTTCGGTCTGATCGTCTACCAGGAGCAGATCATGCAGATCGCTCAGAAGGTGGCCGGCTACTCGCTCGGGCAGGCCGACCTGCTTCGGCGCGCGATGGGTAAGAAGAAGAAGGAGATCCTCGACGAGGCCTACGACGGCTTCGCGGAGGGCATGCGCGGCAACGGCTTCTCACAAGAGGCCATCACTGCGCTGTGGGACACGGTCCTGCCGTTCGCCGGCTACGCGTTCAACAAGTCGCACGCGGCGGGCTACGGCCTGGTCTCGTTCTGGACCGCGTACCTCAAGGCCAATTACCCGGCCGAGTACATGGCCGGTCTGCTGACCTCGGTCGGCGACGACAAGGACAAGGCGGCCATCTATCTCGCCGACTGCCGGAAGATGGGCATCACGGTGCTGCCGCCCGACGTCAACGCCTCGCGCGCCGACTTCGCCGCGGTCGGTGAGGACATCCGCTTCGGTCTGGCCGCGATCCGCAATGTCGGCTCCGGCGTCGTGTCGTCGATCATCTCGGCTCGCGAGGAGAAGGGTGCCTACACCAACTTCTCCGACTACCTCGGCAAGATCGACGTTCAGGCCTGCAGCAAGAAGGTCACCGAGTCGCTGATCAAGGCGGGCGGATTCGATTCACTCGGTCACGATCGCAAGGGACTGTTCCTGGTCCACTCGGAAGCGATCGACGCCGTGATCTCGACCAAGAAGGCCGAGGCCATCGGGCAGTTCGACCTGTTCGGCGGAGTCGGGGACGACGGCGGCGGCGCGTCGGACGTCTTCGCGGTCAAGGTGCCCGAGGACGAGTGGGAGACCAAGCACAAGCTCGCCCTCGAGCGGGACATGCTGGGTCTGTACGTGTCGGGACACCCACTCGCCGGGCTGGAACACGCGATCGCCGCGCAGACCGACACCTCGATCACGTCGCTGCTGGAGGGTTCGGTGGCCGACGGCGCGCAGATCACGATCGGCGGCATCATCTCCTCGGTCACCCGACGGGTGAACAAGAAGGGCGAGCCGTGGGCGGCCGTCCAACTGGAGGACATGGTCGGTGGCGTCGAGGTCTACTTCTTCCCACGCGCCTACGTCGCCTACGGCATGGACCTCGTCGCCGACAACATCGTCCTGGTCAAGGCGCGAGTCAACAAGCGCGATGATTCGACGATGATCAGCGCCAACGATCTCGCCGTGCCGGACCTGTCGGCGGTCGGGACCACGAAGCCGCTGAGCCTGACGCTGTCGGCGCGGGTGTGCACGCCGGATCGTGTGAGCGCGCTCAAGCAGATTTTGGTCCGGCATCCGGGGACCTCCGACGTCCACGTCACCCTCGTCAGCGACCGGAAGCAGACGCAGCTCCGGCTCACCGAGGCGTTGCGGGTGTCGCCGTCGTCGGCACTGATGGGGGACCTGAAGGCGCTGCTCGGGCCGGGCTGTCTGACATAGCGGACCACTCCGCCAGTGCGGCGACCCACCGCCGATCTCCACCTCTCGACGACAGATCCCGCGTCCCGGACGCGGGATCTGTCGTCGAGAGGTGTATTCGCTCGGGCAGTCGTACCCGCGGACGAGATTCGGGTCGCCGAAACTTCTGTCACGACCGCGCTACACTTGAATTATGACCGCACTGATCCAGCTCGTTCCCGAGACCGCAACCGTGCGTCCCGCCGTGCGGGTGTCGGTGTTCGGCGTGCCGTGGCCCGCACACAAGCTCGCTGCCGTGGTCGCTGGAGCAGTGGTCGCCGCGCTGGTGTTCGCGTTCTCCGGATCGGGAGCCGTGGCGATGTGGGCGACCGCGGCGACGGTCGTCGCAGTGTGGTGGGGCGGGTACATCGCGCTCCGCGAGCGGTGGGACGATGGAGAGCGTGACTTCTTCGCCGAAAACCGCTCCCGCCAGTGATTCGACCCTGACTCCGGCGAGCATTGAGGCTGCGGCGCGCCGTCTCGACGGCGTCGTGCGCCGTACGCCGCTGGAGGACTGCCCCCGCCTCAGTGACGCGACCGGCGCACGAATTCACCTGAAGCGTGAGGACCTGCAGACGGTCCGGTCGTACAAGATCCGCGGTGCGTACAACGTGATGTCGCAGTTGAGCCCGGACGAACTCGCCGCGGGCGTGGTCGCGGCGAGCGCGGGTAATCACGCCCAGGGCGTCGCCTTCGCCTGCGCGACCATGGAGGTATCCGGCCGCATCTATGTGCCGACCACCACGCCGAAGCAGAAGCGTGACCGAATCCTTTGGCATGGAAGGGGATTCGTTGAGCTGATCGCCGTCGGCGATACCTACGACGCTGCGGCGTCGGCCGCGCAGAGCGATGTGCTGCGTACCGGAGCCACCTGGATCCACGCCTTCGACGATCCGCGCACAGCATCGGGTCAGGGGACCATCGGCAAGGAGATCCTCGAGCAGCTCGGTGCCGATCCCGACATCGTCGTGCTGCCGGTCGGCGGGGCCGGATGCATGGCGGGCATCGTCACCTACTTGCGTGCCGCATGTCCGAACGTGGCGATCATCGGCGTGGAGCCGCGGGGCGCGGTCTCGCTCTCCGCGGCGCTCGTCTACGGCGAGCCCTACACACTGCCCACCGTGGACGCTTTCGTCGACGGAGCGGCGGTCAAGCGGATCGGCGGCCTGGGCCATGACGTGATGGCCGCCGCCGGCGCTCGCGTGGTGAGCCATCCGGCGCTCGCCGACGTCACCGACGAGCCTCGCGTCCCGGTGATCGACGCATCGGAGATCGACTTCGCACCCGGCAGCGTGACCATCACCTACGTGAGCGAAGGCGCGATCTGCTCGACGATGCTCGAGCTCTATCAGAACGAGGGCATCATCGCCGAGCCGGCCGGCGCACTGGCGGCGACCGCTGTGCAGGAACTGGCTCTCCCGAAGGATGCGAACGTCGTAGCCCTCGTGTCGGGTGGCAACAACGACGTCTCGCGATACGGCGAGATCATCGAGCGGTCGCTCGTCCACCGCGGGCTGAAGCATTACTTCCTGGTGAACTTCCCTCAGGAGCCGGGTGCGCTGCGCCGGTTCCTCGACGACGTGCTCGGTCCCGACGACGACATCACCCTGTTCGAGTACGTGAAGCGGAACAACCGGGAGACCGGCGCCGCGCTGGTCGGCATCGAACTCGGCGACCGCGCGGGTCTGACGGGGCTGCAAGACCGGATGAAGCGTTCGCGACTCGACGTCGAACTGCTCGAACCGGATACTCCGGCGTACCGCTACCTGACGTAGTCCGCAACACGGACCAGTCCGTCTCGCTCGTCAAGCCCCAGGCCGGTGTCGCGGTCTGGGGCTTTGCGCTGTTTCCGCCCGGACGACGGCGCGCGGCAACGCCGATGACGCCTCATCGGCCGCGATTCGCCCAGCGCACACACCCACCAGCAGATTTCCTACATAGGTGAAGTTATGTGTGGTGCGTCGCACAAACCCAAGAATTCGCTGTGTATATTACGACCGAACAACCCGTTGGGTTGGGCAATGGGGGAGCGGAGTGACGGCCGAATCCTTTCATTGTGTTCGCGAAAGCGAAGACGCGAAGGCAGGGGATTGAGCACAGACACGGTGGAAGCGCAGCCACAGGTTGCGCGACGTCGCTGGTCGGACAGCGGCGCCCGCAGATGGTTCGACGAGCACATCAAGAAGTCGTTCGAGACATTCGGCCGCCAGCTCGCGATGTTCGTCGAGGTCTTCAAAGTCCTGATCGAGGACATCCTGAAGAAGCGCTTCCCGTTCGGTGAGTTCATCCGGCAGTGCGCGTTCATGGCTTCGACGTCGGTCTTCCCGACACTCCTGGTGGCCATCCCGATCGGCGTCATCGTGTCGATTCAGGTGTCGAACATCGCCGGACAGATCGGTGCGACGTCGTTCTCTGGTGCCGCGACCGGCCTCGGCGTGATCCGTCAGGGCGCACCGCTGGTCACGTCGCTGCTGTTGGCCGGAGCGGTGGGATCGGCCATCGCGGCCGACCTGGGCTCCCGGACGATCCGCGAGGAGATCGACGCGATGCGCGTCATGGGCGTCAATCCGATCCAGCGGCTCATCTCGCCTCGCCTGCTCGCCACCATGGTCGTGTCGTTCCTGCTGTGCGGGTTCGTGTGCTTCGTCGGCTTCATCACCGGCTACCTGTTCAACGTCTACTTCCAGGGCGGTACTCCCGGCAGCTACACCGGGACGTTCGCGTCGTTCGCCGGCGTCCCAGACCTGTTATTCGCGCTGGTGAAGGCCGTCATATTCGGGGCGATCGTGGCGATCGTGGCCTGCGACCGCGGCTTGTCGACCAGCGGTGGTCCCGCGGGCGTGGCCAATTCGGTCAACGCCGCCGTCGTCAACTCGGTGATCCTGCTGTTCACCGTCAACGTGGTGCTGACCCAGGTGTTCGCGCTAGTCGTCCCGGCGAAGGTGGTGTGAGATGACGGCATCACGGTATGTGCCGCCGCTGCTCAAGCCGCTCGAGTGGCTCAAGAAGCTCTGGCAGGCGCCGCGCGACGGCATCGTCGCGATGGGCCACCTCATCACCTTCCTGGTGAAGTCCATCGGGCTCGCGCCGATCACCTTCACCCACTACCGGAAAGAGGTCTGGCGACTGCTCTCCGACGTAGCCTGGGGCAACGGAGCCATCGTCGTCGGCGGCGGAACCGTCGGCGTCATGGTCATCCTCGGTGTGATGGGCGGCGCGACCGTCGGCATCGAGGGCTACACGGCCCTGAACCTGCTCGGCATGTCGCCGATCACCGGCGGTCTGTCGGCCTTCGCCACGACCCGGGAGATCGCGCCGCTGCTCGCGGCGACCGCGTTCACCGCGCAGTCCGGCTGCCGCTTCACCGCCCAGCTCGGATCGATGCGCATCAGCGAGGAGATCGACGCCCTCGAATCGATCGCCATCCGCCCGCTGCCGTACCTGGTCACCACCCGGATGGCCGCCGCGGTCCTGTCGATCATCCCGCTGTACGCGATCTCGCTGGCCGCGAACTACGTCGCCTGTCAGTTCATGTTCCAGGTGCAGTCGGGCCAGGGCGCCGGAACGTACCTGCACTACTTCGACCAGTTCATCCTGTCGCGCGACGTGGTCTTCTCGTTCCTCAAGGTGATCGTGTTCGTGCTGCTCACGACGTTCATCCAGTGCTACTACGGCTACTTCGCCTCGGGTGGCCCGGAGGGTGTCGGTGTGGCCGCCGGTCACGCGATCCGGCTGTCGATCATCACGATCGTCTTTGCGAACCTGATCCTCACCCTGGTCTTCTGGGGTACCTCCGCCGGCATCAAGATATCGGGATAGCTGAATGAAAATCGATACTGGTGGACGCGATCCGTCACTCAAGACGTACTTCATCCGCGGCGCGATCTTTCTCGCCGTCGGCGTGCTGGTCCTCGGCCTGCTGCTCGCCCGGTACGAGGGCAAGTTCGAGGACCGCACCGAGGTCACCGCACAGATGACCGATGTCGGCGACGGGCTCGTCTCGGGCGCGGACGTCCGCTACAACGGCTTCATCGTCGGATCGGTCGACACCATCACCATGATCGGCAGCGGCGACGACCCGACGAAGGACGTCGCACTGATCCTGGACCCGCAGCAGGCGTCGGGCATCCCGGCCAATACGACGGCGCGCACGGTGCCGTCGAACCTGTTCGGCGTGAACTCCGTCGAGTTGATCGCCCCGGCGAATCCGTCGTCCGAATCGCTCAGCGGCGGCGACGTCGTCAAGGCCGACACCTCCGAGCCCACCATCCGGCTGCAGGATGCACAGAACGAGCTGCGGACCCTGCTCCGCAGTGTGCCGCCGGAGGATCTCGGCATGGTCCTCGGCACCATCGCCGATGCGCTCCAGGGCGGCGGTGCGACGTTCTCGACCTTCGTCGGCGTCCTCGACACGTACTGGAAGACGATCAACGCGCAGTTTCCGCCGGGAGCTCCGTCGGGCTTCGACAACTTCAACGCCGCGGTCCGTGGTCTGGCGAAATCCACGCCGCAGCTTCTCGACGCGCTCGGGAAGTCGGTGGTGCCCGCCGTGACGATCGCGCAGAACTCCGATCAGCTGACCGCGCTGCTGTCGGCCGGGCAGGGCATGCTCGATCAAGTTCAGACCCTGTTCGCGAAGAACGGCGACGGGGGCAAGCGGATCGTCCGCGACCTGAACACGATGCTCGGCGCGATCACCTTCGAGCCGGACTCGCTGCCCCAGGGCCTGCAGGAACTGTACGTGCTCGCCGGTCGCGTGCTCGGGGTTTTCACCGGCGTCAACGGACACGTCCAATTGAATCTCGGCGTCAGCTTCGGGGCCTTCCAGCAGTACACCCGGCAGAACTGCCCGGTGTATGACGGCGGACCGTACGGAACTGCGCGTGGACCGGGCTGTGTCGGTCCCGGAACGGGAACCGGCCCGACGATGTCGGGTCCGCTCACGATCTACCCGCCGGGAATGAAGCGCGCCGCCGCCCAGAAACCGGTGAGCGCGGTGACCACCGGCAAGGACGGCAAGACGCTGAAGGGCGCACTGGGACGTCAGCCTTCGGCGGCCGACAGTCTGATGCTCGGGCCGTTGGTGTCCGCGGTGGCGCCGAAGGAGGGAGGCCAGTGAGCCACGCGAAGTCGACCATCAGGAAACCGCTGATCGGGTTCACGCTGTTCGCGATCGTCGCGCTGTTCATGACCTACTTGATCTGGTCGACCCTCGAACGATCGGTCAGCGGGCCGACCACCGGCTTCACGACCACCTTCAACGATGCGTCGGGCCTGGCAGACGGCGACGACGTCCGCATGGCGGGCGTGCGCGTCGGACGGGTGCAGAGCATCGACCTGGAGGACGGCAAGGCCGTCGTCTCCTTCGAGGTGCAGGACGACCAGCAGGTGTACGCGAACACCCGAGCCGCGATCCGCTATCAGAACCTGATCGGACAGCGGTATCTGGCGCTGTCGCTGGACGGACCGACCCCGGGAGCTCCGCTGAGCGGGGGATCGGCCCTGCACCTGCCGGGTGAGGACTCGTTCGACGTCACCAAGCTGCTCGCCGGATTCCAGCCGGTCTTCGACACGCTGACGCCCGAACAGGTCAACTCCCTGTCGGAGAGTCTGATCCAGGCGTTCCAGGGCGACGAGGTGTCGTTGACTCGCACCATCGCCGAGATCGGTCAGGTCGCGAACGACATGGCCGATCGCGATCAGGTGCTCGGCGCGATCATCACCAACATGGGGGTGGTGATGCGCGAGCTGGCGTCACAGGGAGATCAGGTCAAGACGATCCTGGACAGCGCGGGCAAACTCGTCGAGGGCCTCAACGGCAGCTCGCAGCAGTTCGGCAAGGCGATCGATCAGATCGGTCGGACCTCGACCGGGTTCGCCCAGGTGTTCGCGCAGAATCGGGCGACGCTCAAGTCGGCGGGCACGGCGGCCGACGACGCCACGACGAAACTCATCGCCAGCGGAGCCAAGCTCGACGATCTGGCCTTCCAGCTGCCGATCTTCCTCGGACACTTCCCGAACGTGATGATGCAGGGTGACTACTTGAACATCTATGCCTGCGACCTCGACATCGCCATCGGCGACGTCCTGTTCCCGCCGGGGCTGATCAACAAGATCGGTGGCACCAACCATTCGGTGGTGTGCCGATGAAGAAGCGTTTCGCGCGGTCGTTCCACGGCAACCGCCGACTCTGGTACGGGATTCTCGGGGCCGTCGTGATCGCCGTCGTCCTGGTCGGCGTCGTCGGACTGAGCACCGCAGGGCTCGGCAAGCGGACGTACACCGCCGACTTCGAACAGGCCGGCGGCATCCGGCCGGGCGACAAGGTTCGCGTTGCGGGCATCGACGTCGGCGAGGTGTCCAAGACCGAGCTCGCCGGAGACCACGTCACCGTCGACATGAAGGTCGACAAGGACGTCGAGGTCAAGGAGGACGGCTCCGCCGAGATCAAGATGTCCACGCTGCTCGGACAGCGGTACGTCGACGTCGTGCTGGGCAGCAGTGACAAGGCGGCCCCCGACGACCGGATCCAGCAGACGTACGTTCCGTACGACCTGCAGAAGACCCTGGAGAAGGGCACACCTGTGCTCGCAGGCATCAAACCGGACGAGCTGACGAACAGCATCCGGACGCTGAGCAGCCAGCTCTCCGGCGCCCCGGCGATCATGGGTCCGACGCTCGATGCACTGACCCGCATGTCGGACGTCCTCAACAATCGGCACGACCAGATCAACCAACTGCTCAAGGACACCGACGCGGTGACCAAGCAGGTGGTCGACAGCCAGTTCGCGCTCTCGATCATCGTCGGACAGGGCGCCCAGCTCGCGAACAAGATCGTCGCCCGTGAGCAGCTCGTGACGCGGATGCTCGACGGCGTCGCGGCGCTGACCGATCAGGCGACCGCCGTCGCCGCCGAGAACGGAGACAAGTTCGCGCCGGTGATGGCGAACCTCAACACCATCTCCAACGGCCTGGAGAAGAACCGCGACAACCTGCGCAAGCTGCTCGAGGTGCTCCCGGTGACCGCACGCCTGACGACGAACCTCACCGGCGACGGTCCCTACGCGAACGGTTATCTGCCGTGGGGTCTGTTCCCCGACAACTGGCTCTGCGCGGCACGGGTGGTGGACGGATGCTGACGATGACCAGAACCCGTAGGGCGTTCGCGGCGGTCGCGGTCGTGGCGGTGACCGCGCTGACCGTGACCGGCTGCTCACTGATGCCGGCCACCTGGACCGCTGCGCTCGGCCAGGCCAAGACCGTCACCGCGTACTTCGACGACGTCTCGGGAATCTTCGAGGGCAACGACGTCGCGGTGCTCGGCATGCCGGTCGGCCGCATCACCTCGGTGGAGCCGCAGGGCACCCGGGTGAAGGTGACGATGACGGTCGACAACAGCGTCGACGTCCCCGCGGACGTGACCGCGGCGATCGTGAACACGTCGATCGTGACGACGCGGCACATCGAGCTGTCGCCCACGTACACGCAGGGACCGAAGCTCGCCGACGGCGACGTCATCAAGAACACCGAGGCACCGGTCGAGATCGGCACCCTCTTCGACTCGATCGACAAGATCGTCAAGTCGATGTCTGGAGACCGCCCCGGAGAGGGGCCGATCGCCGACTTCGTCGACGTCACCTCGGGCATCGCCTCGGGTAACGGTGAGAAGCTGCGGCAGGCGCTCGACGCGCTGTCGAAGGCGGGCAAGCTCGGTGCCGACAACGGCGACGCGCTCACCTCGATCATCAAGTCGCTGAGCACCCTGACGACCGCTCTGACCGACAACTATCCGAAGATGCTGCAGTTCTCCTCGTCGATGACGAAGGTGTCGGACATGCTCGGTGACCAGTCTGTCGGCCTCGTCGCCTCACTCCACGATCTGAACAAGACGCTGCAGAACACCTCGGAGTTCCTGGCCGACAACTCGGGCGCCATCAGCGGAGCCACCGGACGGATGGCATCGCTCGCGGCGAATCTGTCGGATTTCTCCCGCGAGGTGGTTGAGACGATCGACGTCGCGCCGCTGCTGTTCCAGAACCTGTCGAACTCCATCTCGGCCGAGCAGGGCGCGTGGCGGACGTCGGTGTTCCTCGACAAGTCGCTGCTGGACACGCAGTTGCTGAACAAGTTCTGCAACGCGATCAACATGAACCAGAAGGGTTGCGACACCGGGCAGTTGAAGGACTTCGGGCCGGACCTCGGCATCTACTCCGGACTGTTGGAGCTGAGTAGGAAATGACGCGTATCAAGAAGGCGGGCGTCGCCGCAGTCGCCTTGCTGACCACGGTCAGTCTCGCCGCCTGCGGGGTGGTCCCGGGCATCACCGTGGAGCAGATTCCGCTCCCGGCGCCGGGTGGGATCGGTGACTCGATCACCGTCCACACCTCGTTCGAGAACGCCCTGAACCTGCCGAACAAGGCGAAGGTGCGACTCGGCGGCATGGACGTCGGCGAAGTCGAGTCGATCGTCGCGAAGAACTATCGCGCCGAGGTCACGATGAACGTCGCCAAGGACACTCAGCTACCGGTCGGGACCGGAGCCGAGCTGCGCCAGGCGACACCGCTCGGCGACGTCTTCGTCGCCCTGCAACCGCCGGCCGACGCGTCGAAGGGGTACGTCCAGGACGGCGGCACGCTGACCGGGCCCATCTCTGCCGCGGCGACAGTCGAGGATCTGCTGGTGAGCATGACCGGGCTCGTCGACTCCGGCTCGATCAGCTCGCTGCAGCGGATCTTCACCGAGCTCAGCACCGCGGTCGGCGGCAACGCACCGGAACTGCACGGTGCCATCGAGGGCTTCACCACCGCCATCGACAAGTTCAACAAGAACTCGGCGGCGGTCGACGAGGCGATGGCGACCACGGCGGTCTGGTCGAAGGAACTCGCGAACGGCCGGACGCAGATCGCCGCGGCGATCAACAAGCTGCCTGCGGCGATCAACACCATCAACGATCAGCTCGGCATGATCCTCACCACCCTCGACAAGTCGAACAAGGTCACGAGCGCGACCAACGACTTCCTGAACTCGGAGCAGGACGCGTTCGCCGAGATGCTGGGCCACCTGAACACGACTCTCGTGGCGCTCGACAAGTCGGCGCCGATCTTCGGTCCGCTGGCGGACCGATTGGCCGAGTTGAATCCGAAATGGGTCAAGTCGACGTCCGGCAGCGCCGCAGCGGTATCGGCGAAGGTCTACTGGCTGTCGCCCGGCGTCGGCTTCGACGCGGCGTCGAGGTTGCCGGAGGGCGGCGACATCACCAACGGCATGCACAGCATGGAGCAGACGCTCGCGCGAATCATCGCTCGTCTCACGGGAACGAAGGGATGCTGCTCGTGATGAAATGGCTGCGCAAGCGCAAGATCATGCTCGGCAACCTGGCCCTCGTGCTGGTGATGCTGGCGGGCCTGGCGTTCCTGGCGTTCAACAGCCTCAGTTGGCGGCCATGGCAGAGCACCTACCAGGTCACCGTCCATTTCCCCGCTTCCGGCGGCCTGCAGGACACCAGCAAGGTGATGCTGCGCGGCGCGGAGATCGGTGACGTCAAGAACATCCAGGTGACGCCGGGCAGCGTCGATGTCACCGTGGAACTGCGCGACGACTATCAGATCAACAAGGGCGCGAAGTTCTCGGCGCTCGGTCTGTCGGCGGCCGGCGAGCAGTACGTGAACATCACCCCGACCTCCGACGACGGGCCTTATCTGCAGGACGGCGACGAGATCGCGATGCAGCAGACCCATGTGACTGCGGACTTCCCCGGGATGCTCCAGTCGACGCTCGACGTCATCAGCCAGATCGATGCGCCCAAGCTGACCTCGACGCTGAAGGAACTCGAGATCGCCCTCAACGATCGCGGTCCGAACCAATTGAAGTCGATCTTCCACTCGGGCGGCGTGATCTTCGCCGACCTGGCCAAGGTGCTGCCGCAGACCACCAAGTTGATTCAGAACAGCGGCACCATCCTGAAGACGACGGCCGAGATCCAGCCGGATCTCGGGACACTCGCGGGCGGAATGGACTCGTTGTTCACCGCGGCGGTGTCCGCGGACAAGGAACTGCGCACTCTGCTCGGCCGCGGACCGGGACAGTTCACCAGCCTCACCGGATCGCTGGCGACGATCACCGATCCGCTCAGCGACGTGTTGACCCAGTTCCTGGACGTGGCCCGACAGGGCGCGTTGCGAGCGCCCGCCCTCGCGACGCTGTTCCCGGCGATACGCGACTGGTCCATCGAGGCGCAGAAGATGTTCCACGACGGTGCGTGGTGGGCGCTGGCGTCGATCTATCCGCGACCCTCGTGCAACTACCAGCTCGCGCCGGTGCGACCGACGAAGATCCTCGAGCTGACCGTCCCCAAGTATCTGTACTGTGTCACCGAGGATCCGACCCAGCAGGTGCGCGGGTCGGCCAATGCACCGCGACCGAACGGCGACGACACGGCGGGACCTCCGCCGGGCTACGATCCCAACGCCCGTACGGTCCCGCTCGACAAGTGATGAAGGATTTATGAGTTCAGCTGACTCGAAAGACAATTCGGATACTCGCCCCGACGACTCCTCGGCGGCGGACGCGGTCGAGGAGCCGACGCACGAGGACTCGGTGGATGTGTCCGAAGCAGCGGATGCGGTCGACGAGGCCGATGCGCCGGTGAGTGGGTCGAATCCGGAACTGTCGGTGAACGCCGAGAAGCGGGCCGCCCGCCAGGCGCGGAAAGCCGATTCCGGCAATGTCTCATTGAGCATTCCGGTCCGCCGGATCAAGCAGGTTCTCGTTGGACTCGTCGTGGCCGCGGTGATCGCCGTCATCGCTGTCGGCGGCTGGCAGCTCTACCAGAAGAATCAGGAGCTCGCCGCGTTCGACGACAGCAAGGCTGCGGCGTCGAACTTCGTGGTGACCTATTTTCAGGCGATGAGCGGTCCGAACGCCGATGCCGCCTCGCTGCGCAACGCGGTCGGACCGCTGAGCACCGGCGAGTTCAAGAAGCGCCTCGGGTCCGACGCGGTGGTGAGCACGCAGTTCATGAAGGAGAACAAGGTCGAGAACATCAAGACGACCGTCACCTCCTCCATGGTCGAATCGTTCGACGCGGACAGTTCGACGGTGGTGCTCGGCGTCGACGTCAGCGGAACCAGCGCGGTCAGCAGCACCGGTGGCAAGAACGCGATTCTGCTTCAGTTGAGCATGGAGAAGGTCGACGGCGACTGGCTCGTCAGCGCGATCGAAGCCGGACCCGGCGTGACTGTCGGGGCCCAGCAGGGGGCGCAGACGCCGCAGGCACCGGCTCCTGCCGAGAACCCGGCGCCGGCGCCCGCACCCGGCGGATAGCGGGCGGTCGTCGAGGCCAGGGTTCGCCGGCCTGGAGAAAGGTCGCGGCGGACCTTCGCACCATCGCATCGGGCGCTTCGACGCTCGCGTCAGGCGTCGTCGTATCGTTCCAGCACGGCCAGCGGCCGGTCACCGAGGAGGAAGTCGGCGGTGACACTCTCGGTGAAGGCGTTGCCGGACAAGGCGTCGCACCATGTCCCGCCAGGGAGGTCGATGACGCACTGCTCCCGGATCTCCGCGCCGGTGAACATCAGCGCCAGCCGGACCGCGACGACGACTACCTCGGCGACGCCGGCACGGCCGCGAGCGAAACTGACGACGTGGGCGGCGGAGGCGCCCCGAACGGGTACGTCGAGGAAGTCGCTGCCCTCGTCGAACGCCTCGAGATGGCGGCGGCGGACCTCGAGGCAGGTCCGCACGGCGCGCAGCTTGGGATGGTCAGTGCTCCGGTCGTAATCGACGGGGCGGCGGTTGTCGGGATCGGTGAGCGAGTCGTCCCACCACTGCGTGCCCTGGTACACGTCGCCGACCCCGGGCAACAGCAGCGACAGTGCTTTGCGAGAGATCGATTCGGCGTGGCCGGCATCGGCGATCAGCGCGACGAACGACGCCACCAATTCGGCGACCAGTCCGTGCTGCAGGCCGGCCAGCCAGTGTTGGACGGCGTCTTCGGCTTTCTCGTCGACGTCGGTCCAGGAGGACACTTCGCCGTTCTCGCGCATCGCCTTCCGGGCGAAGTCGGCGAGACGCCGGGCCAGGTCGGCGTCCGGTCGGCTCCCGACGGGCCACACGCCGACGACGTTCTGCAGCAGGAAGTAGCAGATCACGGGTTCCGGCGGCGGCGCTATCCGCCAGACCTCGTTCACCAGGATGCGCCAGCGCTGCGGGGTCTGAGCGATCGTCGCGATGCGGGCACGGACGTCTTCGCTGCGCTTGGTGTCGTGGGTCGACAGCGCGGTCATGGCTCGCGGCCAGTGGGCGGCACGCTCGGTCGTACGGGCGTAGAAGTCGGTTCGGTCGATGGCGGGCACCAGCGGGTTGCAGCCCAACTCCTGGCTCGACACGAGCCGGGCGGTGCGGTGGAAGCCGATGTCCTCGATGGCCTTGCCGTAGACCGCGACCGCGGCCTCGCCGATGCGTGCAATCGCCTCGGGAGCGAAATCCCGGTCGACGAAGGCCTCGCGGAGAACGTCGAATCCGGAGGCGAGGATGGGGTTCTCGTCGGCGAGCCGGTCGATGTTGGCGATCACCCGGGCCGACAGCGACGGATAGTCCGGGCGCGCCACGGCCGCCGAGCAGATCTCGAGGGCCGCGGCCTGCTGAATGATGTGGGCGGGCACGTCGCGAGCGCTGCTGCTCAGCTGATCGGTCACGCGCTGCAGTCGATCCGGGAACATGTCGACGAGGACCGTTCGGCGCAGTGCGAGGGCGCGGGCGCCGAGCACGTCGCCGTCGCCGGCGATTCCCAGAACCGTGCGGAACGTCTCGTCCAGTTCGATCGCTCCGGTCGGCGCGGTGAAGCGGGCCTCGATCAGTCGGAGTTGGTCGTAGCCGGTGGTTCCGTCGACGGGCAGATCCGGGTCGAGGCGTTCGTCGTGAGCCAGGCCCTTCTCGACGTACAGGAGGCGGTCGTCGCCGAGATCGGCGCGTAGTCGTCGCAGGTACGCCGTCGGGTCCCGCAGCCCGTCCACGTGATCCACCCGCACCCCGTCGACGAGGTCGTCGGCGATCAGCTCCTGTAGCCACGCATGGGTGGCGTCGTAGACCTCGGGGATCTCCTGGCGCAGCGCCGCGAGTCCGTTCACCGCCATGAACCGCCGGTAGCCGACCCGGCGGCTGTCGTGGAGGACCAGCCGATAGTGCTGGCGCAGATGGACGGCGAGCGGGTCGTCGCCCGGCGTGGCCGTGCCGGGCGCGGTGGGCAGCGCGAGGTCGCCGAGCACCAAGCGGAGGCGGTCGTCGAGCCGGAGTCCTGCGAGGTCCTCTTCGCGACCGAGGTACGGCAGATTGATCACGCCGCCGACCGGTGCGGTGTCGAGGTCGAAGTAGCCGGCGTACGGGGAGTGGAGGCCGTGGACGAGCACGTCGGCCCACCACGGATTGTGGTCCGGGTCAGCCACTCCGACGTGATTGGGGACGATGTCGACGATGATGCCGATGCCCCGTGCCCGGGCGTGCTCGCGAAGCAGCCGGTAGCCGTCCGCGCCGCCGAGGACGTCGGAGATCCGCGCGGGCGGACACCAGTCGTACCCGTGCGTCGAACCGGGCATCGCCGTGAGGATCGGGGACAGGTACAGGTGGCTGATGCCGAGGTCACGGAGGTGATCGAGGATGCCCGCGACCTCGGCGAAGGTGAACTCCGGGGTCAGCTGGACGCGGTAGGTGGCCACCGGGTCGATCGGTGTCCCGGACATTCCGCTCCTTCGATCACCCGCGTGTGCGGTCGGTGCTGTCAGCCGAGTTGCGGTCCGGTCCACGGCAGGGCCGCGGACAATTGGCGGGACAGTTCCCGCGTCAGGCTGCGGACGTACGTCGCACTCAGGTGGTGATAGTCCTTGTAGACGATGATGTTACCGACCACCGCCGGGCAGAAGTCGGCGGTGCACAGCCCGTCGGAGAGATCCAGGCGGTGGAAGAGCGGGTTCCGGTCCGCGTAGGCGGTAGCCGGATCGACCGCGTGCAAGGCGCTGGTGCGGACGGTGCCGCACGAGCGCGCGTTACCGCCGGACGCCAGGCATTCGGGCGTGTCGATGGGGCCGCGGTCGTTGTGCGGCCACGGATCGTCGCGGATTCCGACGACGGGAATGCCTGCCGCGGTGAGTTCGTCGAACACGCCGACATAGCCGTCGGGCACGTGATCGGCGGGGCCGGCGGGGTTGGGCCGCGTGGAGTTGGTGAACACCGCGTCGGGACGGGTCCGCTTGAGGTCTTCCATCACATTGCGGTTCCAGGTGCGGCACTCCGGATACGGGGTGCCTTCGAGCTTCGTGGGATTCTCCTCGGAAGTGAGCGGACAGCCCATCTTCAGATAGGTGACGATCTTGAATCCGTTGGCCTTGCCGATGGCATCGAGCGCCCCGATCCACATCTCCGCGTGTGAACCGCCGGCGAGCGCGAGGGTCTTGTGTCCCTGCGGATCGCCGTAGACGCCGACGACGGGCTCGGTGACGGTGAAGTCGCTCATGAATCCGTCCGGTCCGGTCATCGGCAGGTCGTCGGCCACCGCGAGTGGTGTCGGCTGCGGGTCGAGCGCGGGCACCGGGGCATTCTCCAGAAGCGCACGCGCACCCGGGTACAGCGCCGGATCGAGGTTCGCGGTGTCGACGGTGACCGTCGACATGTGGCGATCCCACGCGCGGATCGCGCCGGCCGAACCGGCCGACAGGGCGACGAGTGCGACGGTCAGGATGGCGGTGTACGTGATGCGCGGGTGCGATGGCCAGCGGATGTGCGCCATCGACGACCGCCCGCCGCCGCGCATCGGATCCTCCACGTACCGCTTCATGAACCAGGCGAGTCCGAGAGAGACGGCCAGGATGCCCGTGCCTTCGAGGAATGTCGCGTGGTCGGTTCCGCGCCAGGTCAGGAAGAAGATCAGCAGCGGCCAGTGGATCAGGTACAGCGAGTACGACAGTCCGCCCAGACGGACCGCGGGCCGACTGGCGAGGAGTCGGTTGGCCGCGGGAGCGGGCGCGTCCGCCGCCGTCTGGCCGGCCCAGATCACCAGCAGAGTCGCACCCACCGGCACCCAGGCGAGGGCGCCGGGGTACTCCGCGACCCCGTCGATCCACCAACCGCACGTTGCGATGAGCAGCAGCGCGGCGACCGTCGCCGCGCCCCGCAGCCACGAGGCGACCCGCAGTCGCGGCATCCAGATCGCGAACAGTCCGCCGACCAGCGGCTCCCACAGTCGAGAGCGGGTGTCGTAGTAGTTGAACGGCTGGTCGATGTGCAGTCGGTACTGCGCCCACGCGAACGAGGCGATCGCGATCGCGCCGACCAGACAGGCGAACACGGCGCGGATCACGCCGGGCCTGGTCAGCGGCGCGAACCTCGCTCCGCACAGTTTGATCAGACCGGCGACGGCGAGCAGCACCACGAGGGCACCGACGAAGAACTGACCCTGCATGGACATCGACCAGAGATGTTGCAGGGGGCTGTTCGCGGAACTGGCCGCGAGATAGTCCTGAGAGTTCTTCGCCAGGTAGAAGTTCTGGTAGTACAGCGCGCTCGCGAAGGTCTCACGACCGATGTTCAGCCACCGGGTCTGCGGGACGATCAACACCGTCAGGACCACGACGCCGACGAGCACCGTGTAGAGCGCCGGGATCAGCCGTCTGATCAGGCGTTTGAGCCGAGGCCAGGGGTTGACGGTCTCACCGAATCCGATCCGCGCCGACTGGCTGTGAATCGTATGGCGGACGAGGGAACCGATGAAGAAGTATCCGGACAGGGTGAGGAAGACGTCGACGCCGCCGGAGACCCGGCCGAACCAGACGTGAAAGCAGGCGACCAGGGCGATGGCGATGCCGCGGAGACCGTCGAGGTCGGTGCGGTATGCGGGCAGCGTGGCGGCCGGTGCCGGTTCGCGGCGATCGGTGGAGGCGGGCACTTTCGTCGATTCTGTCGGGGCGCAAGGCCTCCCGGGGCGGGTGGCCGCCTCAGTAATCTACGTGCAGGCCTCGCGTCGACGCGAATCTCAGGAGGGTGAGCGGGCGACCTCGCCGCGCGCTCGCGCCCCGTCGAGAATCACTTCGAGCGCGTCGTCGAATTCGGCGGCGAACACCCGTCCCGACGGTCCGGTGACGCCGAGCCGTTCCATCTGTGTCCGCGTCTGCTCTTCGATCGTCAGGCCGATCGTGAGCTGGCAGATCGCGGTCGCCAGGCCTCGGCTCGCCTGCGGGTCGACGCCACCGCGTGCGGCGACGCCCGCGATCACCATTTCGATCCCGCGATCGGCCAATCCCGAGGCCCAGGCCGACGAGACCACTTCCGCGCTGTCGGGGACCGCGAGCAGAGCCTGTCGCATGTCGGTCGCGAGGCGCTGGAGTTCGGCGAGCCAGTCGATGTCGTCGACCGGTCCGGGCACGGTGGACAGGATGTCCTCGGCGAGCGCCGCGAGCATCGTCTGCTTGTTCGGGAAGTGCCAGTACAGCGCGTTCGGCCGGACGCCGAGGTCGGACGCGAGCCTGCGCATGGTGAGGTCGGCGAGGCTGTGCTCGGCGAGGATGTTCCGCGCCGCGATCAGGATGTCCGCCCTCGTGTTGCTCACGGCCCCACCCTATCCGACCTGTCCTGTACGCCGTCCAGGCGCTTCCTGTACATCGTTCAGGACGTCCTGTACGGTGTCCAGGAATTGCCGAGTTGCCCGGGTGGGATGAGCGACGAACAGGAGGTCGAAGTGGACCAGGTCACCATTGCCGAGGTCGACGCACGACACGTCTGGCATCCGTACGGGGCGTTTCCCGCGAGCACACGACCGCTGGTGGTGCGTGACTGCGAAGGCGTCCGCATCCGGCTGGCAGACGGCACCGAGTTGATCGACGGGATGAGCTCCTGGTGGGCCGCCGTTCACGGGTACCGGCACCCGCGCCTGGACACGGCGCTCGCCGAACAGGCCGGCCGGATGTCGCACGTGATGTTCGGCGGACTCACCCACGAGCCGGCCGCACGACTGGCGGCGGCGCTGGTCGAGATGACACCCGAGCCGCTGCAGAAGGTCTTCTTCGCCGACTCCGGATCGGTCGCCGTGGAGGTCGCGGTCAAGATGGCGATCCAGTACTGGCGCAGCCGCGGTCAGGAGGGCAAACGACGTCTCCTCACCTGGCGCGGCGGCTACCACGGCGACACGTTCGCGCCGATGAGCGTGTGCGATCCCGACGGCGGGATGCACGCCATGTGGCGCGGCGTCATCGCGGACCAGGTGTTCGTCCCGGCGCCGCCTGATGCCCGCTCCGGGGCCGCGGCGGACGAGGCGTACCTGACGATGCTCGACGCCCAGCTGGACCTCCGGCGCGACGAACTCGCCGCCGTGATCGTCGAGCCGGTGGTCCAGGGCGCGGGCGGCATGCGATTCCACTCGCCCGAACTGATCGCCGGATTGCGTCGGCTGTGCGATGTGCACGACGTCCTGTTGATCTGCGACGAGATCGCGACCGGATTCGGGCGCACCGGAACTCTCTTCGCGGTCGACGCCGCCCGGGTCGCGCCCGACATCATGTGTGTGGGCAAGGCACTGACCGGTGGCTATCTCACACTCGCGACGACTCTCACCACGGACCCGATCGCCGATGTGATCAGCCGCGGCGAGGCCGGCGGACTGGCTCACGGGCCGACGTTCATGGCCAACCCACTGGCCTGCGCCGTCGCCTGCGCCTCGCTGGCGGTGCTGGAGGACTCGGACTGGCAGGCGCGGGTGCCGCAGATCGGACGGCGACTCGCCGACGGCCTCGCGCCGCTCGTCGACCTGCCGGGCGTCGCCGACGTCCGCACTCTGGGCGCCATCGCGGTGGTCGAACTCGACGTCGAGGTCGACATGGCCGCGGCGACCGATGCGGCCGTCCGAGCCGGGGTCTGGGTCCGCCCCTTCCGGAACCTGATCTACGCGATGCCCCCGTTCATCATCGACGACGCCGACCTCGACACCCTGGTCACCGGGATCACCGCCGCCGCGACCGCGTCGGTGGCCGCCGCGGCGGTCGTCGCCGGTCGTCGCCGAGCCGGAGCTGGCGTCATGAGCGCGCCGTGGCTCGCGGACGTCGCCGAGCGGACCCTGGAAGCCGGGCTGCATCGCGAACCGGTGGTGCGCCGAGCCGGCGCCGCAGAGATCAATCTGGCCTCGAACGACTACCTCGGCCTGTCGAGCCATCCCGCGGTGATCGCCGGAGCCCACGCCGCCCTCGACGAATGGGGCGCCGGTTCGACGGCGTCCCGCCTCGTCGCGGGCACGACCGCCGCGCACATCGACTTCGAGAACGACATCGCCGACTTCCTCGGCTTCGAGGCGGCCCTGACGTTCTCGTCGGGCTACCTCGCGAACATCGGTGCGATCACCGCGCTCGTCGGACGCGGCGACCTGATCGTCAGCGACACCGGTGCCCACGCCTCGCTGATCGACGGATGCCGGCTGTCGCGGGCTCGCGTCGAGGTGGTCCCGCGGGGAGACACCGAGGCCGTGCGCCGTGCCCTGGCCCGACGGACCGAGGATCGCGCGCTCGTGGTCACCGACTCGATCTACAGCATCGACGGCATGATCGCGCCGCTGCGCGACTACTACGACGCGGCCGCCGAGCACGGGGCGATCATGCTCGCCGACGAGGCCCATGCCCTCGGGGTCCGCGGACCCGGAGGTCGGGGCGTCGCCGCGGAACAGGGACTCTCCGGCGCACCCGGGCTGGTGATCACCACGGTCGCCTCCAAGTCGCTCGGCGCACAGGGAGGGATCGTGCTCGGCACCGGCCTGCTGCGCGACCATCTGATCGATCACGCGCGCACGTTCATCTTCGACACCGGGCTCAACCCGGCCGCCGTCGGTGCCGCACACGCCGCGCTGCGGGTGCTGCGTGGCGATCCGCAGATGCCCGACCGGCTGCGTGCGGGAGTCCGCCGCCTCGCGTCGGCCTGCGGCGGCGACGTTCCGGACGCGGCTGTCGTCTCGCTGATCGTGGGCGACCCGGTCGCGGCCGTCCGCGCCGCCGCGATCTGCCGTGAGGGCGGAGTGTTCGTCGGCTGCTTCCGACCGCCGTCGGTGCCCGAGGGGACGTCCCGCCTGCGGCTCACCGTCCGCGCGGATCTCGACGACGACACCCTCGACACCGTCGCCGCGGTTGTGACCGCGGCCCTGCGCGAGGTCGGAGCGGCATGAGCGCGCAGATCATCGCCGTCACCGGGACATCCACCGATGTCGGCAAGACGGTAGCGGTGGCGGCCCTGGCCGCCGCCGCACAGGCCGCCGGACGTCGCGTCGCGGTGTGCAAGGCCGCCCAGACCGGTGTCGCGCCGGGGGAGCCGGGCGACCTCGCGGAGATCCGGCGTCTGGCCGGGCCGTTGCCGGGCGCCGAGCCCGCCCGCTATCCGGAGCCACTGGCGCCGGAGACCGCGGCCGCCAGATCGGGGTTGCCGCCGGTGACGCTCGACGCGATCGCCTCGGCCGTCTCCGGTCTCGCGGCGGACGCCGACCTGGTGCTGGTGGAGGGCGCAGGCGGTGCGCTGGTTCGGCTCGGTCCCGGGTTGACGATCCTCGACGTCGCCAAGCGGCTGAACGCCGAACTGCTCGTCGTCACCGACCCGGGACTCGGCACCCTCAACCACACCGAACTCACCACGCGGGCGATCGATGCGGCCGGGGTCAGGACGCGGGGCCTCGTGATCGGCTCCTGGCCGGACGCGCCGGATCTCGCCATGACCTGCAACCTCGCCGACCTGCCGCGGCTCACCGGCGTGCCGATCGTCGCGACAGTGCCCGCGGGCTCGGGACGACTGCCTGCCGACGAGTTCCGCGCACGGGCCCCCGGCTGGGTCGACGCCGCGCTGTTCCCCGCCCCGACCGCCCTCGTGTGAAGGCTGCCATCTGCGCCTTGCACGCCCCGACACCGACGAAGTGCCTCCTTAAGGGCCGCCGAGGGCAATATGCCCTCGGCTCGCGCTCAACGAGCATTTTCTGAACATCAACCCCATCCACGAAGGAGACCCCGAATGACCACGACTGCCGACACGACCGCCCCGGCAGGCATCGACGCCGTCGACGACATCCTCGCCGTCGCGCGCGAGCAGGTCCTTGAGAAGGGCGAAGGGCTGAGCCGCGACCAGGTGCTGTCGGTGCTGCAGCTCGGCGACGACCGCCTCACCGAACTGCTCCAACTCGCACACGATGTGCGGATGCGCTGGTGCGGCCCGGAGGTCGAGGTCGAGGGGATCATCTCGCTCAAGACCGGCGGCTGCCCCGAGGACTGCCACTTCTGCAGCCAGTCCGGACTGTTCGCGTCACCGGTGCGCAGCGCCTGGATCGACATCCCCTCGCTGGTGGAGGCCGCCAAGCAGACCGCCAAGACCGGCGCGACCGAGTTCTGCATCGTCGCCGCCGTGCGCGGCCCGGACAAGCGACTGATGACCCAGGTCGCCGCGGGCATCGAGGCGATCCGCAACGAGGTCGACATCCAGATCGCCTGCAGTCTCGGCATGCTCACTCAGGAGCAGGTCGACGAGCTCGCGGCGATGGGCGTCCACCGGTACAACCACAACCTCGAGACAGCGCGGAGTCACTTCCCGAACGTCGTGACCACCCACACCTGGGAGGAGCGGTGGGGCACGCTCAAGATGGTCCGCGAAGCCGGTATGGAGGTGTGCTGCGGCGGCATCCTCGGCATGGGAGAGAGCCTGGAGCAGCGCGCCGAGTTCGCCGCCGACCTCGCGTCGCTGGAGCCTGACGAGGTTCCGCTCAACTTCCTCAATCCGCGCCCCGGCACCCCGTTCGGCGATCTCGACGTCCTGCCCGCCTCGGAGGCTCTCAAATCCGTCGCCGCCTTCCGGCTCGCCCTGCCGCGCACCATCCTGCGCTTCGCCGGCGGCCGCGAGATCACTCTCGGCGACCTCGGTGCCAAGCAGGGCATCCTCGGCGGCATCAACGCGGTCATCGTCGGCAATTACCTGACCACCCTCGGTCGGCCCGCCGAAGACGACCTCGATCTGCTCGACGATCTGTCGATGCCGATCAAGGCCCTCAATGACACGCTGTGAACCACGCCGGTAGCCTCGAAAGTCGTGGCCCGTCCGCCGCGGCCATCAGATTCCAGGAGGCGTCGAGCATGACGAGCGTGATCCCCGGTCCGCTGCAGCAGCCGCTGCGGTTCGGCGTCTACACGGGCGTCGAACTCGAGCTCCAAGCGGTCGACGCGATTCCCGAGGCAGCCAAGCTGGGACTGGAACCGCCGCGGTTCTGCGGCCAGTGCGGTCGGCGGATGGTCGTGCAGGTCCGACCCCACGGCTGGGACGCCAGATGTTCGCGCCACGGAACGGTCGACTCGACGGAGCTGGGAGAGCGATGAACCTGCGCCGGGTGGTCGTGGTGGTGGTCGCGCTGATCGTGGCGGCGGTCGTCGTCGGAGGACTGTGGGCGCTGCTCGCCCCCGTCCCCGACCTCGTCGTCGAACACGGCGGTCAGATGCGATTCGCCACCGAGGCGGACCCGGCCAAACTCTTCGACGGCGTCGCGATCTTCGCCTTCCTGTCCCTCGGCCTCGGCGCGCTGATCGCGCTCGCCACCTGGTTCGGGCTCCGCTCGTCGCGCGGGCTGGGCGGACTCGCGTTCGTCACGCTGATGTCGATCGCGACATCGGCATTGGCGATCGACCTGGCCGGGCGCTTCGGCCGGATGGCGCACGGTGCGCTCGACCGCAGCGTTCCCGGCACCTATCAGGGCACCGTGAATCTCTGGCTCGAAGGCGACGTCGGCCCGGCGTGGGTGCTGCTCGTCTGCGCGCCCACCGCGGGCGTCCTCGTCTACCTGATCTGCGTCATCGCCAGCGCACACGCCGACCTCGGAGTCGGCGACCTGGAACCGGCCCAGGCGCCGGTGGCCGTCGACGCGGGCCTCGCGCCGATCGACGCCGTCGGTCCCGAGGTCACATCGGAGGACGAAGGGCCGCGAACTCGTCCGTGACGCGCAGGCGCGTGTCGGCGAATTGATACAGCGCGGGCGGGCGTCCGCCGGTGCGGCCGGTCCGGCCCACCGTTCCCGTCGCGACCACCACACCGCGTCGCGAGAGGACGCGCAACAGGTTGGTCGAATCGACCGGGTATCCGAGTGCGGCGCCGTAGATCTCCGACAGCTCCGACATCGGGAACTGACTCGGGGCCAGGGCGAACGCGATGTTCGTGTACGACAGTTTGCCCGCGAGGCGGTGCCTGGCCAGATCGATCACGTCGCGGTGGTCGTAGGCGAGCGCAGGCAGGTCGTCCACGGCGAACCACTCGGCGTCCGCCACGCTCTCGGCGGGGATGTCGCTCGGCACCAGGGCGAGGAAGGTCGACGCGACGGTCCGCTGCTCGGGTACTCGGTCGGGGTCGGAGAACACGGACAACTGTTCGAGGTGCGCCACTCGGGTGAGCCCAGCCCGCGTACCCAGCCATCGAACCGCCGCGGCGCCGAGCGTCTCGCGTTCGACGATCGGCCCACCCGGCAGGGACCAGCCCGCCTTCTCGCATCGGCGGAGCAGGACGTGCAGCGCCGGGACCTCCGGCTCGGACTCCCGGACCTGGAAGACGGCGGTGAGCACCTCGACGCGCACGGTGGTTTCGGCCATGCGATCCAGATTAGGAGACGGTCGTGCATGGCCTCACCTCCGGTGAGTGGAGGTGGTGCTTGATTCGTCGGCCACACGCGCGAGCACAGCCACGGGAATGCGTCGCCGATCACAGGTGTTACGATGACGACATGTTTTCGACCAGTGATCGAAAACCCTCCGGGCGCAGCCCGCGCGGAGACCATGCGATGGGAGTGCAGTCGCCATGACTACTGGAACCGTGATCACCCGGACCGAGACCGACCTCGGCATGCCCGACCCGAGGCACGGCATTCCGCCGGCCTACGGCGGGGTGGAGCCGACCGCGGAGTGGGCTGCGGAGATCAAGCGTCTCGCGAAGGCGCGCAACGCCGCGATCCTCGCGCACAACTACCAGCTGCCCGAGATCCAGGACATCGCCGACCACGTCGGCGACTCGTTGGCGCTGTCGCGGATCGCGGCCGAGACCGACGCCGACGAGATCATCTTCTGCGGCGTGCATTTCATGGCCGAGACCGCGAAGATCCTGAGTCCGACCAAGCGCGTGCTCATTCCCGACGAGCGTGCCGGCTGCTCGCTCGCCGACTCGATCACCGCAGACGACCTCCGCGCGTGGAAGGCCGAGTTCCCGGACGCCGTGGTCGTCTCGTACGTCAACACCACCGCCGAGGTGAAGGGGCTGACGGACATCTGCTGCACGTCGTCCAACGCCGTCGACGTCGTGGCGTCCATCGACCCCGACAAGGACGTGCTGTTCCTCCCGGACCAGTTCCTCGGCGCGCACGTGAAGCGCGAGACCGGCCGCGACAACATCCACATCTGGGCGGGCGAGTGCCACGTCCACGCGGGCATCAACGGCGACGAGCTGACGGAGCAGACCGAGAGCCACCCGGGCGCGGACCTGTTCATCCACCCGGAGTGCGGGTGTGCGACGTCGGCGCTCTACCTGTCGGGCGAGGGGATCGTGCCGCAGGATCGGGTGAAGATCCTCTCCACCGGCGGGATGATCGACGCCGCCCGGGCCACCAGCGCCAAGCAGGTGCTCGTCGCGACCGAGGTCGGCATGTTGCATCAGCTGCGCCGCGCGGCGCCGGAGATCGACTTCCAGCCGGTCAACGACCGCGCCGCGTGCCCGTACATGAAGATGATCACCCCGGCGGCATTGCTCCGCTGCCTCACCGAGGGCAAGGACGAGGTCGACGTCGCACCCGATGTCGCGGCTCGCGCACGACTCTCGGTGGAGCGGATGATCGCGATCGGAAACCCGGGTAGCGGAGAATAGGGCGAGTGAACTCCTTCATCGGCCAGCAGCAGGCAACCGGCGACCTCGACCTCATCGTGGACGAGGAGGTGATCGCCCTCATCCGCACCGCACTCCTGGAGGACCTGCGGTACGGGCCCGACGTCACCACGCTCGCCACCGTGCCCGCCGACACCGTCGCCGATGCGAAGATCGTCTCGCGTCAGCACGGTGTGATGGCGGGTCTGCCGGTGGTCCGCGCGGTCTTCGACGAGGTGATCGGACCGGACAACTACATCGTCACCGAACAACTCGGGGACGGGGCCCGGGTGGAGCCGGGGACGGTCGCACTCGCGCTCCGGGCACCTGCCGCATCACTGTTGACCGCGGAGCGGACGGCGCTGAATCTGCTCTGTCACCTGTCCGGCATCGCTACGGCCACCGCGGCCTGGGTCGACGCGGTCGATGGGACGCAGGCACAGATCCGCGACTCGCGGAAGACGCTCCCCGGGATGCGGTCGCTGCAGAAGTACGCGGTACGGGCGGGCGGCGGCGTGAACCATCGGATGGGTCTCGGCGACGCGGCGCTCATCAAGGACAACCACGTGGTCGCCGCGGGCGGCGTCGCTCGAGCCCTTGAGGCGGTCCGGGCGGCTGCGCCGGACGTGCCGGTGGAGGTCGAGGTCGATTCGCTGGATCAGCTCGACGAGGTGCTCGCGCTGACCCCGCAGTTGGTTCTGCTCGACAACTTCGAACCGTGGGCGACGCAGATGGCCGTCCAGCGACGCGACGCGCGGTCGCCGGAGACGAAGCTGGAGTCGTCGGGCGGACTGTCCTTGGACTTCGCGATGGACTACGCGCGGACCGGCGTCGACTACCTGGCCGTCGGCGCGCTGACCCACTCGGTGACGGTTCTGGACTTCGGTCTGGACATGTGAGGCCGTCTGAGCGACGGAGCGCCTCGAGATCAGGTTCCTGACCCGAGCGTCCCCGTGGCGGCTGCCGGCGGACCATCTGTCCATCGAGGTCGGTCACGGGGACGGATGGGCCGCTGTATCGCCGTCGTGCATGATGGGGCCTGATGACGTACCTCGTTCGAGCCTCCGTCCTGTCCGACCTCGACGCGGGCACCCTCCACGAACTCCTCAAGCTGCGCGTCGATGTGTTCGTCGTCGAGCAGGAGTGCGCGTATCCGGAGATCGACGGGCGGGACACAGAGTCGACGACCCTCCACTTCTGGTGCGAGGACGAGGAGGGAACACCCGTCGCCACGTTGCGGGTGCTGCGTGACGTCGCGGCCGACGGAACCTACGAACTGCGAATCGGGCGAGTCTGCGTCCGCGCGGATCATCGTGGCACCGGAGCGGCGAGCGAGCTGATTGATCGGGCCGTCGCCTACATCGGGCGCGATTCGAGTGTCATGGATGCGCAGTCGCACCTGGTGGGGATGTACGCGAAGTGGGGTTATCTGCCCGCCGGGGCGGAGTTCGTCGAAGACGGCATTCCGCACACTCCGTTGCGCCGGAACGAGGGTCGTTCGGAACGCTGACGGCGAGCCCATCGATGGGTACTGTCGCCGCGATGAGCAGCTACTACGACAAGTATCCGGTCGAGCGACGGACCTCCTCGCACGACGGCGCGGCGCGTGCGACGGTGATCCTCGGATTGATCGCCTGCACGATCGCCGGAATCGTCGCCGCCGGCTGGCTGCTCTGGAGCAGCTCGTCGGTCCCGACTGGCAGAGGCGACTACGAAGTCCGATGTGCGGCCGTGATGACGGATCCGGTGCGGACGGCAGACCTCGAAGACGGCGGCGACTACACGGCCGCGGTCTGCGGCCAGCAGCGGACGCGTCGTCTGGCCCTGGCCGGATTCGCTGTCCTCGTGACGGTCGGCGCGGGACTGGCGAGTCGCAGCGTATTCCGGCGCTCCGAGTTCGGTGCGGGGTAGTGGCTCGGGGCGAGAAAGACTGAGCGATGGCGCAGGTCGGCCGCTTGAACGACGACACGTTCCGGCCGGGTGGGCGTGCTTGTAGCCTGACGGCGTGAACTCATCGCCGACACCGGGATCGGGCTTCGGTCGCTTCCCCGAACCCGATCGCCCCGTCCCTCCGGCAGACCATCGCACGCGGACCCCGGCGGCTCAGCGGGCACCGCGCCCGGCGCAGCACAACGCACCTGCGCCGAATGCTCCCGCGGGCGACTTCACGACGCCGGTCGAACTGCGGTGCGTCCTGCAGCCCGACACCGAGATCCGGCGGGCGGTTCCGCTGCTGATCTTCACATTCCTCTTCGCGGCTCTCGTGGTCGCGGTCGTGATCGGCGTCGCTGCACCGGATGCGCCCGCGGTGGGCATCGTCTGCGGTCTCGTCGCGGGTGCGGCGGCCAGTGGGGCGATGTACGCCCGCATGAAGTCGCGACTGACTCGCACCTACGGGCAGTTGCAGCGGCTGCTGCTGACCCCGCGCGGTCTGCAGCGCACCGACGGGACCGTCGTCAACGACATGCCGTGGGCGACGATGACGCGCATCGAGGTGCGGAACTCGGCTCTGCCCGGCCGGCGGGCGAACGTCCTGCGGTCGGGAGTCGCGGGCGCGGGCGCCAACGTCGCGATCGGGGCAGCGCACACCAAGATCGCCGCAGGCATCGTCGGACGATCGACCCTGACGCCGTTGCCCGGCGCCAACCGCACACAGCTCAAGGTGCATGATCAGACCGCAGGCGGGCGGTCGAACCTGAGCGGTGGGCAGCCGTTCGTGGCGGAGCAGGGACTGATCTTCCCCGGTGAGTTCGAGACCGACTGGACCCGCGGCGTCGTCGGCGCCTGGCTGCGGCACTACCGGCCCGACCTGCAGCTGCCTGCGTGAGCGCGATGGAACCCGGTGCGCAGTTCGCCGGATACGTGATCGAACGCTGGCTCGGATCCGGCGGAATGGGCGAGGTCTACCTGGCCCGACACCCCCGTCTGCCGCGGCACGACGCGCTCAAAGTGCTCGCGCCGCAGTTCACGTCCGAACCGCACTACCGCGCGCGGTTCGAGCGGGAGGCAGAGCTCGCGGCGGGACTCCGGCATCCGGCCATCGTGCCGGTGCACGACCGCGGCGAGTCCGAAGGACGCCTCTGGCTCTCGATGGCGTACGTCGACGGCGAGGACCTCGCCCAGCGACTCAGAGCCACCGGACCGCTCGCGGCGAACCAGGTGGGGTTCGTCGTCGCGGTGGTCGCCGACGCACTCGACCGCGCCCACTCGAGCGGGCTGGTCCACCGCGACGTGAAGCCCGCGAACATCCTGCTGAGCCACGACGGCGACGTGCTGCTGACCGACTTCGGCATCGCGCGGCCGGCCCTCCCGGATACGGCGTTGACAGCGACCGGAACCGCCGTCGGCACACTCGACTTCGCGTCGCCGGAGCAGTTACAGGGTCTGACCGTAGACGGGCGTAGCGACCAGTACTCGCTCGCCTGCACCGCCTTCGCGCTGCTCACCGGCGTCGCGCTGTTCGCCGACAGCAGTGCGGCGCGTGTGATCACCAGGCAGCTGAGCGATCCGCTCCCATCGGTGCTGGCGCGACGACCGGATGTGACGGCGGCGGTCGACGCAGTCCTGAGCCGGGCGACCGCCAAGGACCCGGACCTTCGGTTCGCGTCGACCGCCGAGTTCGCCGGGGCGCTGAACCGGGCGCTCGCCGAGCATCCGGCGGCGGTGGCCGCGTCAGCGCAGCTCGGGCCGACCGTGGTCGGCCCGAACCGGGCACCGGGCCTTCCCGCGCAGGCACCGTCGTCGCCCACCTCGTGGCTGACCGGCCGCCGGGTCCTGATGCTCGGTGCTGCCGCGCTGGTGGTCGTGCTGGCGATCGGCGGAGCGATCTGGGCGGTCCTCCCGGATCGCTGGAAGACCGGCGAGGGCGACTACCTCCAGGAGCTGACTGCGGCCGCGCGCGAGATGACGCTGCCGAACGTGAATCCGCTGTTGCCATCGCTCGAGACGAAGCCGACGGCGTCGAAATGGCAGTATCGACCGCCGGCGGGGCAGGACGAGGGCGGTGCCGGCGCCAAGGTCCTCGGCGCGGGCGGCGACGTCGTGCTGGTCGGTCGGGACGCCGACGTCGACATCGTGGACGCGACCACCGGCCAGACCCGGCGGACGGTCCAGATCCGAGGCGATGAAGCAGCATGGGAGTGCGGTGTGCACGCTTCCGGCGAATGGGCCGCCTGCCAACTCGGCACCAGCGGGCCGCTCACGACGATCGACCTCGGTCGGGGGACGGTCACCGGCACGACGACCGACTCGCCCGACAGCTTCGCCATCGTCGGCGACGCCGTCGTGCTGTCGTCCGGCTCGGGCGACTCGTACCACGTGGAGGTCGTCGATCGGCGGGCTCACACGCTGTGGGAGCGCGACTCCACCGCCGACGTGACCATCGGTGGACCGGTGGTCGGCGTGATGCCACGTCCGAGCGGGGCGTTCGCCACCGATCAGATGGTCGCGATCCGGGTCAGCGACGGCAGGGAACTCGCGAAGACCGACAAGCCGGCGCGCGACTACGAGACCGAGCCGCAGTTCTTCCCATACGCCGGAGGCTTCCTTCTCGGCGATCATTTCTACGACACCGACGGCAAGCAGCTGGCGCGGCTGACCGGGACGTGGCAACCGCTGACCGTCACGCGCGGCAACCCGTTGACCGCGCCCGCCCCGGCACTGTTGCTGATGGCAGATCTCGACGACGAGATCGGCGTGATCGATCCGGCGACCGGCGACCTCCTGTGGTCGCGCAAACTCGGCGGCGCGTACAGCGCGCACCAGACCGCGGCCGGATCGTCGGTGCTGGTGACGAATATGAAGGCGCAGGAGGAACTACCGCGATTCGCCTGGTACACCCTGGCGACGGGGGAGGGCACGTCGATGTCGAAGAGTCAACTGCGCGAGGTGCTGGGCACCGACGGGACTCGGGTGCTGATCTCGACTTCCGACGCCTTCGTGGTGTACGACGCGGGCGGTCGGACTCCACTGTGGCGTCTGCCCATCGACATGACGATCGGGGTCACCGTGCAGGCGGGCGGACACGTGTACTGGAATGCCTATCGTGTCGTGTGATCGGCGGCGAGCGGCCGCGGACTCCGTCGCGCCGACGTGGTCCGACACCCGAATGATGCGCCTGAGCGACCGGGGTAGGTTGTCGTGCGTGAAGAGACTCGCGGCGCCCGGCCGGTCCGCATGAGCAGCATGGATCCCGGCACGGAGTTCGCCGGGTACCGCATCGAGCGCCGCCTGGGCGCGGGCGGAATGGGCGAGGTGTACCTCGCCGCGCATCCGCGGTTGCCCCGCTCCGAAGCGCTCAAAGTGCTCGCGCCGCAGTTCACCGCGGACCCGCAGTATCGCGCCCGTTTCGAGCGAGAGGCCGAGCTGGCGGCCGGGCTCCGGCATCCGGCGATCGTGGCCGTGCACGACCGCGGCGAGGCCGACGGCCGCCTCTGGATCGCGATGGCCTACATCGACGGCCGGGATCTCGCGCAACGCATCCGCGAATCCGGTCCGCTCGGGGCGAATCAGGTCGCCGTTCGTCGTATCGGTGGTCGCCGACGCGCTCGACCGCGCGTCCGCGCGCGGTCTCGTCCACCGTGATGTGAAGCCCGCGAACATCCTGCTGAGCAGCGACGGCGACGTGCTGCTGACCGACTTCGGCATCGCCCGGTCGAGTGCGCCGGGCAGCGAACTGACCGCCACCGGATTCGCTGTCGGGACCGTCGACTTCGCCTCGCCCGAGCAACTGCAGGGAATGCCGGTCGACGGCCGGAGCGATCAGTACTCGCTGGCGTGCACCGCGTTCGCACTGCTGACCGGTCGCGCGCCGTTCGCGGCGAGCAGCGCCGCCCGAGTCATCAGCAGCCAGCTCAACGATCCGCTGCCGTCGGTGCTCGATCGTCGTCCGGACGTCACCCGCGGGGTCGACGAGGTGCTCGCCCGGGCGACGGCGAAGGACCCGGCACAGCGATTTCCGGACTCGACGTCGTTCGCCGCGGCTCTCGCCGATGCACTCGCCGTGGTTCCTGCCGCCGCCGCGCCGCCGAACGCCGCCGACGATCCGGCGTATCGGCCGACGGTCGCCGCTCAACCGACACCCGCAGCGTCGTCGCCCCTACCCGCGACGACCGGACGGTCGTGGCTGATCGCCGGCGCGATCGCGCTGGTGATCGCCGTCGTGGCCGGGATCGTGTGGGCGGTGAGCGGCTCCGGCGACGACGCCGTCGCCGTCGGCGACTACGTGCAGAAACCGACCGATGAGATCGTCGGTCTGCGAGTGCCGCAGGCCACGCCGGTGCTCTCATCGTTGACCGACAAGCCGGGCGACCACGGCTGGCTGTACAGCGGTCCGCCCGGCACGTCGGAATACGGGATCGATGTCGTCGGCTCGGCGGGTCCGGTCGGGGACCGATTCCTCTTCGGCCGTGACGGTGCCCTCGACATCGTCGCCGCGGACGGTGCCCGCCTCGTCCGGACCGTCAGAATCGACAGCGAGTACGCGCCGACCCGATGCGAATCGAATGCGGCGGGCGCGTGGGCCGTCTGTCAACTCCACCACAGCAACGGCCCCGTCGTGGTGATCGACCTCCTCCGAGGCGTGGTGACCGCCGAACTCGGCGTCGTCGACTCGTTCTCGCTGGCCGGCGACGTCGTGCTCACGACCACCCGGATCGGCACGGAGACCGCAGTCGAGGCGTTCGGTCGCACGGGACGGTCGATCTGGCGGCGGACGTCGCTGAACTACGTCGGGCTCGGCGGATTCGACGTCGCGATCAAACCGCCGCCGGTTCCCGGCAAACCGCTCACGGACGAGATCGTCGTGGTCCGAGCGAGCGACGGCAAGGAGGTCGCTCGCGCCGCCAGGACGGAGACGATGGGCCTCGATGCAGACTTCGTGCCGTTCGCGACCGGATTCGTCCTCGCCGATCGGATCTACGACACCGACGGCAGACGACTGTCCGTCATGCCGGCCAGTTGGCACGTGCTCGACGTGTCGCGTGTGAGCGGTTCGGCTTCGGTGGCACCGTCGCTGCCGGTCGTCATGAAGGGGAAGGACGAGATCGGCGCGGTCAATCCGGCGACCGGAAACGTGCTGTGGTCGCGCCGGACGGCGGGCGACCTGAGCTCCGGGGTCGAGGCGATCGGTCAGTCGGTGTTCATCAGCGACGCGGGCTCGTACGAGCATCCGACCCGGTTCGCCTGGTACGACCTGGTGGGCGGCGACGGCGGCACGGCCACCGAGCGCGACGTCCACGCGTCACTGGGTACGGACAGCGTCAACCTCGCGGTGAAGACGAAGACCGGCCTCGCTGCCTACGCACCCGGCACCGACCGTCTGCTCTGGAGTCTGCCGCTCGGTGACGATGCCTCCGGACTGGAGTCGGCGGGCGGACACATCTTCCTCGGTGGACGGATGATCGTGTGAGGCGGATGATCGTGGCGAGGCGGACCGATGTCACCTGACCACTACCAGCGAGAGCCGGACGAGACCGACAGACCCAAGACGTTCGGCGCAGGCGCGGTCGTCGCCTTCCTGGCGGCCGTGGCCCTCTACTTCGCCGCGGACTGCCTGTTCGCGGGTTCTACAGTCAACAGCGGTTCCGCCGACAGCATCATCTGCGCGGCCGTCGTCCAGTCGCCGACCGGAGAGGCATTCGGCGACGAATTGCGCCGCCTGTCGGGCGAGGAGCGTGACATCTGCGTGCAGCAGCGTTTCTGGCGGCTGGGGATCGCCGGTGGGTGGGTTCTCGTCGCATTCGTTCTGGGTGTGATCGCCCGGCGGTGGATGCGCCGTCGTTGATTCCCCGCTGGATCGGGGGCGACTCGTGATTGGAGCCACGCCGAGATCTAAAAGTGTATACACTTACCGGATCGTCCCGATCTCAAGGAGTTCTCACCATGGTCGTGTCCCAATCCGCCGTCACTCGGTCCGAATCGGACGTCGCAACACCGCCGGCCGAGGTCATCACGCGCGATGCGATATTCGACGCACACCGGAGGGGCAAGCTGGGGGTCCGGTTGTCGGTGCCGCTGGAATCGCAGCGCGACCTTTCGATCGCGTACACCCCCGGCGTCGCCCAAGTGTGCACGGCGATTTCGGAGCGGCCGGAGTTGCGCCGTGAATACACCTGGACTGATCGGCTGGTCGCCGTCGTCACGGACGGATCGTCGGTGCTCGGGCTCGGTGATATCGGTGCGGCGGCGTCCCTTCCGGTGATGGAGGGGAAGGCCGCGCTGTTCAAGCAGTTCGCCGACTTGGACTCCATCCCAATCGTGCTCGACACCAACGATCCTGACGAGATCGTGGAGACGCTGGTGCGTATGCGGCACAGCTTCGGGGCGGTGAACCTGGAGGACATCGCGGCGCCGCGCTGCTTCGAGGTGGAGCGGAAAGTCAAGGCCGCACTCGACTGTCCGGTGATGCACGACGATCAGCACGGCACTGCGATCGTCGCGCTGGCGGCGCTCTACGGTGCGTGCGCCGTGCAGCGGCGTGAGCTCGCAGGCCTGCGTGTGGTGATCTCCGGGGCCGGTGCCGCCGGAGTCGCGATCGCGAACATCCTGCTCGCCGGCGGCGTACGCGATGTGGTGATGCTAGATTCCAAGGGCATCGTGAGCCGCGACCGCACGGATCTCACGGAGATGAAGCGGGAACTCGCTGAACGGACGAATCCCGCGAACCGTCGTGGTGTGGTTGGGGACGCGCTCGACGGCGCCGATGTGTTCATCGGCGTGTCGTCGGGCACGGTCCCCGATGCGGCCGTCGCCGGGATGGCGCCTGACGCGATCGTGTTCGCAATGTCGAATCCCAACCCGGAGATCCATCCTGATCTGGCGCGGAAGCACGCGGCGATCGTCGCGACCGGCCGCAGTGACTACCCGAATCAGATCAACAACGTGCTCGCGTTCCCCGGTGTTTTCAAGGGCGCGCTGGACGCGGGCGCCCGGGAGATCACCGAGGCGATGAAGCTGGCTGCGGCGCGAGCGATCGCCGACGTGGTCGCGGACGAGCTCGCGGTGGATCGGATCGTGCCGAGCCCGCTGGATCCGCGCGTGGTGCCTGCCGTCGCCGCTGCGGTCGCCGCGGCTGCGGCACGGTGAATCCGCTGTGAGATACCTCTTGTGCACTGCACCTCCAACCTGCATAATCAAGTGTATGCAAAAATGCATACACTATAGCGGGAGGCTTGATCGCCATGACTGACGCGGACGGCGTCCGGGAACGCTACGCAAAAGGCGGACTTCTCGGCAGGCTCACTCCGGGTACGGCGCCCGCTCTCGTCGTCGTCGACCTTCAGTACGGCTTCACCGAGCCGCGTTACGCGCCGGGTTTCGACCTCGACCACGTGGTGAACGCCACCGCGGACCTGCTGGCGGCGGCCCGCGCGAATGACGTCCCCGTCCTGTACACGACGATCGCGTTTCCGGACGACGACGGAACGGGTGGCACCTGGCTGCAGAAGATGCCCGCGCTCGAAGGTCTGCGTCTCGGAGACCGCAGTGTGGAGATCGATGCCCGGGTCGCGCCAGCCGACGGCGACGCCGTGCTGGTGAAACAGGCGGCGTCGGCGTTCGCCGGGACAGGTCTGGCAGAACTCCTCTCCGCCTCGTCGGTCGACAGCATCCTGGTGGTCGGCGCGACGACCTCTGGATGTGTTCGAGCGACGGCCGTCGACGGTTGTACCGCCGACCTGCCGGTCTTCGTCGTCCGAGAGGCAGTCGGCGACCGCGAGCAGGCTCCGCACGACGCCGCTCTTCTGGACTTGGACGCCAAGTACGCCGATGTGATCGGCCTCGGCGAAGCACTCACTCTGCTGCAGGCACGGCCGGTTGCGCCGACTGCTGCACACTGACCATCTCTGACGGAAGGAACTGTTCATGGATCTGGGACTTCACAGCGGAGTCGCGCTGGTCACCGCGGCATCCCGCGGCATCGGCCGCGCGACCGCCGAACGGCTGGCGCGCGAAGGGATGACGGTGGTGGCTGCCTCGCGGTCGGGCGGTGACGCCGAAGAACTCCTCGACGGCGGTCGGATCGTCAATCTGCCGCACGACCTTGCCGACGAGCAAGCGACCGCCGCTCTCGTGAACGATGTCGTCGAGCGGTTCGGCAGGCTCGACGCCGCAGTCCTCAACACGGCCGGTCCCAAGATCACCCCGGTGCTGTCGACCACGTGGGAGGACTGGACCGCGGCCCACGACCTGCTGCTGCGGCCCGTGGTGCAGATCGGTACCGCGGCGGCACGGCACATGGCCGATGCGGAGGTCGGCTCTATCGTTCTGCTGTCGTCCACGTGGGTGCGTCAGCCTGCGCCCGGCGGCGTGCTCTCGACGAGCTATCGGTCGGCGGCCTCGGCGTTCATCAAGTCGCTGGCGACGGAGGTCGCCGGTAGTGGGGTCCGCGTCAATCAGGTCCTCACCGGTGCCACCGGCACCGACCGGACCCAGCGCATCGCCGAGATCAAGGCCGAGGCGAACGGCACCACCGTCGAGGAGGAGAACGCCGCAGTGGTGCGGGACATCCCGCTCGGGCGGTGGGCCGAGGCGGCGGAGATCGCCGACGTGGTCGCCTTCCTCGCGTCCGCGCGGGCCTCGTTCATCACCGGCACCGCAGTACCCGTCGACGGCGGTGCGGTCCGCGCCGCCCACTGACGTATCACCGGCTCAGACAACAGCGTCGGACACGGCGCCCAACAAACCCGAAACAAGGAGATTCACCATGCCGAAGACGCTCACCGAGAACTTCGTCGACCAGTTCCGCCTGTGCGATGTGAAACCGACCGAGACCGTCGGTGTGATCGCCGAACTCGGCCAGAAACAGGAATATGTGGACGCCGCGGTGGCCGCGGCCCGCCAGCTCGGCGCCGGGGCACTGGTGCTGCACGCATCGAGCCTCTCGAGTCCGATGCTGCCGCCGTACACGCCGGACGGCCGCGAGGTCGCGCCGCTGCTGGCTGCGGCGGGCGAGTGTGACTTCGTCGTCGACGTGACCGTCGGCGGATTGATCCACTCGGACGTGCGCACGCGGATCACCGGCAACGGCAAGCGGATGCTGTTCGTCGCCGAGCCGAACGACGTTCTGGAACGACTGATGGGCTCGACGGATCTGCGGGCGTCGGTCGAAGCCGGCGGTGACCGCCTGCGGGCCGGTTCCACCCTGCACGTCACGAGCGCCGCGGGCACCGATCTCACCGCGGACATCGCGGGTGAAGATCTGCCTATCACCCACCAGTGGGGCTATGTCGACGAGCCGGGCCGGTGGGATCACTGGCCGTCGGGTTTCGTCGCATGCTTCCCGAACGACCGTACCGCCGAGGGGCGCATCGTGCTGCAGCCAGGCGATGCGCTGATCCCCTGGCAGCGGTACGTGCAGAGCCCCGTGACGATCGAGGTGGAGAAGGGATTCATCGCGAAGGTCAGCGGTGACGGCGCCGACGCACGCATCCTCAACGACTACTTCGAGGCCTGGAACGACAGCGAGGTGTGGGCCCTGAGCCACATGGGCTGGGGGCTGCTGCCGCAGGCACGGTGGTCAGCCTTCGACGTCTACGAGCCGCGGTCGCTGTACGGGCAGGAACTGCGTTCCACGGCAGGCAACTTCATGTGGTCGACCGGGTCGAACCGGTTCGCCGGCCGCGAGACGCCCGCACATCTGGACGTCCCGATGGGCGGGTGCACCGTCTCGATCGACGACCACGTCGTGGTGCGTGACGGCGAACTGGTGGAGGAGTGATCCCGTGAGCGCCCAGCAACCGATGAACAAAGCGACCATCGAACACGCGATTCTGGCGCTGGCGCGCGACAGCGAGCTGCTGGCGGCCGTTCGGGACGAGCCGACTCGCGCTCCGGAGCTGCTCGGCCTGGACGTGGAATGGGCCGAGGTGATCCTCGCAGGGGACCGTGATCGGCTGCGCTCGGTCGGCCTCAACGATGGAATGACCATCCTCGTCAGCCGGTGGTTCTCCGGGGATCTGTCCGATTCGACGAGCACCGGCGGATTCACCGTCGACCACAGCATTCCGCTGCCGGTTCCGGACGTTCCGGAGAACCTGGTCTTCGCCGGTGGCTGCTCGCATGTTCCGGACCTGCTGGCCCGGCCCGAGATCGATCCAGAAGAAGCGGTGAACCGCCTTCTCGAGGGCTACGCGCGGCTGAAGGATGACCTGGTGGCCGCAGCGCCCGATGTGATCCTGGTGTCCGCCGACTGCCACTTCCAGAGCTTCGAGACCGGTCACGTCGTCCTCGGTGAGTCGATGAACCACGAGGGGTCGATGGAGTTCTTCTCCCGGCCTGACCTGGACCTGAAGCTGACCGGCGCGCCGGAGTTCTCGCGGAAGCTCGCCGCGGCGGTGCGTGAGGCCGGACTGGAGGTGGAGGAGGCGCCGGTCGTCGACCTCGACCACGGTCTGGTGGTTCCGCTTCGATTGGTTCTGCCGCGCCCCGATCTGCCGGTGATTCCGGTGATCACCCAGCCCGCGCGGTCGTTCTCGCCGTTCAACGCTCGGCGGTTCGGCGAGGCGATGCGTTCGGTGGTCGCCGAGTCGGGGCTGCGCGTTGCCTTCCTGGCGACCGGCGGTCTCTCCCACTGGCTGGATCCGGGCCATTTCGGCGGTGTCGACGTCGAGTTCGACTCCTACATCCTGCAACTGCTCGAGGCCGGTCGCGGTCTGGACCTGGCCGCTCTGGAACCGTTCGCCCTCCTGGAGCACGGTCAGTACGAGTTCCCGAACTGGCTGATCATGCTCGGGCTGACCGGCCCGGCCGTGCACGGTGAAGTGTACGCGTACGAGCCGATGGAGGCATCCGGCGGTGGCTGGACGGTGGTCCGCATGGACCTGGAGCGTGCCGTAGCCGAACGCGCTGCCGCGCAGGTCCCGGTCGACAGTGTGAGCCGATGACCGCGCCCGGCAGGTCCCTGAAGATCGGTCTGACCCAGTGGCACGCCACCACCGATGTCGCGGCGAACACCGCTGTAGCGTTGCGGGTGATCGAGCGTGCGGCCGCCGACGGCGCGCGGATCGTCGTGCTCCCGGAGAACGGTCTGATGCTCGGCAGCAACGTTGCGATGCGGGAGGCGGCGTTCGACGCGGACTCGCCGACAATTGCCGCATTGCGAGACGCGGCGGCTCGCCTCGGAGTGGTCTTGGTGGTCGGCGGGCTGAAGAACTCGACGCCGGACGGGGTGTTCAACTCCGCCCTCGTGATCGATCGGTCGGGCCAGATCGTCGGCCGATACGACAAGATCCATCTATTCGACGCGAACATCGGCGGGCAGTCGTTCGAGGCGTCGTCGGTGGAGCGCGCGGGCGCCGCCCCGACGCTGCTTGACGTCGACGGCGTCCGGATCGGAATGCTCATCTGTTATGACGTCCGATTCCCGGAACTGTCCCGCGAATTGGCCGCTGCGGGAGCCGAGGTGCTGCTGGTGCCGTCGGCGTTCGTGCAATCGACGGGCGAGGCGCACTGGCACACGCTGCTGCGGGCGCGCGCCATCGAGAATCTGGCCTACGTGATCGCGCCCGCGACGGTCGGATCGTCGACGCCGGATGTGGTCGACGCCTTCCCGACGTACGGCCACGCGCTCGCGGTCTCGCCGTGGGGCGAGGTGCTCGCCGACTTGGGGACCGAGACCGAGGCCGTGCAGACCGTGGACCTCGATCTGGACCGTGTCGGCGCCGCCCGCAGCAAACTGCCCGTTCTGGCCGGTCGTCGGGAGCATGCCGTGTACGCCACCGAGCCGACCGTGATCACTGTCGGTGCCACCGAACCGAGAGAAGGAACCGATGACTGACCTGCATGCCGGACTCCAACAGGATGACTGGGCCGCGACGAACCACCGCGTCGGCCTGGTGGTCCCCAGCTCCAACACCACGATGGAGACCGAGATCCCGGCGATGCTGAACGCCCGCCGAGAGATCCGGCCGGACGAGCGGTTCACCTTCCACTCGTCCCGGATGCGGATGAAGCACGTGACCCCAGAGGAACTTACCGCGATGGACGCGGACTCGGTGCGTTGCGCGGTGGAGCTGGCGGATGCCCGCGTGGACGTCATGGCCTACGCGTGCCTGGTGGCGATCATGTCGCAGGGGAGGGGCTACCACCGGGAGTCGGAGCAGAAGCTGGCCGCCGCTGCGGCGGAGGAGAGCGGCAACGAGATCCCCGTGGTCTCCTCGGCCGGTGCGCTGACCGAGGCGCTGGCGCATCTCGGAGTCCGCAAGCTGGCCGTGGTGACGCCGTACATGAAGCCGCTGACCGCCACGGTCTGCGACTATATCGAGTACGAGGGGTTCACAGTGGTCGACTCGTTGAGCCTGGAGGTCGCCGACAACCTGGCCGTGGGACGGCTGGATCCGCGTAACCTGCTCGGACACGCGGAGCGGGTCAGCACCTCGGGCGCTGACGCGCTGGTGATCAGTGCGTGCGTGCAGATGCCGTCGCTGCCGGTGCTCGACGCCCTGCAACAGCGGTTCGACATCCCCGTGCTGTCGGCGGCCGCGGCCACCACGTGGCGTCTCCTTGGAGATCTGGGTCTCGATCAGGTAGTCCCGCGCGCCGGTGCGCTGCTGGCCCCGTAGAGGTCGACGACTAGCAGAACAGCGCCGCCGGTTCCGAGAAAGTCTCGGAACCGGCGGCGCTCTGCTGAGCTGTTCGCGGTCATCCGACGTCGTCGACGAGCTCGGCTTCGGAGATGAAGACGAG
Organism: Gordonia neofelifaecis NRRL B-59395; assembly: GCF_000192435.1. Lineage (GTDB taxonomy): Bacteria > Actinomycetota > Actinomycetes > Mycobacteriales > Mycobacteriaceae > Gordonia > Gordonia neofelifaecis. Next base: position 188,203 of record NZ_AEUD01000004.1, read on the forward strand.
ATTCGACGTCCGCAGTGACGGCATCGGCGAAGTAGGGGTGGACCAGGTGATGGCGGCCGGTCTTACCACGGTTCCGTCAGCCGTGTGCTCGACGTCGATGCCGCGACCGCGCAGGGCCACCAGGAGCGATGCGAACCGGTGATCGGAGTCCGCATCCAAGACCAAGCCGAGTGCCGCATCGGTCAGGTGGAACTGCAGGACGTGATGCGCCAGTCCGCTCTCACCGCTAATAAGGGCGTCCAGATACAGATTATCGACACCGATGAAGTCGTCGGGGGTGCGGTTGTGCGCCAGGTAGACACGTTGGTGCCGGTAGATGCGAATGTGCAGTGATTTGATGAGATCGCGGAACGATGCCGGGTACCGATTCAGTGCGACGTCGTGGAACCGGTCGTGCGCATCCTGGAATCGCCTGCCGTGTCCACGGGTCTCGCGCATCTCGTCGAGAGCGGTGCGCATCTCATCGAAGTCGGTGGTCGTGAACTCGTCGATCAGCCCCGACACGGTCGGTGGCTCGATCAGCAGCCGGAGCGCGTAGCTCTCCTCGGTCTCGGAGTTGACGACCGGCGCCACGTGCATACCGCGGTTGGCGGAGGCGATCAGCAGGCCGTCTGCCTCGAGTCGCTGCAGGGCCTCGCGCAGCGGAGTACGGCTGACGTTGAACTCGGCCGCCAACTGCGCCTGCGACATTCGCGCGCCGGGTGGATAATCGCCGGAGATCACCCGTTCCCGCAATGCGGCATGCAGGTCGTCGACCGTGGTACCGGTCCTGAGCAGTGGTTCCGGGTTGGCCACGTTTCCCCCTGGTGCGTAGGACGGTTCATTCAACGACGGCGCGTTGCGAGAACGATTCACTCGAAGTGTATCCATTTCGCGGTGCCGATCGGCAATTCTTCGTGGCGGATGCGCGCGTGGCCGCCGATAGAGCTTCGTCGCGGGCGAGTGCCTTCAGCGGGAATTAGTCTCGGCATCGACGGCCTAAGCGATCGGAACCTCGAGCAGGTCCTCGCCAACGACGACTTCACCGTCGTACCCGGACTGCGCCCAGCGCTGCCATTTGTCGACCGGAATCGGGTTCTCAGCCATATCGGCGATATGAGACAGAACTAGCTTGCCGCAGCGCGCTTTCGCCGCGATGTCTCCGACCTTCTGCACCTCGACGTGGCTCTGCAGGAGATGATCGAAGAACGCTGGGCTAGATGAGTCCCAGCCCTCCAGATTGAGTGCTTCGTGCACGAGTACGTCGGATGAGTCGGCGAGTCGAATCAAGTTGGAACTGTAGGCGGTGTCACCGGAAAAGGTCACCGAGCCATACGCGCAGTCGAAGCGGAAAGCGAATGCAGGGTATACGGGCCCGTGCGGAACCAGGATTGCGCTGACTCTTACGACTCCATCGTCCATGACGACGAAAGGTTCCATGTCGGGAGCTCGGTTCTGGAAGTCGGCCCCGATGTCCGGGATGGCGATGTCGTTCACTTCGGCCAGGCTTCGTGGATCCCTGATCCCCATGTCGCGGAGAAAGAGGTTACTGCTGTATGCATATGCGCGATGACACAGCATCGTCATTTCGCGCGTGCCAGGCGTGGGGTTTTCGTCCTCGCCAACAGTCGGTGCGCTGCCGCCGCCGAACTTCTCAGGCAGGCCGCCGGCAGCGCCGGGCCCCCAGACGCCGATCTTCTCCGAGAGGGTGTCATTGAGTCCTGTGACTGGGTCGATGTTGCGGTTCTGGGAGTTACCCGCCAGAAGAATGAAATTGTAATAGTCGGCGATGTGATCTGCATGCAGGTGGGTGAGGAAGATTCCGCGCAGGGTGTCGAATCGGAGCCCGGACTTCACATACTGGGTGACCGCTGAACGGCCGCAGTCGACCATGTACACGTTGCCATCCACCACGACTGCGGTCGCGATACCGGTGCGGTGCTGGTCGGCGGGAGGCCCCGCGCGAGTACCGAGAAGAACGAGTTTGAAAGAACTATCCACGGACATATCTGCACCTACTTGCTGGGTTCGAGTGGGCTTGGCTTGAGCGGGCTGGATTCGACGCTCTGCGTGCGGGTCCCTCCGGAGGCCGGTTGCCGGCCGTTCTTCATGAAAACTGCGACGAGCAATGCGAGCGCAGCAAGAACGACGTAGATGACGTAGATCGTGTCGAATCCAGACATGTCGACAACGCGGGTCCCCGTGGCTGAATCGGTTCCAACTGTGCTGTTAACTACAAGGACCCCAAGGAATCCTGTGGCGACGGCGCCGGCGAACTGTTCGGCGGTCGTCTTGAGCGAGGCACCCAGTCCCTGGTCCGTGTCGTGTACTGATTCAACGACAAGGTTCGAGACCGAGGAGTGGTAGCTTCCGGTGCCGATGCCGAATAGCGCGCCGAGCACGATCGCCATAGGAATCGAGTTGATTGAACCGGTGGCGACCAACGCGGCGCCGACGCACCATGCGATTGCCGAGACCATGAAGGAGAGCCGAGGGCTGAATTTGCGGCAGAGGAAGCCGATTAGGACGCCGGTCAGGGCTCCGAAGATTCCCATGACGACTGCGTAGTAGAGGCTATAAGTCGCCGGTGACAGGCCGAGGCCATTGCCCTGACCGTCGGTCGCCTTGCTCTGCAGAATCTGCGGGATGAACGTGACATTGCTGTTGAAGATCGCGCCGATCAGGATCGCGACGATCAGGATCGGAAGGATCCCACTGTCACGCACGAAGCGTAGTGGTACCAACGGGCTCCGGGATCGGAATTCGGAGATGACGAAGACGGCTAGGGCGAGGACTCCGACGATGAAGAGTGGCACTCGATAGCCGGCAAAGGTGACCGCGGCGATCAAGAATCCGAGTGTAACGCCGAGCGACAGTCCGCTCAGGTAATTGATGTACTGGGGATTGCGGACTGGTGTTTCGGGGACCACGGCGAAGACCAGAAGAATCGTCGCCATCGCGTAGACAGCGAGAACCACGAACGGTGCGCGAAAGCCGACAGTCTCGGTCAACCAGCCTCCGATGAACGGGCCGATGATCGCAGAGACGCCGACACCGGTACCCAGTGCTCCGATACCAATGGGGACCAACCGCGGAGGTACCAGGTCCCGAACCAGCCCGTATGTCAGCACGAGCGCGACCATGCCCACACCTTGGAACGCTCGACCGACGATCATCACCGGGAACGACCACGACAAGGCACAGAGGATCGCCCCGAAAGCCAGCGATCCAGTGCCAGACAGCAGTATCAGTCGCTTGCCGAACCTATCACCCATCTTTCCGATTATCGGCAACGATGCACCGCCGACGATCAGCATCGCGGTGAATACCCAGCCGATCTGGCTGCCCTGATAGTGCTTCCCGATCGCGGGTAGTGCAGGACTGATCATATTGAACTCGAATGAGACCACTTCGCTGATCAGGACCAGTGACACGATGATCGCGATCGAGCGGGCCGTCGACGGGGCCTGATTTCGACCAATGGTGGCGGATTCGATTGAATCATCCATTGACCTCTCCTTGTTTGTGGGGTTGAGCACCCGGTTGAATGGGGCGACGAGCTACCGATGGTGTGGTGACGGGCCCGCGAACGGAAGCGAACGGGCGAGTCATCGGTCGAGAATGGTCCTGATTGCATCGAGGAGACTTGCGGTCGGGTCGGGCCCCGCCTGGCGGGCTCGCCAGGCGACGTGCCTGTCCGGGCGCACCAGCACTGCGCCGGAGTGACTGACCTCGCAGCGGTCGTCCCATTCGCGGTAGGGGTCCCGGATCGCGGTCCCCGGTCCAATCGTGTGGACTGCGATCTCGACGCCTAGATCCCCGGATACGCGCTCTGCGGCTTCCCGCCAGACCCCACCTCCGCGGCCGACCAGCAGTGCGAACTGCAGGCCGTCGACCAGATCGATGCTCGAGAGGGGGAGATCGTCGCGTTCCAGTCGGGCGTGCGGGACCCGATTGCCGGGGCGAGTCGTGGGCAGGTACTCGAGGACCTGCTGCCGGGCCGGGCGGCGGTCGGGTGCCTCGTCCTGGATCACGGCGCCTGCCTCGTAGGCGTAGCCGAGCTCGAGTCCGATGGCGTTGAACTGGAGGTCCGACACGTCCAGCGCCTCGGTCAGAGCTCGCCGCCTGGCGTCACCGGCCGGTGACGCCTCGTCCAGTTCGGCGAGCGCGGCCCATCCCTCCTCCTCGGTCTGATCATCGGCGAGTCCCAGAGCGTCGGTGAGCTCCATCGACTCGATCAGGCTGTTGACGGCTCGGGCGACGCCGGCCTCGTCGATGGGTCGGCGCTCGGTGTCGTACGACTCCAGCAGCCCGGGGCCGGCGACGTTCTGGTCCACCAGCGCAATCTTCCAGGCCAGGTTGAAGGAGTCCGCGATCGACATGTTCAGACCGAGGCCGCTGCTCGGCGGATGCCGGTGTACCGCGTCGCCGACGCAGAAGATCCCCGAGTTCGAGTACCTCACTGCCGACTGTCTGTCGACTGTCCAGCCGGAGATACCCTTGACCTCGACACGGTCCAGTGGTTCGCCGACAAAGGCCTCGATGTGGGCGCGGGCGTCATCGGGAGTCATCGCGGTGAGATCTTCGCGCGCCGGATCGTAGTAGCGAATGAGGACGTACTCGTCGAACGGATGATGGCACACCAGCGTTCCGAGCCGTTGCGGCGGAAGCGGCCCCGGGTGGACATTGAACACGAGGACGCCGGGTCGATGGGCGAGGTAAGAGCTCAGGTCCGCCGTGAACCAGATGCTCGCGGCGTGGAACAGCGCGGTCTGTCCGTTCAGGTGGAGCCCGGCCGCCTCGAGTACTCGGGAGCGGCCGCCGTCGGCACCGACAATGAATCGCGAACGCACGGTGTGGGTGGTGCCGGTGCGTAGGTCGCAGACAGTACTGATGTACCCGTCGCCGTCATTGCGCACGTCCAGCCATTCCTGCTGGAAGTGGACGTCGGAGCCGGTCCTGCGCAGCGCGTTCACCAGTAGCGGCTCGAACACGGTCTGGGGGCAGTTGACTACCTCGCAGGGGCTGGCCTGCGAGTAGTGCGGCCGTCGGTCGGCACCGCGGCCGTACACCTCCCGGCGGGCCACCTCGGGACGATTGAGAGTCGTCACATACAGGTTGTTGGCCATGAGTTCGTTGGGGACGGCGGCCCGCATCAGGTCGTCCTCGATGCCGAGGTGCCGCATGATCTCGGTGGTGCGTTGGTTGACGATATGTGCCCGCGGCATGTGCGCAGTGCCCGCATACCGCTCGACGAGGTGGTGCGACACCCCGTACTGAGCCAGGGTCAGTGCCATCGTCAGTCCTGCGGGTCCGGCACCGACGATCAGAACGGTCGTCTCGAGTTCGTGATCTGGCATTGGTGGCCTTCCGGGGATACCGGCCGAGTCGCCGGGGGCTCAGTAATTGCGCGCCGATGCCAGGGGTGCGCGCGGTGTGCGGTGGTCGGAGTGGGTGGCACGGTTGGCGCCGGTGCGGCTCGGGACCGTTGTCGGACGCAGGATGTCCGCGAAGTAGGCGTCCAGTTCGCCGAATGCGTCCAGCGGCAGAACCGCACCGACGTACTGGTCCGGCCGCACCACCACTAGTGCTCCGGACTGCCGATTCACGCTGCGCATGTCGAAGACATCGGTGCCGGGGCTGCGCAGGTCGGGAGCGAAGATCTTCTCGTAGTCGGTGAGTCCCAGTGCACCGCACGTCGGCCGCAGGAGGGCGGGGGTCTGCCCGAAATCGATGTCGCGATGGTCCTGTTGGTAGACGGCGCGCACGTCGAACACCTCCGCGGGATCGCCGCCCGACTCGGCGTACCGCCGCCACGGGGAGGCCGGCGACTCGGTCAGATGGTCGCACAGCGCTGCGGCGCGGGAGTCTGCCGCGGACGGATCCGCGGCGTCGGCGAACAGGTACAGACGCCAGGCGCCGTCGGCTCGTGCGACATGCCCCAGGTGCATCGGCCTGGCATCTGCAACCCGGATCACCGGTGCGGAATGGAACCGCTCCCCGACGACGAAACCCGCAGCGAGATGCTGATGGTCTGCGCCGCCGGTTAGACGCGACGGCCTGTAATGGGTCGCCACTCCGGCGGTGAACCGGCCCTGTTCGGCGAACAGGGTCTGGAATCGCACCGGGTCGGAATCGAGCACTCGATTCCATTCGCGGTCGAAGTCGATCAAGTCCTGGGCGATCTGCTGGCGTTCGGTGGAGTAGGTCCGCAGCAATGACTCGTCGCACTGGCCGCGCAGGACGGCACCGAGCTTCCACGCCAGGTTGAAGCCGTCCTGCATGGACACGTTCATGCCCTGTCCGGCCTTCGCGGAGTGGGTGTGGCAGGCGTCGCCGGTGATGAACACGTGGGGGACGGCCTCGGCGGGCGATTCTGGCGTCAGATCGTCGAAGCGCTCAGTCAGCCGCTGGCCAACCTCATAGATCGAGGTCCACGCGAACTCCTTGACGTCGATGCGGTATGGGGCCAGGACCTTGTTCACCGTCTCCACCATCTGCTCGCGGGTGATGTCGCGCGGCGAGGCCAGCCCGGTGATGTCCACCTGGTCCAACTCGATGTAGATCCGCACCAGGTGACCGCCCTCGCGTGGGATCACCAGGATGTTGCCGTGCGGGGAGGAGATGAACGACTTCAGCCGGATGTCGGGGAAATCGGTGATGGCCAGGACATCCATCACACCCCACGGGGTGTTGGTGCGGTCGCCGTGCATCGGCGCGCAGATCGCGCTCCGCACCGCACTGTGTGCGCCGTCGGAGCCGACGACGTATTTGGTCCGCACCGTGATCGCGCCGTCGGCCCGGCGCAGCACTGCCCGGACCGGGTACGATTCGTCGGCGTCGGCCGCGTGCGGGTCGTCCACCTCGAGACCGACGAACTCAGTGCCGTAGTCCGGTGTGAGCCGCGTCGGTGACTTCACCATGACCTGCATCAAGAGGTCCAGTAGCCGAGCTTGATTGACGATCACCTCGTGGTACTCCGACAGGCCGGGTTCGGTGTCCGGGACCCGATCGGTGCGAACGATGCGGTCGGCGTCGGCCGGATCCGGCCGCCAGAACGAGGTCTCGCTGGTCCAGTACGACTCGCGGAGCAGGATCTCGCTCAGGCCGAAGGCCTCGAGCATCTCCATGCTGCGGCACGACAGTCCGTCGGCCTGACCGAACTGCAGCGGACCGTCGCGCTTCTCGACGACGCGGGTCGTGATTTCCGGGAACTGGCTCAGTTGCGCGGCGAGGATTAGTCCAGCGGGTCCGGTGCCGACCACGAGAACGTCCATCGTGCTGCCGTCCCGCAGCGGTCCGGCCTGCTCGCGGCCCGGGGCGGCGGGCATCAGGTCCGGGTCGCCGACGCTGAAGCCGTTCTGATGGTACTGCATAGGATTGTCTCCTGGTGATGAGTGGTGAGTGGCCGTTCGGCGCGACGGGCCGGGACGGGTGGGGCAGCAAGGATGCTGAGGATAGACCTCGCCGGTCACAGGCGGCGGCCGGCGAAGTAGGCGGAATGGATGGCGTCGAACACTCGGCCGGGGCGGTCGGCGGACCCGATGACGGTCACCGCCTGGCCGCGGGTGCGGAGTGCGTCGGCGAAGTCGTCGCCTGCGGGTGCACGTCCGGCTGCGATCACGACGGTCTGGGCCGGGAGGCGTTCGGATCCGTTCGGTGTCTCGACGATCACGTGGTCGGCCGCGACTGACAGCGCGCGGGTGGCGGTCCGCACCCGCACGTCGGCCTGGCTGAGGAGCCCGGGCAGTGCGATCGCATCGGTGAACACCTCGTCGCCGCTCAGCAGATCCTCGTGCTGCTCGACGAGGGTCACCTTGGCGTTCGGGCACTCTCGGGCGATGCGCAGCGCGCAGTCGCACCCGGAGAATCCGCCGCCGATCACCACGGTGTCACCGGTGATGTCTGTCGGGCTCACCAGCGTCGGGCTGGTCGGGGAGGCGTCGCCTGCGATCTCGACCTTGGCGACGCGGTCCGGCGCGCCTGTCGCCAGGACGATCTCGTCGAAGCCTGCGAGATCGTCGAGGCCGGCCCGTACCGGCAGCACGAGGATCCCGCGACGGGTCACCTCGGATTCCAAGTGGTCGACCAGGGCGCGCAGATCGGTCTTGCTCGTCCATTGCCTGGTGAATCGGAGCGCGCCGCCGAGTCGGTCCGGCTCGAAGAGTGTGACGCGGTGCCCGCGGTCGTACAGGAGCGCGGCGCTGCGCATGCCTGCAATTCCACCACCGACCACCGCGATCTCGGCCGGGCGGTCGGTGAGCTCGAGCGGAAAGCTGCGTTCCTCGTTGAGATTCGGATTGACGCTGCAGCCCGAACTCCGGCCCGCGTTGAGGCCCCGATGCAGGCAGCCGTCGTTGCAGCGGATGCACGGGGTGATCTCCGCACGACGGCCACCGAGCGCCTTGGCAGTCCAGTCGGGATCGGCCAGCATTGCCCGGCCGAGGGAGACGAAGTCGGCGGAGTCCGCGGCGAGGATCTCCTCGGCGACCTCTGGCGACACCAGGGAACCGGAGGCGATCACCGGGATGTCGACCGCGTCGCGGATCTGTTCCCATCCCCACTTGTGCAGGGCCCGGGGCATGAACCACGGGCTCACCTCCCACTCCATCAGCGCGTGGTGCCCGCCGGACGCATGAATCACGTCCACCCCGTGTTCCTGAAGCAGGCGGGCGAGCCGGACCGTCTCGTCGATGGTGATTCCGTCGGGTTCGTAGTCGACCACCGAGAGTCGGACCGACAACGGGAAGTCCCAGGGCACCCGTTGCCGGATCTCATCGACGATCTCTAGGAGGATGCGTGCCCGGTTCTCGAATGATCCGCCGTACTCATCGGTGCGGTCATTGGTGTGCGGGGACAGGAAGTTGGTGATCAGGTAGCCGTGTCCGGCGTGGACTTCGACGAGGTCGAAACGGGCGTCGTGCGCGCGGGCGGCGGCGGCGCCGAAGTCCTGGACCAACTGGTGGATCTCCTCGGTGGTCATCGGCACCGGCCGGTGGCCTTCGACGGCCTCGGCCTCGCTCCACGACGACCCCGACGCCGATTTCATGGGCGGAGTGCCGAGAAACTTCTGTCGGCCGCCATGGGCGATCTGGATCCCGACTTTGGCCCCAGTGGAGCGGACGACATCGGCCAGCCATCCGAGGCCGGCGACGTGCTCGCGCCGGGAGATGCCGATCTGATTGTGTATCGCCTTCGATGCGTCGTCATCGACGTAGCTGTACTCCACCATCACCAGTCCGATCCCACCCTCACCGAGCCTGCGGTAGTGATCGACGGTGCGCGCAGTGACGGAGCCGTCCTGGTTCGCGGTGGCAGTCGCCTGGGGCGACTTCACCACACGGTTGCGGATCTGGAGGTCCCCGATGGCACCGGGTCGGCCGAGTGCAGGGAACGTGGGCGCACCGGACTCCGAAGCGGTCGGTTCGGATGCGGGATGCGGTGCTGGGGTGCCTGCGTGGCGGGGCAGGTCGGTGATCATGGGAGAACCTTCTTCCGGGGCTGCTGGTTCGGGTCGGGTTGATCGGCGTCAGTCGAAGTGGCGGGCTCGGTTTCCGATGGCGCACGCGTCGCAGATCGCGCCCTGGTCATCCGCATGGAGGTTCCGGTCCATCTCGTAAGCGATGTAACTCTTCTCGCACACGGTGCAGCGGACGTACTCGGCCCAGGGGTCGGCGACCTCGTCGCGCACATCGGAGACGGCAAGCGGCGTCCGGCGGGGCGCCCGGTAGAAGACCGCGGTGTACAGCACGACGGCGATCACCAGTGCCACGAGTGGGGCGATGGCGGCGAGGCGGTCGGGGACGTGCGCGGACTCCTCGAGCCAGATGGCGACGCCGGCCGAGACCATCCAGGCGGCGAATCCCCACGAGAGTCGAGGCATCCGCTGCGCGCGGAACTCGGTGGCGCGCCAGCCCCTGGTGAGCACGAAGTGGGTGGCGAGGATGGCCATCCATCCGACGAAGAGGCCGGCCTGCCAGCCGAGCATTCGATCCAGGTAGCTGAAGACATCGGTGAGCATGAGGACGAAGACCAGGATCGTCAGCCCTACCACCAGCACGAGTCGGGGGACCCGGCGGCCGGTGAGCGAGGTGATGACGCGGGAGAAGTTGGTGGACGACTCGTAGTAGTTGAGGGAGTTGATCCGGGTCTGCGAGATAACGATGAACAGCAGGCCGAACACGCCCATGCTGGTGATCAGAGCGGTGACGACGCCGGTCTCCGCGGCAGGCTCGTCGGGGATCACCGATCGCACCAGGAAGATGCCTGCGACTCCGTTGACCAGGAACAGCAGCGTGTTGAAAACCCAGCCGAAGGTCACCTTCGTATGGAATCCGGTATCCGGAACGCGACCGAAGCGGCCGAAGTCCATGGTCATCGCCATGTTCATGAAGATTCCCATGAACAGCATGGACGCGAGCAACCAGCCGGGGTACGCACGTTCGGACGCGGGCACCACACCGTCGAAGTCGAGCCACGCCGAGCCGACGGGAAACCGGATCGCGGTCACGATGACCGCCGCCACGAGGCCGACATAGTAGACGGGAAGTAGTGCGCCGTTGAGCTTGGCCATGAACGTCTGGACGCCGCCGAGCATGAGTGGGAGCATGCAGAGGCAGACGATCGCGTACCACACCGCGATCGGCCAGTCGGGTGTGTAGTGAGCTAAGGCGACGGCCAGCGTGCTCGATTCGAAGACCGCGTAGTAAGTGGTGTTCGCCGCCAGCAGGAGCGCGACGAACGTCGCGCCGAGGACGCCGAAGGTCTGGCGCGAGATGAGCGTGGCGTTGAGTCCGGTGCGGATCGCCCACCGCGCGAAGATCTCATTGAGGAGGCTGTAGACGATCACCGTAGCGACAATCGCGATGATCGCGTTCACGGTCCCGAAGAGGCTGGCCGCGAGGGCACCGTAGAAGAGCCAGACCATCGCTGACAGCAGCGACCAGAACGACATGGTGAGCTGCCATCGGCCGAGCCGCATCGACGGGGGTACCACGTGATTGGAGTAGTCGTCGTGCAATTGGTCCGCGACGACCTGGGGGTCGTCTGTGGTGGAGAGGTCGAGGGACCAGGGAACCGGTCCGCGCGCGGTCGCGTCGGCAAGGGGTTCTCGGGGGAATGTGGTCATGAGCAACACCGCCTGATTTGATGTACACACTTTTGCATACACTTTGAGAAAGTATGTGATGGGCGCCTCAATGTGTCAAGGGTGTGCGGCGAATCGCGTGCTCGCGCGACAGTTGGAGTGCAGCCGTGGTTGTGGCCTTTCAACTGGTGGCGAGGCGGGTGAAGTCGATCCCCGCTGAGCGTCTAGCTGAACTCGGCGCGGTAGTGCGCGGCGAAGGCCTCGTTCGGGTGATAGTCCGCGAAGTCGACGGTCGCGGGATCCGCCCCGTTCTCGGCTGCGACGAGGCGGTTGAGGTGTGCCAGCCGCTCGGGTTCGGTGACCGCCGCCCAGACATCGTCGATGGGGCTCGGAACGTGCGCTGCCATTCGCAGGACGTGCCGTCCGCTGTCGCGAGGCGGCGGCCGGTCGGGGCGGGTGTGCTCATGCGGTGTTCTCCTTGGTATCCGGCGGGGTCGAACGACATTCCCGGCTGGTGCGACGCACCTCGATGTCGAGCCCGTCGAGGGCGTGTTCGGGGATCGGCGGCGCCGCCCGGCGAAGTTGATCGAGGTAGCTCTGGACGGGATCGACGCCGCTGCTGACGAGGTGATAGTGGCGTTCGCGACCGGACGGAACCGCGTCCACCAGTCCGGCGTCGGTGAGTATCCGGAGATGTTTGCTGACCGCCGGCCTGCTGATCGAATGGTCTGCTGCCAAGTCGACCACTCGCGCCGACCCGCGTCGCAGGCGGAGGAGGAGGCTGCGACGGACGGGGTCTGCCAATGCCGCGAACACGTCCACATCTCGATTCGTATCCATTAAGTTACCAATTGTCAAAGGGGTGTCGGAACTCACTCGTCGGGAGCGGTGCAGAAACGACTTGCCGTGAACGCATATCCTGGACGGAGTCCACACCTTCACCAGAACGCGAATTCGGAGACTCGACGATCATGCTCACCCGAACCGACCTGCGAGGCAGTACCCCGACGCTGAGCCAACTGCGTCGCGCCCTGCCGCGCGGCGGAACCGACGTCAACGCCGTGCTGCCCACGGTCACCCCCGTCGTCGAAGCGATCGCCGAGCACGGTGCCTCTGCCGCACTGGACTACACCGAGAAGTTCGACAAGGTCCGCCCCGGTTCCGTCCGAGTCCCCGCCGACGTGATCGCGAAGGCGCGCGCCGACCTCGATCCCGCGGTCACCGATGCGCTGGAGGAGTCGATCCGGCGCGCCCGCCTGGTGCATGCCGACCAGCGTCGCCAGACCTCGGTCACCGAGGTGGTGCCCGGTGGAACGGTCGCCGAGAAGTGGATTCCGGTCCGTCGCGTGGGCCTGTACGTTCCCGGCGGCAACGCCGTCTACCCGTCGAGCGTCATCATGAACGTGGTTCCCGCGCAGGAGGCAGGGGTCGGCTCGCTCGTCGTCGCGTCGCCCGCGCAGGCCGACTTCGGCGGCTGGCCGCACCCGACGATCCTGGCGGCGTGTTCGCTGCTCGGCGTCGACGAGGTGTGGGCGGTCGGCGGCGCACAGGGCGTGGCGCTGCTCGCCTACGGCGGCGAGGACACCGACGGCGGCGTCCTCGACCCGGTCGACCTCATCACCGGTCCCGGCAACATCTACGTCACCGCGGCCAAGCGCCTGGTCCGCGGCGTGGTCGGCATCGACTCCGAGGCCGGCCCCACCGAGATCACGATCCTGGCAGACGACTCGGCCGATGCGGCGGTCGTCGCCTCCGATCTCATCAGCCAGGCCGAGCACGACGTCCTCGCGGCGTCGGTCCTCGTCACCGACAGCGTGGCCCTCGCCGACGCCGTCGACGAGGCAGTGGAGCGGGCCGCATCGGCCACTAAGCACTCCGAGCGCGTCAAGACCGCGCTCGCCGGTCCGCAGTCGGGCATCGTCCTGGTCGACGACGTCGACGCCGGACTCGCCGTGGTCGACGCCTACGCCGCCGAGCACCTCGAGATCCAGACGCGCGACGCACAGGCCGTCGCCGACCGCGTCACCAGCGCCGGCGCGATCTTCGTCGGCACCTACTCACCGGTCAGCCTCGGCGACTACAGCGCGGGGTCGAACCACGTGCTCCCGACGTCCGGCTCGGCCAAGTACGCGTCCGGGCTGTCGGTCCAGACTTTCCTGCGCGGTGTTCACGTCATCGACTACGACCGCGACGCCCTCGCCGAGATCGCGGACCGCGTCGTCACCCTGGCCAACGCCGAGGACCTGCCCGCGCACGGCGAGGCGGTCCAGGCCCGGTTCGGCGGCGACGCCGAATGAGCGGAGGCATTCCCGGCCGGTCGGTGACCCTCGACGACCTTCCACTGCGCGACGCGCTGCGCGGCAAGTCGCCCTACGGTGCGCCCCAGCTCCAGGTCCCGGTCGTCCTCAACACGAACGAGAACCCGCATCCGCCGAGCCAGGCCCTGATCGACGACGTCGCCAAGGCCGTCGCGGCCGCCTCCGAGGAACTGCACCGATACCCGGATCGCGACGCCGTCGGCCTCCGGTCCGACCTCGCCGCGTATCTCAGCTCCGCGACCGGCGTGGAGCTCTCGGTCGACAACGTCTGGGCGGCGAACGGCTCCAACGAGATCCTGCAGCAGATCCTGCAGGCCTTCGGTGGACCGGGCCGCAGCGCGATGGGCTTCGTGCCGTCGTACTCGATGCACCCGATCATCTCCGACGGCACGCAGACCGAGTGGGTGCCGGCGTACCGCGCCGACGACTTCTCTCTCGACGCCGAGCAGGCGGTCGCGGCCATCGCCGAGCACCGTCCCGATGTCGTCTTCGTGACCTCGCCCAACAATCCGACCGGCGGCAGCGTGCCCCTCGACGACCTGCGCGCCATCATCGGCGCCGCACCCGGGATCGTGATCGTCGACGAGGCGTACGGCGAGTTCTCCTCGCAGCCGAGCGCCACCGCGCTGATCGACGAGTTCGGCAGCAAGCTGATCGTCTCGCGGACCATGAGCAAGGCGTTCGCGTTCGCCGGTGGCCGCCTCGGCTACCTGGCGGCGGCGCCCGCGGTGATCGAGGCGCTGCTGCTGGTCCGACTTCCGTACCACCTGTCGGTGTTGACGCAGGCCGCGGCGCGCGCGGCGCTGCAGCACGCGCCGGAGACTCTCGGCGGCGTCGCGGCGATCGCCGCCGAGCGCGACCGCGTCGTCGCCGCGCTCGCGGGGATGGGCTACGACGTCACGCCGTCGGACGCCAACTTCATCCTGTTCGGAGACTTCGCAGACGCGCCGGCCACCTGGCAGCGATACCTCGACCGCGGCGTCCTGATCAGGGATGTCGGCATTCCGGGCCGATTGCGTGCGACTATTGGACTACCGGCCGAGAACGACGTGTTCCTGACGGTCAGCGCCGAGCTGGCCGACACCGACCGAAAGCAGCAGCAACCGCAGTGACCACAGCCCAGCACCGCACAGCTCGCATCGAGCGCACCACTCGAGAGTCGTCGATCGTCGTCGAGATCGATCTCGACGGCACGGGGAAGACCGACATCGACACCTCGGTGCCGTTCTTCGACCACATGCTCACCGCCTTCGGCGCGCACGGCAGCTTCGATCTCACCGTCCACGCGAAGGGCGACATCGAGATCGAGGCGCACCACACCGTCGAAGACACCTGCATCGTGTTGGGTCAGGCGATCGGCGAGGCGCTCGGCGACAAGAAGGGCATCCGCCGCTTCGGCGACGCGTGGATCCCGATGGACGAGACCCTCGCCCAGGCGATCGTCGACGTCTCCGGCCGCCCGTACTGCGTGCACACCGGCGAACCCGATCACATGCTGACCGCCGTGATCGGCGGCTACTCCGGCGGCGCGAAGCCCGTCGTCTCGTACGCGACGGTGCTGAACCGGCACGCCTTCGAGTCGATCGCGCTCAACGCCCGGATCGCACTGCACGTCCGCGTGCTCTACGGCCGAGATCAGCACCACATCACCGAGGCCGAGTTCAAGGCCGTCGCCCGGGCGCTGCGGGCGGCGGTCGAGCCGGACCCGCGGACCAGCGGAATCCCGTCGACGAAGGGCGCTCTGTGAGCTCGAAGCAGGTGGCGCTGCTCGACTACGGTTCGGGCAACCTCCGGTCCGCGCAGCGTGCGCTCGAGCGTGCGGGCGCGGATGTGGAGATCACGTCGGACTTCGAGACCGCCATCAACGCGGACGGTCTGCTGGTCCCGGGCGTCGGTGCGTTCGCCGCGTGCATGGCCGGACTCAAGGCCGTCCGCGGCGATCGCATCATCGGCCGTCGTCTGGCCGGCGGGCGGCCGGTCCTCGGCATCTGCGTCGGTATGCAGATCCTGTTCAGCCACGGCGTCGAGTTCGGGGTGGACACCGAGGGCTGCGGCGAATGGCCGGGGTCCGTCACGCGCCTGCAGGCCCCGGTGCTTCCGCACATGGGCTGGAACACGGTCGACGCACCCGCGGACTCCACCTTGTTCGCCGGGATCGACGACGACGCCCGCTTCTACTTCGTGCACTCGTACGGAGTGCAGGAGTGGGAGATGGACTCGATGGGCTCGCCGCTCGTCGCGCCGAAGCTGACGTGGTCCGATCACGGGGGACGGTTCCTGGCCGCGGTGGAGAACGGTCCGCTGTCGGCCACGCAGTTCCACCCGGAGAAGTCCGGCGACGTCGGCGCCCAGCTGTTGCGGAACTGGATCGGGGGGCTCGCCTAGGTGAATGCGAAGAGCGAAGCAGCACAGCAGTTCTCGTTCGCGAAGCTGGTGTTCTACTCCCTGGGGGCGGGGGTGCTGACGCTCGCCGTGCTGCTGCCGGTCGTGCTGCTGCTGGCCCGGCCCTATCCCACTGCGGCGCTGTGCGTCGCGATCGGGTCCATCCTGGCGATGGTCGTCGTGATCGCGCTGGTCTCGCGGCGGATGATGTCGGGGATTCAGCGGGAGATCGACTTGCGTCGTGCGGAACTGGAACGCAGGCGCGCAGCGGAAGAGAACTGATCGCGTCCCGGCGGGTGCCGGGCCGCGCGGAAAGTGGACGTACGGGTGGTGACGCCCGTACCGATCATCGAGAGAAGAGAACAGAACTGATGGGCATCCTCGAACTCCTCCCGGCCGTCGACGTGGTCGACGGTCAGGCGGTTCGCCTGGTGAAGGGTGAGGCCGGGTCGGAGACCTCGTACGGCTCGCCGCGCGACGCCGCACTGGCGTGGCAGCGAGACGGCGCCCAGTGGCTGCATCTGGTCGACCTCGACGCGGCGTTCGGTCGCGGAGACAACCGCGAACTGCTCGCGCAGGTCGCCGCCGAGGTGAATGTGAAAGTGGAGCTCTCCGGAGGCATTCGCGACGATGCGTCGCTCGCGGCCGCACTGGCGACCGGCTGCACCCGGGTCAACCTGGGCACCGCGGCGATCGAGAACCCCGAGTGGTGCGCGCGCGCCATCGCCGAGCACGGCGACAAGATCGCGGTCGGCCTCGACGTGACCCGCGACGGTGACTCCTACACCGTCCGCGGGCGTGGCTGGGTCACCGAGGGCGGCGACCTCTGGGACACCCTGGATCGCCTCAACGAGGACGGCTGCGCGCGCTACGTGGTCACCGACGTGAGCAAGGACGGGACGCTGTCGGGGCCGAATCTGGAACTGCTGGAGCAGGTGGCTCGCGCCACCGACGCCCCGGTGGTGGCCTCGGGCGGCATCTCGCAGATCGACGATCTGCTCGCCATCGCCGAACTGACTCCGCTGGGCGTGGAGGGCGCGATCGTCGGCAAGGCGCTCTACGCCGGCCGGTTCACGCTTCCCGAGGCTCTCGCTGCCGTCGCAGGCGCCGGGAGTCGGTGACTCCGACGTGACCGATCTCGCCGACCTCGACTACCCGCGGCTGCTGGCCGCGGCGGAGTCGGTGCTCGATGAGGTCACCGAGGTGTTCGTCGACGGTCTGGGCTCACCGGGTACGCATGCGAAGGGCCGCGGTGATTTCGCGACCGACGTCGATCTGGCATTGGAGCGCACGATCGCCGAGAAGCTGGAGCAGCGCACCGGTATCGAGGTCCACGGCGAGGAGTTCGGCGGTCCCGCCCCGCACGACGGCGTGATGTGGATCCTGGATCCGATCGACGGCACCTTCAACTACTCGGTCGGCATGCCGATCGCCGCCATGCTGCTGGCGCTGGCGGTCGACGGTGAGCCCGTGCTCGGACTGACCCGCCTGCCGCTGGTGGGACAGCGGTTCGCCGGGCATATCGGTGGCCCACTGCTGGTCGACGGGGTACCGACCGAGCCGGTGCCCGACAGCCCGTTGCAGACCGCGGTGATCGGCTTCGGGTCGTTCAACGCTCGGGCACGCGGCGAGGTGCCGGGCGCGGCGCGAGCCGAACTGCAGCGCCGGCTCAGCTATCGGGCGGGTCGTCTCCGGATGACCGGGTCGACGGGCACGGACATCGCCTACGCGGCGGCGGGCGTCTTCGGCGGCGCCGTCTCGTTCAGCGCCAAGGCTTGGGACAACGCCGCGGGCGCGGCACTGGTCCGCGCCGCAGGCGGCACGGTCACCGATCTCTCCGGCGCGCCCTGGACCGTGGGCTCCACCTCGCTGGTGGCGGGCAATCGCCGACTTCATGGAGAATTGCTCGACGTGATCGCCGAGGCGATGCCCGAGCAGTTCGCCGATCACAATCCCGACATCCCCAACGACAACGAGGAGACCCGCCCGTGAGCGTGGCAGTTCGCGTCATTCCCTGCCTGGACGTCGATGACGGCCGGGTGGTCAAGGGCGTCAACTTCGAGAATCTGCGCGACGCGGGCGATCCGGTCGAGCTCGCGGCGCGATACGACGCCGAGGGCGCGGACGAGCTCACCTTCCTCGACGTGACGGCGTCGAGTTCGGGGCGCGGCACCATGCTCGACGTGGTCCGCCGCACCGCGGACGCGATCTTCATCCCGCTCACGGTCGGCGGCGGCATCCGCGCCGTCGACGACGTCGACGTGATGCTGCGCGCGGGTGCGGACAAGGTCAGCGTCAACACCGCGGCGATCGCCCGGCCGGAGGTGCTCAGTGAGATGAGCAGGCGTTTCGGTTCGCAGTGCATCGTGCTGTCGGTGGACGCGCGGACCGTGCCCGAGGGCAACGAGCCGACGCCGTCGGGCTGGGAGGTGACCACGCACGGTGGTCGTCGCAGCACCGGCATCGACGCCGTCGAATGGGCGCAGCGCGGGCAGGAGCTCGGAGTGGGGGAGATCCTCCTCAATTCGATGGACGCCGACGGCACCAAGGCGGGTTTCGACATCGCGATGATCGAAGCCGTGCGCGCGGCCGTCTCGATTCCGGTCATCGCCAGCGGCGGTGCTGGCAGGGTCGCGGATTTCGCGCCCGCGGTCCACGCCGGAGCCGACGCCGTGCTGGCCGCCTCCGTCTTCCACTTCGGCGACATGACGATCGGCGAGGTCAAGGACGCGATGCGCGCCGAGCACATCGTGGTCCGCTGACGTCCGTCAGCAGTCTTCATCCGCCACAGAAAGAGGAGAACCATGGCGTTGCCCGCAGAACTCGCTGCCTCGCTCAAGCGCAACGACGACGGACTGTTCGCCGCCATCGCGCAGGAGCGGTCGACCGGCATCGTGCTGATGATGGCGTGGATGGACGACGAGTCGCTCGAGCGGACGCTGGCCACCCGCAAGGCCACGTACTACTCGCGCTCGCGGCAGGAGTACTGGGTGAAGGGCGAGACCAGCGGACACACCCAGTACGTGCACGACATCCGCGTCGACTGCGACGGCGACACCCTGCTGTTGACGGTCGACCAGGTGGGTGCGGCGTGCCACACCGGCAACCACAGCTGCTTCGACACCGAACCGTTGGAGTTCGGCGTCCCCGTCGCGTGAGCAACCAGAACCACACCATGCAACCCACTGAAGGACTAGCGATGCCGCTGATTCAGATCTCCCAGACACCGGGGCTGTCGGACCGAGTGAAGCGGGAGACGATCGCCGCCGTCACCGAGGCGTACGCGAAGGCCACGGGCAAGAACCCGGATTCGGTCTGGGTGACGATCACCGAAGTGCCGCGCCAGCACTGGGGCGTCGGTGGGGAGCCGCTGGGATGAGCGGAACGACCGCGACGAACTCGATGGAGACGACCTCGCTCGAGACGTTCCGCGACCTGGCCGTCGATCATCGCGTCGTGCCGGTGACCCGCAAGGTCCTGGCGGACTCGGAGACCCCGCTGTCGGTGTACCGCAAGCTGGCGCGGGATCCGAACGCGACGCGAAGCGACGGGCGGTTCGCCGCCAAGGAGGGCACCTTCCTGCTGGAGTCGGCGCCGAACGGCGCGTCGTGGTCGCGGTGGTCGTTCATCGGCGCGGGCACCCGGTCGGCACTCACCGTCGCCGACGGGCAGGCGCACTGGTGGGGTGACGTGCCCGCGGGTGCGCCGGTCGGCGGCGACCCGGTGGAGGCGCTCGCCGAATCCCTTCGGCTGCTGCGGACCGACCCGCTCGACGGGATGCCGCCGCTCACCGGCGGTTTCGTCGGGTTCATGGCCTACGACTTCGTCCGCCGACTCGAACGACTGCCTGAGACGACGGTCGACGATCTGCACTTGCCGGACATGTTCTGGCTGCTGGTCGCGGATCTGGCGGCCTTCGACCATCACGAGGGCACGATCACGTTGATCGCCAACGCCGTCAACTGGGACGGCAGCGACGAGCGCGTCGACGACGCGTATCACGACGCGGTCGCCCGGCTCGATGCGATGACGCGTGCGCTCGCCGCGCCGGACCCGTCGACCGTCTCCACGTTCAGCAGGCCCGCACCGGACTATCGGTCGCAGCGCTCGCTCGACGACTACCGCGAGATCGTCGCCGGACTGGTCGGCGAGATCGAAGCCGGCGAGGCGTTCCAGGTGGTGCCCTCGATGCGCTTCGAACTCGACACCGATGCCGACCCCGTCGACGTCTACCGCGTCCTGCGCGCCTCCAACCCGAGCCCGTACATGTACCTGCTCCGGATGCCGGGCATCGACCGGGAGCCGTTCTCAATCGTCGGCTCGTCGCCCGAGGCGCTCGTGACGGTCGCCGACGGTGTCGCCACCACCCACCCGATCGCGGGAACCCGCTGGCGCGGCGCGACCGACGAGGAGGACCTCCTGCTGGCCAAGGGGCTCCTGGAGGACGAGAAGGAGAACTCCGAACACCTGATGCTCGTCGACCTGGGTCGCAATGATCTCGGGCGCGTCTGCGAGCCCGGCACGGTCCGGGTCACCGACTACCGACGGGTCGAGCGGTACAGCCACGTCATGCACCTGGTGTCGACCGTGTCCGGGCAGCTTCGCGACGGTGAGCAGGCACTCGACGCGGTGACCGCGTGCTTCCCGGCGGGTACCTTGACCGGCGCGCCGAAGGTGCGCGCGATGGAGTTGATCGAGGCCAACGAGATCACCCGGCGCGGGCTGTACGGCGGTGTGGTCGGCTACCTCGACTTCGCGGGCAACGCCGACACGGCGATCGCCATCCGGACCGCGCTGATGTCCGGCGACGTCGCCTACGTCCAGGCCGGCGGCGGCGTCGTCGCCGACAGCGACGCCGAGTACGAGTTCAACGAGGCACGCAACAAGGCGTCGGCGGTGCTGGCCGCGGTCGCCGCCGCCGGAACCATGAAGCCGGTGGCAGGGGAGGAACAGTGATGAGCAGCGAGGCGAGCCAGAAGCCGCAGACGACCGCGCCGCCGGTCGACCGCCGATGGCAGATGATCGCGTCGGTGCTGATCCTGCTGGCGGCCCTCGGCCTGTGGGGAGCATCGCGGATGAAGTGGGCGACCATCCTCGTCGCCCCCGACCTGGGGCCGGCTCGGGTGTTCACGGTGAACGGTTCCGACTGGAGCCCCTGGCTGACGCCGGTCGGCATCGCGATGGCGGCCGCGGTGGTCGCGCAGTTCGCGCTGCGGGGCTGGGCGCTGCGCATCGTCGCGATCCTCGTCGCACTCGGCGGAGTCCTTGCCGTGATACCGGCCATCTCGCTGCTCACCGAGGGCGAGAACAACCTGTACATCGTCAAGATGGTCGACGTGCCGGCTCGTGCCGTCATCGACGGCATTCCGACGGAGTCCACCCCGGGATACCTGGTGATCGCATCGGCGGTGTGCGCGATTCTCGGGGCCGTCGCGATGGCCCGCACCGCGCGGCAGGGCGGAATGTCGTCCAAGTACTCCTCGCCCGCGGCACGTCGCGACGATCTCGAACGGCAGATCTTCGACGAGCGCGAGCGCGCTGCGGCGTCGGGCGAGCCGACCGCACCCGCCGCGAACGAGCGACTGCTGTGGGATTCGCTCGACGAGGGCATCGATCCCACAGAGGACGAAGAGCCCAGGTCGTAACGCTCGTCGATGTCGGCTCGATTGTGACACGTGAACGTGTCTCTCACCGGTCACGACGACGATCACGACCCCGGACTCCCGCCTCTTCGGCCACGTGCTTACTCTTGATGACAAGCAGTGAAAGGGGCCGATAGCCGTGAGCAATCAGTCAGTGCTCGATTCGATCATCGAGGGAGTCAAGGCTGACGTCGCCGCGCGCGAAGCGGTCCTCGACCTCGCCGCAGTCAAGAAGGCCGCGGCAGCGGCTCCGGGCCCGCGGGACGCGATGGCTGCCCTGAGCCAGAACGACATCGCCGTCATCGCCGAGGTGAAGCGGGCGAGTCCGTCCAAGGGTCAGCTCGCCAACATTCCGGATCCTGCGGACCTGGCGAAGGCGTACGAGGCCGGCGGCGCGCGGATCGTCAGCGTCCTCACCGAGCAGCGACGTTTCGGCGGATCTCTCGCCGACCTCGACGAGGTCCGCGCGGCGATCGACATCCCGATCCTGCGCAAGGACTTCATCGTCGGGCCGTACCAGATCCATGAGGCGCGCGCGCACGGCGCCGATGTCATCCTGCTGATCGTCGCGGCTCTCGAGCAGAAGGCGCTGGCATCGCTCCTCGATCGTGCCGAGTCGCTCGGCATGACAGCCCTCGTCGAGGTGCACACAGAGGAAGAGGCCGATCGAGCGCTGGAGGCCGGAGCCAAGGTGGTCGGCGTCAACGCGCGCAACCTGAAGACCCTCGAAGTCGATCGCGACTGCTTCGCACGGATCGCCCCGGGGCTGCCGTCGAGCACCATCAAGGTCGCCGAGTCCGGTGTTCGCGGACCCGCGGATCTGCTGGCCTACGCGGGCGCGGGTGCCGACGCGATCCTGGTCGGGGAGGGCGTCGTGACCAGTGGCGATCCGCGACTCGCGGTCGCCGATCTGGTGACCGCGGGTTCACACCCGTCGTGCCCGAAGCCCTCGCGCTGACCCAGAAGCACCTGACCTGAACGCCTCGATCACCCGGTCCGCCCGGTGATCGGGGCAGGCGGTTATTTCAGTTGCCGCCGGAATCGAACGATGAGGATACTGAGCACGTGACCGAGAACTCCGAAGCCGCCGAACAGGCATCAGCCGACGCGGCGTTCCCCAAGGCCAGCGACGGCGTCTCCGACGTCCATCCGATCGGACCCGACGAGCGCGGCCACTGGGGCGACTTCGGCGGCAGGCACGTTCCCGAGGCGCTGATGGAGGTCATCGAGGAGGTCACCGCCACCTACGAGAAGCTCCGCACCGATTCGGACTTCCTGAACGAGCTCGATCGGCTGCAGCGCGATTACACGGGCCGCCCGTCGCCGCTGTACGAGGCCGAGCGCCTTCGGGAGGACGCGGGCGGCGCCCGGCTGTTCCTCAAGCGTGAGGATCTGAACCACACCGGCTCGCACAAGATCAACAACGTGCTCGGTCAGGCGCTGCTCGCGAAGAAGATGGGCAAGACGCGCGTCATCGCCGAGACCGGAGCCGGCCAGCACGGTGTCGCGACGGCCACCGCGTGCGCGTTGCTCGGCATGGAGTGCCTGATCTACATGGGGCGGGTCGACACCGAGCGTCAGTCGCTGAACGTCGCCCGCATGCGTCTGCTCGGCGCGACCGTCGTTGCGGTCGAGACCGGCTCGGCGACGCTGAAGGACGCGATCAACGAGGCCCTGCGCGACTGGGTGACCAATGCGGACACCACGTATTACTGCTTCGGCACGGCCGCCGGGCCGCATCCGTTCCCGATGATCGTTCGCGACCTCCAGCGCATCATCGGCATGGAGGCGCGCACACAGATCCTGGAGAAGATCGGCAGGCTGCCCGACGCCGTCACCGCGTGTGTCGGCGGCGGGTCGAACGCCATCGGCATCTTCCATCCGTTCATCGACGACGCGGGCGTCCGCCTGGTCGGTTTCGAGGCCGGTGGCGACGGCGTGGAGACCGGACGGCATGCGGCGACCTTCGCCGGCGGTACCCCGGGGGCCTTCCAGGGCGCGTACTCCTACCTGCTGCAGGACGAGGACGGGCAGACCATCGAGTCGCACTCCATCTCGGCGGGTCTGGACTACCCGGGCGTCGGTCCCGAGCATGCTCATCTGCTCGAGACAGGTCGGGCCGAATACCGGCCGATCAACGACGACGAGGCGATGGAGGCGCTCGCCCTGCTGTCCCGCAAGGAAGGCATCATCCCGGCCATCGAGTCGGCTCACGCCGTCGCCGGGGCGCTCAAGCTCGGTCGTGAACTCGGCGACGGCGCGGTCGTCATCGTGAACGTGTCGGGTCGAGGCGACAAGGACGTCGACACGGCCGCGCGCTGGTTCAACCTGTTCGAGAAGCCGCCGTCGGAGACCGAGTACGCAGCCGCGCTCGCCGCGCAGAAGAAGGAGAACGCTCGATGAGCCCGAAGCCCGCCCCCGAGTCCCGGCTGGGCGCGACGTTCGCGGCGTGCAAGGCGGAGAACCGTGCCGCGCTGATCGGCTACACGCCGGTCGGTTATCCGACGGTCGCCGACTCTCTCGTCACCCTGAAGACGATGGTCGACGCCGGCTGCGACATCGTCGAGATCGGCATCCCGTACTCCGATCCGGTGATGGACGGCCCGACCGTCGCCAAGGCGGCGCAGACCGCCATCGACAACGGCAGCCGCGTGCGCGACGTGTTCGCGGCCGCTGAGACGGTCGCCGCCGCGGGCGCACAGCCGGTCGTGATGACGTACTGGAATCTGGTCCTCAAGTACGGCGTCCACGCCTTCTCCCGCGACCTCGCGGCCGCGGGCGGCGTCGGGCTGATCACCCCGAACCTGATTCCCGACGAGGGCGCCGAATGGCATGCCGCGTCCGACGCGCACGGCCTCGACCGCATCTACCTGGTGGCGCCGTCGTCCACGCCCGAGCGCCTGGCGATGACCCTCGACAGCTGCCGGGGCTTCGTCTACGCCGCGTCGACGATGGGCGTGACCGGTGCGCGCGCGACGGTGTCGAATGCGGCTCCGGAGCTGTGCGCGCGAGTGCGCGAGTACTCGGAGATCCCGATCGGCGTGGGCCTCGGCGTCCGCGACGGCGATCAGGCCGCGGAGATCGGCGCGTACGCCGACGGGGTCATCGTGGGGTCCGCGATCGTCTCGGCCGTGGACAAGGGGCAGGACGCGGTCGCCGCGGTCGTCTCCGACCTCGCCGACGGCGTTCGCCGCGCTCGCCGCTGATCGACCGCGCGCTGCGCGGCAGCCCCGGAGCGGTACGCCTGATCGATCGACGAACAGGGCCACGTTACTGTGGCACCTGTGACTGACGGAACCGTCCTCGCTTACCTACCGAGCCCGCCGCAGGGTGTGTGGCACCTCGGCCCCGTACCGATCCGGGCGTACGCCCTGTTCATCATCATCGGCATCATCGTCGCCGTCTGGTGGGGCAGCCGTCGCTGGATGGCACGCGGCGGCCAGCCGGGCGAGGTCATCGACGTGGCGCTGTGGGCGGTGCCGTTCGGCCTGATCGGCGGTCGGATCTACCACGTGCTGACCGACTGGAACACGTACTTCGGTCCGGGCGGTCGGGGACTCGGTGCGGTCTTCAAGATCTGGGACGGCGGTCTCGGCATCTGGGGTGCGGTGGCCTTCGGCGCGGTGGGCGCGTGGATCGGTGCCCGCAACATGGGCATCAAGCTTCCGCCGTTCGGCGATGCGATCGCGCCCGCGATCCTGCTGGCACAGGGCATCGGCCGGCTCGGCAACTACTTCAATCAGGAGCTCTTCGGCCGGCCGACGACGGTTCCCTGGGGCCTGGAGATCTACGACCGGACCAATGCGGACGGCGTGATCTCGTACAAGCTGATCGACGGCGTCTCGACCGGGACCGTGTACTCGGTGGTCCATCCGACATTCCTGTACGAACTGCTGTGGAACGTCTTCTTCGTCATCGTGCTGGTGCTCGTGGACCGGCGTTTCCGGATCGGTCACGGGCGGCTGTTCGCCCTGTACGTCGCCGGCTACTGCGTCGGCCGATTCGTCGTCGAGCTGATGCGCGACGACTACGCCACCCACATCTTCGGTGTCCGCATCAATGTCTTCACGGCGGCGATCGTCTTCCTGTGCGCCGCGCTCTACTTCGTGATGGCTCCGAAGGGGCGCGAGCAGGGCCTCTCGATGTACTGGCCCGACCGTGCCGAGGAACTGGCGGCCGAAGGGGCCGTCGGATATGTCCCGCAGTCGCTCAGCGGGGATGAGGACGTCGACGACGCCGAGCAGTACGACGAAGATGGTCCGGGCGGTGACGAGCCGGGCTACGAGGACGCCGAGTACGAGGAACCGGAGTACGAGGAGTCGGAGTACGAGGAATCGGAGTACGAGGATGACGCCGACCCAGGCATCCCGTTCGACGACACCGCGGACCAGCCGACCGTCGAAGACGAGCAGGACGGCGGCGAGCCCGAGTTCGAGGTCGCGGCGACGACTGCCGCGCTGTTCGCCGATGGCGACGCCGATGATCTCGACGCCGATGATCTCGAGACCGACCTCGATGACGCAGACGATGAGGCGTCTCGCGAGACGGACGACGACGCCGCGGAACCTCGGGAGGCCGACGACTCCGCCGACGCCGGCGCCGAGCCCGAGCCCGAGCCGGACGTCGCGGTCGAGCCCGAACCCGAGCCCGAGACCGACGGTGAGGCCGGGATCGAGACGGACGCCGACGCCGACGATCAGTCAGCGACCGCGGAGTCGGTATCCGAGTGGGCGCAGACCGATAAGCAAGCGCCGGGCACCGACTCGGAGCCGGAACCGGAAGCGGACAGCGAGCCCGAGCCCGAGGGGCGGGTGATTCCCGGCCGCGAACCGTCGATCTCCGAATCGGTGTCGGCCCAGGGGTACACGATCGTGCCCGCGGACGACGAGGAACTGTCGGGCATCACGATCATCGAGCAGAATCCCGGTGGTTCGGCGGGGACGATCGAGATCCGCCGCGCCGACGAGGCTGCGTCGACGGCCGCGGAGGAGTCTGCTGACGTCGAGCCGGATGTCGAGCCAGACGCCGAGTCGGACGAGGTCACCGACCCCGCCGACCGGCCATCGCCGACCGAGGACTGAGACCGAGGGGACACGCTCGAACGCGACCGCTAGCCTTATGGGGTGACTCGTCGAACGAAAATTGTCTGCACCCTCGGTCCTGCAACCAACACCCTCGAAGGCATCACCGACCTCGTCGAGTGCGGCATGGATGTGGCGCGGCTGAACTTCAGCCACGGCGCCCACGCCGACCACCGCGGTGTCTACGACGCCGTCCGCGCCGCCAGCCTCGCCACGGGCAAGCCGGTCGGCATCCTGGCCGACCTCCAGGGCCCGAAGATCCGGCTCGGCAAGTTCGAGGACAACGGTCGTCCGAACGGCGCCGTCGACTGGAACGACGGCGAGCAGGTGCGGATCACCGTCGACGACGTCGTCGGTGATCACGACCGCGTGTCGACCACGTACGAGCACCTCGCACAGGATGCCGAAGCCGGCGACCGACTCCTGATCGACGACGGCAAGGTCGGCCTGGTGGTCGACGGCGTCGACGGCAACGACGTGATCTGTACCGTCACCGAGGGCGGCACCGTCAGCAACAACAAGGGCCTCTCGATGCCCGGCATGAAGATCTCGGTGCCCGCCCTCTCGGAGAAGGACATCGCCGATCTCGAGTTCGCGCTGGAGCTGGGGGTCGACCTCGTCGCCCTCTCCTTCGTCCGCAGCCCCGCGGACATCGAACTCGTCCACGAGGTGATGGACCGCGTCGGTCGCCGTGTTCCGGTGGTCGCCAAGCTCGAGAAGCCCGAAGCCATCGAGAACCTCGAGGCCGTCGTCCTGGCGTTCGACGCGATCATGGTGGCCCGCGGCGACCTCGGCGTGGAGATGCCTCTCGAAGAGGTTCCGCTGGTCCAGAAGCGCGCCATCCAGATGGCGCGCGAGAACGCCAAGCCGGTGATCGTCGCGACGCAGATGCTCGACTCGATGATCGAGAACTCGCGACCGACCCGCGCCGAGGCCTCCGACGTCGCCAACGCGGTGCTCGACGGTGCCGACGCGGTGATGCTGTCCGGTGAGACCTCGGTCGGCAAGTACCCGCATGAGACCGTCCGCACCATGAGCCGCATCGTCTCCGCGGTGGAGCACGGCACCCGCGACGTGCCGCCGCTGACACATGTGCCGCGCACGCGCCGCGGCGTCGTCACCTACGCCGCCCGCGACATCGCCGAGCGCCTCAACGCCGCGGCGATCATCGCCTTCACCGAGTCCGGCGACACCGTGCGGCGGGTCGCGCGCCTGCACTCGCGCATGCCGCTGATCGCGTTCACCGCCACCGAGGCGACGCACAATCAGATGGCGGTGAGCTGGGGCGTCGAGTCGCACCTCGTCCCGCGGATGAAGAACACCGACGACATGATCGATCAGGTGGACGACGTGCTGACCGCGAACGGCCGTCTCAAGAAGGGCGACACTGTCGTCATCTGTGCGGGCGCTCCGGCGTCGGTGATCGGGTCGACGAACTTCGTGCACGTCCACCGCATCGGTGAACAGGACCACTGATCCGGCCGACTCACCGGACTCGAGTGCAGCGGTGCGGTCGGACGACCGCCCGCACCGCTGACATAGGGTTGGGGCATGACTGACGGCAACTCCGACGACGTGGCGACCACATCCGCCGATCTGGCCAAGCTCATCGAGCTGCTGGACCTGGAGCAAGTCGACGACGACCTGTTCATCGGGCACCACCCGGATCAGGTGATGGCCCGCACGTTCGGCGGCCAGCTCCTCGGCCAGGGAGTGATTGCGGCCGGCCGGACCATCACGAAGGGGCAGCCTCCGGTCCACGCGCTGCACGCGCACTTCATCCGGGGTGGCGACGTCGGCAAGCCGCTCGAGTATCACGTCGACCGTTACCGCGACGGCCGTGCGTTCGCCAACCGTCAGGTGACCGTCAAGCAGGACGGCGAGGTCGTGTTCACGATGCTCGTCGCGTTCCAGGACAATTCGGCGGGCCTCGAGCATGCGGTGGAGATCCCCGAGGTGCCGTATCCCGAGGAACTGCCGCCCCTGGACGAGCACTTCAAGGGCTATGAGGACAAGATCGAGGCCTTCGTCAACGCCCTGCACCCCGTCGACATCCGGTTCGCGAACGACCCGACGTGGGTGATGAAGGAGACCGGGGAGAAGCTGAATCACAACCGGGCGTGGATGAAAGCCGATGGAGTCCTGCCCGACGATCCGTTGATGCACGTGGCGGCGATGGCGTACTCGTCGGACACCACCGTCCTGGACTCGATCATCACGACGCACGGACTGTCGTGGGGCTTCGACCGATTGTTCGCGGCCACCGTCAACCACTCGATGTGGTTCCATCGCGAGTTCCGGTTCGACGACTGGATGCTGTACTCGACCGAGTCGCCGGTCGCCGCGGGTTCGCGGGGGATCGGTTCGGGCCGCTTCTTCAAGCGGGACGGGACACTGGCGACGTCGGTCGTGCAGGAAGCCCTGATCAAGTACTTCCCGCCGCGGGGCTGAGACGGACGCGATGACCGAGAGCTTCGACGCACCGACGGCCGAGACAGGGGCGGCTCCGGCTCCGGAACTGCGGTTCTTTCTTCCCCAAGGTCCGGCCCTGCCGCCCAAGCGGTGGCAACGGAAGTGGAAGATCGCCATCCGGGTCGGCAGTGCGCTGGCCGGGGTCGCGCTCGTCGCGGTGGCCGCTGTCGCGGTCTTCCAGGGTGTCGTCGCGACGTCCCGCTTCACCGCAGGCGCCGCGATCGAGGTCGACTGCGCGAGCCGGTCCAAGCCGTTCGCTCCCGACGTCGGCTTCGGCGCGCCCGTCACGATCATGGACGCCCAGTCGGGTGAGGTCTACGGCCGGTCGACCATGAACAAGTTCCGGGCGCTCCCGAGCGGCATCTGCCTGGCGGGCTTCGAGATCGACGACGTTCCCGTCGGCAAGCTCTACGCGGTGACGATCGGCAGCTACCGGACGCTTGCCTCAGAGGACGCGCTCGCCGGAGACGCACTGCTGTCGTAGGAGTGCAGGGGCCTGCTGAACCGGTCTGTTCGAGTCAGCAGTGTTCGGTGTGACCACCAGATGGTCACACCGAACACTGCTGACGTCGTTTGCAGGTCGCGACTGCGTGATCAGCGCGGCCGCAAGGCCGAGGCGGCAGCGGCGACGAGGTCGGGGTCCGTCGTCTCCAGCTCCGACGCGCTGCCGCCGCCGGGACCGGCAGAACCCGGATCGGGCACTGACCGCTTCGCCGAGAGATGCACCGCGTCGACGCCGGCGGCCATCAATCGGGGGATCGAGGCGACGTCGACGCCGCCGCCGGCCATCACCTGCACTCCGGTGTTCGCGGCCACGAGCGCGCCGAGGACCGC
Source organism: Gordonia neofelifaecis NRRL B-59395 (assembly GCF_000192435.1). Classification (GTDB taxonomy): domain Bacteria; phylum Actinomycetota; class Actinomycetes; order Mycobacteriales; family Mycobacteriaceae; genus Gordonia; species Gordonia neofelifaecis. The sequence goes on from NZ_AEUD01000004.1 coordinate 217,997, forward strand.
GATTCCGTCGCCCGCCTTGGCGGCGCCGCCCGATGTCAGCACGCGGTCGACGCCGAGGCCGCCCAGGAGCGTGATCGCCGCGACCGGATCGGAGGCGGCATCGATCGCTCGATGAAACGTCACCTCGATGCGTCGGTCGACCGCCCGGCCCGCGGAACGCGCAGCCTCCACCAGCCGAGTCGTGGCTTCGGAGTCGACCGAACCGTCGGCTGTCAGCGCGCCGACGACCACACCGGCGGCGCCCGCTCGGACGGCCGCCTCGACATCGGCGACCAGCACGTCCACTTCGGCTTCCGAGTAGACGAATCCACCCGGACGTGTCCGGATCAGCGCGTGCACGTCGATCCCGACCGCGCAGACGGCGGCGAGCAGGCCGGCGGACGGCGTGAGTCCGCCGGTCGCCCCGAGCGCGGCGCAGAGTTCGACGCGGTCCGCGCCGCCGTGGCGAGCCACGACCGCGCCCGCCGGGTCTTGCACGGCGATCTCCAGTGCGGCCGCCACTGCGGTCATCGGAGCGGCCGGGACAGCGGGACGTTGACCCAGCTCGGTGCGGACGGATCGATCTCGACGTACTGCGGTCGCAGCTCCGACGACCACAGACCCGGTCCGAGCGGCAGTGACTTCGGGAAGTTCAGCGAGTAGATGTCGACCCGGAGCCGGTCGCCCGGACGGAGCGCCGCCTGCGTCGCGGACATCGGGATGTCGACGTCGAGGATCTGCCCCGGACGTACCTTGCTGTAGTGATCCAGCGACAGGTAGAGCACGGGATCGGTCAGGTCGCCGTTCGGCGCGTAGCCGCTCTTGCTCTTGTCGACCGCTCGCAGGGAGACCATCAGCTGTCCCATCGACACGATGCGCGACCGCCCGTCGGGGGAGACGACGTTGACCGTGGCGTGCCAGTATCCGTCGGTCGCGTTCAGCCGCTGGCGTAGATGAACCACGGGTGTGCCGCTGATCCGGGTGAGTGTCGTGGCGGGTTTGCCGGTGAAGGTCTGCGCCGCGGTCTCCGACAGGCGGGTGTCGTTGCCGCAGAAGTCGAACAGTGCGGTGACACCGGCCGCAGCCTGCGCGGAGTCACGGTCGCACAGGGTCGACAGTCCGGGCTTCACCTCTCGTGTGGCCCGCTGGGCGGGCTCGGTCGAGCTCAGCGAGCCGTCGCCGGCCACCGGGGTGTTCACCGAATGTGAGGCGGCGCCGCTCAGATACTGACGCTGATACGAGTAGCCGGGGAGCGGGAACGACGGCCCCTGCAGGAAGTTGCCGGTGGGCTCGCTGGCGAGGGTGGCTTGCGAGTAACGATCGATGCCGTTGTCGATTCCCTTGAGCCACTTGTCGTACCAGGCGCGTGCGAGCACGTCGATGCGCGGCGGGTGGCCCGGTCGGCCGAAATCGGAACTCGACGTCACGTGATAGCCGTCGTCCATGATCAACTTCTTCTGCGCGTTCGGCAGCTGTTTGAGCCCGGTGAGCATCCGCGATTCGGAGTTGGTGAAGAGATCGTTCCATCCGCCGATGGTGAACGTCGGGGTCTGGATCCGGCCGACGTCCGTGTACAGCGAGTCCCGGCGGGAGGTGCCCGCGGTCACCAGATCACGAGTCCGCGGACTCAGATCCTTGGTGTCCTTGGTGACCAGTGCGTCGACGAGGAGGTCGAAGTAGGTGAGCGGGTCCTTGACCCGGTCGGCGAGCCACTTCCAGTCGAAGGTGCCGTTCAGAATCGATGCAAGATTCGGAATCATCTTGGTCCCGTTGACGATTGCGAGCCAGAAGCTGAGGAATCCGACACCCAGTCCGCCGCCCGGCGCGATGATGTCGCGGACCAGATCGGCGCCGGGCACGACGGGGAAGATCGCCCCGAGCTTGCCCGGGTCGTCGGCCGCGGCCTGCACCTGATTGATGCCCGAGTACGAGACGCCGGCCATACCGGTCTTGCCGTTCGACCACCGCTGCTTGGACGCCCAGTCGACGACTTCGACGGTGTCCTTACGCTCACGATCACCGAACACCTGCCAGGTGCCCTGCGAGAACCCGGTGCCGCGCACGTCGACGACCAGCATGTTGTAGCCGCTCTTGATGAGCTTCGGGTCGTACGCGAACGTCTGGATCAGGCCGCCGCGCAGTGCCCCGACCAATTCGTTGTAGCCGGAGAGCACGGTGCCCTGCAGGTTGATGCCGTTCAGCAGGTCGATCAACTGCGGCGCGAGGACGGGGTAGTTCATCACCTCGGACGCCAGCGCCGACACCATCTTCGTGTACGGCGTCATGTTGATGATCGTCGGGAGCTTCTCGCTCACCGGCTTGCCGGACCGATCGGTCGGCCGGATCAGATTGCCGCGCAACATCGTTCCGTCAGACATCCGGATCGGAACGTCCGGCGTCACCTGATAGCCCGAGTATTTCTGTCTGCCGTCCTGGGTCCGGGTCCACTGAACGCCGAGCGTGCCGAACACAGCGGCGTCAGCGCGCGCCGGGTTGATCGGCACGGCGATCAGCGGCACCGCGACGAGTACGGCGATCAGCGCGGGCAGCGCGCGACGGAATGACGATTTCACGATGTTGGATTCCTCCCCGACAGCAGAATCTGCAGAGTCGCGTCGATTACGCCGTCACACTCCTGTGACCTGACTCTCAGGTAACAATAAGGCTGAGGTCCGCGAAAGGGAAGACTCGGGTGTGACGACGGCGCCGGTGAGGGGTGGCTGCGCGCGGTGCCGGATCCGTTGAGTACACTGTCAACTCGCACCACCACCGGCCCCGGTGGCGAAATTGGCAGACGCGCCGCACTCAAAATGCGGTCTCTAACGAGGTGCCGGTTCGAGTCCGGCCCGGGGCACACCGGGAGTTCTGCCTGCGGGACTTCCAAGCGGAGCCGCCGCCAGCGATGGGAGCCGAATCGATGAACGACCCAGGCAAGCCGGCCTCACCGGCGAGCAGAGTCGTTGTCGCGGAAGACGATTCGCTGATCCGGATGGACCTGATCGAGATGCTGCGCGATGAGGGCTACGACGTCGTCGGCGAAGCGCCGAACGGGCAGGTGGCCGTCGATCTGGCAGAACAGTTGCACCCCGATCTGGTGATCATGGACGTCAAGATGCCCGTGCGCGACGGAATCGACGCCGCCAGTGAGATCGCCCGCAAGCGGATCGCACCGGTCGTGATGCTGACCGCCTTCAGTCAGCGCGAGTTCGTCGAGCGGGCCCGCGACGCCGGTGCTATGGCGTATCTCGTGAAGCCGTTCACGCAGGCCGACCTGGTTCCCGCCATCGAAGTGGCGCTGAGCCGGTACCGCGAACTGAAGGTGCTCGAGGCGGAGATCGCCGACATGTCGGGCAGGTTCGAGGCCCGCAAACTGATCGAGCGCGCCAAGGGTCTCCTGATGGAGAAGCAGGGCATGACCGAGCCGGAGGCGTTCCGCTGGATCCAGCGCAACGCGATGGACAAGCGCGCCACCATGAAGGCCGTCGCCGAGATCGTCGTCGACACGCTGGAGGACAAGCCCGAGTAGCCGAGGCTGTCGGACCCACACCCTAGACTCGTCAGCGTGAGTGCAGCGCAGACAACCAACAAGTCAGGTGCCGGAACCAAGGCCGGGGGGAAGTCGGGCAAGCCCACCCTGATGCTTCTCGACGGCCACTCGCTCGCGTACCGCGCGTTCTTCGCGCTGCCCGCCGAGAACTTCAAGACCAACACCGGTCAGAGCACCAACGCGGTGTACGGATTCACCTCGATGCTGATCAATCTGCTCCGCGACGAGGAGCCGACGCACATCGCCGCGGCCTTCGACGTCTCGAGGCAGACGTTCCGGTCGGACATGTTCCCCGAGTACAAGGCGCAGCGCAGCAAGTCGCCGGACGAGTTCCGCGGCCAGGTCGACCTCACCAAGGAGGTGCTCGACGCGATGGGCATCCCGGTGATGGCGATCGACGGCTACGAAGCCGACGACATCATCGCGACGCTGGCCACCGCGGCCGATCAGCAGGGCTACCGGGTCTTCGTGGTGACCGGCGACCGCGACTCGCTGCAGTTGGTCAACGAGAACATCACCGTGCTGTACCCGAAGCGCGGCGTGTCGGAGATGACACGATTCACTCCCGACGAGGTCGAGAAGAAGTACGGGCTCACGCCGGCGCAGTACCCGGACTTCGCCGCGCTGCGCGGCGACCCGAGCGACAACCTCCCGGGCATCCCCGGCGTCGGCGAGAAGACCGCGGCCAAGTGGATCCGGGAGTACGGCTCCTTCGAGGAACTGGTCAACCGGGCCGACGAGGTTCGTGGGAAGGTAGGGGACTCGTTGCGCGCCAATCTCGCGGGCGTGATCATGAACCGCAGGCTCACCGAGCTGGTTCGAGACATGCAGCTGCCTGCGGGGCCCGATGAGCTCGAACTGCACGGGTGGGACCGCGATCGTATTCATCAGCTGTTCGACGATCTCGAGTTCAAGGTGCTGCGCGACCGGCTCTTCTCGACGCTGACGTCGGTGGAACCGGAGGCCGAGTCCGGCTTCGACCTCAGCGGGACCAGGCTGGGCGCCGGCGAGGTGGCCGGGTGGCTGTCGGCGCACACGGCGTCCGGCCGCAGCGGCCTCGCCGTGACCGGTCCGCGCGTGGTGGTGGGCAGCGACGTCGAGTCGCTGGCGATCGCCGCGGCCGACGGCGAGGCGGCGTTCGTCGATCCGACCGCGCTCAGCGTCGAAGACGATGCGGCACTGGCGGATTGGCTGGCGGATGAGTCGCGGCCGAAGGCGGTGCACGAGGTCAAGTGGGCGCTGCACGCGCTCCGTGGACGCGGGTGGACGCTGACCGGCGTCACCTCGGACACCGCACTGGCGGCGTACCTGGTCCGGCCCGGCCAGCGCACGTTCAACCTCGACGACCTGGCGCTCAGGTACCTCCGCCGCGAACTCAAGGCGGAGGACGGCGCGGGCGACGACGGCCAGCTGTCCCTACTCGACGACGACGCCGACGCACAGCGCGCCGCCGACCAGCTCATGCTGTCCGCGCAGGCGGTCGCCGAACTCGCCGACACCCTCGACACCGAGCTCGAGCGCATCGACAGTTCCGCCCTGTTGCAGGAGATGGAGTTGCCGCTCTCCTTCGTCCTGGCCGATCTCGAAGCGGCGGGCATCGCGGTCGACGTCGACCATCTCGACTCGCTCGAAGGCCAGTTCGCGCAGCGGGTGCGCGATGCCGCGGAGTCGGCGTACGAGGTGATCGGGGAGCAGGTGAACCTCGGCTCGCCCAAGCAGTTGCAGGCCATCCTCTTCGACAAGCTCGACATGCCGAAGACCAAGAAGACCAAGACCGGCTACACCACCGACGCCGACGCCCTGACGTCGCTGTACGAGAAGACCGAACACCCGTTCCTGAAGCACCTGCTCGAGCACCGCGACGCCACCCGGCTGCGGGTGACGGTGGAGGGGCTGCAGAAGACGGTCGCCGATGATCAGCGGATCCACACCACGTTCAACCAGACCGTCGCGGCGACGGGCAGGCTGTCGTCGACCGATCCGAACCTGCAGAACATCCCGGTGCGGACCGAGGCCGGACGGCAGATCCGGCACGCCTTCGTGGTGGCGCCCGGCCCCGTCGCCGTCGGCTCCGGAAACATCGAATTCGAGAGTCTGATGACCGCCGACTACTCGCAGATCGAAATGCGGATCATGGCGCATCTGTCGGAGGACGAGGGGCTGATCGAGGCGTTCAACACCGGCGAGGACCTGCACAACTTCGTCGGATCGCGGGCCTTCGGCGTCCCCGTGGACCAGGTGGATCCGCAGATGCGCTCGCGCGTGAAGGCGATGTCGTACGGGTTGGCCTACGGACTGTCGGCATACGGTCTCGCCGCTCAGCTGGGGATCAGCCGCGAAGAGGCCAAGCAGCAGATGGAAGCGTACTTCGACCGGTTCGGCGGGGTGCGCGACTACCTGCATCGCGTGGTCGAAGAGGCGCGCCGGAACGAGTACACGGCGACCCTCTTCGGTCGGCGCCGGTACCTGCCGGATCTGAACTCCGACAACTTCCAGCGCCGCCAGTCCGCCGAGCGGATGGCGCTCAACGCCCCGATCCAGGGCACCGCGGCCGACATCATCAAGGTCGCGATGATCAACGTCCAGAAGCGTCTCCGCACCGAGCAACTGTCGTCGCGCATGCTGCTGCAGGTGCACGACGAACTGGTGATCGAGGTCGCCACCGGTGAACAGGCCGCGGTCGAGGCGCTGGTGCGCGAGGAGATGGGCGGCGCGATCGACCTGTCCGTGCCGCTGGAGGTCTCGGTCGGATACGGCCGCAGCTGGGACGATGCCGCGCACTGAGCCCGGACCCGCCCCGCAGGCTGACGAGTAAGCGTAAGGAGCGTAGCGACGGAGCGCATCGAGATCAGGGCAGACTCCACCGTCGGTCGGCCTGACTGGGCAGACACGGGTCTGCGACGCGGCCGTCCGAACTAGTCTTGTCCACGATCAGGGCCCCGCACGATCCGCCGACCGCCGCCACCCACGAAGAGGTATCCGCGCATGACCGACACCCTGCGAATCGCCGTCCTCCCCGGCGACGGAATCGGCCCGGAGGTGGTGCCGGTCGCCGTCGACATCGCCACCCGCGCGCTCGCGGACCAGGGGGTGAGCCTGGATCAGACGACGCTGCCGTACGGTGCGTCGGCGATCGCCGCGGACGGCGTCCCGGTGCCCGCGTCGACCTTGGAGGCGCTCGAGGACTTCGACCTGTGGGCGGTCGGCCCGCACGACAGCGCGTCGTACCCGGCCGAGGTCCGCTATCCGGCGCCGGGAGCCGTGCTGCGCAAGCAGTTCGGGCTCTACGCCAACCTGCGGCCGGCGCGCGCGGTACGCGGCGTCGACGCGACCGCGCCCGACATCGACGTCCTGGTGGTGCGGGAGAACAGCGAGGGCCTGTATGCGGACCGGAACATGACGGTGGGCAGCGGTGAGTTCATGCCGACGCCCGACGTGGCGATGGCCGTCGGCCTGGTGACGCGCACCGCGTCCGAGCGCATCGCGGTCGAGGCGTTCGAAGCGGCGCGACGGCGGCGCGGTCACGTGACGGTCGTGCACAAGGCGAATGTGCTGCGGCTGACCACCGGGCTGTTCCGCGACGTCTGCCTCGACGTCGCGACTCGGTACCCCGACGTCCGGGTGGACGATCAGCACGTCGATGCGATGGCTGCGCTGCTGGTCCGACGGCCCGCCGATTTCGACGTCCTCGTCACCGAGAACCTGTTCGGCGACATCCTGTCCGACCTGGCGGCCGAGCTGTCCGGGTCTCTCGGGCTCGCGTCGTCGATCAACACCTCGGCCACCCAGGCGATGGCGCAGGCGGTGCACGGTGCCGCACCCGACATCGCGGGCACCGGCGTGGCGAACCCGGTCGCGATGATCGGGTCGATGGCCATGCTGTTGCGGTGGCATGCGCGGCGGTCGGGCGACGGCCGGGTGGATGCGGCGGCCGACGCGATCGACGGCGCGGTGGCGCACGTCCTGGCCGAAGGTGTCGCCACCGCTGATCTCGGCGGGTCCGCGTCGACGTCGGAGTTCGGTGCGGCCGTCGTCGAGCAGATCGGCTGATTCCGCCCCGGCCGGCCGCGAGTCGCGATCGACCAGTCATAATCGTTGATTCGGGGACCGAGTCGGTTCCGAGCTGTACGGAGAGGTGTCATGCGAGTGCGATCGGTGTGTGCGAAGGTCCTGCCTGCCGTCACAGCCGCGTTGGTCGCGTTGCCGCTGTTGACCGGCTGCGTCGTCGACGAGTCGGCGCTGGACACCAAGCCGATCACCGTCAAGGTCGACAAGCAGCCGGAGATCGCCGCGAAGCTGCCCGCCAACATCCGGGAGTCGGGAGTCCTGCGCGTCGGCACCAACCCGCCGTACCAGCCGAACGAGTTCAAGGATCGTGACGGCAACATCATCGGGTTCGACGTCGACCTGATGAACGCCGTCGCCGGAGTCCTCGGTCTGAAAGCGATCTACAGCGAGTCGGACTTCGACAAGATCATCCCCGCGATGCAGGGCGGTACGTACGACCTCGGGATGTCGTCGTTCACCGACTCCGTGGAGCGCCAGAAGGAAGTGGACTTCGTCGACTACTTCAGCGCGGGCATCAAGTGGGCGCAGAAGGTGGGACGCGGCATCGACCCGAACGATGCCTGCGGGCTCCGGGTCGGCGTGCAGAGCACCACCGTCGAAGACACGGACGAGATCCCCGCCAAGAGTGAGGCCTGCGTGAAGGCGGGCAAGGATCCGATCGTCAAGGTGAAGTTCGAGACGCAGGACCAGGTGGTGAACGCCGTGCTGCTCGGCCAGGTCGATGCGTTCTCCGCGGACTCGCCGGTGACGGCGTACGCGGTGAAGAAGACCGACGGGCAACTCGAGGAGGTCGGCCCGCTCTTCGACGCCGCGCCGTACGGCTGGCCGATCATCAAGGGCTCCTCGCTCGGGCCGGCGCTTCAGGCCGCATTGCAGTACCTCATCGACAACGGGCAGTACGCAGAGATCGCCAATCATTGGGGAGTGGAAGCAGGGATGATTCAGCGATCGGTGATCAACGGGGCGAAGGGCTGAACCGATGACGGCACGTGACACTCGGAGGGACGGCATCGAGAGCCCGGCACCGATCAAGGCGATACCGCTGCGGCACCCCGGTCAGTGGGTCGCCGCGGCGGTGATCCTGGTGCTGGTCGCGCTCTTCGTCTACGGCGCGGCGACCAACCCCGCCTACCACTGGTCCACGTACGGCAAGTACCTGTTCGAGGAGCGCATCCTGTCGGGCGTCGGCTACACGCTGGCGCTCACCGTGTTGGCGATGATCATCGGCGTCGTGCTCGGCGTGATTCTCGCGGTGATGCGGATGTCGCCGAACAGGGTGCTCAGCGCCACCGCATGGGTGTATCTCTGGGTCTTCCGCGGGACTCCGGTGTACGTCCAGCTCGTCCTATGGGGGCTGGTCGGGTCGATCTACAAGACGGTGAGCGTCGGGATTCCGTTCGGCCCGACCGCCTTCGAGATCGACATCCAGCAGCTCAGCCTCGAATACGTCTTCGTGCTGGCGGTGATCGGCCTGGCGCTCAACGAGGCCGCGTACATGGCCGAGATCGTGCGCGCCGGAATCTCGTCGGTCGGCGAAGGGCAGATGGAGGCGTCCGTCGCCCTGGGCATGTCGTGGTGGCAGACCATGCGACGAACGGTGCTGCCGCAGGCGATGCGCGTGATCATCCCGCCGACGGGCAACGAGGTCATCAGCATGCTGAAGACCACGAGCCTCGTGGCGGCAGTGCCGTTCAGCCTCGAGCTGTACGGCCGGTCCCGCGACATCTCCGGCGTCAACTTCCAGCCGATCCCGATGCTGCTGGTCGCGTCCACCTGGTACCTCGTCGTCACGTCGATCCTGATGGTCGGCCAGCACTTCGTCGAGAAGCACTACGAGAAGGGCGCGTCGCGCGAACTGTCCGAGGGACAGTTGCAGGCGCTCGCGGCGGCGAACAAGACGGTCGTGGAGGAGGGCAAATGACCGAGACTCAGGGTTCGGGAACCGGTGATCAGCCGATGGTCCTCGCCGACCGCGTGTGTAAGAACTTCGGCGCGCTACAGGTCCTCAAGGGGGTGTCGCTCGAAGTCCAGCGCGGTGAGGTGGCCTGTCTGATCGGCCCCTCGGGCTCCGGAAAGTCGACCTTCCTCCGCTGCGTCAACCACTTGGAGAAGGTCAACGCCGGTCGACTGGTGGTCGATGGCGATCTCATCGGCTATCGCGAACGCGGCGGCAAGCTCTACGAGATGAGCCCGCGCGACGCCGCCAAGCAGCGTCGGGACATCGGCATGGTGTTCCAGCACTTCAATCTGTTCCCGCATCGCACCGCACTCGAGAACATCATCGAGGCCCCCGTCCTCGTCGGCGGCAAGTCCAAGAGCGAGGCCACTGAACGCGCCCTCGATCTGCTCAGCCAGGTCGGATTGCGGGCGAAGGCCGACGCGTATCCCGCCCAGCTGTCTGGAGGTCAGCAGCAGCGGGTCGCGATCGCCCGTGCCCTGGCGATGGACCCGAAGCTGATGCTCTTCGACGAGCCGACGTCCGCCCTCGACCCGGAGCTGGTCGGTGACGTCCTCGCGGTCATGCGCACCCTCGCATCGGAGGGGATGACGATGCTGGTCGTGACCCACGAGATGGGTTTCGCCCGCGAAGTCGCCGATCAGCTCGTGTTCATGGACGGCGGCGTCGTCGTCGAACGCGGAGATCCCCGCGAGGTGCTGTCGAACCCGCAGCAGTCGCGCACCCAGGAGTTCCTGTCGAAGCTGCTGTAATCGCGTTCTCGCACTACCAACGCGTAGATCCGCCGAAATGCGGCGTGTCGGCCGAGAAGTCTCGCCATACGCGTTGGTAGTGCGAGAACTGGCGGCTACTGTGCGGCCGCGCGTGCCGCGATCCGCGCCTGAACCGCGGGACGACGCAGCGGCGGGACGGTCTGCGGCGGCTGCCTGCGCGCGGGGAGTGCGTCGAGCAGTTCGGTCGTCGCTGCGGTGACGGCGGCGACGGCTTTCTCGATCGCCTCTCGATTGGCGTCCGTGACCTTGCGGATCCCGGACACCTTGCGCACGTACTGCAGCGCGGCGGCTTCGATCTCTTCGTCAGTGGCGGCCGGCTCGAGGCCGCGCAGTTCTGTGATGTTGCGGCACATGAACCCAGGCTACGCCGGGGACTTCAGAGATCGAACGTAACGATCGGTGATCAGACGTTGGACGATCGTCGCGGCCGGGGCTCCGAGGCGCGCCAGAGAACTGCGCGGTCGGGAGAATCCGTCGATTGTGAACTGCACCCGGCCGTCAGTCGCCGTGACCCGGAAACACTCCTCGCCGGATTCCGGGTGACCGGGCAGCGTGCCGTACGCGAAACACGCGACGTCGGGCTCGTCGACGACGGCTATTACTCGAACCGGACCACCGAGACGAAACGGTCCGACCCCGACGGACACCTCGGCGATCGATCCGAGCATCGCGGTCGGTGCCGTGGCACGAACGCGTACACCGGATCTCAGTTGCACCTGCCAGGCGAACAGACAGCCGCGAGCATCGTCGAAGGGGATGTCGAGCAGTGCGGATCGGCGTACGCGATGAAATCCGGTGGGAACCGAACCGACCAGGCTGGCACCGATGTCGTCGTACGTCGGCGACGTCGAGGCGAGCGCGGCCGCGGTGGATTCGCTCAACCGAGCGAACCGTTCGGTCTTCACTCCGGCTTCCGGCACACGAAGATCGCGGTGCCGGGGAAGTAGGAACCGCGCAGCGGGGACCACTGACCCCATTCGTCCTCCAGGTCGTCGGGCCATTCCGGTTCGACGATGTCTTCCAGCACCAGACCGGCGGCGACGATCTCGCGGACGCGGTCGCCGATCGTCCGATGATGCTCGACGTAGGTGACGGTCCCGTCGTCGTCGGTCTCGGAGTAGGGAGTCCGCGAGAAGTACGACATGCGGACGACGAGACCTTCGGGTCCGGGATCGTCGAGGAACATCCACCGCATCGGGTGGTTGGTGGCGAAGACCCATCGTCCGCCGGGGCGGAGGACACGTGCGACCTCCTGCATCACGCGAGCGGAGTCGGCGACGAACGGCACGGCGCCGAACGACGAACAGGCGACGTCGAACGACGCGTCGGCGAAGGGGAGGTGCTCGGCACCGGCTTGGACCAGGGGGACCGGATCGTCGTCGTGGCGCATCGCAGCGATGCCGTGGTGCAGCATGCCGATCGACAGATCGAGTCCGATCACGTTGGCGCGCTGGGCCTTCAGCCATCGAGCGCACGGCGCGGAGCCGCACCCGACCTCCAGCACGTCACGTCCGGCGACGTCGCCGAGAAGTCGTGCGTCCGACTCCCGGTAGCGCTCTGGGCCCCAGACGAACTCGCCTCCGGGGGTGTCGCCGCCGATGAACCGACCGTGCTCGACGTGATACTCGTCGGCCTCGTCGTCCCACCAGGTCCGGTTGGCCCGCTCGCTGACGTCGGAATCGATCTCGCCGAGGACGCGCGGCGGTCGGGAAGTCATGGAGATGGATCCTCTCGTGGCGTGGCGTTACCTCCGAGCGTAGTGACCGCATATCGGTCACTGGACTCGGAGCAGGCCTCAGCAGGCCCGGCCGGGGAACACAACGTCGGTCTTCGCGTCACCGTCCCACCGGCGCAGGGCCGACGCCTGCCCGACGACGGTGGGCCACGACAGCAGCTGCAGTGCGACCGCGAGCTCGTCGCCGGTCAGCCGCAGGCCGAGCGTGACGTGCGGTGTCCACTGCCCGGGAAGGCAGTGTGCCGGGAGGTCGGTCACGTCCTCACCGGTCAGCCGGGCCACCGTCGCATGAACCGCCAGCAGCTCCGACGACGGCACCACCGCGCGGGCTAGGGTGTACTTGCGGCCGGCGGCGAAGACGACCGCGCCGCCGACACGGAACTCGAACGGCAGTCGCTGCGAGGTCGTCACCAGGGCCGCATCGACGGCGGGGGACACCGCGGTGCCGGCGAGCAGGGTGCAGTGCGGCCGATTCGTCCGAGCCCGGACCCGGCCCGCGCTCGGCAGACCGGCCGCCTCGAGGGCGTCCCACTGCGCGCGGACGACGGCCTCGGTGTCCGAATCGAGGAGAATTTCGATCGAATGTGCCATCGTCGGCTCCTTCTGCGGGTGCGTCCGGGGGTTGTATTTGTGCAGGTAGGCCGGTGGTAGTACGCTTACACACGTGTATGCGCGAAGCGTGCACTCTGCACTGATTCTGGCTATCTCGCCCGAACGGTGCGCACAAACGAAGGAAACCGGGCACAGCCTGCGAAGACTGTCCCGTTACCGTACCTACTAGATACCTGTCCGGAGCAACTCAACATATGTCGTCCCCCACGATTTCCTCGCCGCAAGTAGCCGTCAACGACATCGGCTCGGCCGAGGACTTCCTCGCCGCCGTTGACTCGACCATCAAGTACTTCAATGACGGCGACATCGTCGAAGGCACCATTGTCAAGGTCGATCGCGACGAGGTCCTGCTCGACATCGGCTACAAGACCGAGGGCGTCATCCCCTCGCGTGAGCTGTCGATCAAGCACGACGTCGACCCGAACGAAGTCGTCACCGTCGGTGACGAGGTCGAGGCTCTTGTTCTCACCAAGGAGGACAAGGAAGGCCGCCTGATCCTGTCGAAGAAGCGGGCTCAGTACGAGCGCGCCTGGGGCACGATCGAGGAGCTCAAGGAGAAGGACGAGGCCGTCAAGGGCACCGTCATCGAGGTCGTCAAGGGCGGCCTGATCCTCGACATCGGTCTGCGCGGCTTCCTCCCGGCATCGCTGGTGGAGATGCGTCGCGTCCGCGACCTCCAGCCGTACATCGGCAAGGAGGTCGAGGCCAAGATCATCGAGCTCGACAAGAACCGCAACAACGTCGTTCTGTCGCGCCGCGCTTGGCTGGAGCAGACCCAGTCCGAGGTCCGCAGCGAGTTCCTCAACCAGCTGCAGAAGGGCCAGGTCCGCAAGGGCGTCGTGTCCTCGATCGTCAACTTCGGTGCGTTCGTCGATCTCGGCGGCGTCGACGGTCTGGTCCACGTCTCCGAGCTGTCCTGGAAGCACATCGATCACCCGTCCGAGGTCGTCACCGTTGGCGACGAGGTCACCGTCGAGGTCCTGGACGTCGACATGGACCGCGAGCGCGTGTCGCTGTCGCTGAAGGCCACCCAGGAAGACCCGTGGCGTCAGTTCGCCCGCACCCATGCGATCGGCCAGATCGTTCCGGGCAAGGTCACCAAGCTGGTGCCGTTCGGTGCGTTCGTCCGCGTCGAAGAGGGCATCGAGGGTCTGGTCCACATCTCGGAGCTGGCCGAGCGCCACGTCGAGGTTCCGGACCAGGTCGTCTCCGTCGGCGACGACGCGATGGTCAAGGTCATCGACATCGACCTGGATCGCCGTCGCATCTCGCTCTCGCTGAAGCAGGCCAACGAGGACTACACCGAGGAGTTCGATCCCTCGAAGTACGGTATGGCCGACAGCTACGACGACCAGGGGAACTACATCTTCCCCGAGGGCTTCGACGCCGAGACCAACGAGTGGCTCGAGGGCTACGACAAGCAGCGTGAGGAGTGGGAGGCCCGCTACGCCGAGGCCGAGCGCCGTCACAAGCTGCACACCGCTCAGATCGAGAAGTTCGCCGCGGCTGCCGCCGAGGCGGAGAACGCTCCGAGCGACTACTCGTCGTCGTCGAGCTCGGCTTCGCAGTCGACCTCGTCGAGCAGCGGCCCGGCTCAGACCGGTGGCTCGCTGGCCAGCGACGAGCAGCTCGCCGCTCTGCGCGAGAAGCTGTCGGGCAACGCCTGATCTGCTTGTAGCAGCCGGTTAGACCAACGGCGCCCCGGAACTTCGGTTCCGGGGCGCCGTTCGTTGTGCGGGAGCTGGTCTCGCGGTCATTCGCGAGGAGACCGATCCATGCACTGTTGACAATAATTTTCATTAAAGTGTTCACTTGTCGTCATGCTCAACACACGACTTCACGCTTCCGCACTCGCGGTCTGCGCCGCACTTCTAGCCGGATGCTCGGCCGGCACAACGGATTCGAGCTCCGACGACGACGGCCACGAGCACGCCCACGTGGCTGAGAACCGCAGCGCCTCCCCACGTCTCGTCGTCGCCTACGACGGCGGCGTCCGAGTCCTCGACGGAGAAACCCTGGCGCAGGTCGCCGATCTCCCGCGCGACGGCTTCCTTCGACTCAACGACGCGGGCGACTCGCGCCACGTCTTCGTCACCACCGAAGACGGCTTCGCTCTTCTGGATGCGGGCACCTGGCACGAAGCCCATGGCGACCATCGCCACTACCGCACTGCGCCACCGCGTTTCACCGACACGACGTTCGACGGCAGCGAACCCGGACACGCGGTCGCACACGACGGTCGGGTCACGCTCTTCTTCGACGGGACGGGTGAGGTCAAGACCGTCGAGCAGTCCGACCTCGGAGACGCGCAGATGTCGTCGACCGATTACCGCTCGCCTCACGCCCATCACGGAGTCGCGGTGACCAGAGCCGACGGCAGTCTGGTGATCTCCCGCGGAGACGACGACGCACGGACCGGCATCGCGATCCTCGGGCCCGACCGCCGCGAGCGTGCGACGTCGACGAACTGTCCCGGCGTGCACGGTGAGGCGTCGGCCGCCGGCGGTGTGCTGACCTTCGGGTGCGAGGACGGGGTCGTCGTTGTCCGCGAGGACACGATCCGGAAGGTGACCGCTCCCGACGCGTACGGCCGGATCGGCAACCAACGCGGGTCCGAACAGTCGACCGTGATCCTCGGCGACTACAAGACACGGGCGAACCTGCCGGACGACGAGATCGAGCGGCCGACGCGGTTCTCGCTCATCGATACCGAGACCGGCGATCTGCGCCTGGTGGACCTGCCCGCCGGCTACAGTTTCCGTTCGCTGGCACGCGGCCCGAACGGTGAGGCGATCGTGCTCGGGACGGACGGGTTCCTGTACGTCTTCGACGCGTCGACGGCTCAGCTCGTCGCGAAGCACCAGGTGCTCGCACCCTGGCGGGAACCGATCGATTGGCAGGAACCGATGGCGTCGGTCGTCGTTCTGGGAGACCTCGCCTACGTGAACGATCCCGCGCAGTCGACGATCCGAGCCGTCGATCTCGCGACCGGACAGACGCGCGCCACGGCCGATCTCGGGGTCGCCGCGGCTGAGATGGTCCCCGTCAGCGGCTGATCCGCGCGACAGCTGTCCGGTGCGGTCACGAGTCGGTGCTGATCGTGATCAGCAGATCCCCGTTCTCCACCTGCGCGACCTCGGGGATCGCGACCCGGGTGACCGTGCCGCCGACGGGGGTGGTGATCGCCGCCTCCATCTTCATCGCCTCGATGTGCGCGATCGTCGATCCGGCGTCCACCGTGTCGCCGACGGCGACCTCGAGCGTCACCACGCCCGCGAACGGAGCGGGGACCTGGCCCGGCGCGGTCGGATCGGCCTTCTCGGCGCGCGGCCGCGCGTCCTCGACCGATCGGTCGCGCACCTGAACGGGACGCAGTTGACCGTTCATCCAGAACATCACGGTGCGCATACCGCGTTCATCGGCGTCGGAGATCGACTCCAGCCCGAGCAGGATGGTGACGCCGGGGCTGAGTTGGACCGAGTGCTCGGTACCGGAGGTCAGGCCGTAGAAGAACTCGCGAGTCCCGATCACCGAGGTGTCGCCGAAATTGGTGCGGTGCTCGATGAACTCGCGTGACGGTCCCGGGAACAGCAGGCGCGACAGCGTCGTCCGTCGCGTGGCGGTGTCGCCGTCGAGGCCCGCGCGGTCGTCGGCGGTCAGTTCGGTGAGCGGCGGTGCGACGGCGGGGGTGTCGCCGAGCGCCCGTGTGCGGAGCGGTTCGGGCCACCCCCCGGCGGGGGTGCCCAACTCGCCGCGGAAGAATCCGGTGACCGACTCCGGCAGATCCACGACGGTGGGATCGGCGGCGAACTGCTCGGCGCTGACGCCGGAGCCGACCAGCGCGAGGGCGAGATCGCCGACGACCTTCGACGACGGCGTGACCTTGATCAGGCGGCCGAAGGCGCGGTCGACGCCCGCGTAGGCGTGCTCGATGTCCTCGAACCGGTCGGCCAGACCGAGCGCCGTCGCCTGCGCCCGCAGGTTGGAGAGCTGTCCGCCCGGGATCTCATGCGTGTACACGCGACCGGTCGGTGCGGGGATGCCCGCCTCGAACGGGTGGTACAGGCCGCGCATCGACTCCCAGTAGGGCTCGAGTTCGCAGACGGCGTCGAGGTCGATTCCGGTGTCTCGATCGGTATGCGCCGTCGCGGCGATCACCGCGGACATCGGCGGCTGGCTGGTGCCGCCGGACATCGGGGCGGCGGCGACGTCGACCGCGTCGGCGCCGGCGTTCCAGGCAGCGAGATAGGTGGCGAGCTGGCCGCCCGTGGTGTCGTGCGTGTGGACGTGGACCGGCAGATCGAAGCGCGACCGCAACGCGGTGACCAGCGTCGTCGCCGCGGGGGCACGCATCAGCCCGGCCATGTCCTTGATCGCGATGATGTGCGCGCCCGCTTCCACGATGCGCTCGGCGAGGCGCAGGTAGTAATCGAGGGTGTAGAGGTCCTCGCCGGGATTCGCCAGATCGCCGGTGTAGCAGAGCGCCACCTCGGCGACCGCACCGTCGGTGGCACGGACGGCGTCGATCGCGGGCCGCATCTGGTCCACGTCGTTGAGCGCGTCGAAGATGCGGAAGATGTCGACGCCGGTGGCCGCGGCTTCGGCGACGAAGGCGTCGGTGACCTCGGTGGGATACGGGGTGTAGCCGACCGTGTTGCGGCCGCGGAGGAGCATCTGCAGGCAGATGTTCGGGACGGCCTCACGCAGCCGCGCGAGCCGTTCCCACGGATCCTCATGCAGGAACCGCAGCGCGACGTCGTAGGTGGCGCCGCCCCAGGCCTCGATCGAGAACAGTTGCGGAACGCTGGCGGCCACGTGGCCGGCCACCGCGGTGAGATCGCGCGTTCGGACGCGGGTCGCGAGCAGCGACTGGTGTGCGTCGCGGAAAGTGGTGTCGGTGACGGCGAGCGCGGATTGGGCCCGCAGGTCGGCGGCGAATCGTTCCGGACCGAGCGCTGCGAGACGCTGGCGGGAGCCGTCCGGTACGGGCGTTCCGGCGGCCAGCCGCGGGAGCTTGGTCACCGGATCGACGCCGGCGGGCGACTTGCCGTGCGGCCGGTTGACGGTGATGTCGGCGAGGTAGTTGAGCATGCGGGTGCCGCGATCGGCCGGGACGTTGCCGTGCAGTAGTTCGGGGTGCTCGCCGATGAACCCGGTGTCCACCGCGCCCGCCCGGAACGACGGCTCGTCGAGCACCGCACGCAGGAACGGGATGTTGGTGGTGACACCGCGGATGCGGAACTCGACCAGGGCGCGGCCCGCGCGGGCCAGCGCCGTCTCGCGGGTGGCACCGCGGCAGGTGAGTTTCACCAGCATCGAGTCGAAGTAGGCACCGACCTCGGCGCCGACGGTCGTACCGCCGTCGAGGCGGATACCCGCACCGCCCGGCGAGCGGTACGCGGTGATGCGGCCGGTGTCGGGGCGGAACTCGTTCGCGGGGTCCTCGGTGGTGATGCGGCACTGGACGGCGGCGCCGTGCAGCTGGATCCGGTCCTGCGTCAGGCCGAGGTCGGCCAGGCGCGCGCCCGCGGCGACCAGGAGCTGGGTCTGCACCAGGTCGACGTCGGTGACCTCCTCGGTGACGGTGTGCTCCACCTGGATCCGCGGGTTCATCTCGATGAACACGTAGTCGCCGTCACCGTCGAGCAGATATTCGACGGTGCCCGCGCAGGAATAGCCGATGTGCTTGGCGTACGCGACCGCGTCGGCGCACATGCGGTCGCGGATCTCGGCGGGCAGGTCCGGTGCGGGCGCCTGCTCGATGACCTTCTGGTGACGTCGCTGGACGGAGCAGTCGCGCTCGTAGAGATGGACGACGTCGCCGGAGCCGTCGCCGAAGACCTGCACCTCGATGTGACGCGGCGCGATCACCGCCTGCTCGATGTAGACCGCGCCGTCGCCGAACGCCGACTCCGCCTCGCGCGACGCCTCCTCCAGCGCGGCGGGCAGCAGCGCCGGATCGTCGACTCGACGCATGCCGCGACCGCCGCCTCCCGAGACGGCCTTCACGAACACCGGGAACTTCATCGCGCGACCGGCGTCGACCAGCGCCCGCGGGTCGGTCGACGGCTCGGTGGAGGCCAGCACGGGGAGCCCGGCGGCCTTCGCCTCGGCGATGGCGCGGGACTTGTTGCCGGTCAACTGCAGCACTTCGGCGGCGGGACCGACGAAGGTGATCCCGTTGATCTCGCAGGCGCGAGCCAGTTCGGGGTTCTCCGAGAGGAAGCCGTAGCCGGGATAGACGGCGTCGGCACCGGACTCCTTGGCGACGCGGATGATCTCGTCGACGTCGAGGTAGGCGCGCACGGGGTGACCGGGCTCGCCGATCTGGTAGGCCTCGTCGGCCTTGAAGCGATGCGGTGAGTTGCGGTCCTCGTGCGGGTACACGGCGACGGTGGCGATATCCAGTTCGACGGCGGCGCGGAGAGCTCGGATTGCGATCTCGCCGCGGTTGGCGACCAGGATCTTGCGGAACATGCGGAGCGACCTCGATTTCGTGGGGTGTGCGGCTGGGGTCGATCGATGGGTTGCGATCGGATTCCCCGTTGCGATTGTGCAGGGTGCGGCGTGGCGACGGGTGGAGTCTGTGAGATCGAGACCGTCCGGTCGTCGTTGTCCGAACAGCTCGACGTTCTTCGGTGTCAGCTCACCTCAGTTCCTCGTCGGCGACGCGCTTGAGACATGCGGTCAACGCGCGCGCAGAAGGGCTGAACGGCCGGTCGGCCGCGACGGTGAGTCCCACGCTGTGATTGATCGTCGACAGGTCGATCGGCAGCGGCGTCAAGCCGGCGTCGCTGCGGCCGATCAGGCTCGGGAGGACGGCCAGCATCCGGGTCTCGCGCAGGAGCTCTCGCACGGTGAGATAGCTCGTCGCCTCGACACGTTGAGTAGGGAGCGGGATCCCGAATCGGGTGAAGACCTTCTCCAACTCACCGCGCAGAGATGTCTCGACGCCGGGAAGGATCCATTGGTGGTCGCCGACATCGGCGAGCGCGAGACGTGCTGAGGACGCTAGGGGATGCCCGGCTCCGGCGAACACCTCGACGGACTCGTCGTACAGCGGGATGCGGGTGATGATCGGGGTGCTCGGCGCGGTGAGCCGACCGACGATCATGTCGACCCGACCGGCTTCCAACTCGGTGAGAAGCGTCGAGGGCGTGCCTTCGCGCACGACCACCGTGAGCAGCGGGTGCTCGGCCTTGATGCGGGCGATCGCTCGCGGCAGAAGAACGTTCGATCCTGCGAGGTGAGTGCCGACGACGACGGTGCCGCGATCTGCGTTGGTCAGCTCCAGCACGTGACGCCCCGCTTGATTGAGCTGCGCGAGGACGGCGCGCGCGTGTTCGGTGAACGCCTCGCCGAAGATGGTGGGGACGACCCCGCGCGGACCGCGTGTGTAGAGCTCGACGCCGAGGACGGTCTCGATGTCGCGGAGGCCCCGCGTGGCAACCGGTTGGGTGACGTGCAGTTCCGCCGCCGCGCCGATCACGCTGCCCTGGCGGGACAGGGCGTCGATGAGCACCAGATGCCGGATCTTGAGGCGCCCGTCGAGCAGCTTGGGCGGCTGCGGCTCCCATCCGGACTCGGGCGACGAGCTCACCTGCCGGCCCCTCGCCGGCGGGTCGTCTCGGCGAGGGCCGAGGCCTGGACCAGATCGAGCAGGGAGCGGAAGAGTTCGCTGGCCGGTTCGGCGAGATCTAAGAAGACGTCGAAGTGGTTTCGTCGGGGCACCGTCAGAAGTCGACTGTCGGCCACACCGGACCAGTGCCGGTGCAGGTCGGCGCTCTGCCGGGCGAACCCGGACGCCTCGTGCTCGGCCCGGGCGATCACCGTCGGCGTCGTCGGTGGGGCGCTCAGGGCCGGACTGACGGAGTGGGCGGTCTCGCCGGTCAGGTGGAGCCACTCGTTGGCGGGTGCGTGAACGAGCGGCCGGAGGTCGTACAGCCCGCTGAGCAGCAGTCCGCCGCGCACTGCCGTCTCGGGTATGCCCGCGGCGTTCTGCCAGCCCGGAACCATGGTCGTCGCCGCGAGATGCGCGCCGGCCGAACTGCCGCCGACGACGATGCGATCGGTGTCGAGGCCGTGCTCGCGGCCATGCTGCCAGACCCACGCCAGGGCGCTGCGGACCTGGCGCACCATCTCGGGCACCGGCGTGGCCGGTGCGAGCCCGTAATCGACTGTCACGGTTGCGATTCCGCGGGCTGCGAGGACATCCGCCATGAAGGCGGTGTCGGCCCTCGACAGCATTCGCCAGTACCCGCCGTGAACGACGAAGAACACCGGGCGGGGTTCGTCGCCGAGCCCCCAGATGTCCAGGCGCTGACCGCTGGGACGGTCGTAGACGATGCCGGTGGTGCCGGCCAGGCGTGCGACGGCCGTGTCGGATCGGCGTCGGTACGCCGCCATGACGGCGTCGAAGGTCGTGCCGGAGACGGTGGCGCGGGCGTCGTACGCCTCGGCGATGTCAGGTCTCACAGTGGGCTCCTTTCGTGGACCGGGACGGGACTGGACTCTGCCATGCCCTCGACGTCGTCGATAGGGGTGCACAGCGAAACGACCTATGCCGATTTGAACATGTGTAATGCCCAATAAGGTATTTGCAGGGTATTGCAACACAGATCACAGTTGGAAGCATGCCCGAACAGCCATCACAGTGGATTCGCAACTTCGTCGACGGAGCCTTCCTCGAGCCGGATCCTGCGCACGTCTTCGATGCCGTCGATCCGGCCACCGGCCTCACTCACGCCAGGGTGCACGAAGCCGACGAGCAGATCGTCGACCGCGCAGTTCGCTCGGCACGCCGGGCACTCGCGGAAGGATGGGCCGACAGCACGATCGGGGATCGCGTCGCCGTCTTGCGACGCGCCGCGGACCTCATCGAAGAGCGCTTCGACGACTTCGTCGCGGCCGAGCTCGCGGACACGGGTAAGCCGGTCGCACAGGCTCGCACGCTCGACGTGGCGCGGGCACCCATGAACTTCCGCGCTTACGCGGACATGGTGGCGGCGACCGGTCAGGAGTCGTACGTGACCGAGCCGGCGGTCGGTCGCCGTGCACTCAACTACGCGGTTCGGAAGCCCCTCGGCGTGGTCGCGGTCATCGTTCCGTGGAACCTGCCGCTGCTGTTGCTCACCTGGAAGGTCGCGCCGGCGCTGGCATGTGGGAACGCAGTGGTCGTCAAGCCGAGCGAGGACACCCCGGGCACCGCATCGTTGCTGGCGGAGGTCCTGGCCGAGGCCGGGCTGCCGCGCGGGGTGTACAACGTAGTCCACGGTTTCGGCGCCGACTCGGCGGGCGCCTACCTCACGGAGCATCCGCACATCGACGGAGTCACCTTCACGGGGTCGTCGGCCACCGGCACGCACGTGATGAAGACCGTCGCGCCACGCGTGCGCCCGGTGTCCCTGGAACTCGGCGGCAAGAACGCGGCGATCGTCTTCGACGACGTCGACGTCGACGAAGTGGTCGAAGGCCTGAGTCGCTCGATCTTCACCAACACCGGACAGGTGTGCCTCTGTACCGAACGCGTCTACATCCAGCGTTCGGTCTTCGACGCCGTGGTCGCGGGCCTCGCGGCGAAGGCGGCGTCGCTGCGCCTCGGCGCGCCGATGGACGATGCGACGACGACCGGACCGCTGATCTCCCAGAAGCATCGAGAGAAGGTCCTGCGCTATTTCGACCTCGCGGTGGAGGAGGGCGCCACTGTTGTCTGCGGTGGAGGCGTGCCCGAGATGCCCGCCGAACTGAACGGGGGATCGTGGATCGAACCGACCCTGTGGACGGGTCTGGACAACTCCAGTCGGGTGATGCGGGAGGAGATCTTCGGCCCCGTCGCCGGGCTGGTGCCGTTCGACACCGAAGACGAGGCGATCGCGCTGGCCAACGACACCGAGTACGGCCTCGCAGCCGTGGTCTGGACAAACGACCTCCGTCGTGGACATCGCGTCGCCGCTCAGATGAACGTCGGCCTGTCGTGGGTCAACACCTGGTACCTGCGCGATCTGCGCGCCCCGTTCGGCGGCGTCGGCTTGTCTGGCATCGGACGCGAGGGCGGGGAGTCGTCCCTGCACTTCTACACCGAGCCGACCAACATCTGCATTCAACTGTGACGCCCGCCGTCACCGAACTGAAAGGTCCGATCATGACCCCGACCACCGATCGGGACGTCGCCGAGTTGGCCGCGCGGCTCGACGACGCTCAGGTGAACCGAATCGAGACACCGAGCATCGAGAACGAAGGCGTCGTCGCCGGATTCGACGTCGACCTCGCCTACCGGGTGCAGGACGCGCTGATCGAGTTGCGGAAATCGCGCGGTGAGACCGTCGTCGGTGTGAAGCTCGGCTTCACCAGCAAGGCGAAGATGGCGCAGATGGGCGTCTCCGACGTGATCGTCGGGCGACTCACCGATGCGATGACCATCCCGGACGGCGGCGCCGCGGACCTCGCACGTTTCATCCATCCGAAGGCCGAGCCCGAGGTGGCATACCTGCTGCATCGCGACGTGGACCTCGACGACCCTCATGAGGACATCGTCTCCGCGGTCTCGTCGATTGCGCCGGCGATCGAAGTCATCGATTCGCGCTATCTGAATTTCGCGTTCACCTACGCCGACGTGGTGGCCGACAACACCTCGGCCGCCGGTTATGCGATCGGCGAGTGGGTCCCGATGCGCGAGGCGGCCGACCGGACGGTCACCCTCCGGGTCGGCGACGAGGTCGTCACCGGCACGACCGCCGCGATCCTCGGCGACCCGGTCGAGGCGCTGCACGCGCTGCTGGACATGTGCCGTCGCCATCGGATCGCGCTGCGAGCCGGATATGTGATTCTCGCGGGTGCAGCAACCGCGGCGCTGCCGCTCACCGCAACGCAGGTGGCCTGTGACGTCGACGGACTGGGCGCCGTCGGCTTCATCGGCGCCGACTCAGAACAGACCGGCGTGACGCACGCGCGAGCACAGGAGCAGGGATGACCGCACACGCAGAAACGACCGGCGCGACGGTGGTCGAAGGCAAGGCGAAGCCTCGCGGACGGTTCCCCCACGTCAAAGTCGTCGGCGACCTGATCTTCGTCTCCGGCACCAGCTCGCGCCGTCCCGACAACACATTCGTCGGCGTCGAAGTCGACCAGATGGGCACGACGAATCTGGACATCGGGGCCCAGACCCGTGCGGTGATCGAGAACATCCGCGACATTCTCGCCGAGGTCGGCGCCGACCTGTCGGACGTCTGTCAGGTGACGTCGTACCTGGTGTCGATGAACGACTTCGGTCGCTACAACCAGGTGTACGGCGAGTACTTCGACGAGGACGGGCCGACGCGGACCACTGTCGCCGTCCACCAGCTGCCGCACCCGCATCTGCTGATCGAGATTCAGGCGATCGCACATCGCCGAGGCACCACGGCCTGACCGGGATTCCGAGAGAATCCTCCCTCACCCAAGGAGAGATCCATGACAGCACTTCCTCCGGTCATCGACTTCCAAGCCTGGATCGATGACAACCGTCACCTGCTGAAGCCGCCGGTGAACAACCAGATGATGGCGCTCGGCGACGACTTCATCGTGCAGATCGTCGGCGGGCCCAACGAGCGGTACGACTATCACTACGAGCCGTACGAGGAGTGGTTCTACCAGATCAGCGGCGACATCCACGTCAACGTCATGACCGACGACGGACCGCGACGCGTCGACATCCGCGAGGGACAGACGTGGCTGATGCCGGCGAACCTCCCGCACTCGCCGCAGCGGCCCGACCCGGAGTCGGTGGGTCTGGTGATCGAGCGAGTGCGTCACGAGGGGACTCTGGAGAAGTTCCAGTGGTACTGCCTCGAATGCGATGCCAAGGTCCACGAGGTGGAACTGCAGGTGCGCGACCTCGTCGACGACATGCCCCCGGTGTTCCGCGAGTTCCACGACGACCTCGACGCACGGACGTGCAAGCAGTGCGGTGCCCTGCATCCCGGGAAGGGCTGACATGAGCGACATCATCGACGTGCATACGCACTACGTCCCGAAGGGCTGGCCCGACCTGTCCGACGTCGCCGGCACCGAGGCGCCGTGGCTGCGGATGGAGTCCGAACGCGAGGCCATGATGATGACCGGCAGCACCGAGTTCCGCCGGATTCAGTCCGATGCCTGGGACCCCGAGGTTCGGCTGGCAGACATGGACGCCGACGGCGTTGCAGCGCAAGTGGTGTCGCCGACGCCGGTCTTCTTCAACTACGCCCGCACCGGCAGGGAGGCGGCGAAGATCGCGGCGGTCTTCAACGACCTGGCCCTCGAGATCGTCGAGCCGGCCGGCGATCGGATGATTCCGTTCTGCCAGGTGCCGTTGCAGGACCCCGACCTCGCGTGCGCCGAACTCGACCGGTGTCTCGCCAATGGCCACCGCGGTGTCGAGATCGGCAACCACGTCGGCGACCGCGACCTCGACGACGAAGGCGTCGTCACCTTCCTGCAGCACTGCGCCGAGAACGATGTCCCGGTGTTCGTGCATCCATGGGACATGACGGGATCACCGCGCCTCGACCGCTGGATGGCCAAGTGGCTCGTCGGGATGCCCGCCGAATCAC
Source organism: Gordonia neofelifaecis NRRL B-59395 (assembly GCF_000192435.1). Lineage (GTDB taxonomy): Bacteria > Actinomycetota > Actinomycetes > Mycobacteriales > Mycobacteriaceae > Gordonia > Gordonia neofelifaecis. Next base: position 243,237 of record NZ_AEUD01000004.1, read on the forward strand.
ACCTGTCGATCTTGGCGATGATCCTCGGTGGCACGTTCGACCGTGTCGACGAGCGGCTGAAGATCGCCTTCGCTCATGGCGGTGGTTCGTTCGCGTTCTGGCTCGGCCGCATGGAGAACGCATGGCATCGTCGCAACGACATCATCGGCACCTCCGAGTTTCCGCCGTCGCACTACCTCGGTCGCTTCTATGTGGACTCGGTGGTCTTCGATGAGCGCGCCCTGCGACTTCTGGTCGACACCATCGGTCGCGAACGCGTCCTCGTCGGCAGCGACTATCCGTACCCGCTCGGTGAACGCCCCGTCGGCGAGGTGGTTCGCAAGAGCGACTTCCTCGACGAAGAGACCCGCGCGCTCATCACATACGGCAACGCGGAGCGATTCCTGGGGCGGGAGGGACGGCGATGAGCACCACGCCTTCGGTCTCGGTCCCGTCGGATCGACGCGCGCGACGACGTGTCGCGTCGGCGATGCTGATCGGCACCACGCTCGAGTGGTACGACTTCTTCCTGTATGGAACGGCCGCGGCACTGATCTTCAACAAGCAGTTCTTTCCCGCGCTGAGCCCGGCCGCAGGGACACTCGCCGCGTTCAGCACCTTCGCGGTCGGCTTCATCGCTCGACCGCTCGGCGGCCTCGTGTTCGGACACTTCGGCGACCGCATCGGCCGGCGGAACACGTTGATCGTGTCGTTGCTCATGATGGGTATCGCGTCGACGCTCATCGGGTTGGTTCCGAACTACGCGTCGATCGGCGTCTGGGCCCCAGTCCTCCTGGTACTGCTGCGCGTGGTCCAAGGGTTCGGTCTCGGCGGCGAGGGCGCGGGCGCGACGTTGATGTCGATGGAACACGCTCCGGCAGACAAGCGGAACCTCTACGCCGGCTTCCCGCAGATGGGAACGCCCGCCGGGCTGGTGCTCGCCAACGTCGTCTTCCTGACGACGAATGCGCTGATGCCGTCGGGTGCCTTCGACGCCTGGGGCTGGCGCATCCCGTTCCTGTTCAGTGCGGTCCTGGTAGTCGTCGGCCTGGTGATCCGACTGCACGTCGAGGAGTCGCCGTCGTTCAGCAACGTCGTGAGTCACCAGCGGGTCGAGACCTTCCCGCTGCGCGAGGCGCTGCGGGTGGGGGTCGGTCGAATGACGCTGACGCTGGGACTGATGATCGCCAACTCCGCGGTGGCGTACGTGTTCATGGTCTTCACGCTGTCGTACGGGACGAAGCAACTCGACTACGACCGCTCGTTCCTCATCGGCTGTGTGTCGGTGGCCGCGGTGATCTGGTTCGCCACCATTCCGTTCTGGACCGGTGTTGCGGACCGTAGCGGTCGCCGAACCATGTTCCTCGGCGGATCGGTGGCACTGTTGATCTGGTGCCTCGTCTTCCTGCCGATGCTGGGGACCGGGAGTTCGGTGCTGACGGTGATCGCGTTCCTGGGGATGGGTGTCATCGTCCCGGTCACGCACAGCGTTCAGGGCGCGATCATCGCCGACACGTTCCCGGCCCCGGTTCGCTACTCGGGCACCTCGCTGATCCTGCAGATCGGTGCGATTCTGGGCGGCGGTCTGGCGCCGATCATCTCCTCCGCGCTGGTCGGCGAGTCCGGCGGATCCGCAGGCGTCACGATCTATCTCGTGATCGTGTGCGTGCTCAGTCTGGCGTGCGCCGCCGTCCTGTTCGCGCGTGTCCCGGAGGAGAACGTCGTCCCTGTGCCCAGGGCCGACAGCGCAGCCGCGTAGCACCGCGACCGTTTGTGCCGAGTTCCGTTACCCGAATCGGGTAACGGAACTCGGCACAGACGCACCTCGTTCAGCCCGTGTCATCCGTTCGACCGTGCGGCTCAGGCGAAGCGTTCCTCACTTCTTGTCGCGGCCGAGCCCCTCCACGAAGTCCTCGACCTCGCGCCAGGATCCCTGCTGTTCCGGCAGCGGATTGCCGAGCTCGTCCACGTTCTCGACGGTCGCGAAAGTCTTTGCCGCGGTGTCGATCTGGGCGAGTAGGTCCTCCGCCAGGTCGATCTCGGCCTGAAAGTAGCGAGACGACCAGTCCAGACTCATCACCGAGTACGCCCACGACGCTTCGCGAGTGGCGTTCTCGCTGTGCAGGCGACTCTGGTCGCGCAGCGTCGTCAGATTGGCGATGTGCTCTTTCACCAGCTTCTTGAGCTCGTCGGGCTCGTTCAGGTGGCCCATCCACAGTCGCAGCATCAGCCCGTGCTTCAGCACCGGCTGTTCGACGGGGGAGTCGCGGGACCAGTTCCGCACGGCCTGAGTGCCGCTCTCGGTGATCTGGTAGACGCGCCTGCCGCGCTCGCCGGGTTCGGAGACGACCTCCGAGGTGACGAAGCCGGCCTTCTCGAGCTTCTTCAGCTCGGCGTAGATCTGGCTGACCGATGGACTCCAGTAGAAGTAGCCGATGCTCCAATCGGCCCACTTCTTGAGGTCGTACCCCGTGAGCTGCTCGCCCAATGTGAGCATTCCGAGGACGGCCCAGCTGGTGGCGGGGAGCGACGGGTACGACTCGCCGGCGGACTGGGCATCGGTTCCGACCATATGCGCAACCCTAACAACCGACGTTGGGCCTATTCAGGCCAACCCGCTTCGAAGGGCCTGCAGCCAATCGATCGCCTCCGGTAGATCCGTGCTGTCGATCGGGAGCGCCGAGGCACGGAGGATCACCGTGTCGGCGCCGCCGGATGCGGCCCGGGCCGCGTCGGCGCGCATGGCGTCGTAGTCGGGGGCGCCCGCCGCATCGGTGCGAGTGGGCAGCAGCACCTGGACCTCCGCCGACGCGGGGTCTCGGCCGTGATCGGCGAACGTCTGACGGAGGCGCGTGACCGACTCGGCGAGTTCAGGCAGATCCGCCGGTGTCACGGCCCATCCGTCGGCGACTCGGGCGATCCGGTCGAAGTTCCGCTGGGATGCGCCCAGCCCGAACACCACCGGTACCCGCGACTGCACGGGCCGCGGCAGGCTGTGGAAGTCGTCGAACGCGAAGTCCCGGCCGCTGAACGACGGCGCGTCGGACTCCCAGAGCTCACGGCACGCCGCGACCGTCTCCTCGAGACGCCCGAATCGGCCCTGGAACGGCAGTCCCGCCGCGTCGTATTCGGCCTCTTGCCAGCCGACGCCCATGCCGATTCGCGTACGACCGCCCGACAGCGCGTCGAGCGTGGCGATCTGTTTGGCGAGCAGAACGGCCGGCCGGAGGGTCGCGACGAGCACGTACGCGCCGAGTTCGATCCGCTCGGTGACGGCGGCGACCGCGGACAAGACGCTGAGCGGTTCCGGCCACGACTGCTCGAGGTCGAACGGGAAGGCGAAGTCGCGCACTCGGTCGGCGTGCGATCGCCGGGTGAATCCGAGATGGTCGGACGTCGTGAGCAGGTGGACACCCGCTCGGTCGGCGAGGGCTGCGAGTTCCAGCACTCCCCGGGAGTCGCCGTTGTAGAACCGCTCGGCTGCGAAGACGTCGACTCCGACGCGCATCGAATCACTCCTGTCTGGTCGAGGTCAGGCCGGGGAGTCCGACCTTCCGAAGTAGGCGTCCTTGAGGACTTCCATGTCGTCGATCTGATCGGCGGGGGAGTCGAGCACCACCTTCCCGATGTCGAGCACCGTGACGTGGTCTGCGACGCTCATGGCCGCCTCGACGGCCTGCTCGACGAGCAGCACCGCGAGGCCGTTCTCCTTGAGCAGCTGGACGTGCTCCATCACCTCGTTGACGATCACCGGGGCGAGGCCGCCGGACGGTTCGTCCAGCATCAGCAGCTTCGAGTCGGACATCAGTGCGGCACCGATCGCCAGCATCTGCTGCTGACCGCCGGACATGGATCCGGCGAGCAGATTCCGCTTCTCGCCGAGGATCGGGAACATCTCGTAAGTGCGCTCCACGTCGCTCTTGAGTGCCGAGCGACGCTTGCCGCGGGTGTAGCCGCCGAGCAGCAGATTCTGTTCCACGGTCTGCTTGTGGAATACGCGCTTGCCCTCCTGCACGTAGGCCATGCCCCGCCGGACGCGCCGGTGCGGGGCGACGCCCGACAGGTCGGTCCCGCCCATCGTGATGGTGCCGCCGTGGACCTTGTTGAGCCCGGAGATCGCGCGCAGCGTGCTGGTCTTGCCTGCGCCGTTGCGGCCTAGGAGAGCGGTGACTCGGCCGGGATAGACGTCGAGTGAGACGTCCCAGACCACCCGGAGGTCGCCGTAGCCGCTCTGCAGGTTCCGGACCTCGAGCAGCGGACTGTCGGAGTCGCGGTTGTCGGAGTCTGCGGTCATCGTGTCAACGTCTCCACTTCTGCGGCCTCCGGCCCGTCGGGATCGATTCCGAGGTATTCGCTCAGCACGCGGGGATGCCGCTCGATCTCCGCGGGTGGGCCCTGCGCGATGACCTCGCCCTGCGCCAGCACGATGATGGTGTCGGCCAGCGAGAGCACGAGTCGGAAGTTGTGCTCCACGAGCAGAACGGTGGCACCGGCATCACGCAGCGCGCGGATCAGCGTCGCGAGCCGCACCAGCTCGTCCTCGTCCATTCCGGAGGCGATCTCGTCGAGGAGCAGGACACGCGGTTGTGCGACGACGGCGCGGGCCACCTCGAGCATCCGGCGCATGCCGAGCGGCAACGACGTGGCGACCTCGTCGCGCAGGTGCGACATACCGACCGACTCGAGGACCCGTTCGGCCTCCGCGACGTCGTTGCGCGCGGTCCGCCGGTAGCCGGGCAGCCGGAGGATCGCGGACAGCATCGACGATCGATCGGTCATGTACCGGCCGGAGGCGACGGCCTCCAGCACGGTCACGTGTTCCGGGATGTTCGGTGTCTGGAACGTCCGCGCGACGCCTTCGCGGGCCACGCGATGCGACGAGAATCGCTGCACCTCTGTGCCGCCGATCGCGATGGTTCCGGCGTCTGCGGTGTAGAAGCCGCAGATCATGTTCAGCATCGTCGTCTTGCCGGAGCCGTTGGGGCCGATCAGGGCGGTCACCCGGCCGGGCTCGGCACGCAGGCTCGCCGAGCGCAGCGCCTGGTTGCCGCCGAACGACTTCGACAGGTCGGTCACCTCGAGGACGGCGCCGTCGATCGGGTCGACGGTCACTGCCGCGGCCGGGTCACCGTGCGCCGGGACCGGCGGCGTGTTCATGCCCGCCTTGCGGTCGAGCCATCGTCGGCCCGCGGTGATCAGCCTGGTGAGTCCACCCGAGAGCAGGACACCGCCGACGATCAGGAAGCCGCCGTAGACCACCAGCGCGTACTCCTGGAAGGCGGTGGACTGATTGGGACCGAACTGCATGATCGCGGCGCCGAGCACCGCACCGTAGACGCTTGCCGACCCGCCGAGGATCGACGCGGCCAGCACTGCGGTCGCGAAGGTGAAGCCGAAGGCCTCGGGCGCGATGAACAGATCGGTGTTGGCGAACAGCGCGCCGGCCAGACCCGCGGGAATCGCGCCGAGCGCGTATCCGAGCAGCTTCATCCGGAACACTGAGACGCCCTGCGAGCGAGCGAGAACGGGCGATTGCTTCAGCGTGCGGAACGCGATGCCGTGCCGGGAGACGACGAGGTTGCGCATCACCACGAACCACGCGATCGTCACACCGGCCACCACGTAGTAGAAGTCGGTGCCGATGTCCTGCCCGAAGAACGTCGGCGGCTCCATGCCCGACAGCCCGTTGCGACCGCCGGTCTTCCCGCCGAAGATCGCGAGGATGTCCGGCACCAGGAGGATGAGGAAGAACGACGTCATCGCCAGCGACCAGCTGCCGAGCCGCAGCCCGGGGATGCCGGTGATCACGCCGACGATCAGGGCGACTGCGCCGGCGGCGATCAACTGCACGACGATGTCGGTGTGCCCCTCCTGGGAGAGGAGACCTGCGGTGTACGCGCCGGCCGCGTACATCGCCGCCTGGCCGAGTGCCAGTTCACCCGCGTAGCCGAGGCTGAGGTTCAGACCGCTGACGACCAGCGCCAGGATGCACGCCAACTGCACCTGCCGGGTGTTGGCGGCGTCGAGCCCCATCATGGGGGCGAAGAACACCGCGGCGGCGAAGACGAGTGCGTACACCCATCCCGGGACGCCGCGAAGAGTGCGCCAGATCTGCATCGTCACACCACTCTCTCTGTCATCCGGCCGAACAGGCCCGCGGGTTTCACCATCAGCACGATCAGGAGGACGGCGAAGATCGCGATATTGCTGTACTGGCTGCCGAACCACAGCGCGGTGTACGCCTCGACGACGCCGACCACCAGTCCGCCGATCAGCGCGCCAGGCAGCGATCCGAATCCGCCGATCGCCAGGGCCACGAAGCCCTTGAGTGCGAGCGCGGCACCGAGGGTGGCGACCGCGTAGGTCTTCGGTCCGACGAAGATGCCCAGCACGCCGGCCAGGAAGCCGGAGAACGCGAACGCGCCGACCGCCAGCCGTCGCACATTGACGCCGCGGAGCATCGCGGCCTCACGATCCTCGGAGACGCCCATCAGGGCCAGACCGGTCATCGTGCGTTTGCTGAACTGCCCGAGCGCGATGACGATGACGATCGCCAGCACCAGCAGCGCGATCTCGTACCCGTACGTGCCGCCGCCGAAGATCTCGATCGGATCGTCGGATCCGAGGAAGGGGACGGTCAGTGGTTCATTGCCCCAGATCAGCTGGGTCGCACCGTTCAGCAGGGTCGCCACACCGAGCGTGGTGACCAGCTGGTTGTGCGGGTCGCGGACCGGCCTGACCGCGATCAGATCCTCGACCGCGGCCAGTACCATCACCACCACGCCGGCCACGAGGGCCGCCACCCATGCGGGCAGCTTCCACGTGACCAGGCACGTGTAGGCCACGAACGTGCCGACCATCATCAACTGCGCCTGCGCGAAGTTGAACGTGTTCGAGGAGACGAACACGATGTTGTATCCGACTGCCACCAGGACGTAGACCGCGCCCAGGGCAAGACCCGACCAGAGAATGGTCACGCCGTCATCCCTTCCTCATCCGCTGTGATCCGATCGCCGAAGCCGCCGGACTACGGGTGACCGAACTGACCGTTGACGACCTTGGTCGGTGCGATGAACTTCATCTCGCTCTGGGCGGGGTTCGGATCGTGGCTGTCGGCGGTGAAGTTGTAGCGGGCCAGGAACGCGGTCTTGGCGTTCTGCTGTACCTCGGGGTTCTCGAGGGCCTCCGCGAGCTTCTGCGGATCGGTCGAAGTGCCGGCCTTCTTCGCCGCTGCGGCGATGAGCGGCATCGCGTCGTAGTTGTCGGCGACGATGAGGGTCGAGCGGATCTCACCGAGCGAGGCCATGGTGTCGACCATCTGCTTCACGGCGGCGTTGTTCGGGTCGTAGACGGTGCTGGTGAACACCTGGGTCACCAGGTTCTTCACGGCCGGGGTGCCGAGGACGCCCGCAGGCGGGGTGTTGGCGATCAGGTTGGTGCCCGACACCGAGGTGTTGCCGATGATCGGGACGTCCCAGCCGAGCCGCTCGATGTTCTTGAGCAGGTAACCGAGCGGAGCGCCGTACGCGTCCACGACGAGAGCCTTGGCGCCCGCGTTCTTCAGCGACTGCAGCTGCGCGGTCATGTCCAGAGCGGTGACCTCGTACTCGACGTTGCCCGCGAGCTTCAGGCCGGCCGCGGTGACGGCCTGCCCCATCTTCTCGCCGAACTCCTCGCCGTATGCGGTGCTGCCGTGGATGACGCCGATGTCGTTGTAGTTCTTCTCCTTCGCGTAGCCGGCGATCGACTTGGAGTTGTCGGTGCCGCCGGGGGCGAGATCGAAGTTCAGCGGGAACTTGTCGGGGTTCGTCGAATCCTCGGTCGGTGCGACGTTGAACGACAGGATCTTGTTCTGCTTGAGGATCGGGAGAAGCGCCGCGCTGATCGTCGACGGTCCGGAGTCCAGCACCAGATCGGGCTTGCTCTCGGTGATCGACTGGCGGATCTTGGTGACCGCGTTGGTCGCGTCACCGCCGTCGTCGACGACCGTCAGCTGGATCTTGCGGCCGTCGATGCCGCCGTCGTTGTTCACGACCTGGACGCCGGCCTTGGCGGCGAGCACGGAGGTCTGCGCGTTCGCGGCGAGCGCGCCCTGCCCACTGATGCCCGCGGTGATGAGCACGCGGTACGGCTGGTCCGCACCGCCGCTGCTGGTGGAGTCGCTGTTGCCGCACGCTGCCAAGGTCAGCGACGAGACGGCGAGTCCCACGATGATCGCCCGGTTCCGAATTCTCACGGAGTCCTCCTGTAGTGCCCGACCGCTACAGCGGTGCCCAGGGCGTGAACGTCAATGATTCGCCCCGGATCGTGGCACAGCCGCCCGATGGTATGAAACAGTTCACCCGCCCAGCGGGAAATGGCGCCGATCACTGTGTGAGGGACGCGGTTCGGTGGTAGTGGGTTTCGCGCAGACCCTCAGCGCAGGGCGCGCCGCCGATCGAGGGTCGAGGCGATCCCGGTGGCCGCGGCTCGAACGGCGTCCGCCTGCGCGTCGGGCCGGTACCGGGTCAGCGGGCCGGTCACGCTGACCGCCGCGACGACGGCATTGGTGGCGACGTCGAGGATCGGCGCGGCGACGCAGCCGATCCCGGGCGCCGACTCCTCGTACTCGTAGGCGACGCCGGACTCGCGGATGGTGTCGAGCTGGCGGGCCAGGATTCCGGGCGCGATGATGGTCCGCGGCGTCCGGCGCGCCAGCGGCGAGGCCAGCACGGTGTGCCGCAGACTCGGGTCGGCGTGGGCGAGCAGTGCTTTGCCGATCCCGGTGCAGTGCAGAGGCATCCGGCCGCCGGTGCGGGACGGCGCGCTGGCCTGTCGATGTCCGCCGATCTTCGCCACGTAGACCACTTCGTGTCCGTCGAGGACTCCGAGGTGGACGGTTTCGCGGGTCCGCCCGTACAGGTCCTGCAGGAACGGCATCGCGATCTCGAGCAGACTCCGCTCCACTGACGCGAGCATCCCGAGTTCGAAGAGTCCGCCGGAGAGCCGGTAGCCGCGGTCGGTGCGGTCGAGCAGTCGCACTCCGACGAGTTCCCCCGCGAGTCGATGGACCGTCGCCTTGTGCAGCCCGGTGCGGCGGACGAGTTCGGCGAGCGGCAGGTCGCTGTCGTCGACGGTGAACGCGCGCAGGATGGTGACGACCTTCCCGACGACGGTGTCGCGATCGACCGGCGGTTCACCGTCGGCCGATCGGGGCGATTGCGCGGGCGTCGAGCTGGGCATATCCGGAGTTTACCGACCGCTGTCTCGCTCAGCGAGACGCAGTGCTTCTCACTCGCCGCCGGAACGGTGAGCATGGTCACCATGACCGAAACCACCGAGCGTGACGCCGCCGAAGACCAGGCGGCACAGCGGCTTCTCACCGCATTGCAGACCCGCGAGGCGTGCACTCCGGTGCGCGACCTGATCGGCCCCACCGACCTGCCCGCCGCCTATCGCGTCCAGGAGCGGCTCACCGCGGGCCGTGTCGCGGGCGGGGCGAAGATCGTCGGCCGAAAGATCGGCCTGACCTCTGCGGCCGTCCAGGAACAGATGGGCGTCGATCAGCCGGACTTCGGCGTGCTCTTCGACGACATGGCGTACGGCGACGGCGAACTGGTTCCGATGGACCGCCTGCTGCAGCCCAAGGCCGAGGCCGAGGTCGCGTTCGTCCTGAAGAAGGACCTGGCCGACGGCCCGCTCGACACCGAGCAGATCCGCGACGCCATCGATTACGGCATGCCCGCGCTCGAGGTCTGCGACAGCCGCATCGACGGCTGGAACATCGCCTTCGCCGACACCGTCGCGGACAACGCGTCCTCGGGCGTCTACGTGCTCGGCGACACTCGCATGACGCTCGACGAGTTCAGTCCGGTCGAGGTCGGCATGTCGATGCGCATCAACGGCGAGGAGGTGTCGACCGGCAACGGTGCGGCCTGCCTCGGCGATCCGCTCAACGCCGTCGCATGGCTGGCGAAGGCCGCCCGCGACTTCGGCGAACCCCTGCGGGCCGGTCAGGTGATCCTGTCCGGTGCCCTGGGCCCCATGCGTCCGATCGAATCCGGCGACGAAGTGACCGTCGACATCGTCGGCCTCGGTTCGGTGACAGCTCGTTTCAGTGAAGGGAATCTCTCATGAGTAAGACCAAGGTGGCCATCATCGGCTCCGGCAACATCGGCACGGATCTGATGATCAAGGTCCTCCGCACCGCCAAGCATCTCGAGATGGGTGCGATGGTCGGCATCGACCCCGACTCCGACGGCCTGGCCCGCGCCAAGCGTCTCGGCGTCCCGACCACTCACGAGGGTGTCGAAGGCCTGGTGAAGCTGCCGAACTTCGACGAGATCGACATCGTCTTCGACGCCACGTCGGCCAAGGCGCACGAGTACAACGCGTCGATCCTGCAGCCGCTCGGCAAGCGTCTGATCGACCTGACCCCGGCGGCCATCGGCCCCTACGTGGTGCCTGCGGTCAACATCGGTGACCACCTGGACGCCGAGAACGTCAACATGGTCACCTGTGGCGGGCAGGCCACCATCCCGATCGTCGCCGCCGTCTCCCGCGTCGCACCGGTCGCGTACGCCGAGATCGTCGCGTCCATCGCGTCGAAGTCGGCGGGCCCCGGTACCCGCGCGAACATCGACGAGTTCACCGAGACCACCTCGGCGGCCATCGAGCAGGTCGGTGGCGCTCGCAACGGCAAGGCCATCATCATCCTGAACCCGGCCGAGCCGCCGCTCATCATGCGCGACACGGTCTACGCTCTGGTCGACGCACCCGATCTCGACACGCAGGAGCAGATCCGGAACTCGGTCGAGAAGATGGTCGCCGACGTCTCCGCGTACGTCCCCGGCTACCGCCTCAAGCAGAAGGTGCAGATCAACCCGATCGCCGAGGGATCGCCGGTCGAGACCCTGATGACCGAGGAGCCGGAATCGGCTCCGACCCACCAGGTCTCGGTGTTCCTCGAAGTGGAGGGCGCCGCCCACTACCTGCCGGCCTACGCCGGAAACCTCGACATCATGACGTCCGCGGGCCTGCAGTACGCCGAGCGGATCGCAGCGCTGAAGGCTGAGGAGGCCACCGCATGAGCACCCCCATCTTCGTTCAGGACGTCACCCTGCGTGACGGCATGCACGCACTCCGCCACCAGATCAGCACCGACGATGTCAAGCGCATCGTCTCGGCGCTCGACGAGGCCGGCGTGGACGCCATCGAGGTGGCGCACGGCGACGGTCTGGCCGGTGGCTCGGTCAACTACGGTCCGGGCTCCAACACCGACTGGGAGTGGATCGAGGCCGCGGCGAGCGTCCTGAAGAACGCCCGCCTGACGACTCTGCTCCTGCCCGGCGTCGGCACGGTCGAAGAACTCAAGCACGCCTGGGATCTGGGTGTTCGCTCCGTCCGCATCGCGACGCACTGCACGGAGGCGGACGTCTCCGCACAGCACATCGCCGCGGCACGTGAGATCGGCATGGACGTCTCGGGCTTCCTGATGCTGTCGCACATGTCGACCCCGGAGAAGCTGGCCGAACAGGCCAAGCTGATGGAGAGCTACGGCGCCAACTGCGTCTACATCACCGACTCGGGCGGCCGCCTGACCATGAACGACGTCGTCGCTCGCGTGAAGGCGTACCGCGGTGCGCTGAAGGACGAGACCGAGATCGGCATCCACGCCCACGAGAACCTCTCGCTGTCGGTCGCCAACTCGGTGGTCGCCGTGGAGAACGGCGTGTACCGCGTCGACGCATCGCTGGCCGGCCACGGTGCCGGTGCGGGCAACTGCCCGATCGAGCCCTTCGTCGCCGTCGCGAACCTGTCGGGCTTCGAGCACCGCTGCGACCTGAACAAGCTCGAGGATGCGGCCGACGACATCGTCCGTCCGCTGCAGGACCGTCCGGTCCGCGTCGACCGCGAGACCCTGACTCTCGGTTACGCCGGCGTCTACTCGTCGTTCCTCCGTCACGCCGAGGCCGCTGCGAAGCGTTACGACCTCGACGTCCGCGACATCCTCACCGTCTGCGGCGAGCGTCGTCTGGTGGGCGGCCAGGAGGACATGATCGTCGACATCGCGCTGACTCTCGTCGCCGAGCGCGACGTCGAGGTCGCATAGCCTGTCGCTCAATTCGACGAAGCCCGCGCGGTCACCGACTGCGCGGGCTTCGTCGTGCCGAGCGACTGGGTTTCCCAGGCCGATCGAGTAGCCCCGGCGCGCAAGCGCCGCGGCGTATCGAGATCTCGCACGCCGTCTCGATACGCTCGCTCACTTCGTTCGCGGGCTACTCGACAAGCCCGGGGGCGTGAGCTTGCACGGCCCCGCCCGCTGTCAGTCGACAATCCTGGGGGGCTGACCGGCGGACACCGGTCCCCGGTCTGACTACTCGGCTGCGCCGTAGGCGGCGAGGAATGCGCGCACCCCGGCGCGGATCAGCTCGCCGGAGTCGATGCCTGCGTCGGCCTGCACGGTCCGGGCTGTCAGGGCGATCAGGTGCAGCGCGGCGATCCGCTCGTTCTCGATGCGGAACAGGCCGGAGTCGGCGTGCCGCCGCAGATGCGCGGCGATCGCCGCGCGCACGCGGTCGGGGCCGGCTGCTCGCCAGGCGCCGAGCACTTCGGGGTCGATGTGGTCGGAGTCGGCATTGACCTGGCGGATCATCGCGAAATGCAGCGCGGTCTCCGGATCCGGCTTCGCCCAGGCCTCGCCGAATGCCACGAGATCGTCGAACGGCTCGACGATCCGGTCGAGCATCCTGTCGACCACCGTTATCTGGCGATCGGCGACGGCGGTGGAGCTGTCGAGAATCACCGCGCGGAAGAGCGCGCCCTTGTTGCCGTACTGGTTGTAGATCGTCCGGGTCGACACGCCGGCCTCGGTGGCCAGCGCGCTGATCGACGCACGGCTGAAGCCGTCGCGGGCGACCACGCGGAGGGCGCCGTCGAGCAGGGCTCGCTGTTTGTCTGCGCGCACGAGTACACCTTTCATCGAAGTACATCAACCATTGTACTAAGTGCAACAAGCGTTGTACATTGACGCTATGACCACCATCTACGCAGCCCAGCCCATCCGCCTCGCTGTCATCGCCGGAACGACCCGCCCCAACCGCCGCTCGCGGATGGTCGCCGAATGGGTCGTCGATCAGGCACGCGAGCACCTCGGCGATCAGGCCGACGTCCGGCTCGTCGATCTCGCCGACTTCGCCCTGCCGATGCTGGACGAGCCGGCGGCGGCTGCGATCGCGGACTACCGGAACGACCACACCAGGCGCTGGTCGCAGACGATCGCCGGCTTCGATGCCTTCGTCTTCGTGACGCCCGAGTACAACCACTCGATGCCCGCCTCGGTGAAGAACGCGGTCGACTACCTCTTCGGCGAATGGAACGACAAGGCCGCCGGGTTCGTCAGCTACGGATTCAACGGCGGAGTGCGTGCGGTCGAGCACCTGCGGCTGACCTTGGCCGAGGTCAAGGTCGCAGGCGTCCGCAGTCAGGTCGCGTTGGACATGTCGTCGGACTTCGATCTCGAGAACATGATCGCGCCCGGCCGGTTCACTCCCTCGCCGAAGCAGACACGAGTGCTCGAGCGGATGCTGGGCGAGCTGACGTCGTGGGCCGGCGCGCTGCGCACGGTCCGGACCGGGGTGCCCGCATGACCGCAGTCCTCGCTCCGGCGCCGCCCGACCGGATCGACCCCGCCACCTGGCGGCTGTGCTGGGTGATCGTGCTCGGCGCGTTCGCGAGCGGTCTCGACGCCTCGATCGTCAACGTCGGGCTGGAATCGATCAACCGTGAACTCGGCGCGACGCTGTCGACGACGCAGTGGATCGTCAGTGGCTATCTGCTGGCCCTCGCCGTCTCCCTGCCCGCGGCCGGCTGGCTCGGCCGCCGTTTCGGAACGGGCCGCGTGTGGCTCCCCCCGCCGACGGCCTTCACACTCGCGTCGATCGGTTGCGCCGTCGCGCCGACGATCGGCGTCCTGATCGCGGCTCGCGTCGCGCAGGGATTGGCGGGTGGAGTCCTGATTCCGACCGGCCAGGCGATCCTCGGCGCAGCGGTGGGACCGCAACGACTCGGCCGGGTGATGGGAGCGCTCGGCATCGCGGTGAGTGCGGCACCCGCGATCGGTCCGCTGGCGGGTGGTCTCATTCTGGCCGGGCTGTCATGGCCGTGGCTGTTCGCGGTCAATGTGCCGATCGGCGTCGCAGGCCTGGTTCTCGGACGTCGAATCGTCCCCCGCGGAGTGCGTCAGGACGCCGGACCGCTGCACCTCCCGGGATTCGTCGCGATCAGTGCCGGGCTGTTCCTCGTGGTGTTGGCCACGAGTTCCTGGGGCGCGGCGGGGGCGCTGACCCCGGGAATCGCGGTGCTCGGTCTCGCGGCGATGGGGTGTCTGGCCGTCTTCGTCCTCCTGTCGCGCTCGACCGCACATCCGGTGCTCGACCTTGCGCTGTACCGCATTCGCGGCTTCCGGGCGGGATCGGTGGCGGCGTTCTTCTCGGGGGCCCTCGTCTTCGGCAGCGGTGTCGTCCACGCGCTGTACTTCCAACTCGGACAGGGACTCGATCCGTTGCATGCCGGCCTCAGCCTGATCGGCGCCGCGGCGGCGACGGCGGTCGCCGCTCCGCTCACCGGCCGGTGGATCGATCGGCACGGTCCCGCACCGGTCGCCACGGTCGGCGGCGTCCTGGCGGTCGCGACCACCGTGCCGATGGTCGTCCTCGGCCTCGAGGCACCGGCGGCGGCAGTCCAGTCGGTTCTGGTCGGCTACGGGGTGGCGGTCAGCATGGTCGCCATGCCCGCGGGAATCACTGCGTACAAAGCGGTGTCGGGCGGCCAGTTGCCCGATGCGATCACGCAGGTCAACATTCTCCAGCGCATCGGCGGATCGATCGGCGGGGCCGTGTGCGCCGTGCTGATCGCCGGGAACACGTCGGATCCGGAGCACGGTTTCCGGCTGGCGTTCGCCGCTCTCGTCGTAGGTGCAGTCGGTGCCGTCGCGTCGTCGGCGCTGATTCGACGGGCGACCGCAGCCTGACGTCCGCCACGCGAACCGCTACGCCGACGGAGCTGCCGGACGCACGTGCACGCGGACCGGACGCGCCGGATCGGCGCTGACGTGCAGGCGTTCGTCCTCGGACGACGACAGCCGCGGGAACCCGCCGTCGGCGAGTGCGTCCGCGAGCGAATCCGCGGAGCCGAGGTCGGCGACCGTCACCCGGATATCGATCACCGGTGGCGCCGACTGGCCGACGGCCGCGGTCGGGCCGACGTGCTCGACCGCCGTCGCTCCGGCCCCGACCAGCGCCCATACGCGGTTGACGATGCGGCGTCCCAGTACGGCCCACCGAGGGTCGTACTCCTGAGACTGGGCCGGCAGCTCGGCACAGACGCGGCCGGCGACGTTGTCGCGCAACGGAATCAATCGCTCGTTCCAGACGCGCAGAGCCTGAGCCGCGAGCTCGTCCGGGGTCCCCGAGTTGTCGAGCCAGACGTCGGCGACGTCTCGACGCTGGTCGTCCGTCGCCTGCGCCGCAATTCGGGACCGCGCGTCTTCGGGAGCCATGCCGCGGAGATTCACCAGGCGGTCCAGCCGGACGTCCGCATCCGCGTGCACCACGGCGACCACGTGATAGAACGGCGCCATGTTCCCTTCGACGAGGAGCGGGACGTCGTGAAGGATGATCGCGTCGGCGGGCGCCGCGTCGGTGAGCTCCTGGGTCCGCGCACCGATCAACGGATGCGTGATCGAGTTCAGGAGCTTGCGACTGTCGTCGTCGACGAATGCACGCGCCGCGAGGGCCGGACGGTCGAGAGCGCCGTCGGCGTCGAGGATCTCCGCTCCGAAGGCCTCGACGAGCCGGGCGAGTCCAGGGGTTCCCGGCTCGACGACTTCGCGGGCGATGCGGTCTGCGTCGACGTGATAGGCGCCGTGCTCGATGAACGTCTTGGCAACCGTCGATTTGCCGGCGCCGATGCCGCCGGTGAGTCCCACTCTGATCACGAGTCCCAGTGTGTCAGACCATCCGTCACCGCAACGCGCGGCGTGATGGTTGGATCGGCGATATGCCGCCACTGTCGCATCGGAGTGTTCTGCCCGTCGTCGTAGTTCTCCTGATGATCGTCGAGGTGGTCGTGGTCGGCGTCGTGTTGTGGCCGCGCGGAGACGACGATCTCGAGTACGGGCCGGGACCGATTGCGCTGCAGTCCATGCCGTCGGCGCCGGGTGAACGGTGGAAGCTGTCTGCGGAAGATGTTCTGGGAGCCGACGAGCCCGCCGACGAACGTGCGTCGATCGCGATCAAGGCACAGTCGGGTGATGTGGTGGTGGTCGTCGGCGCTGCGGAGCCGTACGCGCGTACGACGACGTTGGCGGCTGTCGACGTGCAGTCGGGGAAGGTGCTGTGGAGTCGGCGTGAAGCGGGGCACTGGGCCGACTGTGCCGTCGGAGACAGTCGGACGCTGGCGTGTACGAAGAACGTCCGAGAGAGCGGTGAGGTCGTGGCTCGCGTCTCCTTCTTCGACCTGGCCTCGGGTGCCGAGCGCGGCGTGCAGACCGTCCGCGTCCACGGGGCGCCCAGCATCGTGTCGGTCGACGACGGATTCGTCATTGCGGTGCCCAGGGATCCGGGCGTCGGACTCCGCGAGGAGGGCCCGGTCCCCGACAGCGGTGCTGCCACAGTGGACCGGAGACCGTTGATCACGCGATTCGAGCCGACGGGGCAGCGTTCGTGGTCGGTCAACGGGTCGATCGGAGAGCGTACCGTGCGGTCGGTGATCGGCTCCGGGGTGATCGTGATGGAGTCCGACGACGGTGCCGTCTCCTTCTACCGGGCCGACACCGGCACCCTGGTCCACCGTGAACCGACGTCGACGGCTCCGAGCTGTGGCGCGCCGGACGAGGTCAGCGGAATGATGGTGTGCACGTCGATCGTCGGGCAGCCGTCGAGACCGAACTACTTGCTCTATGAAGGTGGATTCGCAGTCAACCCGGCGGGCGGGAGTCCGGTGACCGTGACATACGACGGGACCGGGCGGCGGACCGGTCGGCTGGTCGGGTGGTGGCTCGCCGATGATGACGACGTCGTGCGCGACGACCGGCTCGTCGACCCCGAGTCGATCCCCGTCGCCTCCGGGCGCAAGGTCGGCGTCGTCACCGCTGACACGGGCGTGCTGCGCTGGACCCGAGCGGTCACGGGCGACGGTGTCGCGAAAGTCCGCGCCCTCGACGAACGACACGTGGCGATCGGAACCAGCGAGTTCGGGCCCGGCGATGCGTACTCGGAGACCTGGCGTCTCATCGATGCCGACACCGGCGAGTCCGGTGGAAGCGTCACGTCGAACTTCGGGGCATGGCTGTTCGGATTCGACGGCCGACGGCTGCTGTTCGCCGGCGACCCGGCCGAGCACCAGCGGCCCAACGCTCCACGACTGACGGCATTCGACGGCGAGAACGGAAGCAGGCGGTGGACGATCGACCCGGCAGACCGGGATGCCGGTTGGCAGCAAGTCGGGCGCGTTCTCTACTTGGTCGGCTCGACCGGCTACGGACCCGGCTGGATCGCCCGCTACGCCTCCTGACCGGTGTCACGCAATCGTGAACCCGAACCGCCGCGCGACAGGTGGAGCCGCACCTCACCCGTAGAACGACGCCGGATCCAGTGCGGACAGCGGCGTCCAGGGGTCGATGCGGTCGTCCGCAGGCACCTCGCCGTCGAGAGCGTCGCCGAAGCCTCGCAGGGACAATGCCAGCCGGGGATCCTCGTCGACCAGGCGAATCGTCTCGTAGAGCAGCGCGAGGACGTGCACGCATCGCGGTGACCGCGCGCGGCACGAGCAGTCGACCACTGCGAGTTCCGGCGGTTGCGGGCCGAGTGAGGCGTGGACCTCGTCGGTCAACGCGGACGGGCCCGGTGCGGCGCCGACCAGGTCTGCGACCGCCTGCGCCGCGTTCCGTCCCATCGGAGCGAACTCGAGATACGCGACGGACGCCGCATCGCCTGCGACGACGGTGCCGCGGATCAGGCGTCCCTCCACGCGCACGTCGTTCATCGCATTGCGTGCCATGCGCCTCGCTCTCGGCAGGGCGGGCTCCGGTCTGGTGACGCGGGTCGGCTCCGCGATCCGGAGGAAGTCCCGGCCCCAGACGGTGAATCCGAACTCTGCGCTGCCGGTACTCACGCGGTCTCCGCTCGGTTGCGACGCAGCACTTCGATCAGTCGCTCGTCGGACAGCTCGGTGAGGACGGCCAGTGCCCCCGAGTCGGCGTCGAGGTCGAGCGCGGACTTGCGGTCGTGCATGGCGGCGATGTGCTCCTCAAGGGTTCCCGCGGTGGTCAGCGTGGTCACGGTGACGATGCGGTCCTGGCCGATGCGATGCACGCGGTCGGTCGCCTGCGCCTCGACCGCGGGATTCCACCACCGGTCGTAATGAACGACGTCGGCCGCCCGTGTGAGCGTCAGACCGGTTCCGGCCGCCTTGAGACTCGCGATCAGGACTCCGCAACCCGCGCCGGCCTGGTAGTCGTCGACGATCCGGTCGCGTTCGGCACGCGAGAGGCCGCCGTGCAGAAACGGAACGTCCGTGCCCAGCACCTGGCCGAGATGTGCGGCCAGCAGTTCCCCGGTCTGCCGGTACTGAGTGAAAACGACGGTGGGGGAATCGTTCTCGAGGTTCGATTCGACGATGTCGGTACAGACGTCGAGCTTTCCGGAGCGACCGGAGAGGTCGCCGGCGGTAACCGCCTCCGAGCCGGTCAGTCCGGGGTGATTGCAGACCTGCTTGAGCCGGGTGAGTGCGGTGAGGATGGCGCCGCGGCGTGCCATTCCGGTTCCGAATCCGGCGTTCTCGGCGTCGTCGAGGATCGCGTCGTAGATGCGTGCCTGCTCATCGGTGAGATCGCATTCGACGTCGGTGTGGAGCTTCGGGCCGAGGCTGGCGGCGACGTCGGCCTTGGTCCGGCGCAGCACGTGACCGGAGATCGCGTCGTGCATCCGGCGCTTCGCGTCGGCCGACCCGTTCTGGATCGGAAGGCTGTATCGCCTGCGGAACAGTGCACGGTTGCCGAATGCGGTGGGAGCCACGAGGTTCAGCAGTGCCCAGAGCTCGTCGAGGTTGTTCTCGACGGGTGTACCGGTGAGCGCGATCCGGGCGTCGGCGGCCAAGGCGCGGGCCGCCCGCGACACCTGGGTGCGCGAGTTCTTGAGGGCCTGTGCCTCGTCGAAGACGGCAGTCGCCCACGTGCGCTCGGCCAGCACTGCCGCGTGTCGCCGCAGGGTCGGATATCCGGTGACGACGACGGCGGTGCCGGTCGGCAAGTCGGGAAGTGCGCCGCCGCGGTAGTCGACGGCGTGCAGATCGGGCACCCAACGAGCGATCTCCCTGATCCAGTTCGTCACCAGGCCGGTCGGACACACGATGAGCGCAGGGCCGCGATCGGCGTGCACCAGGTGCGCGATGGTCTGCAGCGTCTTACCGAGGCCCATCTCGTCGGCCAGGATTCCGCCGCCCTGCTCGCGGACCTCGTCGAGCCAGGTGACGCCGCGAAGCTGATAGGGCCGTAGATCGCCGGTCAGCCGTTCACCGATCGCGACCGCCGCGTCGCGGGTCGAGGCGAACGTGCGGCGCGCGTACACCTCGGACACGACGGCGTCACCGACGGCGTTGAGCGCCGCGTACCCGGCCGGCGGCAGATCGACGTCGACGCCCGGGTCGACGGCCAGCTTCCGCCAGGCGACGGCGGACGGCGATGCCGCGTCGGGGAGATGCTCGACGTCGACGATTCGGCATGCGACCTCGGTAGGTGTCAGCGTGCGCGCCCGCCCATAGCCGTCGGGGAGCGGGACGCGGATCGTCGGACCGTCGTCCGTCGGCGCGTCGTCCGGCGACCACAACGCGAAAGCATGACGGTCGACCAGGTAAGTGGCCTGCAGGCGTGTTTCAGGAGACGAAGTCAGGGTGCGTCCTCGGGGAATCGGTGATTAATACCGTACGATGTACGGAACTAACACCGTACGCTCGATCGAGGGGGCTGTCGAGGATGGCGCAGAGTGCCGATGACATCCGGCGGACCATCGATCTGCTGTGGCACGGCGACCGACGATCGCCGCGGCCCGGCCCGCGCCAGCGGACGAGCCTGGCAGAGGTGGTGCGCACCGCGATCGGTCTCGCCGACGCGCAGGGGCTGGCCAAGCTGTCGATGCGCCTGCTCGCCGCGGAGGTGGGGCTGCGGCCGATGAGTCTGTACACCTACGTCCCCAACCGCGAGGTGCTCCTCGCGCTGATGGTCGACGCGGTGGCGACGGAGGACGAGGCGATCGCATCCGATCGCGGGCTCCGGGAAGTGCTCCGCGCCATCGCCTCTCAGTACCGGCGCGAGGTGGTCAGACATCCGTGGCTGCTCGACGTGCCCGCGTGGCGGCCGGTGCCCGGCCCGGGTTCGTCGGCCCGCTACGAGTCGCAGTTGGCCGCGCTGACGACCGCCGCGGAGATCGACGGTCGAACCTGGGGCGACGTCGACCTGGACGCGGTCATCGCGTCACTGCGGGCGTTCGCGGTCGGCAGTGCACGGTCGCGGGTCGACCGGGACGTGACGTACGCCGACTCGGGGATGACGGACGCCCAGTGGTGGGAGGTGGCCGGACCGTCGCTCGCCGAGGCGATGCCTGCGGGACGGTATCCGATCTCGTCGCGAGTCGGATCGACGGTCGGCGAACTCTTCGCCGGCCCCGGGAACGTCGATCACGCATACGAGTTCGGCCTCGCGCGGCTCGTCGACGGCATCATTCGGGAATAGTTCCGATGACGGTCGACGATCAGCGCGAGGCCGGGACGTCGGGGTCGATCACTTCCAGGTGTAGTCGCCCAGGATCTCCCCGCAGAAACCGATCTGGCTGGCCGGGTCGGTCTGCACGTCGTAGGTGAAGGCCTGCTGCTTCTCGGCATTGCTGCAGTTGGGCACGGTCTTCGAGCTGACGCGCTCGGTGATCTTGTAGCGAGCGGTCATCATCGACGAGGTCTCGGAGCAGGCGACCGTCTTCAGATCGACGCCGACCGCGATGTCCGACATCTCATAGCACGTGCCGACCCGGTAGTTTGGGATCAGGCACATCACCTTGTCGGCGGCACCGGTGCCGGTCTCGTAGACGTAGTAGTCGTAGTTCCCGCTCTTGCATGCGTCCTGGGTGTCGAGCTTGGCGCCCACGATGTAGGACAGGGAACTGGTGTCCGCGCAGTCGATCGCCTTCGTATTGACGTTCATGCCCTCGCTCGTCACGGTGAGGCACGATCCGACCGGGCTCGAGTCGACCGAGGTCCCGCTGTCCTTGTCCTTCAGGACCGCGGACGCGATCGCACCTGCGATCGCGAGAGCCACGATCACCGCGGCGACGACGATGACGCGGCGGAGCCCGCCCTTCTTCGCCGGGGGCGGCGGTGCGTAACCGGGGGCTCCGGCCACGGGTGCGTAGCCGCCTGCCGGCGGAACCGCCTGGCCGTACGCGGGATACTGGCCCGGTGCGCCGGGCTGTCCCTGCGGCGGGAACGGCTGACCTTGCGGAGGAACTGGCTGCCCCTGCGGGGGAATCGGCTGGCCCTGCTGAACGGTGGGCTGGTCGGGCTGTGGGCCGGGCATGCCCTGGGGCACAGTCGGATCGGACCCGGGCGAGGGCTGTTCGGGTGGTGTGGGAGTCGTCATCGACGGCGGACTTCCTGTGAGGCAGATGAGAGATCGCCTCGGAGTCTGTCACACGTTCGTCGGAAACCTGCGTTCAGTCCCCGTCGAGCCATTCGAGTGGTGTACCCACCTGCGCGTCGAGCCATGCCTGTACGCCGCCGGACACGGCGGGGCCGCCCATCGTCGAGGAGGCGATCCGGATGGCGTCCTCGGCTTCGGCGGTGGTGAGATGGCCGGCGGTGTGAGCCTCGAACAGTTCGTCGACGTCGATCAGCTCGAGGGGCTGTCCCGGCTGGTCGACCAGGTCGAGATACCAGTCGACGGCGTGCCAGCGCCCGTCTGCGTCGGGGCCGGAGAACGCACCGACGTCCAGATACAGCCGTTGGCCCTCGCGATAGCCGTCGACGAAGTGGAAGATGTTGGCGCGCAAGCCGAGTGCGGGGAGCAGCCACGTCTCCAGATGCGTGAACCGCGGATGATCGGCGGTCCGCGACATGTACAGGCCGTAATCGGTGACGCGGTAGTCGAGCACCGGTCGGACGAAGCCCTTGTTGTCGGTGTTCGTCATCGCGGCGACGTCGAAGACCTCGCGTTTGGGCGGATGCACGTCGGCCATGGCCTCAGCTTGTCATATGCGGCGGTCCGAGTCGGCGCGTTCAGCGAGCGGCGAGGACCAGCGAACCCAGCAATTCGCATGCGGTCAGCGAGACGGCGAGATCGAGCCGATCGCGCTCGGCGCCGATCATCGACAGCGCCTTGTCGACGCGGTACTTCACGGTGTTCCGGTGCAGATTGAGCCGTGCCGCGGTCCGCACGTGGCTGTCAGCCGTCGCGAGGAACACGGCCAGGGTCTCGCGCAGCGGTGCGGTGGCCGGTGAGTCCGAGGCGAGGTCGCCCAGCACCTCCCGGACCCAGGCCGCAGTCGTGTCGACGTCCTGCCCGAGCAGGGCCGAGACCGCGATCCCGGGATCGTCGTAGCCGATCCGCGCTCCAGTGGGGCTCCCCGGAACCGAGGCGACTCGCAGCGCGGCGAGTGCCTGCTCGTGGCTGCGCCGGAAGCCTGCGGCCCCGGAGCACCGCTGGCCGACAGCTGCGCGTACACCGGTCGGCAACCGATCGAACACGAGTCCCGAACTCGACTCGGCGGAGCGTGCGCGCGGGCGTGGTCCCGGGTACGGAACCCACACCCATACCGTCGACCGATCGACCGGCGTCACCAGCGGCGGACCGTCGGACCGGCTGGCGACCGCAGCGCGTCGCGCAATCCGGTCGAGCTCCGCCAGTTCCACGCCCGACCGATCGTCGATCCAGAGGACCGCGGACTGATGTACGCGGTCGAGCCGATACGCGGTGTCGCGTTCGAACTCGTCCGCCGACGATTCGGGGGAGGCCAACAGATTGTGGACCGTGGTGGTGAGCGCCGTTCCGTTGACGCCGGCCCACCGCCTGCGCTCGTTCTCGTAGGCCTCGAAGACGTAGCCGGTGATCCAGTCGATGTATCGGTAGATCGACTCGGAGACGGCCGCGGTGAGGTCGAGCGCCTCCTGTGCAGGCAGATTCATCTCGGTGATGATCCGGTAGATCACCTGGAGCGAGTAGTTCTGGCCCATGTGATAGGCGCGGACCAGTGCGTTCGACGGGATCTCCCGCTGCGCGAGGCGTAGCGCGTACTCGACGGCGGCGGTCGGCGGTTGCAGGTTGCTCAGCGGAATGTCGCCGGCCAGCATGTCGACGATGTTGGTGACATTGCCGTGCACACTGGCCCCGAGCATCTCGACCAGGACCGGATCGTCGTCGAGCTGGTCGATCCCGCCGGCGAGCGTATCGGTGATGCCGCCGGACAGTCCCAGCAGATCCTCCCGCATCTTGCGGCCGACCGCAGCGGCACGCTGCGTCACCAGATCGCTCATCGGCGGCGTGCTCCTCGTCGATGCCGTCGCAGCGCGGACTCGGCCGCGTTGTATCCGCAGAGCCCGTGGACGCCGGCACCGGGGGGTGTCGACTGCGAACAGAGGAAGACGCCGTCGACACCGGTGAAGTACGGGTCGATCGCCGCTCGCGGGCGGAGCAGCATCTGCAACCCGTCGTTGGCGCCGCCGATGATGTCGCCCGCGGCGTAGTTCAGGTTGTACTCGGCCATCTGCGGCACGGTGGTCGTCCGCTGTTCGACGATGATGTCGCGGAAGCCCGGTGCGAAGCGCTCGATCTGCGAGACGACCGCCTCGGTGGCGTCGCCGGCGTATCCCGCCGGAACGTGCGCGTACGAGTAGATCGGATTGATCCCGCCCGAACTCCGCGTGGGATCGGCGACGTACTGCTGTCCGAGCAGGACGAAGGGCCGATCCGGCATCTCGCCGCGGTCGCGCAGCTTCTCCGCCAGGCGCACCTCCTCGAACGAACCGCCCAGATGGACGGTGCCCGCGCGGGCGCAGTCCGGATCGCGCCAGGGGATGTCGCCGCGCACGGCGAAATCGACCTTGAACGCCGCGGCGCCCACCCGATAACGCTGATACGACCGCCGGATCCGCCCGGGCATCAGATCGCCGTACAGCGAAACCGCCTGAGCGGGCGAAAGATGGGGAAGGAGAAGCGGTCGCCGATGAGCGTGAGGAGTTCCCGTGAGATCGGGGCGGCTCCGCAGATGCCGAAGCGGAGCGACGACAGGTCGGCCGCGGCGGCCTGCGGCGACGACACGAGCAGCGCGTAGATGGTCGGGACGCCCGAGAAGTAGGTGGGCCGGAGCCTCTCGACGTCGGCGAAGAACCCGCCGACCGAGAACTTCGGGACGATGCTCACCTGCGCGCCGGCGATGAACGGGGTCAACACGGTCACGCAGATCGCGTTGACGTGGAACAGCGGAAGGATGACGAGGGCGTGGTCGGCGGGTGTCAGTTCCTGCAGGCCGGCCATGGTCGTCGCCATGTAGCGGAGATTCGCGTGCGTGAGCTGAACGCCCTTCGGCCGCCCGGTGGAGCCCGACGTGTAGATGAGGAGCGCGACGGACTCGGGTGCCGGCGTCGCGGGCGGCTGCCACGCCTGCGTGGGCGCGGTCGCGAGATCGGCGACGTCGATGACGTCGCGGTCGCCGATGGGCCGATCACTGACGATGACCCGGACGCCGGCGTCGTCGAGTTGATAGGCCGCCTCGTCGACGGTGAACGCTGGATTGACAGGGGTGGCCGCGGCGCCGATCCGCCATGCGGCGGCCATGACCAGGATCAGCTCGGACCTGTTCGGCAGGAAGGTGGCGACCACGTCGCCGTCGCGGACTCCGTGACCGGACAACTGCTCGGCGCAGGCTTCGACGCGGGCGGCGAACTCGGCGTACGTGTACGCGGCGTCGTCGTCGCGAATGCAGGGCGCCGCACCTCGCGATGCGTTGTCCCACGGGAAGTACGTTGCGGTCGTGGTCACTCAGATCACCTTTCCTCACTGTCTGTGAGGTAAGACGCTATTGAGGTGAGGAGAGTGGAGATACGGCCCGCGAGGCCAGACTTCCGGACGGTCGTTGTGCGGCGAGCACAATCGTCCGAGGGCTGTCGATCCGGGTCAGGCCTTCATGACATTGGCACCGTCTACCCGGACCGCGACCGGCTTCAGCGGCTCGGATGCCGGACCGTTCGCGACCGTGCCGTCGAGGTGGAACTTGCTGCCGTGGCACGGGCAGTTGATCGTCCCGTCGCTGACTCCGGACAGCGAGCATCCGGCATGCGTACAGGTGGCGGTGAATCCCTGGAAAGAGCCCTGCGTCGGTTGAGTGATGACGACGTCTCCGGCGATGACGCCGCCGCCGACTGGGACGTCGGCGGTCGCAGCCAATGTGCCTGCGGGAGACCCGGCCGGCGGCGTGACACCGCGGGGTGGATCCTCGCTCGATCCGCATGCCGTGAGCCCGACACCGAGAGCAACGGCGCCGACTGTTACTCCTGCGCCTGCGACGAATCTCCGCCGAGACACCCCCGGGCCGGATGCGTGTGACTGATCGTCGGGAACCGAATCGGTCATCGAGGCGTTCGAGGTCATGGGCGTACGGTCCCTTCGGTCGAAGTCGGGTGGCTTCATTCTGGCGTATGTGGAGCGGCACTGCTCACGTTGCCAGACACCTCTCAGACACCTCGTACCGATCCGTCAGACCCGACCGAGAACGCCGGATTGAACACGAAGTCCCAGCGGAAGCCGTCGGGATCGGCGACGCAGGCACTGGTGCCGCCCCATTCCTGATCCGTCGGCGGATTGACGGGTTCGGCGCCCGCGGCGACCGCTGCGGCGTACATCCTTCGTACGGTGTCGGCATCGGCGACGTTGTGTCCCAAGGACATCGGCGGTGCCAGCTCACCGTGTCCGACGGCTCCGTACTCGCTGGGCATCGAAGCGACGTTCCACAGGGCGAGCATCAACCCGGGGCCGATCTGGACGAACGTGATCTCGCCGGGAATCGCGTTGATGAGCGGGAACCCGAGTCCGTCGGTATAGAAGGCCGTCGATCGGCCGACGTCGCGGACTCCGAGAGTGATGGCGGTGACGGGCGGCGTGGGGGTGGACATCGCGATCTCCATCGACGTGGGTGAACGGTGACTCGATTGTGCACCGGAGGTCTGACAAAAGGGAGCTGGTTGGACGGCCGGAACTCGACGGACCGCCGTTGTCCGACCCCGCGTCTACGCTGGGGGCATGGCATTTCCAGCGGAGAAACCGGTCATCGCGCACTCGGAGTTCCGGCCGATCGGGGAGATCGAGCGCAAGGACTCCAGGTTCGAGGTCGTCAGCGAGTACGAGCCTGCGGGCGATCAGCCGACGGCGATCGCGGACCTGGAACGCCGCTTGAACACTGGCGAGCGTGACATCGTGCTGCTCGGCGCGACGGGTACCGGTAAGTCCGCGACGACGGCATGGCTCATCGAGAAGGTCCAGCGTCCGACACTGGTGATGGCGCCGAACAAGACGCTGGCCGCGCAGCTTGCGAACGAGCTGCGAGAGATGTTGCCGCACAACGCCGTCGAGTACTTCGTGTCGTACTACGACTACTACCAGCCGGAGGCGTACATCGCGCAGACGGACACGTACATCGAGAAGGACAGCTCGATCAACGACGACGTCGAGCGCCTCAGGCACGCGGCGACCTCGAGTCTGCTGTCGCGCCGCGACGTGGTCGTGGTCGCGTCGGTCTCCTGCATCTACGGCCTGGGCACGCCGCAGTCGTATCTGGACCGGTCGGTGGAGTTGTCGGTGGGCCAGACGATCGACCGCGATGCGCTGCTCCGGCTGCTGGTGGACGTGCAGTACACCCGGAACGACGTCTCGTTCACCCGCGGCGGGTTCCGGGTCCGCGGTGACACGGTCGAGATCATCCCGTCGTACGAGGAGCTGGCGGTCCGCATCGAGTTCTTCGGCGACGAGGTCGACTCGCTCTACTACCTGCATCCGCTGACCGGCGACGTGGTGCGGAAAGTCGATTCGCTCCGGATCTTTCCGGCCACCCACTATGTCGCCGGGCCGGAGCGGATGGCCGTCGCGATGGAGAGCATCGAGAAGGAACTCGAGGAACGGCTGGCCGATCTCGAGGCGAAGGGCAAGCTGCTCGAGGCCCAGCGTCTCCGGATGCGGACCACGTACGACCTCGAGATGATGCGGCAGGTGGGCTTCTGCTCGGGCATCGAGAACTATTCGCGGCACATCGACGGTCGCGGACCGGGGACCGCCCCGGCGACCCTGCTCGACTACTTCCCGGACGACTTCCTGCTGGTCATCGACGAGTCGCATGTGACGGTCCCGCAGATCGGCGCGATGTACGAGGGCGACATGTCGCGCAAGCGAAACCTCGTCGAGTACGGATTCCGGTTGCCCTCGGCGGTCGACAACCGTCCGCTGACGTGGGACGAGTTCGTCGACCGGGTGGGGCAGACCGTCTACCTGTCCGCTACGCCCGGTGCGTACGAACTGGGACAGTCCGGTGGCGAGTTCGTGGAGCAGGTGATCCGGCCGACGGGCCTCCTCGATCCGCAGATCGTCGTCAAACCGACGAAGGGGCAGATCGACGACCTGGTGCACGAGATCCGCGAGCGCACCGAACGCGATGAACGCATCTTGGTCACCACGCTCACCAAGAAGATGGCGGAGGACCTCACCGACTATCTGCTGGAACTCGGCATCCGCGTCCGCTATCTCCATTCGGAGGTGGACACGCTGCGCCGAGTGGAACTGCTCCGGCAACTGCGCAGTGGAGAGTATGACGTCCTCGTCGGCATCAATCTGCTTCGTGAGGGACTCGACCTGCCGGAGGTCTCGCTCGTGGCGATTCTCGATGCGGACAAGGAGGGCTTTCTCCGGAGCACGACCTCGTTGATTCAGACCATCGGCCGCGCGGCGCGAAACGTGTCCGGTGAGGTCCACATGTATGCGGACAAGATCACCGATTCGATGGCGAATGCGATCGAGGAGACCGACCGCCGCCGTGCCAAGCAGATCGCCTACAACGAGGAGAAGGGCGTCGATCCGCAGCCTTTGCGGAAGAAGATCGCCGACATCCTGGATCAGGTCTACGCCGAGGCCGACGACTCCGTGGAGATCGGTGGCTCCGGTCGAAATGCCAGTCGCGGCAGGCGAGCTCAGGGTGAAGTGTCGAAGGTCGCAAGCTCCGGGGTCATCGAGAACCGCGACACATCGGGGATGCCGCGAGCCGAATTGGCTGATCTGGTGCAACAACTCACTGATCAGATGATGAATGCGGCGCGTGATCTCCAGTTCGAACTCGCGGCGCGACTGCGCGACGAGATCGCGGATTTGAAGAAAGAATTGCGGGGAATGGACGCGGCAGGTATCAAGTGACGCAGTTCGGCGGGTAGTCAGGGTATGTTCGTCACGAGCAACGCATTCCTGGGCTCGAACGCGGGATTCGTTTCGCGTCTCGACCCACGTCGCATCTGGAGGGAATCACAACCATGAGCGGTTACACCACGATTGTGGTCGGCACGGACGGCTCGGAGTCGTCGATGAAGGCGGTCGAGCGGGCGGGAGCGATCTCGGGCGACGCCACCGTCGTGATCGCGTGCGCCTACTTCCCGAACGACGGGAAGGCGGCGAGCGCGGCCACCGACACGTTGCGGGACGAGGCGTATCAGGTCATGGGCTCATCGCCGACCGAAGAGATCCTGCGCACCGCGAAGGAGCGGGCGACCGGGGCCGGCGCGACCAAGGTCGTGCAGCGCGCCATTCAGGGCGCTCCGGTCGACGCCCTGCTGCAGCTCGTCGTCGACGTGCAGGCCGACCTGCTGGTCGTCGGCAACAAGGGCTTGAACTCGATCGCGGGCCGTCTGCTCGGATCGGTGCCCGCGGACGTCGCGCGCAAGGCTGCCTGCGACGTGCTGATCGTCCACACCACGTAGTAGCGGAACGACCCGATCAGGGGCCTGCCGGAAGATCTTCGAGGTCTTCGGGCAGGCCCTTTTCGTGAATCACGATCACTCGCTGGGTGGCGCGGGTCAAAGCGACGTACAGGTCCGACAACCCGCGCGGCGAGCCGCTCACCAGATCGAGCGGCTCCAGAACGATGACGTTGTCGAATTCCAGTCCCTTGGACGAGGTGATCGCATGCACCGCGAGATCGGGATCGATCGGCGAGATCTGGTCGCGTGCGTCGTCGGCGGACGCGTCCGCAGTGATGACCGTCGTCAGGCCCGGCCACTGCGCCGAGGTGGCCAGTCGGGCCGCGGCGCGCGGTCCGTCGCCCTGCTCGGCCTGCACCGCATAAGGCTCGATTCCATTGCTGCGCAACGACCTCGGCGGTTTCTGATCGGGACTGATCCGCGGCAGGAGGCGGTTCGCGTAGTCGGTGATCTCTGACGGTGTGCGGTAGTTGATCGTCAGCTCGGCCAACCGCCACCGGTTCGCGACGTACGGGGTGAAGACGTCTGACCACGAGGTACTGCCCGCGGCGTCGCCGGTCTGCGCGGTGTCGCCGATCACCGTCATCCACCGATTCGGGATGCGGCGCATGACCATGCGCCACGCCATCGACGACAGTTCCTGTGCCTCGTCGACGATCACGTGCCCGAACGTCCACGTGCGATCGGTGTACGCGCGCTCGGCGGTGGTGCGGTACTGGGAGTGCTCCTGTCGCTGGGCGAGTTGCTCGGCGTCGATGAGGTCGTACGCCATCAGGATCTCGGGGTCGAGATCGTCCTCGAGATCCTGCGGTGCCGAGCCGGTGAGGATGTCCAGCGCGTCCTGCGCCTCCGACAACTGCTGGCGCCAGCGGGCGCGCTCGGCGCGATCGGCCTCATCGGTCCGGTAGCCGACGAGCTCGGCCAACTCGTCGAGCAGCGGGACGTCGGCGGGTGACAGGTCGGCGTCCGCCGGTCGGGGAGCGGACGGCCGGTACAGGGTTTCGCGATCGGCGTCTGTCCAGCCACGCGTCGACTTCCTCAGGTAGGCCGGATCGGCGTACAGATCGCGGAGGACGCCCTGGGGCGTGAGCTGAGGCCAGAACGCGGTCACGGCACGGACCACGGCGTCGTCGAGTTCCAACTCGTGGCGGATGTCGTCGAGGTCGGCGCTGGTCAGCAGGGGCGACCCGTCCAGCTCGCTCGATCCGATCGTTCTCGCGTGCTGGGCGGCGAGCTCGTCGAGAGCCACGCGGATGAACGTCCGCTGCGCCAGGTTGTGAGCCCGGCGCGTGGCGCGCGCGGCGGCGCGCGCGGTCTTGACGATCTCGTTGTCGATCGCGAGGTCGTACCCGTCGAACGTCACGGAGACGCCGGGGCCCGGCAGTGACTGCTGGGCGCGCACGGCGGCGCGGAGGACGGCGAGCATGCGCTGGTCGCCCTTGATCGACGCGGCGGCGCGGGTGTCCCGGCCCGCCGCGTGAATGTCGGGGAACAGGTCGCCGATGGTCGAGAGGAGCACTCCCGTCTCGCCGAGCGAGGGGAGCACCTGCCCGATGTACCGCAGGAAGTCGTCGTTGGGGCCGATGATCAGCACGCCGCTGCGCGAGAGGATCTCGCGGTGGGTGTACAGCAGGTAGGCGGCGCGGTGCAGCGCGACGGCGGTCTTGCCCGTTCCAGGTCCGCCCTGGACGACGAGGACGCCGCGATGAGTCGAGCGGATGATCTCGTCCTGTTCGCGCTGAATCGTCTCGACGATGTCGGTCATCTCGCCGGTGCGCGCGGCATTCAGCGCGTCGACGAGCGCCGACTCGTTGACGACGCTGACGTCCGCTCTTTCGCCGTCGATGCGTCCCGACTGCAGGTACTCGTCGGAGACGCCGCGCACGGTCCGCGACCGGGTCCGGATGTGCCGGCGCCGCTCGACGCCTTCCGGTGCGGCGGGCGGGGCCAGATAGAACGGCCGGGCGACGGGTCCGTTCGGTCGGCTCGCCGCGAGCGTCCACCGGTTCGTCGGCCAGGGCCTCGTCGGTCAGGTCGAGCCTGCCGAAGTAGAGGTTGTGCTCGGCGGCGTCGAACTTGGTGAGGTCCTCGTTGTACATCCGCTCGTACGATTCGCGCTCCGAGAGCGCCTGCGGGGTGCCCGCCGATTCGCGCAGGGTCTCACTCAGACGACGGCGTGTGTTGGCGCGCATGCGGTCCAGTCGCGCGTACACGGAGTCCAAGTGCACCTGCTCCTGAACGACTCTGGCATCGGAATCGGCGGGGGCGGCGGAGGAAGACGGGTTCGACGCTGTCACAGTCGCTCAATCTTACCGGCTTCGGCGGACCCGTGCCGCGTGCGTCGTCCCGGCGGACACACCCTCGTTGCGACGTCACACCCTCAGCTCAGGGCGCGAAGTCGCAGCGAGGTGTGACGTCACCAGCCGCGCTCGCGCCACTCCTGCAGATGCGGTCGCTCGGCACCGAGCGTGGTGTCCTTGCCGTGGCCGGGGTAGACGACGGTGTCGTCGCCGAACCGGTCGAAGAGCTTCTCCGTGACGCCGTCGAGCAGGATCTCGAAGTCTCCGGGCTGCCAGGTCTTGCCGACGCCGCCGGGGAACAGGGTGTCGCCGGTGAAGAGGTGGACCCGGCCCGAGTTCTCGGTCAGCGCCAGCGTGACCGAACCCGCGGTGTGCCCGGGGATCGCGATCACCTCGAGTGTCGCGTCGCCGATCCGAACGGTCTCACCGCCGGTGAGGCGGAGGTCCGGAGCGAGCGGCAGTTCGTCGGCGTCAGCGGCACCGACGACGGTCGGGACGGCGAGCACGCGGTTGACTTCTTCGAGTCCCTGCCAGTGATCGAAGTGGCCGTGGCTCGTGAGGATCTGCACGACCTCACCCGGCAGGGCGTCGAGCAGGGCGAGGATCGTCTCCGGGTCGTTCGCGGCGTCGATCAACAGACTCTTCCCCGTGACCGCGTCGGTGATGATGTAGACGTTGTTGTCCATCGGGCCGACCGACATCTTGGTGATCGTCGCGTTGTCGAGCACGCGGCGTTGGGCGTGCGCACCGTGACGGTCGGGGTCGGGCGAGACGTCGCCGGTGTAGTCGTCGGTCAGCGTTACCTGGATGCTCATACCCCCAGGCTAACGCGGGCCGCGACGAGCGCCGAAGAGAATTGTCCGAGGGTCCGCGTACTCTTGCAGCCGGGTAATTCTGCGATGTGAATGTAAGGAACTTTCTGTGGTTGATCGCCTGATCGTCCGGGGTGCGCGCGAGCACAATCTGCGCGGCATCGATGTCGACCTGCCGCGGGATTCGCTGATCGTCTTCACCGGGCTGTCCGGCTCGGGAAAGTCGTCGCTCGCGTTCGACACGATCTTCGCGGAGGGCCAGCGGCGCTACGTCGAGTCCCTGTCGGCGTACGCGCGCCAGTTCCTCGGGCAGATGGACAAGCCCGACGTCGACTTCATCGAAGGGCTCTCACCCGCGGTGTCGATCGACCAGAAGTCCACCAACCGCAATCCGCGGTCGACGGTCGGCACGATCACCGAGGTGTACGACTACCTGCGACTGCTGTACGCGCGGGCAGGCACGGCGCACTGTCCGGTGTGCGGCGAGAGGATCGAGCGGCAGACACCGCAGCAGATCGTCGACCAAGTCCTCGCGATGGAGGAGGGCGTCCGCTTCCAGGTGCTCGCGCCGGTGGTCCGCAGCCGCAAGGGTGAGTTCGTCGATCTGTTCGCGGAGCTGCAGGTGCAAGGCTTCGCCCGGGCGATGGTCGACGGCGCGGTGCATCAGCTGGCCGATCCTCCGAAGCTGAAGAAGCAGGAGAAGCACGACATCGACGTCGTCGTCGACCGTCTCGTCGTGAAGCCGTCGGCGCGGCAGCGACTGACCGATTCGGTGGAGACCGCGCTGCGCCTGGCCGACGGCATCCTGGTTCTCGACTTCGTGGACGTCGACGAGTCCGATCCGCAGCGCCGTCGCCGGTTCTCGGAGAAGATGGCGTGCCCGAACTCGCACCCGATCGCGATCGACGACCTGGAACCGCGGTCGTTCTCATTCAACTCCCCGTTCGGCGCCTGCCCGGAGTGCGACGGCCTCGGGGTGCGCAAGGAGGTCGACGAGTCGCTCGTCGTCCCGGACCCCGATCTCACCCTGCGTGAGGGCGCCATCGCGCCGTGGTCCACCGGTCACAACGCCGACTACTTCCTCCGACTGATCGAGGGCCTCGGCGATCAGATGGGCTTCGACCTCGACACGCCCTGGGAATCGTTGCCCCGGACGGCACGCAAGGCGCTGCTGAACGGCTCCGACCACCAGGTCCACGTCAAATTCCGGAACCGTTACGGCCGCACGCGCTCGTACTACACCGAGTTCGAGGGGGTCATGGCCTTCCTCTCGCGGCGCGCCGAGACCACCGAGTCCGAGCAGATGAAGGACCGCTACGAGGGCTACATGCGCGATGTCGCCTGCCCGGCGTGCAACGGCGCCCGACTGCGCCCGGAGATCCTGTCGGTCACGCTCGACCACCCGGTCCATGGACCGAAGTCGATCGCGGACGTCACCTCGCTGTCGGTGGCCGAGTGCGCGGATTACCTGAACGGTCTGCAATTGGGCGAGCGCGAGGCGGCGATCGCCGGCCGCGTCCTCAAGGAGGTGCAGGCGCGGATCACGTTCCTGCTCGACGTCGGCCTGGAATACCTCTCGCTGTCGCGGGCGGCGGGGTCGCTGTCGGGTGGCGAGGCGCAGCGCATCCGGCTCGCGACGCAGATCGGCGCGGGCCTGGCCGGCGTGCTGTACGTGCTGGACGAGCCGTCGATCGGTCTCCATCAGCGGGACAATCGCAGGCTCATCGACACCCTCGTACGACTGCGCGACCTCGGCAACACGCTGATCGTCGTGGAGCACGACGAGGACACCATCCGCGCCGCCGACTGGATCGTGGACATCGGTCCGCGAGCCGGCGAACACGGCGGACGCGTCGTCCACAGCGGCAGCTATGCCGAACTGCTCGCCAATCCGGAGTCGATCACCGGCGCGTATCTGTCGCGCCGCGAAGTGCTGCCGGTTCCGGCCATCCGCCGGCCCATCGACAAGAAGCGGCAGTTGACCGTGATCGGTGCGACCGAGAACAACCTCAAGGGGATCGACGTGTCGTTCCCGCTGGGGGTGCTGACCACGGTCACCGGCGTGTCGGGCTCCGGCAAGTCGACTCTGGTCAACGACATCCTGGCGACAGTGCTGGCGAACAAGCTCAACGGCGCGCGCCAGGTGCCCGGTCACCACAAGCGGATCAAGGGACTCGAGCACCTGGACAAGCTGGTGCAGGTGGACCAGTCGCCGATCGGCCGCACGCCGCGGTCGAATCCGGCCACGTACACCGGCGTCTTCGACAAGATCCGCACGCTCTTCGCGGCCACGACCGAGGCGAAGGTGCGGGGCTATCAGCCGGGCCGCTTCTCGTTCAACGTCAAGGGCGGGCGCTGTGAGGCCTGCATGGGCGAGGGCACGATCAAAATCGAGATGAACTTCCTGCCGGACGTCTACGTCCCATGCGAGGTGTGCCACGGCGCGCGATACAACCGCGAGACGCTCGAGGTGCACTACAAGGGCAAGACGATCGCCGAAGTGCTCGACATGCCGATCGAGGAGGCGGCCGAGTTCTTCGAGCCCGTCACCTCGATTCATCGCTATCTCAAGACCCTCGTCGATGTCGGTCTCGGTTACGTCAGGCTCGGTCAGCCCGCGCCGACCCTGTCGGGCGGCGAAGCGCAGCGCGTGAAGCTGGCCGCCGAGTTGCAGAAGCGGTCCACCGGTCGGACGGTCTACATCCTCGACGAACCGACCACCGGCCTGCACTTCGAGGACATCCGGAAGCTGTTGCTGGTGATCAACGGCCTCGTCGACAAGGGGAACACGGTCATCGTCATCGAGCACAACCTCGATGTCATCAAAACCGCCGACTGGATCGTCGACATGGGGCCGGAGGGCGGCAGCGGCGGCGGCACGGTCGTGGCGCAGGGCACGCCGGAGCAGGTCGCCGCGACTCCGGCGAGCCACACGGGCACGTTCGTCAAGGAACTGCTCGAGCAGTGACCGCGGGCGAGGACGAACGGCTGATCGCGCAGTTGCGCGCGGCCGGTTGCGTCTTCGCCGAGGAGGAAGCGGCGGTGCTGCGGCGCTGGGCCGCCGATCCCCGGCAGCTCGCGGCCTGGGCGGTGCGCCGGGCGGCGGGCGAGCCGTTGGAGCACGTGGTCGGACGGGTGGAGTTCGCGGGTCTCGACCTCGTCGTGGGACCCGGCGCGTTCGTTCCCCGGCAACGGTCGGCACTGCTCGCCGCGACCGCGGTCGATCTGCTCGCCGCGCGGCGGTCACCGGTGTTCGTCGAGGCGTTCTGCGGCGTCGCACCGATTGCCGCGTACGTCGCGGACAGGTGTCGTGGCGCGTACGTGGTGGCGACCGACGCGGATCCGGTCGCGCTCGCGTTCGCGGCGGAGAATCTGTCCGCGGACGCGGTGTACCGCGGCGCCGGACTGTCGGGCCTGCCCGAGCCGCTGCGCGGACGCGTCGACGTGATCGCCGCGGTTCCGCCGTACGTCCCCGAGTCGGCCGTCGAACTGCTGCCGCATGAGGCCGTCGACCACGAGCCCCGGGCCGCGCTGGTGGGCGGGGGCGACGACGGGCTGTTGCGGGCGGCGGAGCTCCTGCAACAGGCGAGGTCGTGGTTGCTCGACGGCGGTGCGGTCGTGATCGAGATGAACGTCGCCCAGACGTCAGCCGCCTCGGAGATCGCCCGGGCGGGCGGACTCAGCCCGAGCGTGATCGAAGGCGGAGACGGTCAGACGGCGGTCCTCATCGGGCTGCGGTAGTCGGCCCTGGGACCGCACACGGCGGTCGCCGCAGCATCCGGACGAGCGGGATGCTCACAGGCCCATCGATTTCCGAATCTCCTCGAGCTTCTTCTTCGCGGCCGCGTCACGATCGGCCATCGCCTCGTCGAGCGCCTGCGCCTCCGGCGTCATCTCCGACAGTTCCTCGCTGCCGATCGCCGTCGCGGTCCGTTTCTCGATCTTGTCGCGGACGTGGTCGAACGTCGGCACACCCGCCTCGGTGTAGCCGGTCACGTCCTCGTACGACGGTGCCCGCACCGACGGCGTGAAGTCGTCTGATGCGGGCACGATCTCGGCGTCGATGGGCTCGTCGTCGCCGAGGTGGTTCATGGCACCGAGTCTAGCGCGCTGTCAGCCCTTGACCGGCCCGGTGTACTTCTCGCCCGGGCCCTCGCCGGGAGCGTCCGGGTACGACGACGCCTCGCGGAACGCGAGCTGCAGCGCCTTCAGTCCGTCCTGGATCGGCTTGCGGTGCAGACCGAGATCGGGTGCCGCGGCGGTCACGAGGCCGGCGAGGGCGTTGATCAGCGCGCGAGCGTCCGGCAGGTCTTTGAACTCCTCGTCGCCGCCGGCGTCCGGGCCGATCTTCTCGGCCGCCGCGCTCATCAGCATGATCGCCGCGCGCGTGGTGACCTCGACGGCGGGAATAGTCGCCAGCTCACGGACGTTCTCACTGTCGGTGCCTCCCGGTGCGACGTGGACGTTCGCGTCGTCGGAGGAGGTGTCGCCGGTCGAATAGGAGTTATCGTTCACGCCTGTTAGACTGACACAGCATGACCGCCTCGGCTCGCGCCGGGGTAGCAAGAGGATTCTTCGAGTCCCACCGTGCGACGCTGTCTCAGACAAGCAGTTTCACGGTCCCGGTCACACCGTCGCCAGTCGATGAACCAACCGAGGTTGGGTCTCGACCGGCATTATGGTGTTTTCGGCCTCGAACCTCCTCGCGCTTGCCAGTCCTACATGGCCGGCCACATGGAAAACATTGATCGAGGAGGCCACATCAGCACTGAAACCCGCATCAACGAGCGCATCCGCGTCCCCGAGGTCCGCCTTGTCGGACCAGGCGGCGAGCAGGTGGGCATTGTGCGTGTTGAAGATGCGCTTCGCCTGGCTTACGAAGCCGACTTGGACCTGGTAGAGGTTGCGCCCGACGCACGTCCGCCGGTGTGCAAGATCATGGACTACGGCAAGTTCAAGTACGAGGCGGCGCAGAAGAAGCGCGAGTCCCGCCGTAACCAGCAGATGACCGTCATCAAGGAGCAGAAGCTCCGCCCGAAGATCGACGACCACGATTACGAGACCAAGAAGGGTCACGTCATCCGGTTCCTCGAAGCGGGATCGAAGGTGAAGGTCACGATCATGTTCCGCGGTCGCGAGCAGTCCCGTCCCGAACTGGGCTACCGGTTGCTTCAGCGTCTGGGGGACGACGTCGCCGAGTACGGCTTCGTCGAGACCTCGGCCAAGCAGGACGGTCGCAACATGACCATGGTTCTGGCCCCGCACAAGGGTGCGAAGACTCGGGCCAAGGCCCAGCAGGGCTCCTGAACCCAACCACACTGAAGTAGTAGTGGACCCGAGCCGCCCGGAGAGATCCGTGCGGCCTCGGGTCCGCCCGAATGAAGGAAACCAATGCCGAAGAGCAAGACGCACAAGGGCACCGCGAAGCGATTCAAGGTGACCGGCAGCGGCAAGATCGTCCGTCAGAAGGCAGGCAAGCGCCACCTCCTGGAGCACAAGTCCTCGCGCGTCACCCGTCGTCTGGACGGCACCACCGTTGTGAGCGAGAACGACGCACCGCGTATCAAGCGCCTGCTGAACCGCTGATTTTTCCGCTTTAGACTTTTTAGAAGGACACTGACTGATGGCACGTGTGAAAAGGGCGGTCAACGCCCAGAAGAAGCGCCGCTCCGTTCTGGAGGCCTCGAAGGGCTACCGCGGACAGCGGTCGCGCCTGTACCGCAAGGCCAAGGAGCAGCAGCTCCACTCGCTGACTTACGCCTACCGTGACCGCAAGGCGCGCAAGGGCGACTTCCGTAAGCTCTGGATCACCCGCATCAACGCGGCTGCTCGCGTGAACGACATCACCTACAACCGCTTCATCCAGGGCCTCAAGCTCGCGGGTGTCGAGGTCGACCGCAAGGTGCTCGCCGATATCGCCGTGACCGACCCGGCGGCCTTCACCGGCCTCGTCGAGGTCGCTCGCGCCGCGCTGCCGGCCGACGTCAACGCTCCCGCTGCCTGATCTCTTCAAGAGATCGCAGTGACGCGTTCCCGACCCGCGACGGATGTTCTCACCGAACGTTCGTCGCGGGTCGTTTCATTGGCCAAACTGCACCGGGCCTCGGTCCGGCGCAGTGAGGGCAGGTTCCTCGCCGAGGGATTCAACTCCGTCGACGCCGCACTGAGCACCGGTCGAGCCGAGCAGGTGCTGGTCCGCGACGACGACGCCGACCGCCACGCCGACCTGATCGGCCGGGCGCTCGACGCCGGAATCCCGGTGCATCGGGTCACCGCGAGAGCCGCGGACAAGCTGTCGGAGACGTCGACGGCGCCCGGTGTGTTCGCGGTGTGCCAGCTCCTCACCGTGGGCCTGGCGGCGGTCCTGGGGGACGATCCACGCCTCCTGGTGATCGCCGTCGAACCGCGCGAGCCCGGCAATCTCGGGACGCTGACCAGATGTGCCGATGCGATGGGCGCCGACGCGGTGATCCTCCTCGGTGACTCCGTCGATCCGCACAACGGCAAGAGCGTCCGCGCGAGCGCGGGCAGCGTCTTCCACATCCCGGTGGTGCGTACCGTCGACGTCGCCGGGGGACTGGCCGCCGTCGCCGACGCCGGGATCGTCACGCTCGCGACGACGATGGACGGCGAGCTGAGCCTGGACGACGCCGACGACGTCCTCGCCCGGCCCCACGCCTGGCTCTTCGGAAACGAGGCACACGGGCTTCCTCAGCAGGTGCTCGACGGCGCCGACCGCAGCGTCCGGATTCCGCTTCGCGGCCGTGCCGAGAGTCTGAATCTCGCCGCCGCGAGCGCCGTCTGCCTCTACGCCAGCGCTCGCGTCCAGAACCGCTGATCGGGAACGGAATCTGCTGCGGCAGTACGATTCTGCCCATGCACGTTCTGTTCAGCTACGGCACCCTGATGGATCCGGTCGTCCAGGAGGGGGTCTTCGGTCGCCGGATGCGAACGATTCCCGATGCGCTTCCCGGCTTCCGCGTCGACTCGGTGACCATCACCGATCCGGAGGTGATCGCACTCAGCGGCACCGACACGCACCGCATCCTGCGTCCGGGATCGTCGGAGGCCCGGGTGCCGGGCGCGCGGCTCGAACTGGACGACGACGCGTTGGCGGCGGCCGACGACTACGAGGTCGACGATTACCGGCGGGTGGAGGTCGTGCTGGCGTCCGGCGTGAGCGCGTGGGTGTACCTCGCGCACGACGAGGCCTCGACGTTGCCGGGATAGGCTTCACTCACTTAGGTTAGGTAACGCTACTATCGACTCGACGATGGCGAGCATGCCTAACCGAAGGGGTACGAGGTGACAGTTTCACCGGAGGTCGCACACCGATCAGCGACGACCGTCGCAGACGCGCCGGCACGGCTGGCGGCAGAACGACTCACGGTCGGGTACGACGGCACGACCATCATCGACGGACTCGATGTCGAGATCCCCACCGGGCAGGTCACCACGATCGTCGGACCGAACGGCTGCGGAAAGTCGACTCTGCTCCGCACGCTGTCGCGCCTGCTGACCCCGTCGTCGGGGCGCGTGGTCCTCGACGGCTCGGACATCGCGTCACAGAAGCCGAAGCAGGTGGCGCGGACCCTCGGACTGCTGCCGCAGAACCCGGTGGCTCCCGACGGGCTCACCGTCGCGGATCTCGTCTCGCGCGGCAGGCATCCCCACCAGTCGTGGTACCGACAGTGGTCGACTGACGACGAGGCGGCGGTCACCGAGGCGATGACGCTGACGTCGACCGTCGAGCTCGCGGACCGCGCCGTCGACTCACTGTCCGGCGGACAGCGCCAGCGCGTCTGGATCGCCATGACGCTCGCGCAGCAGACGGACCTGGTCTTGCTCGACGAGCCGACGACGTACCTCGATCTGGCTCATGCGGTCGATGTCCTCGACCTGGTCGACGAACTCCGAACCGAACACGGCAAGACGATCGTCATGGTGCTCCATGATCTGAACCTTGCTGCGCGGTACAGCGATTCGCTGATCGTGATGCGATCCGGCGCGGTCGTGGCCGAGGGCGCCCCGAACGACGTGCTGACACCGGAGCTGCTCGAGGCGGCTTTCGGCCTCAAGTCGCAGATCGTCGTCGACCCTGTCGGCGGCACCCCGATGGTCGTGCCGATCGGTCGCCGCGGACGGTCGCAGACGACCTAGCCTCCCCGGGCGTGCTGAGCCACCGGTTGGTTGAGCGGGTGGACGTGCCACACGCGCTCAGGCGGCGAGCTTGATCTCGTGCGGGGTGGTGATCTGGTCGTCGGTCCGGGCGGGGTCGCCCTGCTGACCGGTCTTGTTCAGGCCCCAGCAGTACTGGGTGGAGCTGGTGATCGCGCATGTGACGCTGTAAGACGTGACGACCTGGCGGGCGTCGCTGACGCCCTGCACCTGCTGCGGGCTGTACTGCTGCGAGGTGTTTCCGTTGCCGACCTGTCCGTACAGGTTGTTGCCCCAGCAGCTCACGTTGCCGTCGGCGATGGCGCAGAACGAGCCGATGTCGACCGAGACGTCCGTGGCGTTCGACAGTCCCTCGATCTTGAGCGGCGTCTTCTTCTGCGACTCGCCGTCCCGGGCGAGCTGCTGGTTCTTGTTGTTGCCCCAGCAGTACACGGAGCCGTCGGCGACGGCGCAGGTGTTCCAGAACGGGGTGTTGTCGATGCTGCCGCCACCGACGGTCATCGAGGTCACGTTGCTCAGCGAGGGCACCTTGTTCGGTGCGCTGCGGTCGTCGGTGGTGCCGTCGCCCAGCTGTCCGTCCCAGTTACGACCCCAGCAGTAGAGGTCGCCCGAGGCGATCGCGCACACCGAACCGGCCCTCGACGACACCGCGGTCACATTCGAGATACCCGCGACCTTGGTCGGCGTCTTCAAGCTCTCGCTGGTGTTGCCGTTGCCCAGCTGGCCGCCGGAGTAGAAGCCCCAGCAATAGAGGTCGCCGTCCGAGATCGCGCACGTCGACGAGTTCGACGTGCTGACCGCGGTCACCTTGCCGAGTCCGGGCACCTTGAACGGCGACGTCTTCTTCGACATGGTGCTCGAGTCGCCCGCCTGCCAGAACAGGTTGTCGCCCCAGCAGTACAGCGCGTCGTCGGAGACGGCGCACGTGGTGACGGCGGAGTCGGACGACCCGGTGGAGTCGTAGGCGCCCATTGCGACCGAGGTCACCTTGCCGAGGCCCGGCACCTTGGAGGGGCTCTTGCGTGCGGAGGTGGTGCCGTCGCCCAGCTGGCCGCTGGCATTGTCGCCCCAGCAGAAGAGCTCGCCCGAGTTCACCATGCACTCGCTGCCGTACGCCCCGGCGATCTGCGGCGCCGCGAACGTCTCGGTCGCCGTCGAATCGCTGCTCGACGGCCACCAGAGCGGACTGGTCGCGGCGACCGCGATCAGTGCGACGGCGACGACCGCCGCGATGATCCACGGCGTCTTGCTCTTCTTCTTGGGCGGTTGCTGCGGCCCGCCGACGAAGCCGTACGGAGCGGGGCCGCTGGGCGGTCCGGGGAAGGGCGGCTGCGCGCCGTACCCGACGGGAGCCTGCTGGTAGGGCGCCGGAGCACCGTACTGCGGATTCGGACCGGGACCGGCGGCGTAGTACGGCGGCTGCGGCTGCCCGGGAGTGTACGGGGTGGTCTGCGGCGCGGAGATCGGCGGCGCGGGGGTGGGAGTGGGCGCCGGGCCGCTCGGAGACGGCGGGGGAGTGACCGGCGCGACGATCGTGTGCTGGCCCGCCGCGGTCTGGCGGAGCGCCGCTTCCAGGGCCGCGGCGAAGCTGCGGCAGTCGGGGAATCGGGCGGAGGGATCCTTCGCCATGGCGCGCATCAGAACCGGCGTGAGCGCGTCGAGGTCGGGACGCACGGCGCCCAGCGGCGGGGCGGGCTGCTGAACGTGCGCCATCATCAACGCCGTGGAGTTCTCCGCGGCGAAGGGCGGGCGGCCGGCGAGGAGCTCGTACACGGTGCATGCGAGCGAGTACTGGTCCGACGCGGGGCCGGCATGCGCGCCGCCGATGACCTCCGGCGCCGTGTAGGTGACGGTGCCGATGATCGAGTTCACCGCGGTCAGCTGCGGCGAGTCGGCCAGCTTCGCGATGCCGAAGTCCAGAAGATAGGCGCGACGGAGGGCACCGTCCGGTGCCCGGGTGACGACGATGTTGGCCGGCTTGATGTCCCGGTGCACCACCGGGCGCGAGTGGGCGTAGTCGAGTCCGTCGGCGACCTGCGTGATCGCCTGAACTACCTCGGCGGGGGTCAGTCGCGCGGTCGAGAGGTTCGGCCCGTCGATGAAGCTCATGGTGAACCAGGGCTGGTCGTCGACGATGCCGTAGTTGTGAATCGTGACGATCGACGGATGGTCCAGGGCCGCCATCGTGCGGGCCTCATTGTTGAACCGC
The DNA here is from genome assembly GCF_000192435.1 of Gordonia neofelifaecis NRRL B-59395. Lineage (GTDB taxonomy): Bacteria > Actinomycetota > Actinomycetes > Mycobacteriales > Mycobacteriaceae > Gordonia > Gordonia neofelifaecis. The sequence continues at coordinate 285,743 of NZ_AEUD01000004.1, forward strand.
TGCTGGAAGTCCGGATTCGACGCGCCGCCGACGGAGATGACCTTCATCGCCTCGCGGCGCTGGAGCTGCTCGTTCTCGACGATGTAGACGTCGCCCATTCCGCCCGACCCGAGCAGTTCGACCACCCGGTAGCCGGCGATGGTCGTTCCCGGCGCTTTCGACAAGTGGCTGCCCTTCCCCTCATTCGGACGTTTGCTGCGGGAGAAGCGTACGACGCCGGCCGGCGTCTGACGCGGCAGCCTGCGCCGAACTCCGGTGTCTGCAGCCACCGTCCTCGGCCCTCAACAGTGCGACCTGCTGATATCGATGTCCTGATGACGGTAGACCATGAACGGCGCGGCCTGCGCACTTCCGTCTGCCAAGCGAACGACCTGCGGTGTCGCGCCGCGACACCGGCGGTGCCGGTCGCGCCGGGCTGAGATGAAGATGAGCCGGGGTCTCGACTACCCTTGATTGAAGTTCTTTCATGCTTCTACCCATAGGAGATGCGAGCCAGGTGGCTGACGACTCTGCTGTCAACGAATTCCCGACCAGCGCCGATCTGGACGCGGCGGTCGCAGACGCCGTCGCCGCGTTCGGCGCTGCACGCGATCTGGACGACCTGGCGAAAGCCAAGGCCGCCTTCTTCGGTGACCGCTCGCCGATCGCCCTCGCGCGGCGCGCGCTCGGCAGTCTCCCGAAGGACCAGCGCTCGGCGGCGGGCAAGCTCGTCAACGAGGTGCGCGGCAAGGTGCAGTCCGCGCTCGACGCCCGCACGGAAGTTCTCACCGCGGAGCGTGACGCCGCGGTGCTGGTCGCCGAGTCGATCGACGTGACATTGCCGTCGGGCCGACGCAGCCGCGGTGCCCGGCATCCCATCACGGTCATCGGTGAGCAGGTGGCCGATGTCTTCGTCGGCATGGGCTGGGAGATCGCCGAAGGGCCCGAGGTCGAGACCGAGCACCACAACTTCGACGCCCTGAACTTCCTGCCCGACCACCCGGCGCGGTCGATGCAGGACACCTTCTACATCGCCCCCGAGGGCTCGCGGCAGGTGCTGCGGACGCACACCTCGCCCGTTCAGGTCCGGTCGATGCTCGACCGCGACGTGCCGATCTACGTCGCGTGCCCCGGGCGGACCTTCCGCACCGACGAACTCGACGCGACGCACACCCCGGTGTTCCATCAGATCGAGGGGCTCGCCGTCGACAAGGGACTGACGTTGGCCAACCTGCGCGGCACGCTCGAAGTGCTGGCGAAGGCGCTCTTCGGCCCGGACACGACCACTCGCATGCGTGCCAGCTACTTCCCCTTCACGGAGCCGTCGGCCGAGGTGGACGTCTGGTTCCCCGCCAAGAAGGGCGGCGCGGGCTGGGTCGAGTGGGGCGGCTGCGGCATGGTGAACCCGAACGTGCTGCGTTCGAGCGGCATCGACCCGGACGTGTACACGGGGTTCGCGTTCGGCATGGGCCTGGAGCGCACGCTCCAGTTCCGCAACGACCTCCCGGACATGCGCGACATGGTCGAAGGTGACGTGCGCTTCACCCTCCCGTTCGGCCCGGCACTCTAAAGATTCTTCCGGCGACCGCGATCGCCGCAGCGATGACACGAAAGTAGTTGGTGAACAAGTGCGTCTCCCACAGTCCTGGCTGACCGAGGTGCTCCGTGCGGGAGCTCCGGATGCCGCTCCGTCGACCGAAGAGATCGATGCGGGCTTCGTCCGCGTCGGATTCGAGATCGAGGACGTCGAGCCCTTCCCGGTGATCACCGGTCCGTTGGTGATCGGCCGCGTCGAGGCGATCGAGGAACTCACCGAGTTCAAGAAGCCGATCCGGTTCTGCCAGGTCGCGGTCGGCGAGCACGCGCCGCGCGACATCGTGTGCGGCGCACGGAACTTCGCGGTCGGTGACCTCGTCGTGGTCGCGCTGCCGGGTGCCGTCCTGCCGGGTGACTTCGCGATCGCGACGCGGAAGACGTACGGCAAGACCTCCGACGGCATGATCTGTTCGGTCACCGAACTGGGCATCGGCAACGATCACTCGGGGATCCTGGTGCTCTCGCCCGGCACCGCGGAGCCCGGCGCCGACGCTCGCGAGGTGCTCGGCTTGGTCGACACCGCCATCGAGGTGAACGTGACTCCGGACCGCGGCTACGCGTTCTCCATGCGCGGGCTCGGCCGGGAACTCGCCAGTGCTTTCGAGACGCCGTACATCGACGACGGGCTGCCGGGTGCACCGCTGCCGGCCGCCGTCGAGCGCACACCCTGGCCGGTCGCCATCGACGACGACAGCAAGGCCACCCGGTACACGGCGCGCGTGCTCACCGGAGTCGATGCAACGGCGTCGTCGCCGTGGTGGATCGCGAAACGATTGATGGTGGCAGGCATCAGGCCGATCTCCGCGATCGTCGACATCACCAACTACGTGATGATCGAGCTCGGGCAGCCGCTGCACGCCTTCGACGCGGACAAGGTGACCGGGACGGTTCGAGTCCGCGCGGCCGCGGCAGGCGAGACGCTCGTGACCCTCGACGGTGTGACCCGCACCCTCGACCCCGAGGACATCGTGATCGCCGACGACTCCGGCGCTATCGCACTGGCGGGCGTGATGGGTGGCGCCGCCACCGAGGTCACCGACGCCACGACGACGATCCTGTTGGAGTCGGCCAACTTCGACCAGGTCCGCGTGTTCCGGACCGGCAAGCGTCACAAGCTCTCGTCGGAGGCGGCCAAGCGCTTCGAGCGCCTCGTCGATCCGGAGATCACCGCCGTCGCCTCGGACCGCGCCGCCGCGCTGATCGTCGAGTACGCGGGCGGTCAGGTGGCCGGCGAACTGTCGGACGTGCGCGTCGCGACTCCGCCCACCCCTCCCATCGAGATCGATCCGGGGCTGCCCGACGCCACCGCGGGCGTTGTGTACCCGATCGGTACGACGGCGGCGCGACTGCTCGAGGTCGGCTGCACGGTCGAGGGCGAGTCGCCGTTGTCGGTGACGCCGCCGTCGTGGCGCCCCGATCTGCGCCAGCGCGCGGATCTCGTCGAAGAGGTGCTGCGGCTGGAAGGTTTGGAGGACATCCCGGCCGTCGTTCCGCGGGCGACCGGTGGCACGGGGCTCACCGCGGCACAGCGTCGGCGCCGGGCGATCGGCGTCGGACTGGCGACCGACGGTTTCGTCGAGGTGCTGCCGTACCCGTTCCTGCCGACCGACGTGTTCGACACCTGGGGGCTGCCGGACGACGACGTCCGCCGCAAGACCGTCTCGGTGCTGAATCCGCTGGAGTCCGACCGCCCGCTCCTCAACACGACACTGCTGCCCGGACTGATGGAGATGGCGGCGCGCAACATCGCTCGCGGCCGCCGCGATCTCGCGCTCTACACCATCGGCCAGGTCGTCGTAGCCGGCGACCAGGGCCCGACGGTACCCGCGCTCGACGTGACCCGCCGACCGTCGGAGGCCGAGCAGGCGGCTCTGGACGCCTCGCTGCCGGACCAGCCGCTGCACGTCGGCGTGCTGCTGACGGGACTGCGGGAGCCCGCCGGCCCGCTCGGCGGCGGCAGGGCGGCCGACGCCTATGACGCCTTCGAGGCGGCGCGGCAGATCGGCCGGGCGGCCGGCGTCGAGTTGACCCTGGTCGCGGCCGAGTACCTGCCTTGGCATCCGGGACGTTGCGCACGTCTCGAGGTCGACGGCGTCGTGGTCGGCCACGCCGGTGAACTGCACCCGGCGGTGCTGGAGCGCACCGGGCTCCCCGCACGACTGTGCGCCGTGGAGATCGACGTCGACGCGCTGCCGTTGCGTCAGAATCTGCCGTCGCCTCAGGTCTCGGCGTTCCCCGCGGTGCTCCAGGACGTCAACGTCGTGGTCGCGCAGGACGTCGCCGCGCAGGACGTGCAGGACGCGCTCGTCGCCGGTGCGGGCGAGCTGCTCGAATCGATCGCTCTCTTCGACGTCTTCGTCGGTGAGCAGGTCGGCGAGGGCAACAAGTCGCTCACCTTCGCACTGACGTTCCGGGCTTCCGATCGGACACTCACCGAGGATGAGGGGTCCGAGGCGAAGATGGCCGCGGTCGCCCACGCCGGTGAGGTCGTCGGGGCCCGGCTGCGTTGATCCGTCTGCTCGTCACGGCGGTCGCCGCGGCGCTGGTCACCTTCTGGCTTCACCGACGGCTGGTTCGTCTGCCGGGACTGCGCGGGCGGTGGGCGGTCGTCGCCGACGTCGTGCTCGTGGTGCTGGGCGTCGCGACGGTCGGAGCCTTCGCGGTGGGCGGCACGCTCGACCCGGCCTGGGCACGACCGATCGGCTTCGTCGGCTTCACCTGGGCCGCGGTGATCTTCTACCTGCTGCTCGGCACCCTGCTGATCGCGGCGGCCCGGCTGATCGTCCGGGGCGTCCGGCGACTGCGCGGCGGCGACGGGGGAGCGGGGTTCGGACGGCGGTCGACCGCCGTCGCGACGGCGGTCGTCGTGATCGCCTCCGTCGCGACGGTCGGGTACGGCCTCGCCGAGGCGGCGTCGCCTCGCATCGTGAACGAGTCCGTGGCGATCGAGAACCTGCCCGCCGCGTTCGACGGCTCGCGAATCGCGCTCGTCACCGACCTGCACGCCGGTCCTGCGCGAGGCGGGGGCTTCGTCCGCGACGTGGTCGACGCGGTCAATGCCCAGAAGCCGGATCTGGTGATCCTGGGCGGCGATCTCACCGACGGCACCGTGGCGCTGGTGGGTCCGGATCTGGAAGCGCTCCGCGACCTCCATGCACCGCTCGGGGTCTACGGGGTCAGCGGCAATCACGAGTACTACGTCGACGACGGCGGCAGCTGGCTCGACTTCTGGGAGACCCTCGGCATCCGCACGCTGCGCAATCAGCGGGTGGAGTTGCACCGCGGAGGCGCGGTCATCGACCTGGCAGGTGTCTACGACAAGACCGCGCCGGAGCCGAACGCGCCGGACTACCAGCGGGCGCTCGGCGGCCGGACGGCGGGCCGATCCGTCGTCTTCGTCGCGCATCAGCCGGGTCAGGCGTACTCGGCGGCGGCGTACGCGCCTGACGTGCAACTGTCGGGACACACGCACGACGGTCAGATGTGGCCGAACACCTATTTGGCGGCGGCGGCCAATCCGGTCGTGGCCGGCTGGGGCGACGTCGACGGAGTCAAGGTCTACGTGACCCGGGGAACCGGTGCGTGGGGACCGCCGGTTCGAGTCCTCGCGCCCCCGGAGATCACCATGATGACCCTGCACCGGAACCACTCGATGAATTAGTTTGCACAATCGTGCATAATGATTGCATGACTATCAAGGTTGCTGTGGCCGGTGCGAGCGGTTACGCGGGTGGCGAGATCCTCCGACTCCTCTGCGGTCACCCGCGACTGGCCTCCGGTGAGCTCGAGATCGGTTCGCTCACCGCGGGCGGCAACGCCGGTTCGCGACTCGGCGAACACCACCGTCACCTCTTCCCGCTCGCCGATCGGGTCCTCGAAGAGACCACACCGGAGGTCCTCGCCGGACACGACGTGGTCTTCCTCGGGCTGCCGCACGGCCAGTCGGCGGTCATCGCCGACGCCCTGCCGCCGAGCACTCTCGTCGTCGACTGCGGTGCCGATTTCCGGCTCGAGGACCCTGCGGAGTGGACCGCGTACTACGGCGGCGATCATGCCGGGACCTGGCCGTACGGCATGCCGGAGCTCCCCGGCAATCGCGACCGGATCGCGGGCGCCGGCCGGATCGCGGTGCCGGGCTGCTATCCGACGGTGTCGATCCTGACCCTGCTTCCCGCACTGGCCGCCGGGCTCGTCGAGCCCGCCGTCACGATCGTCGCGATGTCGGGTACCTCGGGCGCCGGTCGGGCACCGAAGGTGAATCTCCTCGCATCCGAGGTCATCGGCTCGGTCCGCGCCTACGGGGTCGGCGGCGTGCACCGCCACACGCCGGAGATCACGCAGGCGCTGTCGAACGCGGCGTCACTGCCCGTCGGGGTCTCGTTCACTCCCGTGCTGGTGCCGACCTCGCGCGGCATCCTCGCGACCTGCACTGCGCGGACCAGCGCGTCCATCGATGAGATCCGTGCGGTGTACGAGAAGGCCTACGCCGACGAACCGTTCGTGCATCTCCTCCCCGAGGGGGAGTTCCCGGAGACCGGATCGGTGATCGGCACCAACATGGTCGCCATCGGCCTGTCGGTCGATGAGCGGTCCGGGACGATGGTCGCTGTCGGCGCCGTCGACAATCTGACCAAGGGCACCGGTGGCGCTGCCGTCCAGTCCATGAATCTCGCCTTGGGCTGGGGTGAGGGCGAAGGCCTGCCGACCGTGGGTGTCGCGCCGTGACCCACTACTCGAACGACGCCGCCCAGACCGCTGACACCGACAAGGAAGACACCGTGACCGATTCCGCTCCCGACCCGATCCCCGTGCCGGACATCGATCTGCTCGTCGGCTCGCGCATGACGCGCAGGCAGGGCGTGACCGCGCCCCTCGGTTTCCGTGCCGCGGGCATCGCCGCGGGGATCAAGGCGAACGGCAACCCAGATCTCGCGCTCGTCTTCAACGAGGGCCCCGACCTCGCGGCCTCGGCCGTCTTCACCCGGAATCAGGTGAAGGCGGCGCCGGTGCTGTGGTCGCAGAAGGTGCTCGAGAACGCCTCGCTCCGCGCGGTGATCCTGAACTCGGGCGGCGCGAACGCGTGCACCGGACCCGAAGGCTTCCAGGACACTCACGGGACCGCCGAGGCCGTGGCGGCGACCCTGTCGAACTGGGGAACCGAGACCGGTGCGGTCGAGGTGGCAGTCTGCTCGACGGGACTCATCGGCGAGCGGCTGCCGATGGACAAGGTCCTCGCGGGCGTCACCGAGATCGTGCACGAGATGGCCGGCGGGATCGAGGGCGGAACCGACGCCGCGTACGCCATCATGACAACCGACACCATCCCGAAGCAGGTGGCGCTGCACCATACCGGCGGGTGGAACGTCGGTGGCATGGCCAAGGGCGCGGGGATGCTCGCGCCGTCGCTCGCGACCATGCTCGTGGTCCTGACGACGGACGCGAAGGTGAGCGCCGAGTCCGTCGATCTCGCACTGCGCCGGGCCACCGCCCGGACCTTCGACCGTCTCGACGTCGACGGTTCGATCTCGACCAACGACACGGTGCTCCTGCTCTCCTCGGGCGCCAGCCAGATCGAGGTGCCGCAGGCCGAGCTCGACGCCGCGGTATTCGCCGTCTGCGACGACCTCGCCGGCCAGCTGCAGAACGACGCGGAGGGCGTCACCAAGCGGATCGCGATCACCATCACCGGCGCCGTCACCGAGGACGACGCCCTCGTCGTCGCGCGTTCGGTGGCCCGGGACTCGCTCGTCAAGACCGCGTTGTTCGGTTCCGACCCCAACTGGGGGCGCGTGCTGGCCGCCATCGGCGCCGCACCGGTCACCATCGACCCGGATCGGATCACCGTGTCGTTCAACGGTTCTCCGATCTGCAAGAACGGCACCGGGGTGCCCGGAGCGCGGGATGTCGACCTCTCCGGCGACCGGATCGAGGTCGTCGCCGACCTCGGTCTGGGTGATGCCGAGGCGACGATCCGCACCACCGACCTGTCGCACGCCTACGTGGAAGAGAACTCGGCCTACTCGTCATGACGGAAATCAGCACGACACTCGATCCCCTGCAGAAGGCCGGCGTCATCGCCGAGTCCCTGCCCGCACTGCAAGCGCTCCACGGCAAGCGCGTCGTCGTCAAGTACGGCGGCAACGCGATGGTCGACGAGGACCTGAAGAAGGCGTTCGCCGCCGACATGGTGCTGCTGCGCGCCTGCGGCATCCACCCCGTGGTGGTGCACGGCGGCGGGCCCCAGATCTCCGCGATGCTGAAGCGGCTCGGGCTCGAAGGCGAGTTCCGCGGCGGCTTCCGCGTCACCACGCCCGAGGTGATGGATGTGGTGCGAATGGTGCTGTTCGGACAGGTGGGCCGTGAGCTCGTCGGTCTGATCAACGCGCACGGTCCCTATGCGGTCGGTATCACCGGCGAAGATGCGCACCTGTTCACCGCGAGCCGTCGGACGGTCGTCGTGGACGGCGAGGCCACCGACATCGGACTGGTCGGCGACATCGCCGCGGTCAACACTTCGGCTGTCGACGATCTCATCGCGGCCGGGCGGATCCCGGTCATCTCCACCATCGCGCCCGACGCCGACGGCCAGGTTCACAACATCAACGCCGACACCGCGGCCGGCGCCGTCGCCGCCGCGCTCGGCGCCGAGCATCTCGTGATGCTCACCGACGTCGAAGGGCTCTACACCGACTGGCCCGACCGTTCGTCGCTGGTCTCGACGATCACCGCGGGCGGAGTCGAGACGCTGTTGCCCGGTCTGGACTCCGGGATGGTCCCCAAGATGGAGGCCTGCATGCGCGCCGTCCGGGACGGCATCGGCGCCGCACACGTCATCGACGGCCGCGAACCGCACTCCGTGCTCGCGGCCCTGCTCACCGCGTCGACGTCGGGAACCACCGTCGTCGCAGACGATCTCGAAGGAGGGCGGTCGTGACCGCACCACTGCAGCAGCGGTGGTCCGCTGCGCTGATGAACAACTACGGCACGCCCGGCGTGGCCCTGGTCCGCGGTGAGGGCGCGGTCGTCTACGACGCCGACGGCCGCGAATACCTGGACCTGCTCGGCGGCATCGCCGTCAATGCCCTCGGCCATGCCAATCCAGCGATCGTCGAGGCCGTCACCGAACAGCTGTCGACGCTCGGCCACGTGTCGAACCTGTACATCTCACCGCCCGTGGTGGAACTCGCCGAGCGGCTCGCCGCCGCTATGGGTCATGAGGCCCGGGTGTTCCTGTGCAACTCCGGAACCGAGGCGAACGAGGCAGCGTTCAAGCTGGCGCGCCGCACCGGGCGGCCGCAGATCATCGCCGCCCACGGCGGGTTCCACGGCCGGACGATGGGCGCACTGGCGATGACCGGTCAGCCGACCAAGCGCGGGCCGTTCGAGCCGATGCCCGCGGGCGTCGACTTCGTGCCGTACGGCGATGCCGAGGCGCTCCGGGAGGCGGTCACCGATCAGACCGCGGCCGTGATCCTCGAGCCCATCCAGGGCGAGAACGGCGTCGTGGTGCCGCCGGCGGACTACCTTGCGCAGGCCCGGGCGATCACCGCGGAGCACGGTGCGCTGCTGATCCTCGATGAGGTGCAGACGGGCATCGGGCGTACCGGCTGGATGTTCGCGCATCAGCGGGCCGGCATCGTGCCCGACGTCATCACACTGGCGAAGGGGCTGGGCGGCGGGATGCCGATCGGTGCCTGCATCGCGACGGGCCGGGCTGCGGAACTGTTCGAGCCCGGCCAGCACGGCACCACGTTCGGCGGCAACCCGGCGTGCGCCGCCGCAGCGCTCGCGGTTCTGCGCTACATCGACGAGCACGACCTCCTCGCGCACGTCGAACGCGTCGGCAAGGCATTGGCCGGAGGCATCGAGGAGCTGAACCATCCGCAGATCGCCGGGGTCCGCGGCGAGGGACTGCTGCTCGGCGTGGTGCTGAACTCCGACATCTCGGCCTCGACCGAGAAGGCGGCCCGGGCCGCGGGCTATCTCATCAACGCGCCGGCGGCGAACGTGCTGCGTCTGGCTCCGCCCCTGATCCTCACCGACGAGCAGGCTTCGGCGTTCGTGGCCGACCTGCCCGGCATCCTCGACGCGGCGACCGCCGAACAGACCGGAAAGGCCTGACCCATGACCCAGAACTCAGTGCGGCACTTCCTGCGCGACGACGATCTGACGCCTGCCGAGCAGGCCGAGGTGCTCTCGCTGGCGGCGCAGATGAAGCGCGACCGGTTCGCCTTCCGGCCCCTCGAGGGCCCGCGCGCGGTCGGCGTCATCTTCGACAAGAACTCCACGCGGACCCGCTTCTCCTTCGAGGTCGGGATCAGCCAGCTCGGCGGTCACGCGGTGGTGGTCGACGGCGCGAACACCCAGATGGGGCGCGACGAGTCGTTCGCGGACACCGGACGCGTGCTGTCGCGGTTCGTCGACGCGATCGTCTGGCGCACCTTCGGTCAGGATCGCCTGGAGGCGGTCGCCGAGTACGCCACCGTGCCGGTGGTGAACGCCCTGTCCGACAGCTTCCACCCGTGTCAGGTGCTGGCCGACCTGCAGACCATCATCGAGCGCAAGGGGAAGGCGGCGGGACTCACCCTGACGTACTTCGGCGATGCGGCGAACAACATGGCGCACTCGCTGATGCTCGGCGGCGTCACCGCGGGCATGCACGTCCGGATCAGCGGCCCCACCGCGTTCCAGCCCGACCCGGCGGTCGTCGAAGCGGCGAAGCAGCGTGCAGCGGAGACCGGCGGAAGCGTCGAGATCATCGGCGATCCCATTGTCGCCGCGACGGGCACCGATGTGCTCGTGACCGACACGTGGGTCTCGATGGGGCAGGAGGCGGACGGACTAGATCGCATCGGCCCGTTCCGGCCGTACCAGATCAATGCCGAGCTGCTGGGGCACGCCGCCCCGGACGCGATGGTGCTGCACTGCCTGCCGGCCCACCGAGGCGAAGAGATCACCGACGAGGTGATCGACGGTCCGGCCAGCGTCGTGTTCGACGAAGCGGAGAACCGACTGCACGCGCAGAAGGCCCTGCTCGCCTGGCTGATGGACCGCTAGTGAGCGCCCCGGGGCCGGACCGAGCCGCCGCCGGACGAGCCGAATCGGCGCGTCTGGCGGCGACCAGGGCGGGCAGACACTCACGGATCGTCGAGATCCTGTCCGCGCAGGAGATCCGCAGCCAGGGCGAACTCCAGCAGAAGCTCGCCGAACTCGGTGTCGAGGCGACGCAGGCGACGATCTCGCGCGATCTCGATGAGCTCGGCGCGGTCAAACTCCGTGCCGCGGACGGCGGTGTCGGCGTGTACATGGTGCCCGAGGACGGCAGCCCGGTCCGTGGAGTCTCGGGCGGCACCGACCGCGTGTCCCGGCTGGTGTCGGAGCTGTTGGTGTCCACCGACTCGTCGGGTGACATGGCGGTGCTCCGCACGCCGCCCGGCGCCGCGGGCTACCTCGCCAGCGCGCTCGACCGCGCGCGACTGCCCGGCGTGGTCGGCACCATCGCCGGCGACGACACGATCTTCGTGCTCGCACGCCGTCCACTGACCGGCGCGGATCTCGCGGCGCGTATCGAAGGCCTCGTCTGATCGCGACGGACTGGCTGCCGGGTACGAGGCATCGAGCCTTAGGCTTATCGGGTGAGCCGCCGAGCGCAGCGAGGCAGCGCATCGAGATCCGCACCGACTTCCGCACGATCACCGAATCAAGCTGAGCCGAACAACCACACCGCGAGGAGTACCGCCCTCATGTCGACTTCCGACTCCACCCCCGAGAACAGCCACGAGGGCACCAACGAAGGTGCGCTCTGGGGCGGCCGGTTCGCCGACGGCCCGGCCGCCGCGATGGCGGCACTGAGCAAGTCGACGCACTTCGACTGGGCGCTCGCGCCGTACGACATCCAGGCGTCCAAGGCGCACGCTCGCGTCCTCGCGAAGGCCGGGCTGCTCACCGAGTCCGACGCTGAGGCGATGCAGGCCGGACTCGACCGCCTCGCCGCCGACGTGGCGGAGGGGACGTTCGGCCCCGCGGAGTCGGACGAGGACGTGCACGGCGCTCTGGAGCGGGGGCTGATCGAGCGGGTCGGTGCCGAGCTCGGCGGTCGTCTCCGTGCGGGCCGCTCGCGCAACGACCAGGTCGCGACCCTGTTCCGCATGTGGCTGCGGGTCGCGATGCGGCGCGTCGGGGCCGGGGTGCTGGACCTGGCGCAGGCGCTTGTCGATCAGGCCGCGGCGAACCCGGGCGTCGTGATGCCGGGCAAGACCCACCTGCAGGCTGCGCAGCCGGTGCTGCTGGGGCACACGCTGATGGCACACGCCCAACCGCTGCTGCGCGACGTCGCACGACTGGTCGACGCCGATCGGCGCGTCGCGGTCTCGCCCTACGGATCCGGCGCGCTCGCGGGCTCGTCGCTCGGCCTGGATCCGGCCGCGATCGCCGCCGACCTCGGATTCGACAGCGCCGCCGACAACTCGATCGATGCGACGAGCTCCCGAGACTTCGCCGCCGAGGCCGCGTTCGTCTTCGCGATGACCGCGGTCGACATGTCGCGTCTCGGAGAGGACGTCATCCTGTGGAGCACCCCGGAGTTCGGTTATGTGACGCTCGCGGACGCGTGGTCGACGGGGAGCTCGATCATGCCGCAGAAGAAGAACCCGGACGTGGCCGAGCTGGCACGGGGCAAAGCCGGTCGCGTGATCGGCAATCTCACGGGGCTGCTCGCGACGCTGAAGGCGCAGCCGCTGGCGTACAACCGTGACCTGCAGGAGGACAAGGAGCCGGTGTTCGACTCGGTCGCGCAGCTCGAGCTGCTGCTGCCCGCGATGGCGGGACTGGTCGGCACGCTCACCTTCCACCCCGAGCGGATGGCTGAGCTGGCGCCCGCCGGGTTCACGCTCGCCACGGACATCGCGGAATGGCTTGCGCGACAGGGCGTTCCGTTCCGAGTCGCACACGAGGTCGCGGGGGCCTGCGTCCGCGAGGCGGAGAGCCGCGGCATCGGCCTGGACGAACTCGACGACGAGACCATGGCCGCCATCAACCCCGCGCTCACCCGGCAGGTACGCGAGGTGCTCACCGTCGAAGGCTCCATCGAATCGCGGAGCGCACTCGGTGGCACCGCGTCGTCGCAGGTGGAACGGCAGATCGCCGTCGCGAACGCGACGATCGCCGACCTGCGCGCCGCGCTCGGCTGACCACGACCACCGGTCGAGAAGCCGGGCCGGTCGTGGCCGAGGCCACCTTCGCTCGGGACACACATCTGCTTCACAGTCGGTAGCGTCCGTGACAGATTCGGCGACTAGTAAACTGCACGTGCTCGCACACGCCGGCGACGTCGGATCCTGCGGAGCATCAGTAGTGGTGAGGGGAGTTACCGCGGTGAAGGGCCTGCCAAACGTCGGCGGAACGGTCGGACGGATCGTCGCGACCGCACAGAACGGTCTCGAAGTCATTCGGATGGGCGGTCTGGACACCGGCACCGAACCGACGCCGTACAAGGTCGTCGAGACCGAGAAGATGTACCGGCTGCGGCGGTATTTCCCGGACGATCCGGGTGACGGATACGCCCACATCATCCTGATTCCGCCGATGATGGTCTCGGCCAACGTCTACGACGTCACGCAGCAGAACGGCGCGGTGTCGGTGCTGTACCGGCACAAGGTGATCCCGTGGGTCGTCGACTTCGGCTCGCCCGACCACGAAGAGGGCGGCATGGAACGCACCCTCACCGACCACGTGGTCGCGATCAGCCGGGTCATCGATCTGGTGCGCAGCGTGGTCGGCCGGGACGTCCACCTCGGCGGCTACTCGCAGGGCGGGATGTTCGCGTACCAGACGGCCGCGTATCGGCGCTCCGAGGGACTGGCCAGCGTGGTCACGTTCGGCAGTCCCGTCGACGTCCTCGCCGCGCTGCCGCTCGGCTTGCCCGCGCAGCTGGTGGTACCGGGCGCCGAGTTCGTCGCGGACAACGTCTTCAACCGACTGTGGATCCCGAGCTGGCTCGCGCGAACCGGTTTCCAACTCGCCGACCCTGTCAAAACCGCCCGCAGCCGCATCGACTTCCTCCGCAAACTCCACGATCGTGACGCACTGCTGCCGCGTGAGGACCAGCGCCGATTCATCGAGCAGGAGGGCTGGGTGGCCTGGTCGGGCCCTGCAGTCGCCGAACTCCTGCGCCAGTTCGTGGTGCACAACCGGATGATGTCGGGCGGCTTCGTCATCGATGGCGAAGTCGTGTCGATGACCGAGATCACCTGCCCGGTGCTGGCCTTCGTCGGTGAGACCGACGACATCGGTCAACCGCTCGCCGTCCGCGGCATCGTCAGGGCCGCACCCGACGCCGACGTCTACGAGACCGCGGCCCCGGTCGGACACTTCGGTCTGGTCGTCGGTTCCAGTGCCGGACGCTTGACCTGGCCGACGGTGGGCGAGTGGATCCAGTGGCGCGAGGGCAACGGCGAGCAACCCGCCGCCGTCACCCCGATGAGCCGGGTGCGCAACGAATCCGGCTCCGGCATCAGCTGGAGCAACCGCCTGACATACGGCGTCGGACAGGTCGCCGGCGCGGGCACCGCCGTGTCCAAGGAACTCCTGGAAGCCGTCAGCTCACTCCAGCGGACGACCCTCGCGGTCGCGACGGAGTCGGTGCGGACCGTGCCTCGGTTGTTCCGCCTCGGGCAGATCCAGCCGTCCACCCGGGTCTCGCTCGGCAAGCTGATGAGCGAGAACGCGAAGCGCACCCCGCACGACGAGCTCTTCCTCTTCGAGGACCGAGTACTGACGCACACCCAGGTCAACACCCGTATCGACAACGTCGTCGCAGGTCTCATCGAATGCGGGATCCGGCCCGGCGTGCACGTCGGCTTGATGATGGAACCGCGGCCGTCCGCACTGGTGACCGTCGCCGCGCTCTCACGACTCGGGGCCGTCGCCGTGCTGATGTCGTCCAGCGAGTCGCTTCCCGAGATGCTGACCATGGCCGAGACCCGGGTCATCGTCGCCGATCCGGTACACCTCGACCGCGCGGCCGCGGCCTGCGATCGAGTCCTCGTCCTCGGTGGCGGCAGCGGTGAGACCCGCGCCATCGAGCGTGCCGACGGCGAACACATCGTCGACATGGAGCAGATCGATCCCGCGCGCGTGCGGCTGCCCGTCTGGTATCGGCCGGATCCGGGACTGGCGGGCGACCTCGCCTTCATCCTGTTCACCGAGACCCAGGGCCGGATCAACCGGTGGTCGATCACCAATCACCGGTTCGCGATGTCTGCTTTCGGGGCTGCGGCCGCGGCCGGCCTGTCGAACCGGGACACGGTCTACTGCCTCCCTCCGCTGCACCACGCGTCCGGCCTGCTGACCACCCTGGGTGCCACCGCGGCCGGCCGGTCGCGGATCGCCCTGTCGACCGGATTCGATCCCGACCGGTTCTCCCGTGAGGTTCGCCGGTACGGCGTCACGGTCGTCTCGTACACCTGGAACATGCTGGCGGACATCCTCGACGATCCGGGCTTCGATCCGGGACAGCTGGGGAGCGTCCGGCTGTTCATGGGATCGGGGCTGTCCGCGGGGCAATGGACCGGCCTGCGCGAGAAGCTGCCGTCCGCCCGGGTGCTCGAGTTCTTCGCCACCGCCGACGGATCAGCGATCCTGGCGAACGTCGACGACACCAAGATCGGCTCGATGGGACGGCCCCTTCCCGAGACCAACCCGGTGCGCATCGCTGCCTACGACCCGGCGACGGGTCGGATGGAGGTCGACAACGACACCGGACTGGTCCGCGAGGCCGGACCGCGGGAGATCGGCATGCTCGTCTCTCACGCCGGTCAGCGGTTCGAGGCCGCCGGTCTCGTCCTTCGCGACGTCTTTCGTCCGCACGACCGCTGGGAGGTCGGCGGAAGTCTGTTCCGGGCCGATGCCGACGGCGATCTCTGGTTCATGGGTTCGGTCCAGAGCGTGATCCACAGCGCAGGCGGTTCGATGTATCCGGTGCCGATTCAGCAGGCGCTGTCGATGATTCCGGACGTCAAGCTGGCCGCGGTCTACAGCGTGGGCGAGGTGGGTTCCCAGGTCGCGGTAGCCGTCGTCACGCTTCGGCAGGGGGTCACTTCGCTGACGCCGACGCAGATCCGCGTCGGGCTGGGGGAGCTTCCCGCGGAACAGCGTCCGCATCTGGTGTGGATCGCCGATTCGATCCCGCTGTCGGAGGCGTTCCGGCTGATGACGGGGAAGATCGCCGCCCGCGGGATGCCGAAGCCGGGATCCAAGATCTGGTACCGAGATGCCGAAGGGCGGTACCGCCGCTACACGGCATCCGCGGCCGCCGCGATCGACTGGACGGTCCCCGGATCGGCCGGGACCGCCGCAGACGGCGACGCCGCTCGGGCCTAGTAGCCTGATCCGGGTAGACGTCGCCGCCACCGACCGGCGCGCGGCCGCATCGACGAGACGAAGTGGGAGCTGATGGCAACACGTGCCGAGGGCATCGATCCGGTGGTCCGCGATCGACTGGTGTGTCCCCAGGATCTGGGTGAACTGATCAACGCGGGTGACGAGTTGTACAACCCGCGCCTTCGGGTCGCCTACGCCATCGACGAGCACGGGATCCCGAACATGCTGATCGACGACGCGCGCGCGGTCTCCGACGAGGAGCATGCGCGGATCACCGGAGAGGACGCGTGAGCACCACAGTGTCAGAGAACATCCTCGACGACCTGATCTGGCGCGGTCTCATCGGACAGACCACCGACGAGAACGATCTGCGCGAGGCGCTCGACAAGCCGATCTCCTTGTACGCGGGTTTCGACCCGACAGCCTCCAGCCTCCACGCGGGGCACCTGGTTCCGCTGCTGACTCTCCGCAGGTTCCAGCTGGCGGGTCACCGTCCGGTGGTGCTGGCAGGCGGTGCGACGGGACTCATCGGCGATCCGCGCGACGTCGGCGAGCGCACGATGAACTCGTCCGACACCGTCGCGGACTGGGCGGAGAACATCGTCGGTCAGCTTCAGCGGTTCGTCACGATCGACGATTCCGACAACGGCGCGTTGCTGGTCAACAACTTCGACTGGACCGGACCGATGTCGACCATCGAGTTCCTGCGGGACGTCGGCAAGCACTTCTCGGTGAACGTCATGCTCGCCCGTGAGACGGTCAAGCGGCGGCTGGAATCCGACGGGATCAGCTACACCGAGTTCAGCTACCTGCTGCTGCAGTCGAACGACTACCTGCAGCTGTACCGCAAGTACGGCTGTGTCCTGCAGATCGGCGGCTCCGATCAGTGGGGCAACATCATCGGCGGCGTGGACCTCATCCGCAAGGTCGACGGCGGAAGCGCACACGCGCTGACCGTTCCGCTGGTGACTTCTGCCGACGGCAAGAAGTTCGGCAAGTCGACCGGCGGCGGCAGTGTGTGGCTCGATCCCGAGCTGACGAGTCCGTACGCCTGGTACCAGTACTTCGTGAACACGGCGGACGCCGATGTCATCAAGTTCCTCAAGTGGTTCACCTTCCTGCGCCGGGAGGAGATCGAGGAGCTCGAGCAGCTCACGGCCGAGAAGCCGTTCCTCCGCGAGGCACAGAAGCGCCTGGCTCAGGAGTTGACGACCCTCATCCACGGTGCGGACCAGACGGCCGCCGCCGAGCTGGCCAGTCGCGCACTGTTCGGGCGCGCCGAACTGAACGATCTCGATGAGCCCACGCTCGCCGCCGCGCTGGGGGAGACGGGCCTCGCGGAGTTCGACGCCGGTGCCACGCCGTCGATCGTGGAGTTGCTGGTCGCATCCGGGCTCGCCGACAGCAACAAGGCCGCTCGCCGGGCCGTCGACGAGGGCGGTGCCTACGTGAACAACGTCAAGGTCACGGACGCGGACTGGATGCCGGCTTCGAATGACCTGTTGTTCGGCAAATGGCTGGTCCTGCGCCGCGGTAAGAAGACGTTCGCCGGCGCCAAGATCGGCGCCTGACCGCACAGTCGGACCGCTGACCTGGCGATTTGGGACGCAGCCGCAAGGGTGTGTAACTTATTCCAGGTCAGCGCGTCGGTGCTGGCG